>JBEKVM010000067.1:0-28796 GCA_049513975.1 Verrucomicrobiota bacterium | reverse complement strand
AAGCTCCAACGTCAAACGCCCAGCAAACCAAGGGTAAAGTCATACCGTGACACCAAAACAACACATTAAATCGGCCAAAAGCAAGGCGGAGGGGGGTCACGATGTACCAGGGCTGCCCGGATGGGCCGAACAAGGTCGTTGACAAATGCTGGAACGACCCATAATATCGCCCGCACAAATGAAGACGAACACTGAAACTTTCAAAGAGGTTAAAAACATTCGGTACGAGGGGCCGAAATCGAAAAACCCGCTGGCCTTCAAGCATTACAACCCGGAGGAATTGGTGGAAGGCAGGGCGATGCGCGATCACCTGCGCTTTTCCGTGGTTTACTGGCACACTTTCCGCGGCACCGGCTCGGATCCTTTCGGGGCGGGCACCATGCTGCGACCGTGGGACGATGGCACCGACTCGGTCACAAACGCGCAGAACCGGGCGCGGGTGGCCATGGAGTTCATCGAGAAGCTGGGCGCGCCATTCTTCGCCTTCCACGATCGCGACATTGCGCCGGAAGGAAACAATCTGGCGGAAACCAATCGCAATCTGGACGCGGTCGTCCCGGTAATCAAAGAGGAACAAAAGCGCACCGGCATCAAACTGCTTTGGGGCACGGCGAACCTGTTTTCCAATCCGCGTTTCATGAGCGGCGCCGGCACCAGTCCCAACGCCGAGGTCTTTGCTTTTGCCGCCGCGCAGGTGAAAAAGGCGCTGGAAGTCACCCACGAGCTCCAGGGCGAAGGCTACGTGTTCTGGGGCGGCCGGGAAGGTTATTCCACCCTCCTCAACACCGACATAAAGCGCGAGCTGGATCACATGGCCCGGTTGTTGCGCCTGGCGGTGGATTACAAGAAGCAGATTGGTTTCCAGGGACAATTTTACCTGGAGCCAAAGCCGAAGGAACCGACCAAGCATCAATACGATTTCGACGCCGCCGCCTGCCTGAATTTCCTGCGCGAACACGATTTGCTGCCGCACTTCAAGCTCAACCTGGAAACCAATCACGCCACCCTGGCCGGCCACACCATGCAACACGAACTGGAAGTGGCGGGGGCGGCGGGCCGGCTGGGCTCGATTGACGCCAACACCGGGGACGAGCTGCTGGGCTGGGACACGGACCAGTTTCCCACGAGCGTTTATCTGACCGCTTGCGTGATGCTGACGATATTGAAGTACGGCGGATTAAAGACCGGCGGGGTGAATTTCGACGCGAAGGTGCGCCGGGAAAGCTTCGAGCCGATGGATCTTTTCTATGCGCATATTGGCGGGATGGACGCCTTCGCCCGCGGGCTGAAAATTGCGGCCGCCATCCGCAAAGACGGACGCCTGGCGGAGTTTGTCAAGGAGCGATACTCCTCATGGGATTCCGGCCTGGGCGCGAAAATCGAGTCCGGCAAGGTCACGATGCAGGAACTGGAGGCTTATATCCTCAAGAAGGGCGATGCCGCCGCCAACCGCAGCGGCCGGCAGGAGTTCCTGGAGAATCTTATCAACGAGTTCGTTTGAGTTTGGGTTTGGGATTAAGATTAGGATTAAGAGCAAGAGTACGGGGAAATGCGGCCGTGGCGGCGGCGGCGGCGATTCTTCGCTTGGACGGTCCTGGCCCGTCTGATTAAATGGACGCCGATGAGCGAAGACAGCAAACCGTTTACGGAATACGCGACCAAGGCGGAGCGCGGTCCGGACAGTTCCAGGCCGGGCTGGATTGCGGCCGGCATCGTGGCCGCGCTGCTGGTGGTGGTTTTGCTGCTCTGGGCCTCGGACCTGGGCAAGCTCCGCGGGCTTGAGTCGCTTCGCTCCGGTCTGGCTGAGGCCAAAGCCGGCGTCACCAACGGGCTGGCCGAACTGCAGAAAGCCAAAAGCCAGCTCGCGGCCCTGCAAAAACAGGTGGCCGATTTGGAGAAGGAAAAGGAGATGGCCGGGCAAATGGCGAAAGGGCTGGAAGATCAATTGCGGGCGGACCTTGAATCCAAGGATGTCACCATTTCAAATCTGCAAGGCAAGCTCACCGTCAACATCCTGGACCGGGTGATGTTTGATTCCGGTGAGGCGGTCTTGCAACCGGACGGGGAATCGGTGCTGCGCAAGATAGCGGGCATACTGGCGGGACATCCCGAGCTAAAAATTCACGTCATCGGCCACACCGACAACGTGCCCATCCGCACGCGGTTTGCCAGCAATTGGGAACTTTCCGCCGCCCGCGCCCTGGCCGCCGTGCATTTTCTCACCGAAAAAGCGGGAGTTGACCCGCGGCGCGTCGGAGCCGTCGGTTATGGCGAATATCGTCCCATTGCCGACAACGCGACCCCGGAGGGCCGGGCCAGGAACCGCCGCATTGCCATCACCATTCTGCCGGATGAACTTGCGGGAGCCGACACCGTGCCGACAGTCAAGACTAATGCCATCATTGATGCCCAGCCCGCCGTGCCGGCGGTGCCTGAACCAACTGTGAAATAGGCATGCCCGCCTCATTTCGACATCGCGCCGCCCGCCGCGGCGGCTGTCCGGGGCGTTCCCCGGCATCAGGCGAGCAGCCGCGAGACCAGCAAATCGCAAAAGCCATCGAGGTTTTTCCAGGCCGTGGCTGCGTTCACGCGGTTTCCCTTTTCATCAATCCGGGTGAACCCGTCATCGGAAATCAGGACCCCCAGGCTTTCCATCCGGCAGAAATCCCGGGCAAAGGCGAGATACACGGCCACGGTGTCAAAGAGCACACTGGAATGGCTTTCGGCGGCGGTGTCCTGATTGTTGTTCGCCCTGGACCAGAGGCGGTAGTTCTCGATGACGGTCGCGGCCACCGGGTTTTTTGAATCACAAAGCCGGCGATAGCGCTCACCCTCCAGTTTGACCACGCCGCAGGTGTCCAGCGGCGTGATCGTCTTTTCCCACGGCGCGGCGAAGACCGCCTGGCAAGCCCTGGCGTCGGCCTTCACGTTCCATTCCGCGGAAACGGTCTTGCTGCCATTGTAGCCCAGGCGCAGGCTGCCATCCATGCCGACGAAGCGGGCGCGCCTGGCGATTTGCGGAGCGCGCGCCAGGGCGGCGGCCAGGTTCGGCATCGGCGCGATGGAAATCACCGTCACCGCCTCGGGGGACTGGTTGATGGTGTCAATGACGGCCTGCGCCCCGTCGCGATGCACCTTGCCCGGGTAGCTGTTCAAGTCGTAATTGCGAATCCATCCCGCTTGCGCGCCTTCGCCTCGCGGATCGGCGTCGGCGCCAAGAGCGAGCGGAATATCCGGGCGGCCCACCGTTTGCAGGAATTTTGCGATGAGCTTGGCGCGGTATTGGGTTTTGCCATATTCGCCGAGGACCAGCTTCAAATCCAGTTCCGGGCATCGCAACAAAAAGCCCAAAGCCCAGGTGTCGTCTATATCATCGCCAATATCGGTGGCGAGAATGACTGGAATGGGCTTGCGGGCAGGTTGTGCCGCCGGCGCCGGCGCGGCCCGGACGGCGGACCGCGCTGCCATTTGGAATCCGGCGGCCCCGGCCAGGGCAATGGTTTGCCGAAGAAAATGGCGGCGGCTGACGGCGGAGTGCTGCTTCATGAGTTGTGGCGCTATTGCCCCGCCGCGCGCATGGCGTCGCGCAATTCCTTCTCCGAGGCGGCGTTCCAATAGCCGCAGTCAAGCTGGAAGAAAACGGAGGTGTAGGGCAGCGCCAGCGGGGTTTTGATGAGCAGCACTTTGAAAGTTTTTCCCGCCTCGTCGAGCTTGGCGATGATCTGCTCGTGGGGCAGGACCTGGGCGCTTTTGTCCGCCAGCATCTTCGCCAGGGCCTCGCGATAGGCGCTGATGCCGGGCGCATTTTTCTCCGGCACGAATTTCAACTCGGCATCGGTCCAGATCGCCGGCTGGACGTGCTTGGATTTGGACAGTTGGAAAAGGACCTCCTTCACCACGGTCAACTGATCCGCATCGGCGCGAATCGTCTCGATGCCCGGGGCGGTCTGGAGCGGATAAGCCGAGTCGGCGACGACGATCCAGTTGCGATGACCGAGCAAGGGCAGTTCCTTCTGCAATTTTTCCTTCCAGTTGTCGGCGGCAAGAACGGCGGTGGCGTGCATGAGCAGAGCCAATGCGGCAAGGCAGATAAATTTGGCAATCATGGTTGTGAATTGGGTTGAGGCCAGAAGACGCGAATTTCGAGCGCCTGTCCAGCCGAAATATCCGCCGGCGCCATCCGCGTGACCGGGAGACGGCGGCCATCAAGGGAAGCCCTCTTTCCGGGTCAGGGGAGGAGCCGCGGGTCAAAGGTGAATCGCTCCGGCTTGGCAATGGAGATTTTTTTGAAGCCGGGATGCGCCGGATTGAGCAGGTAGTTGGATTCTCCCGAAACGATCACGCCCGGCAAGGCGAGCACCGCCGACCGCGCTTCCGATACCCAGGCATCGCCAATTCGCTTGGTGGACGGCGGCGGCGGTTCGCTCTTCCAGTCTGGAGGAAGGACTTTGGGAGGGACGCCCTCAATAAGCGCGTCGTCGAACTTGATGCGAATGGCGACATATTTGAAACGCACCGGCGGGTTGAGGTGAACCAGGCTTTCCAGCGCGGCGAGGGATTTGGTGCCGCTCGCATAGACGACCCGCAGACCCCGCGAATTCCAGCGTCCGCCGTTCTTGGCCGCGCCTTCACCGGAGAACGCCGTCGCGGTGTGCTTTTCCTTCACGATGCGCCAGGCTTCCGGCATCAGGAATAAACTCCGTACTCAATGCGACCGAGCAAATCCTCGACTTCGCGCGCGCCCACTTCCGTCCTGGCATAGTCCAGAGGCACCGCGCCGCCCAGCCCGAATTGAGGCGAGGTCAGCCATTGGCGGGCGTTCTCCTCGGACTCCATGACTTCGACGGCCTTGCCCAGCAGCCGGGCGAAACGCACGACGCGGTCGGATTCGGCGGGTCCAAGCCTTCCGCCGGCTTTGCGGCGATGGAGCGTGGCCTTGGAGATGCCGAGCATCGGGACGAGCCTTTCCATCGGCACGTCGAGCCTGGCCTGCAAGTCGCCCAATTCCCATACCGGCAACCCGATCTGAATGACCTCGATAAGTTTGGATGGCGTAAAAACCAGGGCCGCGTTTTTGCCCACTGGCCAACAAACACAAAAGTTGACCACGCCGGCACCGGCTTTTTTGGCAGGCCGCTTGTCGCCTTTGCGGAAATACCCCGCCGTGGCGCTCCTTATCTTCCGCCCTGCCTTTGTCAATGTATCGCTCATTTGATACTTTTTATAGTCTCATCTGAAAGGAATGTCAAGGCTCATTTTGGGCGGTTTGTGCCGCCCACAAACGCCTTCCGGCTCGCGTCTCAACATTCTATTTTGCGGTGAAAAACACTTCAAATGTAGAATGTTTAGATGTGACCCCAGATTCTCTTTTGCAGGGGCAACGCGACGTGCCGGGAAGCCCACTGGCTGCGAGCCGCGGCGGGCAGCGGAGTGCCCGCCCTGCCTTTCCCGGACCGGCCAAAAACTGAGGGGGTTTGACGATTTTGATTTGTTTGGCGGCGGGAAAGATGTTTAATGGGGGGCGGATGAAAACTTTTGCCGAACTCGGATTTCCGGGACGCCTCATCGCCGTGGAGGGCCTGGACGGGTCGGGCAAATCCACGCAAATCTACCTGCTCAAACGCTGGCTGGAATTGCAGGGGTTGAAGGTGTTCTTCAGCGAATGGAATTCCTCCGAGCTGGTCAAGAACGCCACGAGCAAGGGAAAGAAACGCGAGCTGCTCTCCCCCAACACGTTCAGTCTCATCCACGCCACCGATTTCGCCGACCGCTACGAACGCCAGTTGGTGCCGCTGCTGCGGGCCGGTTACCTCGTCCTGTGCGACCGCTATATTTTCACCGCCTTCGGGCGCGACACCGTGCGGGGCTGTCCGCCGGAATGGGTGCGCGGCATTTATAATTTCGCCGCCATGCCGGACCTGGTTTTTTTCTTCAAGGCTTCGCTGGAGGTTTCCCTGCAGCGCATTCTGGAGGGACGCCCGCAATTGAAGTATTTCGAGGCGGGGATGGATTTGCATTTGTCGTCCGATCCTTACGAAAGCTTCCGCATTTTCCAGGGCCGGATTTTGGAGGAGTATCTGGCCATGAGCACGGAATTCAACTTTCTGGTCATTGACGCCAATCAGCCCATCGAGGCGCAGCAAGCCATCGTGCGGGACCTGGTGGCCGCCAAAGTGGACTTGAAGAAATACAAGCTGCACAAACCGCTGCCCATAACATGAAACGTTCCGCGCGCATTCCCGTTGAGACCAATCCCCGGCGCATTCTGGTGCCCAGGCCCAAGCCGCGCCAGTTTTACGGACAGGGCGTTCCCGGCATGGACCTGTCCAAGCTGGGGGGCAAACTGATTGTGGTGGAAGGAGCCGACGGCTCGGGCCGCTCCACCCAGATCGCCCGGCTGGTGGAATGGCTGGAAGGCTGCGGCCACGCCACCGTGCAGGTGGGACTCAAACGCTCCACCCTGGTCAGCGAAGAACTGGACCACGCCAAGGCGGGCAATGTTTTGAGCCGCACCACCTTCAGCCTCTTTTATGCGACGGATTTCGCCGACCAGTTGGAGAACATCATCCTGCCCGGTTTGCGGGCCGGCATGATGGTCCTGGCCGACCGCTACATTTACACCCTGATGGTGCGCGACCTGGTGCGGGGCATGGACATGGCCTGGTTGAAAAACCTCTATGGCATCGCGGTGGCGCCGGACGTGGTTTTTTATCTGAACGTGCTGCCGGAAGACCTGGTGGAGCGAAATTTCGCCAAAAACCAGGCGCTCGACTTTTGGGAAAGCGGGATGGACCTGGGGTTGTCGCGCGATATGTTTGACAGCTTCCTCAAGTATCAGACGCTGGTCGCGCTCAAATTCAAGGAATTGCAGGCGACCTACGGCTTTACCATTGTGGACGGCCATCGCTCGCCCGATGAAATCAACGTGGAACTGCGCAAACGCATCGAAAGCGTTCTGGCAGGCAAATAACCATGTCGGAAGCCGCCGCCAAATTGGAATGCTTCGCCGGGGTTGACCTGGGCGGGACCAAAATCCTGACCGGCATCTTTGACGCGGACCTCAACTGCCTGGGCCGCGCCAAGCTCAGCACCAAGGCCGAGCGCGGGCCGGATGAAGTGATCGAGCGCATTGCCCGCTGCGTGCGGGACGCGGTGGATGAATGCGACCTGGAGCTTAAGCAAGTCAAGGGCGTTGGCATCGGCGCCCCCGGCACGGTGGATGCCGAGTCCGGCCGCATCATTTTCGCCCCCAACCTGCAATGGGAGGACGTGCCCCTGAAAAAAATTCTGGAAAAGGAACTGGGGCTGCCCGTCTTCGTGGAAAACGACTGCAACGCGGCCGTCCTGGGGGTTTATGAAACGGAACTGTCCGCCAAACCGCGCCATGTCGTGGGGATTTTCCTGGGCACCGGCATCGGGGGCGGCCTGATTATTGACGGCAAATTATTTTCCGGCTTCAATGGCACGGCCGGGGAAATCGGCCACATGGTCATTGAAGTGGGCGGACCCAAATGCAGTTGCGGCAGCCGCGGCTGTTTCGAAGCCCTGGCCAGCCGCACCGCCATCTTCCGCAAACTCGCCGCCGCCGTGGCGGATGGCAAAAAAACGATCCTGACCGATTCCCTCGGCCCGGATTTGAAGGACTTGCGCAGCGGCGATCTGCGCAAGGCCATCAAAAAAGGCGACAAACTGGTGGAAGAAATCGTCGAGGAAGCCGCCGAATACACCGGCATCGCCGTGGCCAACATCATCAATCTTATCAGCCCCCAGGTGGTCGTCCTGGGCGGCGGGGTCATTGATGCCTTGGGCGAGGAAATGATGGCCATTATTCTGGAAACCGCCCAGGATTACGGCATGAGCGGCGCCACCAAGGGGGTGGACATTGTGGCCAGCAAGAAAGGCGACGACGCCGGCATCCTCGGCGGCGCCGTCCTGGCCCGCCAGCAATCCAAGTGACGGATGCAAAGCCAACCGCCGCAACGCCGGGCCGTCATTGACGTCGGCACTAACTCCGTCAAATTGCTCGTGGCCGACGTGGCCGGCTCCCGCATCACGCCCGTCGCGGAAGAGAGCAACCAGACGCGCCTGGGCGCCGGTTTCTACGCCACCCGGCAACTGGGGCACGCCGCCGTCGCCAAAACCGCCGCCGCCGCCGCCCAGTATGCCGCCAGGGCGGCGAAATTGGGCGCCGCCACCGTCCGCATCATCGGCACCAGTGCGGCGCGCGACGCCCTCAATGCCCCTCAACTGGTCGCTGCCATCCGTCAGGAATCCGGCTTGCCCATGGAGATCCTGTCCGGCGAGGAGGAAGCCGAATGGGTCTTCCGCGGCGTGGCCAGCGATGCAAAACTGGCCCGCCAGCCGGCGCTGGTCCTGGATGTGGGCGGCGGCAGCACCGAATTCATCGTGGGCGAAAACGCCGTGCCCCGCTTCTGCCGCAGCTATGCGCTCGGCACAGTGCGGTTGCTCGAGCAACTGCAGCCGGGCGATCCGCCGGGGTTGGAGGCGCTGGGCCGCTGCCGCGCGGTTTTGCGGGAATTTCTGGACCACCAGGTCGTCCCGACGCTCCAACCCGCCCTGCGGCAATGCCCCGGCGAGGTGCAATTAGTCGGCACCAGCGGCACGGCCTCGATTCTGGCCCGCATGGAGGCCAAGGCGGAGGATTTCAACCGTGAGCAGATCGAAGCCACCGTCCTGCCGGCGGGCCGTCTGCGCGCGCTTTTGGAAGCCCAATGGCAACTGCCGCTGGCCGGCCGCCGGAAAACCCCCGGACTGCCGCCCGACCGGGCCGATGTGATCCTGACCGGCATGGCCATATACGAAGCCATCATGGAGCGGTTTGGCTTTGTGCGCTTGCACATCAGCACCCGCGGCCTGCGCTATTGGGCCTTGCTCCAACCGCCGGATCCGCAGCCTAAAAAGGCTGCTCCCAGCGCCCAAGATCGTGCCGCAGGCCCATCCCCGGCGCCTTGAGAATTCATTTATCTTGGAAAATCCTGCCCGGCCCCTTATTTATGTCCGGCCAATCATGACCGAAAACGCCTCGCATCCGGGAGAAAACACCGCCGGCCCAATAAAAAAGGGCGGACGCCATTGCA
Organism: Verrucomicrobiota bacterium; assembly: GCA_049513975.1. Classification (GTDB taxonomy): domain Bacteria; phylum Verrucomicrobiota; class Verrucomicrobiia; order Limisphaerales; family Palsa-1400; genus JBEKOF01. Next base: position 19,698 of record JBEKVM010000067.1, on the reverse strand, counting down.
GCGTCCGCCCTCCCAACAACCAAACTAACCAACCCTTGAGTCTGAATGAATCAGGGTGGGAAAACCAAAAACCCATCCAGTTCCAGTGTCAGAACTCAACTATATGACGCTAAACATCATGCAAATGTTCAAAATTACTTTTAACCCCCGTTTTCCGGCTTTGCGGCGCTGGGTTTCCAACCCCATCCTCCCCGCCTCCGTCCCCCATGCGCATTGTTAATCTTAATCCCGACACCGATATTGGCGCCAGCGCCTGGTGGGTGGAGATGGACGGCAACCGGCTCCTGATGGACGCCGGCGCCCATCCCAAACGGGAAGGCCGCGCCAGCCTCCCGCTTTATTCCGCCGTTGCCAATGAAGACCTGGATGCCATCGCCCTGAGCCATTGTCACCACGATCACGTTGGCTCCCTGCCGGTGGCCATCCGCCATTTCCCCAAAGCCCACATCCTCATGACCGAGTTGAGCTGCTGCCTCATCGGCCGCGTCCTGCACAATTCCGTCAACGTCATGATCCGCCAACGCGACGAAAACGGGGTCCGGGACTATCCGTTTTACACCCACCGCGAACTGGAGGCGCTGGAGCCTCAATTTCAGGGCTTCCGCTACAACCGCCAAATCGAATGGAACTCCCACGCCAAAGCCCGCGCCGGACTGCCCGCGCCCACCCTCGAATTTCACGACGCCGGCCACGCCCTCGGCTCCGCCGGCATCCTGGTCCGGGGAAAATCCCAGACGCTTTTTTACACCGGCGACGTTTGTTTCCACGACCAAACCATCCTCAAAGCCGCCCGTTTCTCCGGCATCCGGGCCGACGTCCTTATCATGGAAACCACCCGGGGCGACCGCGCCACGCCGGCCGGGTTCACCCGCGAGGCCGAGGCCGCGCGCCTGGCCCAGGCCATGGAGCGGGTCCTGGCCAAAGGCGGTTGCATCTTGATGCCCACCTTCGCCTTGGGCCGCACCCAGGAAATCCTGGCCCAGCTGGCCCTGATGATGGCCGCCCATAAACTGCGGCGCCAGCCCATCTACATCGGCGGCTTGGGCCGGGCTTTCACCGAAACTTACGATGAAAAGGCGCACCTGGCCAATCGCGGCCACCCCGAGTTGCAATTGTTGGAGGCCCTGCAACTCATCGTCCTGGAACGCGAGCAACTCTTGAACATGAAGCTGACCGGCGGCCGCATTTTTGTGCTGACCGCCGGCATGATGACCGAGGGCACGCCCGCCCACGAACTGGCCATCCGCATGGCCGGCCGGGAGAACCAGGCCATCTTCTTCGTCGGTTACGCCGACCCGGACACCCCGGGCGGCCGCCTCAAAGCCTCCCAGCCCGGCGTGCCCTTCCTCTTCAGCGCCAGCGGCGGCCAATTGACCCGCCGCTGTGTGCTGGAAGATTTTGATTTGACCGCCCATGCCACCCGCGAGTCGCTGGTGGATTTTGTGGGCGTGGTTTCGCCCCGCGCGGTTTTGTTGGGCCACGGCGGCGCCAGCGCCCGGCAATGGGTGGAGGACCAAATCCGCGAGCGTCACCCCAACATCAAAATCATCCAGCCCGAGCCGGGATTAGGGGTGGAAATTTAGGGCCAAAATGATGGACAAAACGGATATGGCATCTCTTCCCAATCACCGATTCAGAACCGCAGCCGAATTTCGTTTGCCCAAACGCGCTTCAAGTCACCGGCGTCGGCTGGAGGAACGACGCCCAGACGGCGGCGCAGAAGAAGTTGCTCCAGGCAGTCCAACCTGGACAATCTTACGGTGGAGGCGACGCGCAAACCTGCGGCTGCCCACTCTTGCAAGGCTACATCCGTCGTGGAACGCGGCGGTGACGAGGTAACCGCCGCCACCACAACATCAGCGGCGTCCGTCCAGAGCACCAAAACGGGACGCAGTTTCGAGGCGGCGCCGCTGGTAAAAGGAATATCCGCGAGCCAGACTTCACCGGGCCGCGGCATCGTCGTAAAGGCCCTCGTCTTGGGGGGCGTAGCTGTTTAGGAAGGCACTGTGGTCACGGACGACCACCTGGCTTTTGTCGGTGGCCGGCTGAACGATGGCAAGCTGCTGGCGGCGTCGGTCAACCCAGACCGCCAGCTTGGCAAAATCTTTGGCAGGCAATTGCTCGACGGCACGCTCGATTTCCTTAATCTTGGTCACAACGGAACAATAACCTTGTCCCGCTGGAAAACAAGCCTTTAGTGTCGCGCTTCCTTTGGGTCGAATCCCTGCGCGTCCGGCTTGACGGGGCAGGGGGCTGGCAGCAAGTTGTCGTTGAGTATGAAAGCCCCATGCGCCGGCCTGCGCCCAATGTGGCAATCCAAGGAACCGACTCCATCGCGCACATTGGGTTTGAGACCAGATCGAGTGATTGTTTGTCTCATCGGGTTGCTCCTCTCGCTGGGCAATTGCGGCGCAGCTACGGGTGGTTCAAATCTTGAAGTGCGAAAACTTCAAGATACTCTCGCGTCGCTTTACCAAGACCAAGGAGAGGTCGTGACGATGCCCCTGGTGGATGTCAAACGGATACTGGAGTATCCGCCCGACATCAAAAATGCTGTTTTTGTCACGTACATGGGATACGGCACCCCGCACGGGAATTCAGTGAAGTTAGTTTATAATTCAACCAACTGGTTCTGGTCGGCCTGGGGACAGAATGGTTATTTTTCGAGTTTCGGGATGACCGAGTCCGGGGCAACCAATAACTGGTATCGAGGCACCATTCAAGGGAAATTCGGCAACACCAATTGGCGGGGTTCTTCTTCGTTGCCTCATATGGGGGGGATTGCATTTTCGGACGGAAAGACGGACAGTGAACGCTTTTTTGGCAAGGATGCTGAACATATCTCATCTGCCCGCCGACCCCTCAATCTCGGCGCGTTTTTCCTAGCCATCGGCACTGTGCGATTCACTGATGACACCCGGTTTGTTGCCGCCAATACTTTGGACGGCAAGACCAATGTCAACGGCAGGCTTATCATGGCTGACAGGCAAACGGTCTCAGGGATGGAATTGGAATGGCAAGATCCAAAAACTGCCGGCTCAATATATATAGTCTCGTTTTTGAGACGAGCCGGGGAGGCAGACCAAACCAGCCAGGGTGCCGCGTCTGGCATAGAATTTCCCCGCAGAGTGGCTGCGTATCGGATAGATCATGGGAAAACCAATTTCATAACTGGCACCGTGGTTGCGTCCATGGAATTGAGCAGCAACGTCCTTCCCGCAGAGTACTTCCTTCCTTCCACATTTATGAAGGACAAGTATCGTGCAGAGAGTCTTATTGTCAGGAACACCCTTCTCGATAAGTTGGGTGGAAAATATATTCCCGCCAAAACGATCGTGCGTCGCAATGCTCTTTTCAATAAGTTGGTTGGATACGGTATGCCTCCCTTATGGCTTAGGTGGATCAAGTCAGCGAGTCCCGGCGATGATGGCTCCTGGCTTCCGGTCATTTTGTTGCTCGTGGCGGTTGTATCGCTTTTCGTAATCATTTTACGTAGAAGAAAGAGGAAACCATCGGAGAGCAGGTAGGCTCTGGATTTGTCATTTTGCATTTAGCAATCGCCTCCCAGGCCGGTTTGTCGTCTGCCACGGAAATCCTAAAGGCCGTTCACCCCTTGCCAAAAGCGGCCTGAACAGCCCCAGCGCGGCCATCACCCCTGGCGAAAGGCCGCCACGCTGCGCACGAAATCATCCGGCGTGCCGAAATCAAAACGCTCCGCCTCCGTCATTTCCAGCGCCAAATACCCTTCCCGCCGGCGCTGGATTTCCTGGGCGCGGGTGAGTTGGAATTCGCCCCGGTCGCGCACATCGTCGCGGATCATTTGCGCCAGCACGTCGTAAATGGAGGGCGCGAGCAGGTGCATCCCGAACCAGCCGCTCCAGGCCTTTCAGACGCTCCCACATACGGGGACTATGGGCAAAACCTTCGGGTTCCTTTCCTGCAACAATTCCAGCGTGATGGTCAAGGCGATCAAGAAAGCCGAGAACAGCAGCGAAATCATTGTGCGGCTGCAAGAATTGGCGGGGCAGGCCCAGACCGCAACGCTGACTTGCGCCGGCGCCATCACCGCCGCGCGCCAGGTTACGGGAACGGAAAGCCCGCTGGCGGCCCTGACACCCGCGGGCGGGACCCTCACCGTGTCGCCGGGAGCGTACTCGCCCCTGACGCTGGCTCTGACGGTGGCGGCGCCCGGCGCGCTGGTCGCCAAGCCCGTCAGCGCGCCCGTGACGCTGCCCTACAACTTGGACGCCATCTCGACGGACGCAAACCGGACCGACGGCAATTTTGACAGCGGCTACACTTATCCAGCGGAGTTGATGCCGGCGGCCATCGTGCGGGACGGGGTGACTTTCCAAATTGGTCCGACCAACGAGGGGGCTTTCAACGCTCTTTCTTGCTTCGGCCAAACCATTTCCTTCAACGGCGCCGGCTGCGATCATCTTTATCTCCTGGCCGCCGCCGCCTCCAATGCCACCACCGGCACGTTCACGGTGAATGGGCAGGCCACCAACCTGACCGTCGGCTATTTCACAGGCTTCATCGGACAGTGGTGTCCACCCTCCGTGACGAGCGACGAGGTCGGCTGGGTTTGCACGCACCGGCATGACGGCAATGGCGCAAATGATGCCTACAATTTCTGTTACCTGTTCAAATACCGCATTGACCTGCCGGCCAATGCCAATTCGTTGCTTCTGCCGAATGCGCCCAACATCCGCATCTTCGCCATGACGCTGACGACAAACACGACGCCGGAGACCGCGCCTGCGGGCGGTGCGCTGGCGGAGAATCAGCTTCCTTGGGCCGTGGCCGGTCCGGACCAAACCATCAACGCGGGTCCGGGAGGAACGACGGCGACGGTCACGTTGATTGGGAGCGGGTCGGCCGATGCGGACGGAACGATTGTCTCGTACGTCTGGTCGGAAAACGGGACGGTGCTGGCGACAGGACCCAACCCGGTGGTGACTCTGCCCATCGGAACCAACAGCATTCTGTTGACGGTGACGGACAATCAAGGCGGGACCGGCCAGGCTATGCTGACGTTGACCGTGCTGCCGGGGCTGACGGCGGCAATCAGCGCCCTTCCGGGCAGCGGCACCCAGGCCCCGCTCACGGTCCAGTTCACCGGCCAGGGAAGCGGCGCGCCCGCGGGAGGGTCTTATGATACGACGGATGACCACCAGGGAACCATCACCGCGCAAGGGGACAACCCGCCCAATGAGGTGGCGAGCAACGCGTTTGACGACAACCTGGCGTCGAAATGGCTGGATTTCGCCAATGCTTATCCGGCCACACGGTCCAGCTGGATTCAATACCAATACGCCAACAACCTGGAGCAGGTGGTGACCAATTACACCATTACTTCGGGCAACGATGCGGCGAGCTACCCGGCGCGGAACCCGATGAACTGGCGTCTGCTCGGATCCAACAATGGAGGAACAAATTGGACAACCCTGGATGTCCAGACCAACCAGAGATTCACCGCTTCCGAGCAAACGCTGGCGTGGAATATCGCCGTCCCCGGCGCCTACAACATTTACCGGTTGCAAATTGAAAGTGTCTCCAATGCGGCGGCGGCGAACTCGGTGCAGTTGGATGAAATTCAATTGCTCGGCGCGCAATCGTATTCCTACTTCTGGTCGTTTGGCGATGGAACGACTGCCACCGGGCAAAACCCGCAGCACACTTACACGAACAACGGAACTTACCTGGTGACGCTGGGAGTTTCCTGCGGGATCTACACCGGCACAAATACAACGCTCATCACAGTCGGAGCGCCGCTGGCGGCCACGGCGGCGGCCACACCCACCAATGGCGCCGCTCCCCTGGCGGTTCAGTTCACCAGCCAGGCGGGTGGCGGGGACGGCGCCCGCGCGCCTTATGACACGACCGACGACCACTATGGAACGGTCAGCGCGCAAGGGGACAACCCGCCCAATGAAGTCATGGCCAATGCGTTCGACGACGACATCACGACCAAATGGCTGGATTTCGCCGAGGCTTATCCGGGCACACGGTCGAGTTGGATCCAATATCAGTACGCCAACAACGCGCAGTGCGCGGTGTCAAAATACACCATTACTTCCGGCAACGATGCCGCGAGCTACCCGGAGCGGAACCCGATGAACTGGCGGCTGCTCGGATCGAACAATGGAGGGACGAATTGGACAACTTTGAACGTTCAGACCAACCAGAGCTTCACCGCCTCCGAGCAAACGCTGACGTATACGACCACGAACACGGCGGCCTACAACATCTACCGGTTCCAGATAGACTGCGTTTCCAATGCGGCTTCCGCCAACTCAGTGCAGTTGGATGAGCTGGAGTTCATCGGGGTGCCCGCCTACACCTACTCGTGGACGTTCGGCGATGGCGCCACCTCAAGCTTGCAGAATCCGCAGCATACCTACGCGGCCAACGGCACCTACACCGCCATTTTGGTGGCCTCGGATGGAACCGCCGCGGTGACGAACATGATGACCGTGAGCGCCCGGCCGCTGTGGCTCGCCACGGCGCCGTCGGCGCCGGGCGGCATTGCGCTGACCTGGCCGGCGTGGGCGCAAAACTGCCATCTTTACACCACGACGAACCTCGCGCCTCCGGTTGCCTGGTGGCCAGCCACCAACTCCGTCACCACCAACGGCGGCAACTGCTGCGTCATCGTCCCCATCGGCTCCGCCAGCCGCTTTTTCCAAATAAGAAATCCGTAGCAACCGTTCTGGCTGCAGAATTCGGATAATTGCGGGTCGGACAATAATAGGTTTGACAACAGCACTTTCAGTGTTTCGTCAAAGCGTAGCAGTGCTGGGCGGTGGCGCGCGGGATGCCGTTTTGAACGAGGAGTTCGATCTGGTTGCTGGAGAATGAGGCCCAATTTGCCTCCGCAATGATCTGCATGGAGCCGTCCAGCAGGCAAACTTCGCGTATCATGGGACCCCACGGGCGGCGGAAATGGTCGCCGCCCGGGGACGAATATCGGTCAAACAAAATCGCAATGTTGTGGTCGTTGGTTTCGCTCAAGCCCTGGACATAAATACGGCTGCACTTCTCCTCCGGGATATGGGAGCTGGAAACCAGAGCGGCTCGAAAGACACTGCCATCGTCGCCGACACCTGTGAAAAAGCGCCAGTTCTCTGGATCACCGTTTGTGCCCTTGAGCAACAACATCAAGGCGTCGCCGAAACCGTTCGTGTCAAAGGGAAGCTGCCCATTATGAGCTTCCTCGTAAAAATGAAGGAGTACTCCGCTCTCTTTGATACAGTGCTGATGCGCGGGATAGTAGATCCTACAATAAGCCACGAATGCCACCAGCGCCATCACCAGTGCCACCAAACCCCACAAGACGCGCTTTGTCCAACGATTCATAATAAGAGGAAATACAAAAGGTTACAGGGCAATCTGGCCAGTCCTCGTATTCACGAATGTCAACCTTGCCGCCATCTCTCCATGTCAAAAATATAGACGCAAAACGCATGGGACGCAAAGAAAGAATTGAGCACGTCAGACACAGGTGGTAGGGCGGGCAGTCCTCTGCCCGCCGCACGGCGGGAGAGCGACGTTGATCCTCTGCCAATGCCCGACGGCGGGCAGGGGACTGCCCGCCCTACCTTGCGTCCTCTCGTAATTTGCACTGTGTTTTTCAATTTCCATCGGCGAGTTCGCGCGCGAGGGTGGCGACGATGGACTCGGCCGGCAACTTCTCGTCCGTCATGGCGAAGAGGGACGGTTGCCAGGGATCGAGCATGAAACGGAGGTGATCGGTCCGGCCCAGATATTTTTGCGCGCGCAGGTCGAAGACATGGGCGGGACGCGACAAGACGGCCTCCAGATCAACCGGCTTTTCCAAGGCTTCGTTGCCGCCGGCCTGTTTCAAATCCTCGCTCATCTGATAATCCACGTTGCGCTCGAAGGCGATGAGCCGGGCGCGGCGGCCGGCGCGGAAGCGGTGAATGCGCACGCGGGCGCCGGCGGACACGGTGATTTCAGGAGAAAGCGAGCCAAGTTGGTGTCGCAGCCAGTCAGGCCATTCCGGCGCGGCGGCGGGGCCGAGGCGCGCGGCGGCGTAACGGGCGACATCGCCGGGACCGGAGGCGGGCGGCCCGCCCATGCCGCGGACGGCGAAGCACGACGAGGGCGCCGCGGCGGCGGGGAAAATTTTTTCCAGCGCGCCTTGCCGGCGCAGTTTGCCGTGTGCATCGAACGCGCCGGGCACACCGTCGCAGAAGACGGCGCGGGTGATTTCCTTTCGTTGCGGATGGTCCAGGAAGGCGGTGATTTCCGCCGCTTCGCGGTCGGAGAGGGCGAGGGAGGCGGGCAGCACCAGCGCGGCGCTGGCCGATGGTTTGAGTCCGCCGGCCTCGATTTGCGCCGAGGAGATGAACTCGGGCGAGAAGCCCAGATCTTGAAAGGCCTTGAGCCAACCGTCGCGCACGCGCGCCTGGCGGTTGTGGTCCGCTTCAAAACTGGAAAAGCGGCGCGGCCAGGTCGAGCCGTCCACGGTGGATTCGAGCAGCCAATCCACCTGGAGGCTGGGCTGGGAGTAATGGATGAATACGGGATCGCGGACGCGCTCGGCGCGAAGGAAGAGTTGGGCGAGCGGCCCGGTCATTTCGCGCAAGGCGGGGGCGAGCGCCCGGGCTTTCGCCGTCAACGCGCAATCCGCGCTTTTCCAATCAAGGCAGTCCTCGCTCCACCAAACGATGCAGCCGCGGTCGCCTTGGAGGAGAAGGTGCCAGAGGCGGCGGCGCGCATGATCGGTGTCCTTTTCGAAAACGGTGGTGAGCACGGGTTTGCCCGGCATGAACGAGCCGAAGATTTCGCGCGCGCCGGCGATGTCATACGGTTCGACCCAATCCAGCACTTGCGCCAGCCGCCAGAGATCGTAACCGCCGAAAGCAGACGGCATCTGCGTGCCTTCGATGCCCACCGGAGTGCGCGGGTCCACGGCGCGGGCGGCGTCGCGCAGGCCGGCCAGCGCGCCCGCCAGCGCGACATCCTGGTAAGTGCGGAAATCGGCCCACGGCGCGAAGTTCCAGCGGGTGGGGGATTGCCGCGCGGCGAGGGGATCAAACTTCAGTCTCGCGACCGCCTGCCAGTCCGGCTGGCCGCGCGGGAGGGCCTCGCCGCCGGCCATGCGGTTTTTGATCTGGTCGGTGCTGAAGGGTTTTACCTCGTCCCACGAATTGAATGCGGTTTCCCATTCGGCATTCAGTGCGGCCAGGTCGTGATATTGGGCGCGGAGCCACACGCGGAATCCGGCCAGGGCGAGCGGGTTGAAATCATAGTCAAAGGGATTGGCGGAGAAGGTGGTGGACAGTTCGTCGCGGATGTCATAGGCCAGCGGCGCATCGGCCTGGTTTTTGCGGGCGATGCGCTGCATTTCGCCGCGCGCCCAGTCGCGCCAGGCGGGATCGTCCAGGCAGTAATCGCGGAGGAAGGCGGTTGGCGGGCGGCCCGACTTGGCCCAGTCGGTGACAAACTTGTCCCAATCGCGCACGTTGGAATTCCATTTCAAACAGAGGCCGCGGTTGACCATGTTCTCCACGTAATAAGGAAAGTGGTTGTCCAGCAGCGGCTGGCGGTCGCCGTCGCCGTAAACCATGGCAGTATTGACGCCCATTTCGCGCAACCGCTGAAAGAACAGCGGAATTTTGGCCGGTTGTTGCCAGGCGGTGTCGCCCACCCACATGATGACGCGATAATCGCGCCAGGGCCGGAGTTGGGCGGAATCCTCCGCGCTCCGCGCGGCCTGCGGGAGAGTGAGGAAAAAGAGAATGGCCAACAGGGGCAGACGGCGAAGAGATCGGAAGAGAAGGGCGTGAATTCTCATATAATTCTGCCATGCCGGCGCTGAAGAAGCAGTGTAACCGCCCGCCACAGATCGTCAACATGGCCGCCGCCTTGCCGGGCTGAAGCCCGGGCCGGTTTGGCGGAGAGTGAGAAGGTGGAATGTGGGTCACATCCAAACATTCTACATTTGTATTTCTTCTCGACAGAAAAGTAGAATGTTTAGATGTGACCCCGATGGCCCTCCTTCGCGGTTGACATCCGCGGACCCGCGTGGCTCAGTTGCGGCCGTGAAGATGGCAGTGGGAAAAGTCATGAAAAGAGCCACCCGCCGCACCTGTTTGAAGCAAATGGCCTTGGCCGCCGCCGCCAGCGTTCTGCCGGCCATTGCCCGGCCATTGCCAGTTTTTGCGATGGCAGGTGTGTTTCAGCAGCCGACACCCACAGAAAGCGAGGCTGTGGCCATGGCTGCCATCGCGCAACAATATATGAAGAAATACAATGCGCCTGGTCTTTCAGTGGCGGTTGCCCGGCACGGACAATTTGTCTATCAGAAAGGATTTGGTTACGCCGACAAAGCCGCCGGTGAAGAAGTGACTCCTTCCAGCTTGTTCCGCATCGCCAGCGTCACCAAGCCGGTCACCTCCGCCGCCATTTTCACCCTGATCGAACAGGGCCGCCTGGGGCTGGATGATTTGATTTTCGGCGCGCAAGGACTCTTAAAATTCGACTACGGGAGAGATTACCCCGAGGTTGTCAACAAGATAACCCTGCACCACTTGCTCACCCATACCTGCGGGGGTTGGGATAACAGCGGACGTGACCCGATGTTCAGCAGGCCGGGAATGAATCACAAGGAACTCATCACCTGGGCTGTTCACAATCTGCCATTGCAATACGCCCCCGGCCCGCACTTCGCTTATTCAAACTTTGGCTATTGCATTTTGGGACGTGTGATAGAAAAAATCACCGGGCAGTCTTACGCAGAGTTTGTGCGGCAAACCGTCCTTGCGAAATGCGGCATCAACGACATGCGCCTGGCCGGAAACACCCTCGCACAACGGGCTGCGGGCGAAGTGGTCTATTACGGGCAGGCGGGCTCAGGGCCAAATCCCTACGGCATGAATGTCGCCCGCATGGACTCGCATGGCGGCTGGATTGCCACGCCAAGCGACTTGGTTCAATTCGCCATGCATGTGGATGGTTTCAAAACCACGCCGAACATCCTTGGCGGAAACACCCTCAAGACCATGACCACGGCCAGCACGGCCAACCCTCACTATGCTTGTGGCTGGAACGTCAACAACGTTCCCAACTGGTGGCACAGCGGCAGTTTGCCCGGAACCCTGACCATTCTGGTGCGCACCGCCAGCGGGTTATGCTGGGCCGCCTTCACCAATACCCGGGCTGATGGATTCAACCTGGACGAAATGGTTTGGACCATGGTTAAAGCAGTCCCAGCGTGGCGGGCTTGATGAAAATTTCCTGGGTGTGAGACAAAATTGCTCAGATTGGGCGAAAGCGCCTGTTTCACGCCCACAGCGGAACTGGCGTTCCGCACTCCACGACGCTTCGCGTTCACGGCGCGCGGACGATGTGCCGGCAGGTTTTGGAGTGCGCGCGCGCCAGCGGCGCTTTCCCACTGGCCTCCGCCCTTTTAAACGCCATTATGGTCACATCTGAACATTCTACATTTGCATTTCTTCTCGACTGAAAAGTAGAACGTTTAGATGTGACCCCGATGGCCTCTCGTCGAACGCGTGACCCGAAAGGTTTTGTCCTGCGCCCTGAGGCCCAATTGGACCCGTTTCTGCATTGATTTCGGCACAAAACTCAGCGAGACTCTCCATTGCAATGATAACAACCTTTGACCAAAAGGGCAGTGTGCCACTTCCAGAAGAGGTGCTTTGCGACAGCGGCGTCCATCCCGGCGAGGAGCTGGATGTTTCGGCAGAGGGCGAAAACGTCATCCTGCGCAAAGTGACGCGCCCGCCGCTGGAAGGCCTGCTGGACATTCTGCGCGGGCTGAAAGGATTGCCGGTCCCGGAACGGTGCCCCAGTTCACTGCGCAATGTCAAACATATTCCGTTTTCCGGGTGACCCCTTTACGTGACCCATGAGTGACACCTTTACTAGAGGAAAGCTGGTAGCGCGGTTGTTGCTTTACGCGTTCTTGGCCTTGCTCGCGTGTATCCTGTTCCACAGCTACCGGGTCATTCGGACGGAGAGGGTGTCAACCCGTTTGTCGATGCGGTTGGCAGAAGGCGAGCACGAATTTGTAACGTCACTGCCTTCCGGCAGCTTTCAAATTCAGTTTACGCCGGAACCGAATGTCAGCCCCGCGATCATGGTTTCCGCGCAGCCCATTCTCCCTGCCCAGATTTCCACAAGGATAGTGCGGCAGGATGGCAGCACAATCGTTGAGCCGACGACAAAGGAATACGTGACGTTTGCCATCCAAGACCGAGACGCCTTTCAGCCTCTCCGTCTGTTGGTCAACATCAAAAAGACAAACCAATGCAAGATTTACATGAACGTTGCTTCAGGCTACTGAGGCTGAAGCCTGACAACTCGTTGCACACGAACTGACGTCTGCCCTTTGGCTTCGGGGATTTTGGCTTATGCCGAAGCTGGATTCACTGCCGGCGCCCGTTTTCGAAGGTCGTCGTTGAGGCAAACCGTTCCGCGAAAGATTTATGAAGTTGGCATTGCTCCCATCAAGTTTTCTGGTATGAATAAAGCCCTTCAGAGTGGCCGGTTTTGATTCGACCCCGAGTGGCTGGTTTTGAAGTGATCGGTGACACAATTTTCTTTTTGAGTCTTCCTGGGCTGCAAAACTCTTATTTACAGGCTGCATTCGATCCCTTCATTTCGCTCGCATGATTCCGGTCCGCTTCCGGCGAAGCGATCCTTTCAGTCCTCACTTTTTTGACTTTTTCTGCATAATCCGGCTCCCGCACGAAGGCCTGTTATCCTTGTTTGACCGCAGGACGCTGAGGGTTCCGCCGTCGCCAAAGGGCTTCTCTGGCGCGACCGTCCGTGCTGCAAGGAATTGTTTCCGGCTTGGCGTCTTTGCGTCTGATACGGTTTTGCGTTGAAATGTCTTTCTTATCCGTGAAATCCGTGAAATCTGCGGTTAATCCTAACTCCTTGCAACTAAAAAGGTTGCGCACAACCCCAAAAAATGCCCCTCGTTTTGTTGAAGCCGGCGTGAGAAACCACTCTGTAAAAAAACCGCGTTTGAAAGCAGCATGTCGTCTCCCATTCCGGTCGGCGAGTCGCCGACCGCTACAGGCGGGTCGCCTGTGCCACCTATCACCCACATCAGGCTACTCGTTGACGTGAACCACTTTGGCGGGGGCGAAGCCGTTGAACCAGGTGGCGGAGGCGTTGCTGTAGGCCCCGATGGCTTCGCAGTAAACCAGGTCGTCCAATTGCAGATTGGGCAAATCCTCGGACAGCGAAATGGTGTCCAGGGCGTCGCAGGTCTGGCCGAAAACGGCGCAGATTTCGGTTGGGCCGCGCTTGAAGGCTTTGAGGTGGTACTGGCAATGATCGAAGATGATGCCCGAGAAGGTGTGGTAAACCCCGTCGTCAATGTAATAGCAGGTCTTGCCGTCGCGGCGGGCTTTGCCGATGACCTTGGCGATGGAGGTGGCGGCGGAAGCGACCACGAAGCGGCCCGGTTCGGCGATGATGTCGGTGTCCTTGGAAAAGAGGCGGTGGATTTCGGCGTTGATTTTCCGGGCGAGGACCTGAATAGATTCGACGTCGCGATGATAGGGGGCGGGGAAGCCGCCGCCGATGTCGAGAATCTTGATTTTGTGGCCGCGGGCCTCGGCCTCCTGCATGACGCTGGCCGAGATGTTGAGGGCCTGGACGAAGTTCTCGAAATTCATGCACTGGCTGCCGACATGGAAGCTGAGCCCCTCCACCACCAATCCCAGGTCAAAGGCCGCTTGAATCAGGGTGACGGCCTCGCTGGGGTCGGCTCCGAATTTGGAGGACAGTTCGACGACCGACCCGGTGTTGGGCACGCGCAGGCGCAGGACGACGCCGGCGTGAGGAGCGAAGCGCTTGATTTTGTTCAACTCATTGAGGTTGTCGAAAGTGACCAGCGGCTTGTATTGATCGAGGGCCTCCAGGGTTTCGCGCGGCTTGGTGGGATTGGCGTAAATGATTTTGTCCCAGATGAAATCCTGCTGCTCCCTGGCGGGCAGCCGCTTGATGTTTTCATAGACCAGCCTGAATTCGGCCAGCGAGGCGACATCGAAGCTGGCCCCGATCTTGTAGAGGCTGCGGACGATGGCGGGGTCGGGGTTGGCCTTGACGGCGTAGTAGGCCTGGACGCGGGGCATGTGCCGGTGGAAGGCCTTGTAGTTGGCGCGAAGGACATTGTGGTCAATCACCACCACCGGCGTGCCCTCTTTGCGGGCGATCTGTTGTAATTGCTTTTTGGTCATTCTCCTGGTGCTGCGGCAGAGAAATTCTGAAAGATGTGCCCGGGGAGACGCCTGGCACGGCGGGCGAGGACGCCCGCGCTCCCCAACAAATGCCAGGATTTGAAACGAACTATCATTTTCGCGACACTAAATCACCGGGTCGGAGCCGTCTATCATTTTCACCTTGTTATGGGCGAAGTACTCCTGGGTCAGGGCCTTGAGCAACTGGGGCCGCCGGTCATAGAGGCGCTTGAGGGGGCGTTTGGCGTGACGGGCCAGGGCGTAATGGGTGATGATGGGCAGGGCGATGCTGGTGTCGGTGTAACAGACCACGGCATCGGGCAAACGGTCCGGGTCCACCTTGCCCCAACTGACTGCCTCGCTGGGGGTGGCGCCGGAAAGACCGCCGGTGTCCGGGCGGGCGTCGGTGATCTGGAAGAAATAATCCTGGCCGTACTCCCTCATGCGCAGGACTTCCTGGATCTGCGGCTCGGTTTGGAGCATGAAGTTCTTGGGACTGCCGCCGCCCATGAGCATGACGCCGCTCTTGCCGCCGGCCCGCTTGGCGCCCAGGACAATGGCGGTGGTTTCATTGACATCAATGGACGGATTGAGGCGCAGCTTGTTGCCGCGCAATTCCACGCCGGCCACGTTCATGCCGATGGTGGAATCGCCGGGCGAGGAGGTGTAGCAGGGGACGCCGGCGCGATAAGCGGCGGCCATGACGGAGACATCCTTGAGACCGGCCTTGCGCTCCCATTCGGCGGCGTAGCGGCCAATGAGATGGTGCAATTCCGCGGTGCCCATTTCCTTCTGGAATTCGGGCTGGATGAGAATGCCGCGGAGGATTTCGTCCGTGGCCATCAGGCAGTCGCTGTAGCCCAAAAGGACATCATAGACGCGGACGATGTCGTTGGTGCGCAAATCGGTGTCATCAAACAGATGACTGCCGACGTGGACGGGGAGATTCAGGGCGAAGTGCAGATCGTGGTAGAGAATGGCCCCGGTGCTCACGATCCAGTCCACGAATCCGGCTTTGATCAACGGGACAATGGAGGAGCAGCCCAGGCCGGCCGGGGTCAGCGCGCCCGACAAGCTCATGCCGAGGGTCACGTCCGGCTCGAGCATGCGCGTGGCGAACAAGCGGCACACTTCGCGCAAGCGGGCGGAATTGTAGGCCAGGAAGCAATCATCCATCAGGTCGGCGAACTTTTCTTTGCCGGTGATGCCCTTGGGCATGATGCGCTTGCCCGCCAGGTATTTTTCCCGGTGCGGGCATTTCTTTTTCAGCAGCCAGTCCGGCGCCTCGGTCAAATCTTCGCGGTGACGGCTCGTTCTCTTTGTGCTCATAATTTTCAATTCAGTCAGTTTCCTAAGGTGGGCGCAGAATATACGCGGCCTTTCCCGCTTGCCAACCCTTTAGTTGGATTTGTTATCCTGCGGCATGATGAGTGAGAGAAAAACCACGACTGCGCGCACGCCGGCGGCGCTCGGATTTGCCATGCCCGCCGAATGGGAGCGGCATGAAGCGACCTGGCTGGGCTGGCCGCACAATCCCACCGACTGGCCGCGCAAGGTGAGCACCATACGATGGGTTTACGGGGAAATGATCCGCAAAATCGGCCCGGGCGAAATCGTCCGGCTGTTGGTGAATTCCAAGGCCGACGAAACCGCGGCCCGCCGAACCTTGACCCAGGCGCATGCCGATGTCTCCCGCGTCGAATTCATCATCCACCCAACCAACCGGGGCTGGACCCGCGACAGCGGGCCGATCTGCGTGCGGCGCGGCGGAAAGAATCCGGAAACGGCGTTTGTGCATTTTCATTTCAACGCCTGGGCCAAATACCCGGATTGGCGGCAGGACCGCAAGGTGCCTGAAATCGCGGCACGGCGGCTGGGCAAACGTCTGTTCAATGCCGGGTACCAAGGCCGGAATTTTGTCCTCGAAGGCGGCGCCATTGATGTCAATGGCCGCGGCACGTTGCTGACAACCGAGGAGTGCCTGCTGGATCAGAAAACCCAGGCGCGCAATCCCGGTCTGGGCCGGAAGGAAATTGAGTCGGTGTTGCAGCGCTATCTGGGGGTCAGGAATGTGCTCTGGCTGGGAGGCGGGGTGGTGGGCGACGACACCCACGGCCATGTGGATGACATCTGCCGGTTTGTCAACCCAACCACGTTGGTGCTGGCGCAGGAGAGCAATCCCAGGGACATCAATTACCAGCCGCTGGCGGAAAACCGGGAACGGCTGGAGGGCCTGCGCCTGGAAGACGGCGCAAAAATCCAGGTGGTGGCGCTGCCCATGCCTGCGCCGATTTTTTACGACGGCTATCGTTTGCCGGCCAGCTACGCCAATTTTTACATCAGCAACGCGGCGGTCCTCGTGCCCACTTTCAACGACCCGAACGACCGCATCGCCCTGGGCCTCCTGGGCGAACTGTTCCGGGACCGGCCGGTGGTGGGAATTCACGCGGTGGATTTGGTGCTGGGCTTTGGCACGCTGCATTGCCTGAGTCAGCAGCAGCCAGCGCTTGAGGATTCGACCTGCGCGTGAGATGCTGGATTTTGCCGGCAACCCAGACTATGAAAAACGCCCAATACAAATATTCTCGAACCGGACATTTCATTTTGCTGGCGGCACTTGCCGCCGCCGGCTGGCCGTTCCGCGCCACTCCCGCCGCGGCGCAGGAGACGATCCGCCAATATCTTTCCGGGCGCGACGCCGAAAGCCCCGTGGCCTGGGAGTTTTTCTGTTCGCAAGGCCGGAACAGCGGCTTCTGGACAAACATCGCCGTGCCGTCCTGCTGGGAAACGCAAGGGTTCGGAGCCTTCCGTTATGGGCATGAGGACAAAAACTTCGAGCCGATTGAGTGCCATTACCGCCATCGCTTTGCGGTCCCGGCGGAATGGCGCGGACGGCGGGTGTTCCTGGTGTTCGACGGCGTGATGACCGATGCGGCTGTCAAGATTAACGGCCAAGAAGCCGGGCCGCCGCATCAGGGTGCCTTCTACCGTTTTAAGTACGACGTCACCGGAAAAATCAAATTCGCCGGGGAGAATTTGCTGGAGGTCAGCGTGAGCGACAAGTCGGCGGACGCATCTGTCAACAATGCGGAGCGCAGCGCGGATTACTGGGTCTTCGGCGGCATTTTCCGTCCGGTCTGGCTGGAGGCGCAGCCGGCGCAGTTTGTGGAGCGGGTGGCCATTGACGCGCGCGCCGACGGCGCCTTCGCCCTGAATTATTATCCGGGCGGCGAAGGCGGCGCGGACGCGGTGGAAGTGACGATCCAGGACGCCCAGGGAAAAAGCGCAGCCCCGCCTGTCTCCGCGCCGGTGACGGCCGGACGCGTCACCACCAAAGTGGCGGAACCGGCGTTGTGGACGGCGGAGACGCCGGCACTTTACACGGCGGTGGTGCGGCTCAAGCAGGGCGCGGCGGTGCTGCATGAAATGAGGCAGCGTTTTGGATTTCGCACCGTCGAGGTGCGGGCGGGCGACGGCATTTATATCAATGGCCGGCGCGTCCTGTTCCGCGGCGTTTGCCATCATGTCGCCTGGCCGATGCTGGGACGGTCCTCTTCCGACAGAATTGCGCGGCTGGATGTCGGGTTGATCCGGGAGATGAACATGGACGCGGCGCGGATGTCGCATTATCCGCCGGACGAGGCGTTTCTGGATTTGTGCGATGAGCAGGGTCTTTACGTGCTGGACGAACTGGCCGGCTGGCAGCACCGCTACGACACTGAGATCGGCCGGGCGCGGTTGCAGGACATGATCGCGCGCGACGTGAACCATCCCTGCATCGTGCTCTGGGACAACGCCAACGAAGGGGGCTGGAACACCAATCTGGACGGCGACTTTGCGCAACTCGATCCGCAGCAGCGCGCGGTGGTGCATCCCGGGGGAGGCAAGTTCGGCGCCATTCTTAACAGACATTATCCGGACTGGAGGACGCTGGGGCAGGAGCTGGCGGGCCGGGACATTGTCATGCCCACGGAATTTCTGCACGGCCTTTACGACGGCGGCGCGGGGGCGGGCCTGGACGATTATTGGAACGCGATGCGCGCCAGCAAAGTCTCGGCGGGCGGCTTCCTCTGGGTTTTTGCGGACGAAGGGGTGCTGCGCAACGACTCCAATAATGTAATTGACGTGAAGGGCAACTGGGCGCCCGACGGCATCATGGGGCCGTACCGGGAGAAGGAGGGCAGCTTTTACACGATCAAGGAGATTTATTGCCCGGTGCAACTGCCGCGCGCATTGCCGGCGGATTTCGACGGCGCGCTGCCGGTGGAGAATCGTTACGAGTTCACGAGCCTTTCCAAATGCAGCTTCACCTGGCGGCTGCGGCGGTTCGAGCCGATGCCCGGAGGCGGCGCGCCCGCACCCGGACCACTCACCGCTGCCGAAGGCTCATGCGCCGGGCCGGATGTGGCGCCCGGCCACTCCGGGACATTAAACCTTCCCTACTATGATGCCGCCAATTGGAGAACCAAAGACGCCGAAGCGCTGGAGGTGACGGCGCGCGATCCTGGCGGGCGCGAATTGTGGACGTGGGTCTGGCGTTTGCAGCCGAATGCGAAATTCGCGCCCACCGGCGGATATGGGATCAATGCGACTCAGGGAGTAAACGGTGGCATACGTGTTGTACATGCCAACCATACCACAGCATTCGCCAGTCCGGTCACGGGCAGTTTGTATGATGTTGAGGTTGACGGGCAGAAATTTTCCTTCCGCGGCGAGCCGATTCCGCAATCCCATTTGAGCATACTCGAGTCTGGGTGGCTCAAATTGGAATTCACCAACGATCCGGCTGTTGGTGTTGTGTTTGATTATCCCGAGGAGAAGATGCTCAAGAAAACCTGGCTGGGGGACGGGCCATACCATGTGTGGCGCAACCGGCTCAAGGGCGGCACCTTCGGCGTCTGGGAAACGGCGTTCAACACCACCGAGACGGGCTACAAGGATTGGGTCTATCCGGAATTCGCCGGTTATTTCGCCAACGTGCGCTGGCTGCGGCTGACGACGACGGAGGGAGTGATTACGCTGATGATCCCGGACGAAAACACCTTCGTGCGCGTCGGCACGCCGGAATTTCCGCCGGCGAATCTGGCGGGGAAGACGGTGGTGAAATTTCCGCCGGGCAACCTGGCGGTGTTGCGGGACATACCGCCGATGGGCAACAAGTTTCACAACGCCAATCAGACCGGGCCGCAGGCGACCACGCCTTTGGCGAGCGAGCCGTATCACGGGACGGTCTATCTGCGTTTTGAGAGGTGATGCGTCCTCATGGGCAGTCCGTATCAGGCAGGGCGGGACACTGTCGGGGCGTGACATTTTCCCAAGAGATCGAGTTTCGGCTCGACGGAGGGCATGTGCTCACCGCATGGGTTACAGAGGGTGATCACCGCATGGGTTACACTTCGCGGTACAAATGCCTTGGAAAAAAAACTCCGATCAGGAGCAACGTTGGGGATTT
>JBEKVM010000066.1:0-29368 GCA_049513975.1 Verrucomicrobiota bacterium | reverse complement strand
CCCATTGTTGAAGCTGAACGCGGTCGGCGTCCGACAGCGTGACGGCAGGTGCAATTTTGGCCATGCCGCGAATTATAGCGGCAAATCGGGATATGTCTAGCTATTTCAGGGACACTACACTATTGAGGATCTGAAAAATGTTTGTAACCGTTGAACCAAGACGGACATTGGCTGGCCGGGCCGTAATAGCCCCAATCCTCTAACGCTTCCTTAAAGACCGTCTCGCCAACATCAGTTGTTGCGAATGGGGTCGCGTTTACGTGGGAACAGAAAAGCCCCTCTTCCTCGGCAAACCGCGATAGACGGCGGTCTGGTCCAATCTTCGGAAGGTCCATCGCGGCGATGATCATACCCTTGGGTTTTCCGAAATGGGGCAGATACGCGATGCAGGTCAGGTTTCCGTCTTCGACTTTAACCGGGTACGGCGCTGCTACTTTCACTCCTAATTTCTGACAAGCCTTACGCCAAGATTCGGATGCGTGGGCTAGGGTGGTTTCATCAATCATGTTCGCGCCTGTTTTACGGCTACCTAAACGTTATCAGGGGAGAGATGCCGGTCAGATTTATTGGGATGGTTAGCGAATGAAGAACCTGTCTATTAAGTCCTCTAACATCTGGCCTTGCTCGTTTGGCTCATAGTCCTTGTCAAAACCAACCGCCGCCAGATCCGTGCCCAAGCATTCTCGTAATTGCCCAGCCTCGGCGCGATTGAGTCGGATAATGACTTTACGATCTGGCAGTGCCTCCTCGAATCGGAGCAGGCGGGCGAATGACTCGTCGCGTGAAGCGAGTTGCCTGAGGTAATCTACCTCCTTCGTCGATAGCCGAAATTCGTAGTTTTGTGCCATATCCACAATCACGCCTCACTGCGACGCCCCCGCGCCCGACAATGGATTGACCGACACAACATTCCCGGTTTGCGGATTAACGACTACACGCGCATCTTGGCCGGTAAAAATTTGATAGGGCCGACCTTGCGAATCCACACCGCTAACGATCTTTAGGGGATTCTTCAACGCGTCAAGAATGGCTTCGGGAGTGGTCCCGGCGCGTTCAGCGGCATTTCCAATTGCCCTATCAACACCGTGGCCCGTAAAACCATTAACCTTCGTGCCGTTCTTACATTCTATGGCCCGGCTGGCTTGGAGCGCCTCTCCGGCTTCTTTGCTGACAATACTGCCCGGTAAAATAGCTGCATAGAGATCGATTTCTCCCTGCAACGCGGCTCCACCCAGATTGGCCCCCGCCTGCGCTGCTTGCATGTTGCCAGCGGTCAGATTTCCGTTGCCGTTCCAAGTCGGATGATCCACCTGAAACTGCGGGAGGGTGGTATTATTCGCGGCCAGTTGCGCGTTCAACGCCATAACTCCCTGCGCTCGTGCAGCACCAGGAGAATAAAGCCAATTTCCAAGCCCGGTCCCGAGGCCCCAACTCCAAGGATTATACCAGGCGTTCCCATAGGGATCAATCCAGTTGACAGGGTTGTTGCCCACGAAGCCATAGAGGTTAATGCCGCCTCCTTCGCCGATGGAGTCCCTATTCAGCCATCGCTGCAAATTCGGATCGTAGTACCTGTAATCATAATATTCCAACCCGGAATTCATGTGCGCTTCCTTGCTGGAAAAGCGGTAAACATTCGCATAAGCAAGCGGACCGGAGAGGGATAAGGTGTTGCCAAACGCATCATAGAGGTATTTGGCAACAATAGCTTGGTAGGAGTTGATCAGCATCGTCACGTTGCCATTACCATCCGCATGATAATAAGTTGTTTGTTGAGTGGTATTGTCTGTTCGCGCCAACAGGCCACCAATTCCTCCGGCGCGCTCCAGGCTCCGGCTGAGGTCTTTGCCGCGCGTGTAACTGACCGTCGGCAGGTGGTTGATGTCCCGTTCCTGGATGACCATGTTTCCGTCGTAAACGTAATACACGATGTTCGTTTGCACCCATCCGCTCGACCAGGTGTATTCTTGCCGGATGCGACGGCGCATTTTGCCGTCATAGGTGAACTGGGAAAACCATTGGGTCGGCACCCACACTTGCGTTAACAGGTTCTCATCGTTGTAGGCAAAGCTCATGATCCCGTCGTTGGTCAGGTTCCCGTTCAGGTCGTATTGAAAACTGACGTTGGTCGAAAGGCTGACGGTGGTGGTGTTGGTGTTGATTCGCCCGTAGGCATCCTTGGCAACCGCGGTGTAGGTGGTCGTCAGCGGCATGTTCGTCGCCGTAAACGTCGCGTCGCCATAGAGGAGCGCATTCGTTCCGTTCACCGTCACGTTGGTCGCCTGGGATGAGGTCGTTCCCATGACCGTCAATCTCCCACCGTTTGTCCCAGTCGTCAACTCGTTCACACTGTTGACCTGGAAGTTCGCCACCAGCGTGTTGTTCGTGCGGTAATTCAGGTTCCCCGCCGCATCATAGGCGTAGTAAAGCTGTTCGTTCATGCGGTTGGTGTTCCCGATCAGTTCCGCCGCCAGGTCGCTGGTAAGCTGGCCGATGGGGTCGTAGGTGTACTTGGCGTAATTTGTGCTGACCGCGGTGTTAATGCCGGCGGCGCCGCGCCACTGCTCCGTGCGGTGGTTGGCGTTGGTGTAAGCGTAGCCGATGTAATCCAAGGCGGCATTAGTGCTGTTGAAAAGGGTGGTGTTGGTCAGGTGGGCCAACCCGTCGTAATAATTTCTGATATAGGCGGTGTTGGGCAGCGAGATTTTAGAAACGAGGCTCTGCGATCCGGAAGTGTATTGATAACCGAAAGCGCCGGGTGCCGCCGTGATGTTGGTCAGCCTGTTGGCCCCATCGTAGGCGTACGTCTCCACCAGCGGAGCCGCGTTGGGCTGTTCCAAGCTAACACCAATCCGCTGCCGGTTCGCGTAAGCGTAACTAATCTGGTCGCTCGCCCAGGGACCGTTCTCCGAGGCCAGTTGGCCATTAGTGGTGTACGAAAAGGTGGTCGTCCCGACCGCGTCCGACATGGTCGTCAGCCGGTTCATGGGATCGTACGCGAACGTCAGCGCATGGCTGGCCTGATAAGTCACGCCCGTCAGATTGCCAACCTTGTCGTATGCATATACCGTGTTGGTGCGGCCCAGGCTCCAGCGATTGGTAAGCCGTCTGTCTGCGTCGTATTGATACTTCAAAATCGTGGTTCCGGTTGCATCCACCTTGTTCGTGACCCGACCATACAGGTCGTAACCCCATTGCGTGGTGTGGCTGTTCCCATCCGTCAAACTCGTGAGGTCGCTCGCCCCGTCGTAGCCGTATTGTGTCACCTGCCCGTTGGCATTGGTCTCCGCGATCTTGCGTCGCTCGGCGTCGTAACCATTGGTCGTCACGTACCCAAGTTGGTTGGTGTAAAAAACCAGTCCCGCCGCCGTATATCCAAAACTTTCCACGCCTCCGCCAATCACGGCTCGCACCACCACACGTCCCAACGAATCATGGCCGTTAGTCACTACTACTCCGTTCCCATCCACGAGGTTCGTAGGGCGGTCATTGATGTCATACGCGATGCCCTGCACCTGGCCGGCTGCGTTCCTCACTGCCACAAACAAGCCCTGGTTGTTGAACAAATTCGTCACGCTGACCCCTCCCACATCCACGACATTCGTGACGCGTCCTACGGAATCATAATTGTTGGTGATGCTGTAAAGATCCGAATAAACGGCATTAGTCAATCGGCCTTCATTGTCGTAGTTAAAATGACTCCAGTTGCCAGCGGCGTCCCGAATCGCCTCCAGAAGACCGCAACTGCAATACTGATAAATGTTGTAAAATCCAAGACCATTCGTCCCTGCCACCATCTGACGCTGCGTGTTGTATCCAAAGGAATTGCTAAAGCCCATTCGATCCACGACCTGCACCAGATCAAGCTTGTTGTAAGTGTAGTTCACCGATGTCCCATCAGGGTAGGCTATTTGCGTCAGACGCTGCAAGTTGTCCCATGTGTCTGTGACACTTAATCCGCGCGGGTCGGTGTGCGTGAGAACCAGGTTAGTTGAGTAAGTAAATGCGTTCGTTGCAAAACCGATGTTGATCTGCTGGGCTATAAATCCATCACTGCCGTAAATGTTGGTGGTCACCAGTTCAGTGGGCCAGGTGACGCTGACAACCTGCTGGCTGGTATTGTAAATGTAGCTGGTGATCTCATTAAGCGCGTCATAATTGGTCAGCACTTCGTGATAGGCATTGTAAAAGTTGCTCGAAACCTGCACGCCCAGCGCATCCGTGGCGGTGATGAGATCGATTCCATTGTTGGTGTCATAGCTGAAAGTGTTGGTGCGCAGGGCCACTGTACTGCCTGCCGAATAGGTGCTGGTGCTCGTAAGCACGTTGCCAATGGAGTTGCGGTCGGTACGGCTGAACCAGGTCGAACCGTCGGGCAGAACGCGCGCCACGAGCAACGGCTGAAACTGGGAGCCTTCATATTCCGTGTTGGTCTTGCCGGCGTAGTCATACCAGGTCTTTTGTCCCTCGATGCTTCCGGCGCTGTCGGGGCTTGAGGCGCGCTCCAGGGAAACGGTCTGTCCAGTGCGGACCGATCCCATAAGCAGCCAGTGTTTCATGTGTGCCTTGAGAAAATCAGCAGCCGAAAGAGAGGCAATGTTGGTCGTGGATAGGGCGCCGGACTGCAACCGGCCCCAATGATAGGTGTTGCGCAAATTCAGATTGTTGGTGTCGAACGTGTTGTTAAAAGGCGTTGAAACTGGAACTGCGCTCGACGGATACGAATTGGAGATGCCCAGAACATTGTCCTGATAAAGATAAAGCTCCGTGCTGCCATCTGGCCCGGTCACTTGCACGGCACGACCGTTTGGATTGATATTGGTGCCAGTTGTGTCGGTAATGGCAAACGAGGTTGGCCCATAAGGCGTCGTCAGGTTGGTGACGCAATTGTTGTTGGTGTCGTACAACATCGAGCTTGAATTGGATTGTACATCGGTGATGTTCGTCAAACGGCCGCTGCTGTCGTAAGCCATGAAAGCGCTGCGGCCAAACGGATCTTTAACCTGGCTGATGAGGTTGGTGTTGGAATCGTTATTGGTGGCATAGTAAATCGAAGTGGTGCGCCCGTCACCGTCAATCACGCTTTGCAGCCGGATGACAGGGTTTGTTGGAACATAGGCATAGTAAGTGAGTTGCGTCTTCTGTCCTTGCGCATTTTTTCGCGCAGTCAGGTAGGCATCCAAAAATGTGCCGCCGCCATTGGTCACCACAAATCCATAAACGTCCTGGCTTCCGTCAGGATACAGCAAGGTGAATCCGTTGGTCGTGTCCCCGGTCAGTCGAGTGCTTGTGAGATAGTCATTGCTACCGAAATATGTTCGCTGCCCACCTCCGGGAAAATACACAACATTACTGGAGTTGGCATCCTTGGTCACATAAGAAAGCCAGGGGGAATTCCACTTCAAACCCACGCCAAAAATGTTGGTGTTCATCCCAGCCGCAGTTTCCCGCTGCTTGAAAGCCAACTCGAACGAGACGCGCGGTCCCAAGGCGGGCTGATAACCCAGCGGTTCATCCTTCACCCACAAGGAAATGTACGGCTGCGACACTTCCCACACCGGCATGCCGCCGCAATCATCGCACTGGTCGCAGGTTTTCAGTGCTCCGTCGCTTTCGTCGTCTACGGGGCCCGTGCCGCCCCCGTTGCCACCCCACAAATACACATCAATTGCAACATGTGATCCAGAGCTGCTTCCAGGCACAGTCCACGTAGTGCCTCCTGCAATCGTCGCATAAAGAACGCTACCGCCTGCATTCCAATAAAACCCATTAGGATTGGAAGTGATGTAACTAATCACATCCCCCACATTTATCGGCCACGCCGAACCCCAACTATAAACCGTCAAAGTCGCCCCCGCTGCAATGGTCGGTGATGTGCCTCCCACGTTATCAGGAATGTTGTAACCTGAATTATTGTCATGCAACGTTCCGCTACCTTGTATCAGCCCTGTCCCATTATTGTGAAAAGTCACATCCACATAATCAGATGGTTGCCCGTGCGCTGCCATTGCCGCAAGCCCCACAAGCCCGGCCAGCATTGTTTTTTTCATAAATCTTTTTCTGCCTTTAACCAAACGTATTTCTTCACGGAATTACTGAATTGTTTTGCGGCTGGGTGATCCAGACCTGCAATCCCAAATCCCCTCCGACCTGCCAATTGATTTCTCCAGAATCCACCACCCCGTTCCCGTTGACGTCCTCCAGATAATCCGGAATGCCATCCCCATTGGAATCCAAAGGCAGCCCGTTCGCCCCCACCGCCACATAGTGAAATCCGATGCTGACGACGTTGGTTCCTTCAACCACGTTATTCGTGGTGACCGTGTAATGGTAAAGTCCTACGTTGGCCGCCGATCCGTTGCCCGCGTGAATCAACCACGCCGTGTTCGTTCCGCCATCATAGCCACCCGATTTGTTGGTGTTGTAATAAAAGCTCCCCAGCGCTCCGGTTTGATAATCCAGAAGCGTGAGCGTTTGATTGCCATATCCGCCCAGCGGGATGTCGTTACAGTATGCGTTCCAACTAAAATTAAGATAGTACCGCCAGTTGCTGTTTCCATTGTAGTCCGTCCCTCCTCCCTCCTCGCCTAAACTCCAGGATTCAAAGAGATTGTAATAAAAATACCACGAGAGCAGCGTTTGAGGATCACTTCCCGGGATGTCCAAAGGGCTCAGGACATAATAAGCCCAGAAGAGGCCCGCATGAGCCAAATTGTTATAACAAACCACGGCGAAACACGCCGGGCTTGTGCCAGCACGGTTGAACACGATGCTGCAACGATCAAACAAGTTGTTGGTCAGGCTGACCGTCATGGAGGAATAATTGACGCCGTAATTGTCCTTATCGTTGGTTGAATCGTTCCCAAAGGCCAGCGACATTTGCCCGTCATGCAACTGGCAGTCCCGCAATGTCAGCGGCCCGGCGTTCAGGATGTTGTCCTCGCTATCGGATGCGTTGAGGAAACTCGTCGTCCCTCCCAGCGTCGGCATGTCGGCAAAACGCAAATTCAGGCTCTGCCATGCGCCGTTGCCCCCGATGAGGAGGCTCAAGTTCGTGACCGGCTCTTCCTGCACCACCGCGCAGGAAGCCAGTTGGTCGAGGGACACTGGCGTGCCCTGGCCGGTCAAAGTACCATAGACGGTAACCCCGGTGCCGCTCAATGCCCCCACCGCCACTCCGTTAGTCAAGTTCAACGTCACGCCCGAGTTGACCGTCAAATTGCTCCAAATATAGTCGAATGGGTCATAATGCCACCCAATGTCAGGTATGTCCGTATCCCGCTGCGCTTGGGGTGACAAGGTAGTGTTGACCGTAAAGTTGTTGGTCAGCAGCAACGGCGGAAACGTGGTCATCTGCGCCAGTGCCGCGGCCAGGGTGCGATTGATGCCGGTCGTGCCGGCATTCACATACGCACTGTCTGTCGCCAAGTAATGAGCGCCACTGCCCACCGTTTGAAAAACCACGCCGCTGCTCGGGCTATAAACAGCGTTGCTGGATGAAATCCCGGTTCCTCCATTCGTCACCGCCACCAGCAGGCAGTTGGTTAAATTCAAGGTCTGGTTGGTGTTCAGCAGGCTGGCCGTATCCACTGTCAAATGCTCCACATCCCCCGTCGAATTGGTGCCGGTGAAATTTGTCATCACGTTGTACATCAGCCCGTTCCACAAACTGAACGTGGCGTTGGTCGCCGCCAGGCCGTTGCCGCAATTGACCATCTGCACATGGCTCAGCACATTATTGTTCTTCGCGTTGATCGCCACCGCCGTTTGCGCGTTCAATACTCGCAAATGTTGCAACACTAATCCCGTCCCAGCCAAGTTGCCGTTGTAGTTCAGCGCCGTCGCAGCGTAGTAACCCGTCCCCGGACTGCCCGTGGACCCGGAGATGGTTCCACCCACTGAGTTGTCGTCCTTGGCTGTCATGATCACCGGCCGATAGGCAGCCCCCAGCCACGTCACTGGAGAATTGACGGTCATGTTTACATAATTGGTATATTTTATGACCGCCCCGCCTTCAAAGGTCGTGCTGCTCCCGCTCATTGTCACATTGCCGGCCACATAGTAGGTCGTATCCCCTTGAAAAGTGAAATTGCCGACACTGCTAACCAAGGCGTAATCCAGAATGAGACCTGGCTGGCGTGGAGATGACTTGGCAACTTGGATCGGTTTGCTTGCCTCGCTGTGCCCGGGCTGAGGTAAAAGCGGCCGGCTCGATGCGATGTTTTCATACAAGCTCCGCCCCGGTTTCCCAGAGGAGGCGTGCAACGGCAACGCCTGTAGGACGTTGGCAATCACCGGATACGGGATTTCCTCAATCAACCAGTCGCGCCCGCTGATTTGGCCCCACTGTTTGTAGATTGTCCCAGACTCCACCGGCACCGGATCAGCCTGCCCCTGGGTGAACAGCGCAGCCCCAGGGCCCATGACCAAATTTCCAAAATCAAGGTACGCATCGTGGGTAATATCACCATCCACCGCTGTTATTTTGCGCGGCTCCGGAGGATTAAACCATTCCGTATATATTTGAAGCATTGTACTTTGAGGATTCAGTCCGTACACAGCCGGGGATGGCGGGCAATCATGCAGCACAATGTCCTGGTCGAGCCCGGAGGACCGGTACCAATACCAAATATCGGCATTCAGCCCCGTGAAGGCGTTCTGATAGACGATTCGATTGTTCCCCACCAAAGTTCCTTGCGAGCTTTGCAGCGAGGCAATGAGCACATTTGTCGGAATCGTGGGGTCGTAGTAACTGATTCCATACACTTTGCTCACAAATACCTTGCCATCCGGTGCAGTGAGATTGACTGTGGCACCAGCCGAATTCGCGTCTCCTGTAAAATGGACGGCAAGCG
Organism: Verrucomicrobiota bacterium; assembly: GCA_049513975.1. Classification (GTDB taxonomy): domain Bacteria; phylum Verrucomicrobiota; class Verrucomicrobiia; order Limisphaerales; family Palsa-1400; genus JBEKOF01. Next base: position 20,513 of record JBEKVM010000066.1, on the reverse strand, counting down.
GCGAATTTCCCGAGCTTGCGCCATCAGCCACGATGGCAAGGCTACCATCAGAGTCCGCCCAGTTGCCGGCAGCATCTTGCACGCATAGATTGGCGCCGACTTCGGTGTAGGCAGCATTGGTGCTGGTGATCACCCTTCCCGCCTTGTTCGTGTGCGATGTGAGCGTGGCCCAAACCCGCGAATTGGCAGCCCGGGCCACCACGGCAGGTTCCAGATTTGCGGTGTTGGTATTCACATTCCCCGGAACGCCTTGCGTCACAGATTGCCCTTGGAGAAGATTCTGGATCGTAAAGCACAACGCGGCGGTAAAAATCTTTTTCATAAAACATGGTTGGAAAACTGAATGCCACCAATGAACAGGGGGCAACGGGGGTAAGGACTTCCACACGAGCTTGAAGAGTTCGTCAGCGTGCCACCGGCACCTGCTTGCCACAAAGAATCTCAAAGATAACCCCAACGCGCAGGTGCCAAAAATGCCCAACGCAGAACCGAATTAATTATTGACTATTATTATAAGTATCATAAAGAGTGTTTATCGTCAAGAATTTTCTTCATTTTTCTTCACACACATCTCATCGTGGGGTGAAAACGCGGGCAAAAGCCCTCGGTTCCCTCGGAAGGTGAGGGGCCTCCTCAAAAAGCGCGTTAAGAGTTTTTAGGTGGTTTTACATTTTTGCGCACATGGTTTTGTCGCAGTGACAGGGCTGTCCCATTGCTTCAGCCTTTTTCGGGGAAATACGCCTGCTCTGGACTTGCCAGATAGCGGAGTTGGCGATCGGCTGTCCCATAGTTGCGCAGCAAAGCAAGTAAGTCCCATTTCATCCAGAGCGAGGCGCGCAGGACGGTAAAGAGGCGGCTGAAGCTATGGATCGTGCGCTAATTCAGGCTTCGAGCGGCGTCATAAGCGTAATACCCGTGCTCGTCCATCCCGGCCTTCAACTCCCTGGTGGTGATGGCGGTGGAATTCCATGTTGCGAAGGGCAAACAGGGCGCAAGCTGGAATCCAGCGGCTCCACGACCAGGCACTTGTCGGGGCGGAGCGTTCGCGTGTTGGCATTTGGCTTGGCGTTCCTGCTTAAGCAAGCCGGATGACGACACGGGAACGCGCAGCGGGGAAAGGTTCGTGTTGTCGGTAAATCTGATACTGCAATCTGATACTGTTTGCCAATTTTCGGGCAGATTCGTGAGGATTCGGGATGACGCAAAAGTCGCAAACTCTTGGAAATCAAGGCCGGGATGACGTGTGATGATTCAGGAAAACACTATTTACAGATTATGAGTCGCTTGCTCTAACCGCTGAGCTATGGGCCCATTTCTGACTCCCACAGTCTGGCCTGTTTCAGTCCCCGGCTCAATCCTGAACTGCAAGGCAGATCCGCCCTCATTTTCATCCCGGATCCGCGGGCTGCGCCGCGCGCGCGGTTTAACATCATTTTAATGCACTATACATCCTTTTTTATTATGGGAAACCGCGCCCCGGGGGCAAGGTATCCGCATGAAATTGGGTCTGACTCCCGATGCCCTGGCCGAACTGGAGCGAAGCGAAATCGGCCGGCAACCGCCGCGCCAGGGCGAAATCCGCCCCGGCCATGTTTTGGACGGGCGTTTCGCCATCACCCGCATCATCAGCCACGGCGGCATGTCCACCATTTTTGAGGCGGAGGATTTGCCCAACGACCGCCGGCCCGTCGCGCTCAAGGTCCCGCTGGAGAAACTGGGCATGGATCCCAAGACCATGTCCCGCTTTGAGCGCGAAGAGGAGATTGCCCGACGGGTGGACCATCCCTTCGTCATGCAGTTCTTTCCCGGTCCGCCCGGCCAAAGCCGGCCGTATCTGGTGATGGAATTGCTCGAGGGCGAGACTCTTTATCAGGCGATGAAGCGGCAGCCCTTTTTTCCCGAGGCGGAAGCCCTCAAAGCGGCCGGCCGGATCTGCCAGGCGCTGCACTATCTGCACGGGCAGGGGATTTGCCATCGGGATCTGAAACCGGAGAACATCATGCTCTGCCACGACGGCTCGATCCGCCTGATGGACTTTGGCATTTCGCGCTCGGCCCATTCGCCCCGGCTGACCTTCGTTGGCTTTGCGCCCGGCACCCCGCATTACATGGCGCCCGAACGCGTCCAAGGCAAACGCGGCGACGCGCGCACCGACATTTACGGCCTGGGCGCCATTCTCTATGAGATGCTCACCGGCGTCATCGCCTTCGAGCACGAGGACCCGATGGTCATCATGAACGCGCGCGTCACCGGCGATCCCGAAGCCCCGCGCCGGATCAACCCCGCCATTTCACCCCAAGCCGAGGAAATTGTCCTGCACGCCATGGAGCGCGATCCCGCCGGGCGTTACCAGACCGCCGCGGCCCTTCAGGCCGACCTGGACGGCCCGGGTCAAGTAGAAATAACCGGACGCTGCCGGCGCCTGGAGCCGCCCACCCGGGCCAGGCGCTTCTGGCGCAAGGTCCGGCTGATCCTGCCATGGATTGTCATCCCCCTGGCCGCGCAAGTCCTCGGTTTCCTCCTGCTCTGGCATCACTTCAGCAAGAAATAGCGGAAGGCGTTGGATTTGCGCGCTGGACAACGCGTTTGGACCCTCCTTTGATGAGAGCGCACGGGCCGCACAACGCACGGTCCATTTACTGTTGGATGTTAACCCGCATATTTCACACTCCGATGGAAGCGCCAAAACAGTGCGCCGCGTGGGGGCACGCGGCCTACAAACACGTCCGGCGGCTCCTGTAGGCCGCGTGCCCTCACGCGGCGTTTGGAGGTGTGAAATATGCGGGTTAGAGTGTTAAGCGGCTTCACCCGCTTGAGCGCCGGGGTGAGGTCAGGAGCGTATGACCGAAGCTGAAGTCGTCAGGATAATGCGCGAGCATCGGGCGAGCCGCGAAGAGTTTTGTCGTGCGCCCATGCCGCAATTAATCGCATTAGAGGCTTGATTTTGGGTGCTGGCGGCGACATCCTTTTGGGCCGGGGCGGTCAGAAACCGTTCCAGTTTATGTTCACTTGGCATACGCAACGGCAGCCCTTTGAGGAGGTCGCAATATCGCCCGAGCCATGCATACTATTTGCGCCCGGTCGCGAGCGCAGGATGTTGGCGTCGAACAACTTGCGTAAGGCGCCGCACTGGTTCGGAAGTGTTCATTTGGACATTGTAATACACGAACAACCTGTCGTATATTAATTGTTAGCCCTGATTCGCACATCGTATGAAAACATCACGCGCATTCGCCCTCGCAGCGGCAGCACTCATCGCCGGTTTTCTCATGGCTCGTTTGTGTGTCGCACAACCATCAAACCAGCCGTTCGCCAAGGAGCCAGCGAGTTACGACTTTGGTGCGCTTCAGCAGTTAGCGTCTTTTGCTTCTTACCTGCAAGACACCAAGCAGACGAATACCCTCCAGCGATTCAATGATTTCTTGAGCGCTTCCACGGCTTCGCAGCTTGGCGCAGACCTCGGCGTGACGCTGGCTATTTTACAGAGATTGAGAGATGGACGCACCAATGAGGCTTACGAGTTGTTAGAGGGGAGATTCGACACCGACATCATCGGTTTTGTTGCCAGCTATCGTGAGCTTCCAGCGTCGGCCCGCGAGCAACCAGGACTAAAGGTCCTTGGGTGGGCCAGAGATTATCGCGTCAAGTTTCGATTCAAGCACCGATACGCAAACGTAGATGATGGAGTAGCAGAGGCTTTTAAGATTTTGGATGAGAAGACCACAAAGTAACATGTTAAAGGAGTCAGACCGGAGCTTTGTCCAAGAAAATGCCTAATATCCTCTAAATCATTGAGTTATAGGTGAATCTAAACCTGAGGTTATCAAGCCCGGAAAATGGAATATGAAAAGAATTCAGAATTCCGGGCTTGATCCTTTTACAGTTTGTTAAGAAATGATTCGCCTGTGGAAGCATATTGAAGCCATGAAAGCACGGATTGTTTTCCCGATTGTCCTGGTCGCGATGTTCACCGTCGCGCCCGCCGGGACCGCGCAGACGCTGACCATTACCAACGGCGTCCAGATTTACGCTTCGCTCACGAATACGACCGTGACGATGAGCAACCGCTGCGAACTTCGGGTGACGAATTCCACAACGCCGCTTTCCGGTTGCACGATCAATCTGAACTCGATTGACGCCTGGCTGTTTTTGACCGGCGTGAAACCTTCCATGGTCGCGTCCACTTATCTTGGCCAAATCAAAATTAACAACGCCGGCGCCGTGGCCGACAGCAATTGCCGTGTTGTGCAATACGGACAAAACGGCGCCGTCGTCATTCCCCAGCCGTCGTCATTCCAGCCGCTGACCGTTTTCACCGAAGCGGAATTCATAGGCGCCGCGACGCAATATGGCCAATGGACTTATTACACTGGCGCCGGCATCACCAACATCAGCTCATTGAAATTGAAACGCGGATACCAGGCGGTTCTGGCGCAATCGGCGAACGGCGCGAGTTACAGCAAATGCTACATCGCGCAGGACGGTGATTTGGAAATCGGCGTGCTGCCCGCCACGCTCGACAAGCAAGTGCAGTTTATTTACGTCACGCCGTGGCGCTGGACGAGCAAGAAAGGCACCGCCGGCGATCCGGGAATCGCATGGTTGAACCTTCTTTGGTGGTATAATTGGAACATTAGTTCGAGTTCCTCGCCCGATTTGGAATATGTGGCCATCCGTCAGACTCAGTATTGGCCTGGGCTTGGCCAGAATTGGCAATCACTGGGCATCAACACCATCCTCGGTTACAATGAGCCGGATAATGCGAGCCAAGCCGACATGTCCGTCAGCACGGGGATCTCGGCGTGGGGCGATGTGCTTTCCACCGGTTTGCGAGTTGGCTCGCCCGCCACAACGGATGGCGGCCGCTCTAGTTGGCTGTATCCTTTTGTGCAACAGGCTGACGCGGCCGGTTTGCGGGTTGATTTCGTTGCCATACATTATTACTGGGCCTGGAATCCAGCCGATCCGAACGGCGCGGCGAATCAGATGTATAACTTCCTGCTCGATATTTGGAATAATACGCACCGGCCAATCTGGATCACCGAATGGAACAACGGCGCGAACTGGACAGATAATAATCCCTATCCGCCTCCGACTTATGCTCAAGAGCAGGCCTGTATCGCGGCCATGGTAGAGATGCTCGAAAGCACACCGTTCGTGGAACGTTACGCGCTTTACAACTGGGTCGAGGACGTTCGGTCCCTAATCACCAGCAGCAACACCGTCACGCCGGCGGGCACGACTTATTCCAATGTCGTTTCCAGTCTTTCTTATTCTCAGGCCATGCCGGACAACGGCACGCGCGGGATTGCGGAATTTCTCTTTGCCGCGAACACGTGGGACACCTCCGGCTATGACAACAACGGCCTGGCCGTGGGCGCGCCGAGTTATACCGCCGGACACAACAACCCGGTGCAGGCAATTGCCCTGGATGGCGCGAACAGCCGCGTTCAGCTTCCGGCCAATATCGCCGAAGGCAGTGCGTTCACGTTTGCGGCGTGGGTTTATTGGAACGGCGGCAATCAATGGCAGCGCATTTTTGATTTCGGCAACGACACGTCGCATTATCTTTTTCTCACGCCGAATTCCGGCAGCACCACGCTGCGTTTCGCCATCAACAACGGCGGGGGCGAGCAAATCGTCGAACGCTCCGGGGCGCTGGCCTCCGGCTCATGGGAGCACGTCGCTGTGACGCTCAACGGCAGCAACGCGATCCTTTACGTCAATGGCGCGTCCGTCGCAACCAACAACAGCATGTCGCTGGCACCGTCGGCTTTCCGTCCGATTAAAAATTATCTTGGCAAAAGCCAGTTCCCGAACGACCCGCTGTTCAACGGAAAATTGGATGAAGTGGAAATCGCCGATTACGCCATGACCGCCGCCCAAATTTGGGCGCGTTACAACAGCGCGCAGTGGCCGGCATACACCGGCGGCGTTTGGACCAACAACGCCAGCGGCAACTGGGGCGCAAGCAATAATTGGAACGGCGGCTTGATTGCCAACGGCGGCAGTTACATCGCAGATTTCAGCGCCATTGACATTACGGGCAATCGCACCGTGACGCTCGAGAGCGCCCGCACCATCGGCGGCTTGAAATTCGGCGGCACCACCGGTTCCCAAAACTGGATTTTGTCGGGAACCAACACGCTGACACTCGACGGCGGCGGCGGCAATGTGCCGGCGATTGCCGTGAATCAAAACACCTCGACGATTTCCACGGCGATGTCCGGCAGTTATGGTTTCACCAAAACCGGTGGCGGGACGTTGACATTGAGCGGCACGAACAACGTTGGCGGCGGTCTGACTGTTAACGCAGGCACCGTGAACGTCTCCAGTGGAACGACGTCGTTTGGCAGCAGCACCTCCACCGCTGGTTATCTCACCGGCAGCGGCAATCTCACCGTGACGGGCGGCAGTCTCACTATGGGCGGCGAACTCCGCGCGGGCGGCTCCGATCAAAGCGGATCGCAATACGTCGCCACCGGCGCCGTCACCGTGGCCAACGCCACTTTGTCGGTCGGCTCGCTCACCGTGGCGCGCGGAAACTACCTGGACAATTCCATTTCCGGCACGGTCACGTTGAACAGCGGCGGCACGCTCCTCTCGACCAATGACGCGATTCTCCAGTTCGCCGGCACGGGCCGCGGCAAGCTGGCGCTCAACGGTGGCAATTTTATCATCGGCCCGGCGGCCACCAAGTGGTTGATGGTGGGTTATTACGATTCGGGCGCAGGTGAATTGGACGTCACCAACGGCAACCTTTTCCTGGACAACGGCACGTCATTGAAAATGTGCCGCAGCGGCAACACCGGCGGCAACGTGGTGAATCAGTTTGGCGGCAACATCACCTTTTACAGCGATGCCGGCGTGACAATCGGTGGCGGCGGCAATTTGGATTTGAACTACGCCGGTGTGACGTCCAGCACCAACACTTACAATCTGAATGGCGGCACGTTGACCGTGCCGTCTGTCATCGCGACGTCGAGCGCCGGCAACAGCACATTCAACTTCAACGGCGGCACGCTAAAATCCGCTGGCAGCAGCACGACGTTCATGCAGGGCTTGACGCGCGTCAACGTCCGTAACTTTGGCGCGAAAATAGACACGGCCGGAGGCAGCGTCACCATTGGCCAGACGCTGCTGCATTCCGGCATGAGCGGAGACAACACCACGGACGGCGGCCTGACCAAGAATGGCGCCGGCACTCTCACATTGGGCAACACCAACACCTACACCGGGAGCACCATCATCAATGCCGGCACGCTCGCTTTGGGCAGTGTGGGTTCAATCGCCAATTCAACGAGCATTCCCCTCGCCGGCGGAGCCGTGTTCGATGTGTCGGCGGTCACCGGCGGTTTTGCGCTGGGCGCGGCACAGATTCTTTCGGGCAGCGGCTCGGTGAACGGCGCGATCGCCATCAACGGCACGATTGCGCCCGGCACCTCCGGCGGCGCGGCCGGCATTCTGACGATGGGCAATTCGCCCGTGTTGAATGGCGTGACGCTGATAAAAATCAACCGCCACAACGGCGCGCCGCTTAATGACCAAATCGTCCTGCCGTCGAGCGGGATAACCTACGGCGGCAGGTTGACCGTGAACAATGTTGGCGCGCCGCTCACTGCCGGCGACAATTTTCAAATTTTCTCCGCGGCGAATTACAACGGAACTTTCACCACATTGAATCTTCCTTCGCTCGGCACCGGCTTGGCATGGAACACGAATGCTTTGACGAATGGAGCGTTGTCCGTGATTGCCACCGTGGAACCGGAGTTCGGCGGAATGAACCAAACCAGCGACGGCAATTTTCATTTTGCCGGCACCGGCGCGGCGGGCGTGACTTACGAATTAGACGCTGCGACAAATCTTGCGCCGCCGATTTTGTGGATGTTGGTGACAAACGGCGTTGCCGGCCAAAACGGATTGTTTGACCTGTGGGATATGTCGGCGACGAATTTCCCGCAGCGGTTTTACCGCATCATTTCCAATCAATAAAAGTTGGACCGCGGCCTGCACGGGTTGAAAATCGTCAAAGTGGTCGGACCGGAGCTTTGTCCAAGAAAATGCATAATATCATCCAAATCATTGAGTTATAGATGAATCTAAACGTGAAGTTATCAAGCCCGGAAAACGGAACATGAAAAGAATTCACAATTCCGGGCTTGACCCTTTTAACAATTCCGGGCTTGACCCTTTTAAGATTCTTCATGTCCTTGGGTAGGGACGGCGCGCCGCGCCGTCCGGGCGTGGCAGCGCGACGCCCCTACCTTTGAAGAATCCTGTCCTGCCCCCTGTGTTCAGTTGAAAACTCCGGCGCGGGGGTTTTTACAGTTTTTTTACGGCAAGCGCCGCCATTTTTATTAACACCCCGGCTTCCCCCCGCTTAGGTTGGCAAAGTGAAGTTGAACGAGATCATTAAACCAATATGAAATTGAATGAGATTATTCAGATCGTGTTGTTCTTCGGCATAGGCATCGCATTGACACCCGTGGTGGGCCGTTTCATGGCGCGGGTTTTCAAAGGCGAGAAAACGTTCCTCCAGCCGCTTCTCCTGCCGGTGGAAAAACTGGTTTACCGCCTCAGCGGCGTCAGCCCCGCCGAGGAGATGTCGTGGCTGAAGTATCTGGCGTCGTTGGTGACGATGACCTCGGTGGGGTTCGCCTCGCTGATCGTCATTTTGATGACGCAGGCCTGGCTGCCGCTCAATCCGCAAAAGCTGCCCAACTGCAGTTGGCACCTGGCGTTCAACACGGCCTGGAGTTTCACCTGCAACGCGGACTGGCAATCCTATTCGGGCGAGGCCGTCATGAGTTATTTCGCCCAGACCATCGGGCTTTCCGTCCATCAGTTCATCAGCGGCGCGGTCGGCCTTTCCGTGCTGGTGGCGGTGGGACGCGCCCTGGCGCGGGCCACTTGCAAAACCATCGGCAATTTCTGGGTGGACCTGACGCGCTGCACCCTTTACATCGTCATTCCGCTTTCGGTCCTTTGGGCCATTCCGCTCGCCTGGCAGGGCGTTCCCCAGACTTGGAAAGATTACCCCACCGCCAACCTGATGGAGACTTACACGGCCCAAGTCGGGACCAACGACGCCAAGGGACAGCCCATCATGACCAATATCGCCGTCACCGTGTCGGCGCCGGTGCTGGACGCTCAGGGCAAGGCCGTGGTGTCCAACGGCGTGCCGGTGATGGCGGATGTGCCGCAGAAAGACGCCAAGGGCAATGTCATCATGACCAATGTTCCGGTGATGGTTGACACGCAGGTGGCCACGCAGCCGATCCCGGTTGGCCCGGTGGCGTCCTTTGAATCGTGCAAGCAGCTTTTCACCAACGGCGGCGGCTGGTATGGCGTGAACAGCGCGCATCCTTTTGAAAACCCGACGCCGCTGTCGGACTTTCTCGAAATGCTGGCCATCATCGTGGTGCCGATGGCCCAGGTTTATATGTTCGGCCTTTTGATTGGCAACAAGAAGCATGCCTGGTGTTTGTTCCTGGTGATGCTGGGGCTTTACCTGTTCTCCTTTGGCGTGGCCTGGTATGCGGAAACGCGCCCCAATCCGGTCGTCGCCAGCGCGGCCCCGCTCATGGAAGGCAAGGAACAACGCTTTGGTTTGATGAACAGCGTCCTCTGGGGCATTTCCTGCACCGCGATTGACAACGGGTCGGTCAATTCCATGCATGACAGTTGGATGCCGCTGGCCGGGCTGATGCCGATGTGGAACATCATGATCGGCGAGATCATGTTTGGCGGCATTGGCTGCGGGATGTATTGCATGTTGTTTCATGTGCTCATCGCCGTCTTCATCGCCGGCCTGATGATTGGCCGGACGCCCGAATATCTGGGTAAAAAACTGGGCAAATGGGAGGCCACTTGGGCTGTCATCGGCGTGCTTCTGCCCAACGCCGCCTGTTTGCTTCCGGTGGCGCTCTCCTGCATGGTTCCGGTGGGCACCTCCACTCTGGGCAACGCCGGTCCGCACGGTTTGAGTGAATTATTCTACGCCTACGCCGAAGCCGCCAACAACAACGGCAGCGCCTTTGCCGGGTTGAACGCCAACATCCCGTGGCACAATGTTTTGCTGGGTCTGGCGATCATCGTTGGCAGGTTCGCGCCCATTGTCGCGGCCCTGGCCATTGTCGGCAACCTGGCCAAGCAGAAGACTGTGGAAGTTTCCTCCGGCACCCTGCCGACCCACGGCTGGACGTTCGGATTGACGCTCACCGGAGTCATCACGGTTGTGGCCGCGCTGACGTTTTTCCCGGCGCTGTGCCTCGGCCCCATCGTCGAGCACTGGCTCATGCTGGCCGGCCGCACGTTCTAAAGCCTTGAGCAAAAAATGGTTATGACGGTAGTGAACTCATTAACAAGTTTTTTACGCCAATCGCGGTCATTTTGATTAAGCCGTCCGTCAATGCGGCTTTAAGTTGACCACCATGAAAATGAATGAAGTTATGCAAGTCGCGCTGTTTTTCGGACTGCTGATCGGTTTGACCCCGATCCTTGGCCGGTTCATGGCGCGCGTTTTTCAAGGGCAAAAAACCTTCCTGCATCCGTTGCTGCGGCCGGTGGAAAGACTGGTTTATTGGGCGGGTGGCGTGAATGAGCAGGCCGAGATGACTTGGAAAGGCTATTTCCTGGCCGTGCTCGTCTTCAACGTCGTCGGCATTCTATCACTGTGGGGATTGCTCATGAGCCAGAAATGGCTGCCGCTCAATCCGCAACATTTCGACAACGTGCCTTGGGCGCTGGCGCTCAACACGGCCATCAGTTTCATCACCAACACCAACTGGCAGGCCTATTCGGGCGAAAACACCATGAGTTACCTGTCGCAGATGGCCGGGCTGGCCGTCCACAATTTCCTCAGCGCCGCCACGGGCATCGCCGTCCTCCTGGCCGTCACGCGCGGATTGAAGCGCGCCTCGGCCAACACCCTGGGCAATTTCTGGGTGGATCTCACGCGGGCCACCCTCTACGCGCTCCTGCCCTTGTCCGTCGTTCTGGCCACGGCGTTGAGCGCCCAGGGTGTCGTGCAGAATTTCAAGCCTTACGCCACCGCCAACCTGATGGAGTCTTACACGGCCCAGGTCGGGACCAACGATGCCAAGGGTCAGCCGATCACGACCAACATTGCCGTCACCGTGTCCACGCCGCTGCTGGACGCGCAGGGCAAGACGGTCCTGTCCAACGGCGCGCCCGTCATGGCGGATGTGCCGCAGAAAGACGCCAAGGGCAATGTGATGATGACCAATGTTCCCGTGATGGTAGATGCGCAAGTGACCACGCAACCCATCCCGACCGGCCCGGCGGCCTCGCAAATCGCCATCAAACACCTCGGCACCAACGGGGGCGGATTCTTTGGCCAGAACAGCTCCCATCCCTTTGAGAACCCCAGCCCTCTGACAAACTTTTTGGAGATGCTGGGCTTGATCATCATTCCGGCCGGACTGGTCTATGCTTTTGGCGTGATGATTGGCGACCGCCGCCACGCCTGGTGTCTGTTTGGAGTGATGCTGGCGTTGCTGGTGGGCGAGTTCGCGCTGGCCTGGCACGCCGAGTCGCAGCCCAACCCGGTAATGGCCAGTGCCGGACCTCTCCTCGAAGGCAAGGAGCAGCGTTTCGGCGTGATGAACAGCGTGCTTTTTGCCGTGGCCACAACGGGAACCTCCTGTGGCGCGGTCAACTCCATGCACGACAGCTTCACTCCGCTGGCCGGCCTGGCGCCGATGTGGAATCTGATGCTCGGCTGCATTGTCTTCGGCGGGGTGGGGGCCGGGTTATATGGCATCCTCATGCATGTCTTGATCGCGGTCTTTATCGCGGGGTTGATGATCGGGCGCACGCCGGAATATCTGGGCAAGAAAATTCAGGCTTGGGACGCCACCTGGGCCATCGTGGCCATCATGGCGCCCAGCATCCTTATTCTGGCCGGCTCGGCCCTGGCGTGCAGCGTGCCGGCCGGTCTGGCGGGCTTGACCAATCAAGGTCCGCATGGCTTGAGCGAAATCCTTTACGGCTACGCCTCGTGCGCCGCCAACAATGGCAGCGCGTTCGCCGGACTCAGCGTCAACAGCAATTTTTACAATCTGACTCTCGGCGCGGCCATGTTTCTCGGTCGGTTCGTCGTGGCTTTTGCCGTGCTGGCCATTGCCGGCAACCTCGCCGCCAAAAAGACCGTGCCCGCCTCGCCGGGAACACTGCCCACCAACAACCTGACTTTTGCCTGCGTCCTGTTCGGGGTGATCGTCATTATCGCCGCCCTGACTTTCTTTCCCTGCCTGTGCCTTGGCCCGATCGCGGAGCACGGCCTGATGCAGGCGGCGCGCACTTTCTAAATAAAAAAGACTCGAATAAACTATGAGCACAAAAGTTGAAATCAAATACTCCTCCCTGGTCAAACAGGCGGTCCTGGATTCGTTCAAGAAGCTCGACCCGCGGGACGAAATCAAAAACCTCGTGATGTTTGTCGTCTATGTCGGCTCGATCTGGACGACCATCTTCCTTTTCATCCCGGGCAAATTCTCCGGCTTCAACCTCCAGATCTGCCTCTGGCTCTGGTTCACCTGCCTGTTCGCCAACTTCGCCGAGGCCATGGCCGAGGGCCGCGGCAAGGCCCACGCCGACGAGTTGCGCAAAATGCGCACCAAGACCATGGCCCGCAAACTGGTCAACGGCAAGGAAGTCTCCGTCCCCGGCAATGAATTGAAAATCGGCGAGCGCTTCGTCTGTGAAACCGGCGACTTCATCCCTGCCGACGGCGAAATCGTCGAGGGCATCGCCACGGTGGATGAATCGGCCATCACCGGCGAGTCCGCCCCGGTGGTGCGCGAAAGCGGCGGCGACCGCAGCGCCGTCACCGGCGGCACCCGCGTCATCAGCGACCGCATTGTGGTGCGCGTCACCGCCGAGGCCGGCAATTCATTTCTGGACAGAATGATTGGCATGATCGAAGGGGCGCGCCGGCAAAAGACGCCCAATGAAATCGCGCTGAACATCGTGCTGGTGAGCCTGACGGCGTTGTTCATTCTGGTGGTTTACACGCTGCCGCCCTTTGCCCATTACAACGAAGCCCAGGCCGGGCAGAAGGACGCCGTCCTCACCTCCGCCCCGGTGCTGCTGGCGCTGATCGTCTGCCTGATTCCCACCACCATCGGCGGCTTGCTCAGCGCCATCGGCATCGCCGGGATTGACCGGCTGATGCGCCGCAACGTCCTGGCCACCAGCGGGCGGGCGGTGGAGGCGGCGGGCGACGTGGACGTGCTTCTCCTTGACAAAACCGGCACCATCACCCTGGGCAACCGCATGGCCACCGAATTCATTCCCGCCCCGGGCGTCAAAATTGAGGAATTAGCCGACGCCTCGCAAATGGCTTCGCTGGCCGACGAAACGCCGGAAGGCCGCTCTATCGCCGTGCTGGCCAAAGAAAAATACGGCTTGCGCGGCCGCGATGTCGCCACGCCCCACGCCCAGTTTGTTCCCTTCACCGCCCAAACCCGCATGAGCGGCGTGGATCTGGGCGACGGCAACGGCGGGGTCAAACACCGCATCCGCAAAGGCGCGGCCGAATCGGTTTTCCAATTCGTCCAGCAACAAGGCGGCGTGCGCGACAAGGCCGTCTCCGCCACGGTGGAGGAAGTCGCCGGTTCGGGCGCCACTCCCCTGGTTGTGTCGGACAACGCCCGCATCCTCGGCGTCATCCGCCTCAAGGACATTGTCAAAGGCGGCATCAAGGAACGCTTCGCCCAGCTTCGCAAAATGGGGGTGCGCACCATCATGATCACCGGCGACAACAATCTCACCGCCGCCGCCATCGCCGCCGAGGCGGGAGTGGACGATTTCATCGCCCAGGCCAAGCCGGAGGACAAGCTGGCCCGCATCCGCAAGGAGCAGGAGGGGGGCAAATTGATCGCCATGATCGGCGACGGCACCAACGACGCGCCCGCCCTGGCCCAGGCCGACGTGGGCGTGGCCATGAACACCGGCACCCAGGCCGCCCGCGAGGCCGGCAACATGGTGGACCTGGACAGCAGCCCCACCAAACTCATCGAAGTGGTGGAAATCGGCAAGCAACTGCTCATGACCCGCGGCGCGCTGACCACCTTCAGCATCGCCAACGACGTCTCCAAATACTTCGCCATTCTGCCCGCCATGTTCGGCGTCCTTTACGCCGCCAAAGCCGGCGAACACGGCCCGCTGGACAAGCTCAACATCATGTATCTGCACTCGCCGCAAAGCGCCATCCTCAGCGCCGTCATCTTCAACGCCCTCATCATCGTCGCCTTGATTCCGCTGGCCTTGCGCGGCGTCAAGTACAAGCCGCTCGGCGCCGCCGTCATCCTGCGCAACAACATGCTCATTTACGGCGTCGGCGGCATCATCATGCCCTTTATTTTCATCAAACTGCTCGACATCATTTTAGTCGCCACCCATCTGGTCAACTAACCCCGCAACCAACCACACCCATCTTATGAAAGTCATCATTCAAGCCATCCGCCAGACGATCCTTTGGACGATTATCTGCGGCATCGCCTATCCGGCCGTCATCACCGTGATCGCCCAACTGGCCTTCAAGGACCAGGCCAACGGCAGCCTTGTCATGCGCGACGGCAAAATCATCGGCTCGGCCCTGCTCGCCCAGCAATTCACCGGCTCCAACTACTTCTGGCCGCGGCCTTCCGCCTGCAGTTACGGCACCGGCCCGACCGGATTGGCCGCCTCCAGCGGCAGCAACCTGGGGCCGACCAGCGGGCAGTTGCAAACCAACGTGCAGAACAACACCGCCGCCTTCCTCAGCGGCAACAACCTGCCCACCAACACCCCGGTGCCGGCCGACGTTGTCTTTGCCTCCGCCAGCGGACTGGACCCGCACATCAGCCCGCCAGCCGCGCACTTGCAAATCGCCCGCGTCGCCGCCGCCCGCGGCCTCAGCCCGGACAAGGTCACGGCCTTGGTGGAAAAATTCACCGAAGGCTCCCAATGGGGTTTCCTCGGCGAGCCGCGCGTCAACGTCCTCCTGCTCAATGTGGCCTTGGACGAGATGGAGCCCAAGAAGCCGGCCCCGGCCGCCCCCGCCAAGACTTAGAGCGGTTTAGATAAAACTGTAACAACCGGAGGCAAACCAGTTCATCGCATCCCGGCGAGGCGACCTGGCTGCAGTTTTATTGAAAATTATTTTGAACGTGAACCGGCCAAGCGAGTCTTTTACTTTGTGATACAAAGTAAACTCACTTAACACGCCCCGCCGCACCGGGACACTATGAATCCGCTCTTTGCCCTGCTCGGAAACGTCCCCGACGACCCTTTCCACCTGCCGCGGCCGGCCCTCTGGCGGCCGCGCGAAATGGTGGAAGCGCCGCCGCTTCCGGCGGTCAATCCCGGCGCCCGTCTCCAGCGCCGGCTGGCCTTGCTGATCAATCCATTTTACGCCAAATCACCCCATTCCAGCTTCGGCAAACATGTCCTCACCCCGACGCTGGCGCTGACGTCGGTGGCGGGCGCGACGCCGGAAGACTGGCAGGTCCGGTACTGGGATGAAAACCTCCTGCAAGGCCCGCCGCCGTCGGACCCTTGGCCGGAAATCGCCGGCATCTCCGTGCATTTGACCTTCGCCAAACGCGCCTTTGCCCTGGCTGCCTGGTACCGCGCCCACGGCTGCAAGGTGGTCCTGGGCGGATTGCACACGCTCTCCTGTCCGGAGGAATGCGCCCCGCATGCCGACGCCCTGGCCATCGGCGACGGGGTTCAATTGTGGCCGGAAATCTTGCGCGATGCCGGGCTGGGCCGGCTGCGGCCGCGTTACGCCGCCACTTACGAGCGGGCTTACGACCTTGATCCGGCGCCCCGCCGCGACCTGGCGCCCCGGCGGAGTTTCTTGACAACCACCAGCCTGATCGCCACCCGGGGCTGCCACAACCGGTGCGGATTCTGTTATCTGGCGACCGACGGCTTGCGCATGCCGTACCGCATGCGGGAGCCGGAGGACATCCGCCGGCAGTTTGAGGCGAACGGGGAGCCTTACGGAGTTTTTACCGACAACAATCTCGGCTCCAAGCCGGAATATCTTCGCTCGTTATGCCGGGCACTCCGGCCGCTGGAAAAGATCTGGAGCGCCGCCGTCACCCTCGACGTGACGGACGACGCGGGCCTGGTCCGGGAAATGGCGCTGGCGGGTTGCACGGGAGTATTCATCGGGTTCGAATCGCTTTCCGACCAAAACCTCGCCGACGCCCGCAAGAAGACGCCCCGGGTGGAAAACCACGCCCGGCGGGTGCGGATTTTTCACGATCACGGCATTCAGGTCAACGGGAGTTTCGTTTTCGGGTTTGATGGCGACGACCGGGACGTCTTTGCCACAACGTCGCAATGGATTGAATCCGTCCGCCTGGAATGCGCCACCTTTCACATCTTGACACCCTATCCGGGGACGCCGCTGTTCCGGCAACTGGAGAGGGAGGGACGATTGCTGCATCGGGATTGGGAGAAATACGACACCTCGCATGTCGTTTTCCGGCCAAAACTAATGACGGCGGAGGAATTGCTGCTGGGATACGATTGGACCTACCGGCGGTTGTTTTCGCACGCCTCGATTTGGCGGCGGCGGCCGGCCGCTCTGTCGGCCTGGCCGGCCTACTTGGGTTCGGCTTACCTCTACAAGCGGTCCAACCGGCTGTGGCATTTTTTGATCAAGCGCCAGTTGGTCCATGCGGTTTGGCGGCCCCTGGTGGAACTGACGCGCCTGCGCCATGTGCGATTTCGGAAACGCCTGGCCCAGGCAGCCGCAACACCGGAAAACTCCCCAACCAGCCAGCGGCGAAACCTCGTGCCCGCAGGAGTTTGAAGGTCGCAGGGGTCATGTCACTCCAGCAACGCCGGTTGAAGCACCGGCGCCCAACTGGCTGGCTAGTTTTGACCATCCTGTTTGGTTTGAAAGAAAAGTCCATCCCGTTTTGGCGGCCCGGAAACGGGTTTTACGACGATTTTAAGCACAAGGACAACATTCTTTGATGCATGGCATTACCTTTGCTTTTTCCTTCACGCATGATCTTGGACTCACTTTGCTTGCCGCGCTTTTTGCCGGAGCACCATGAAGAAAATCGAAGCCATCATCAAACCGTTCAAGCTTGATGAAGTGCGCGATGCCCTGGCCGATCTCGGCATCGGCGGCATGACCGTTTGCGAAGTTGCCGGCTACGGCCGCCAAAACGGCCGCACCGAGCTTTATCGCGGCAGCGAATACGCCTCAAATTTCCTGCCTAAAATCAAACTCGAAATCGTCCTGGCCGATGAAATGGCGGCCGCCGCTTGCGCCGCCATTGTCCAGTCGGCCCGGACCGGAAAAATCGGCGACGGCAAGGTCTTTGTCTCCAGGGTGGAAGAGGCCATTCGCATCCGCACCGAAGAAAGAGACGCGCTGGCGGTTTGAGATCCTCCGGCGCGCCCCGCAACATCATCCGCGAAATCTCCGGCATCCTCCCCGAGGACATCCATCTCCTCGTCTATGCCTGAGCGCCGGCCCGCTTCATTTCTTCGCGTTCCAAACCGCCATCGTGTCCGCCGAGCCTTGGCTGCGCACCCCGTTGTCCGTCAGGATTTCCTCGGTCGCCGCCGCCATTTCCGCGCGCGGAAAGACCAGCGCTTCGCCGGTGCGATTGTCAAATTCAATCGAGATCATCTCGTCCTGGCAGTCGCGCAGCACTTCCACCAGATGCTCCAGGTTCTTGATGGCTGTCCCGTTGACCGACTTGACCACTTGGGAGACCGGGTTGGAATAGCCCTTGGCCAGCTTATGCGGAAAAAGAGGCGATGAAACCACGACCAGGCGTTCGCCCGGAAAGGCCTGCAAGTCCATGGCCCGCTTGAGCAGCGGGCTGCCCGAACTGATCAGGAAGCCGGTCCAACTGCCCCCTTCTCCATGCGTCAGGGCCTGAAGGAATTCCCGCGTCGCTGTTGAAAACACCAACGGACCGTACACGAAGTAGGAGGGGTAGGTTCCGTTCAGCCCGCTCAAAACCACCGGCAGTTTGGACTGCACCGGCAGGTCCAGTTGCATCTCCCGGCCGGACCGGATCAGGGTCAGGGGGACTTTGGCATTCTGGGCCGTCTTTTGCACAAGGTAAGTAAAGCGCAGGCGCAGGCTGCCGGATTTGATCATGCCTTCATCATCCACCGGCGTGTCGCCAATTTTGGTGATGACGTCCCATTCCTTGAGCGGATAGGCGGGGTCCGGATTGCTTGGCCGATGCACCACGATGCCATTGACCGATTTGTCCAGCTTGAGAAACGCGCGCAAGGCCGGGCTTTCCAACGTCTGGCATTCTTCGAACATGGCCGGTTTGCCCTCGTGACTGCCCGTGGCCACCCCTTGCAGGAACAATTCGATTTCCTCGCACGGAATGATGTAGCCGATGTTCTCCGCGTTCTGCAGATGGCTGAACGCCAGCCCGATCATTTTCTCCCCCACCACCGCCGGCCCGCCGCTGTTGCCCGGATTGATCGCCGCGTCAATTTGGATGCGCAAGCCCGAAACCGGAAAATTGTAGGGCGCAAATTCAATCCGGGAGACAATGCCTTTGGTGATGGAAAGGCTGGAGCCGCCGGTCGGATACCCGTACACCATCACCGCGTCCTTGATTTCCGGCAGCATTTTCGCCCGCTCCAGCGGGGCGTGCGTCTCGAAAAACGTCTCGTCATCCAGCTTCAGCACCGCCAGGTCTATGCCGCCGTCTATCGCCACCACGGTGGCCCCAATCTTGTCCCCCGCCTGGTTGGCCTGGACCTGCACCTGGCTGGCGTAATGGACGACATGGGCGTTGGAGAGTATTCGCTTGCCCTCGATCACCACCCCCGTGCCCGAAATCTCCGTCGGCGACTCCTTGGTCCACGGACGGAAGTAATCGGGATAACGCACCGTCGAGAACACTTTCACCACCGAGTTTTCCACCGCGTCATTCCGTGCCACCGCGGGCGCGGCTGGGACGGAATTCGTCCCCGCCTGGTCATTTCGGGACACGGCCCCGGCTGCTTCCACTGGGAGGACGGAAACGCGCAAAGCGGCGGCGGCGAGCAGGCCGGTGAAGAGAGCGGAACAACGCGATAAATCACTCATAACCTCATGCTGAAGACAAGCCTTGCCGGGCGCAACGAAAAAGGCCGCGCCTTCCGCGCCCCAGGAGTGCCTCTCGCCCCTTCGGCCACCCCCTCCTACTCCTACTCCTAATCTCAACCCTAATCTTAATCTTCATTCGGGAGGGAGGATTAGGATTAAGATTAAGATTTGGATCAGGAATGGCAGACCCTACCGCCCCACCTCCATCAGACGATAACCGATGCCGGCTTCGGTGATGAACAATTCCGGCTTGCCGGGATCGGCCTCCAGTTTCTCCCGCAGACGCGCCATATAGACGCGGAGGTAGAGATTGTGTTCGGCGGCCTTCGGCCCCCACACCTCGGTCAGCAACTGCCGGTGCGTCAAGACCCGCCCGGCGTTGCGCACGAAAAGCGCCAGCAACGTGTATTCTGTCGCCGTCAGCTTCACCGCCTCCCCGCCCACGCTCACCACACGCCGCCCCAAATCCACCTCCAGCCGGCCGGAGCGGAAGACGGGCGCTTCCGCGCCGGCGTGGGCATGGCGATGGGCCGCCCGCAGCCGCGCCAGCAGTTCATTGGCCGCAAATGGCTTGGTCATGTAATCATCCGCCCCGGCATCCAGCGCCGCCACCTTGTCCTCCTCCCGGTCCCGCACGGACAAGACGACCACCGGAACGCGGCTCCACTCCCGCAGGCGCTTCAGCACTTTCTCCCCGTCCATATCGGGCAGCCCGAGATCCAGCAGGATGATTTCCGGCCGGCATTGCGCCGCCTCGATCAATCCCTCCTGCCCGGTTTTGGCTTCATAAACCTGGTAACCTTGGGCTTCCAGCATCAGGCGCAGAAGACGGCGCATTTGCAGTTCATCATCAATGATGAGTGCCACCATGGATTTGTTGACGGGCGCGCTCACGCCAGGGTAAGGAATGCGGTTTTTGCCGTTTTCTCCAGCCTGGGCGCTGTCGGTTGTCTCCAGTACCATCTCATGGGTGCCGTTAAGTTGAAATTTGGACTGCAAATCCTTTATCACACCAGCACCCGACTTGTCCATCATGGCCGCGCGATTTAATGGATTTACAATGAAAACAGCCGGCTTTTTGATTCCCCATTAATATTTTCGCCACGCGTTGTTTGGAAACTCGCAAGCTGACCAAAACAAACCAATCCCAATGTTAACATAATGTTAAAAAACGCCGGCTCCATGCAATAAATCCGTAAGATAATTGGACGGTTAGTTTGTAAAACATTGTGCCGCTGAGTGTTGCACACTTTGGGGTCAAACCGATGGCACTCTCTTTGCTAATGCCTTGTTAATGGCACGTGCCCTGGAAACGCAGTTGCAAATGGTTTCGAGCCGGGATCGTTGGCGGTGTTGCGCCGGTCGCGCAAGGCAAAACCGCCTTCCCGGAATCAAAACCCTTAATAACGAG
>JBEKVM010000065.1:0-29411 GCA_049513975.1 Verrucomicrobiota bacterium | reverse complement strand
GGGAGTGGCGGTGCTGATTGATGGCCAGCACATGTGCGCCATGGCGCGCGGGGTCCGTGACACCCATTCCATCATGAAGGTGAACGTGATGCACGGAGCGTTTCAAAAAGATCAGCATCTGCGCAACGAGTTTTTGGCGAGACTGTCTTAATCTCGCGCATGGGTCGTCCCAGAAAACGAACCTCGCTGGCGAATATTTTCCTCTTCATGGAATTTCATCCGAGCCGAAAGAATTGCCGCGCGTCCAAGGTAACCAACCACGCAGCCCAGGTTCTTGCGCTCCACTACCGGCAACCGACCCACGTCGCGCTCCAGCATTTTTGTGAGCGCCGCAGACAACGGTTCGTCGGGAAACGCGACCACGAGATCCACACTGCCGGCTTCGGCCACGGTCATCTCCGAATTCTGCTTTTGCCGGAGCGCCCGGACAATGTCCCCTCGCGTGATGATGCCAACGAGCCGATCCTCCTCGTCCACAATCAAAGTTCCCTGTCGCCGACTTATGTCCGAATCGCCGAGAGCGATCAGATCAGAAAGCTCCGAAAGTTTCATCGTGGCGGGGACGCTCGGCACGTCTTGGTCCATCACATCGCGCACGCGGGCCAGTTCGAAAGGATCAATGCTGTATTCGCGTGTGATGTGGTGACCGCGCCGGGCGAGCTTTTCGGTGAGGATGGAACGGCGCATGAGCAGCACGGTCACGCCCAACGCCGCCACTGAACCGATGAGCAAGGCGGGAAACAGATTGAAGTCCCGCGTTAATTCGACGGCGAAAACCATTGCGGTCAGTGGCGACCTCATGGTGCCGCCCATCATCGCCGCCATCCCGATCAGCGCCCAGAGGCCGGGGTCTCCCACGGGAATCCAGGAACCGGCGAAAGCTCCGAGCGCCCCGCCCATGATCAGCAAGGGCGCCAGCACTCCGCCGGACGTTCCGGATCCCAAAGCAATGGACCACACCAAGGCTTTGGCCGCGAGCAAACCTATGACCGCCGCCCCCACCAGTTCGCCGCGCAATAAACTGTGGATGGTATTGTAACCAACCCCAAGCACGCGCGGTTCCAGGACGCCGCCCACGCCAATGAAGACCGCGCCAATGGCCGGCCACCACATCCAGTGCAACGGCAGTTTTTGAAACACATCTTCGCAGGCGTAAACGAGCATCGTCAGTAGACCGGAAGCGAAGCCGGCCACAACACCGAGGCCGGCGGCGATCGCCAAGACCGTGCCGGAAGGAGGTGCGTGCGCCACCACGGCAAAAATTGGTCCCGCGCCGAGCAACGGGACGCGCAAAACCGAGGCGACAATCGCCGCCACCGCCACGGGAATGAAACTGCGAGGTTTCCATTCAAACAACAAAAGTTCAACCGCCAAAAGCACCGCCGCCACCGGCGTGGCGAACACGGCGGACATGCCCGCGGCGGCACCGGCCACGAGCAGCGTTTTACGTTCCGCCGCGCTCATGTGAAATTGTTGGGCGAAGATCGAGCCAAAGGCGCCCCCCGTCATGATGATCGGGCCTTCCGCGCCGAAGGGGCCGCCAGTGCCGATGGAAATAGCCGCGGAGAGCGGTTTGAGCAGCGCGACTTTGAGTTGTATGCGACTGCGACCGAGCAGAATGGCCTCCAGAGCTTCAGGAATGCCGTGCCCGCGGATCTTCTCTGAGCCAAACCGCGCCATGAGTCCGATGATGAGCGCTCCCGCCACCGGCACCAGCACCACCCAAAGCCCCAGATGATGACCTTGCGGGACTGCCGGGGCGGCGGAAAAGCGGTGATAGAAGGCGAGATTCGTGATCGCGGCAATAAGCCAAATCAAAGCGTAGGCGACCAGGGAACCAATCGCGCCGATCCCTGCCGCCATGGCGGAGAGCAGCAGCACACGGCGGTTGGTACTGAAATCCGCCAGTTCATCTGCGGCGGCTGCGTTGGACACGACCTCTTTGCCAGTTCGGACCGATGGGATCAATGGTTCAATTTGCATTAGCAAAGCGCATATTATATCGTAAGACGATATATGTCAAATGCGATCTGGCTTTCGGCGGCAAGCCTGCTAGATTGGCGCGTCATGGCGAAACACAAACTTCTGGTCAAATCGGAGTATGAAACGCTCGCCGCGTTTCGTTATGCGCTCCGGCAGTTCATCCATTTTAGCGAGGAAGCCGCGCATTCCGCCGGCATCACGGCGCAACAGTATCAGGCGTTGCTGGCGATCAAGGGTTTTCCTGAACGCGAAAGCGTCACGGTGGGCGAGTTGGCGGAACGATTGCAGCTGCGTCACCACAGTGCGGTTGGGTTGGTGGACCGGTTGGTGGCGGAGAAGTTGGTCGTTCGGCTGCCCTCCGCCGAGGATCGCCGCCGGGTTTTGATTCAACTTACCCTTCACGGTCAAAAAATCCTGGAGAAGCTCGCTTCCGTCCACCGCCAACAATTGAAGCAGATCGGACCGGGAATCCGCCAGTTGCTGGAGCGACTTTGTTCTACTGGGGAATAAAAGATTGGGGGCTGATTGGCTATTCGCCAAGATTTCGCCTCAGGAGAGCATTCAATTTCGCCGGTGACAGGACCACAATGGTTTTGCCTTTGACCGTCAGAAGCTTCTGCTGCCGGAATTTTGCCAGAGTTCGCGACAAGGTTTCACTGACCGTGCCCAATTCCGCCGCCAGAACGCGCTTGGCCATCGCCAGCTCAATCCTGACAGGCTGTTCGTTTTGCAAATTCGGGCATTTTTTCACAAGCCAGTTCGCCAAGCGGGTTTCCACGTCTTTGAGAGTCAGGTCTTCGAGTTGGCCGACCAGGACCCGCAAGTGGCTGCTCATGGAGCCAAGCATCCGCAGGGCCAGTTCGGGTTGGTGCCGCAGCAACGCCAGAATGCCGTTCTTCTGCACGAGCAACACCTGCGCCGGCTCCAGCACCCGGGCATCCGCGGGGTAACCCTTGTCCGATGCCAGCGCCACCTCGGCAAAAGAATCACCACTGCGAAATATGTGGATGATCTGCTCCTTGCCGGCCGCATTGACCCGGTGAACGTTGACCGAACCGCGTTGGACAATATAAAAGCCGACGGCAGGGGATCCTTCTCGAAAAAGATATTCCCCCTTGGCCAGGGATTTTACCACAGTGACATCCGCAATGCTTTCGAGGTCTTGCGAAGGCAAGCCGGTAAATAGCCGGCAGCTTCGCAGCGCGGCGGTGAGGCCGATCCTTTTCAGTTCTCCTGGAATGGGAGGCATGGCGGGGATCATTCAACCATCTTCGCGCCAGAAGTAAACCAGCCAGTCCGCGCCGGAACCGCGCTCCACTTTGGAGGCGAAGCCCTCGGAGCCAAGTTTCTCAATCAACGGCGAAGGCAAAAATGGCGCCACGATAATCAAGCCTTCCACCGCCTTAAGGCGGCCCACGCGCTGGAGGATTTCGGGAAATGGTTCAACGCCCCGGCGGATGAGACCGCGAACATCAAACCGTTTAAACTGGCTGATTGACGGCATCATGGCGTCGGTTGTGTTCAACTCATTTGACAATTCGCAAGGCCGAATTTCAATTCCGAACCGGTTCCCATTTTCATTTTGCTTTCTTCATCGCGACAAAGACGGCCGCCCGTTGTTCGTCGTTCAGGATTTGGTCCATGGCCGGATAGAGCGCCTGTTCTTCCTTTTGATTGTGGAACCGAAGGAGCGTTTCCAAACGGCCCTCTTCGTCGCCGGTCGCAACGTTACCCTGGGCGAGCTTTCTGGAAATCTCGTCCAAATAAACGAGAATTTGTCCATGGTCCCGGCGCAGACTCGCGGTCAGGCAATTACTGAGATGGCCCAACTGCTGATCATACCAACGGAAGAGGATTCTCTCCTCCCAGAGAATGTGCCGTTCCAACCCGGCCTTGAACCCATGAAACGCCTCCGCCGCCTTGTCCGGCTCGCCGGCTTTCAAACTCTGGAAGCGGTGCAGGGCCGCTTGGAGATGTTCGTGGTCCTCTGTATAGTATTGATTGACAGTAGGGTCCGGCATGGAAACCTCCTTTGCGGCTGCACTGCTCAGTGGCGGCAGCCGCAGGCCGATTCCGTTTCGGCAACGGGCGCCTCCAAGGCTTTGAGTTTGGTGATCTTGACGCGGAATTCCTCCGGGCCTTTGACCAGGTGCTCCCAGGTGAACGCTCCGGGCCATTGCGCGGAGAATTGATAGTAGAGCGGAACGGGATCATGGTCGTTGAGCAGAATGAAATGGCCGCCGACCGGCAGGCCGAGCCAGGTTTGAATGATCAGGCCGTGTTTGACCGAACAGGGGATGGGACGAACGTCCATGACTTGATCCGGTCCGATTAGGTTTTCGCATTGCGTTGTTTTGTTCATATATGTGATGGATTTATGTTTGCAGTTGACTGAGTTTTGTTCAGGTTAAAAAGTTCCGACGCCGGTGGCGTTTCGACCAAATTCCGTCATCATGGAAGGGTGCCACGGCGGGTCCCAGACCACTTCGACTTCGGCTGCCGCTACGCCTGCGAGGTTGAGCAGCGCCTGTTGCGCGCCCCAACGGATGCTTTCGTGCATCGGGCAGCCGGGGGTGGTGAGAGTCATCACCACGGTCGCTTTTTGGCCCGTGATGGAGACATTGTAAATCAAACCCAGGTCCACGATGTTACACCCCAGTTCCGGGTCAATAACCTGGCGCAAGGTTTCAAGGATGGCCTCTTCGGTGATTTTGTTGGTGGTCATGCTGTTTTGGGCAAGGTTGAAATTGGCAGAGGGAACGGACTTGGTTTGAAGTAATGGGAGAGCATTTTGCCGGCGTTCAGGCCGAGAGTCAACACGCCCAGGGCCAGGAAACCGCAACCGATGCTGATGCCTGTTTCGTTGGCCAGGACGATGGCGCCGGACGTTACCGCAAGTCCGGCCAGCCAGGCCCAATAACCCAGCGTTTGCAGCCGGGCGGAATAAAGGTCCGCCAGCGCGGGAACTTTGGCGCGGCCGATTTGCCGGCTGTAACGGCCGAACCAGACGAGAAACGGGATGATTTTGTAGAGCATCCCCATGATGGCGAACGTGACCACCCCGATCAGTCCGAGGAAACCGTAAAGGTTTTCCAGTTGTCCGGTGAAGGTGTTCTGCGGCAAACCGGGCCAGGACAGCACGACCGCCAACACGGACAGCGGCAACAGGAGCATGATGGCTGTCAAAAAGTATTTGATGCCCCAATCCAGCGTGCGGCGTTTGCGGGCGCGCAGGATTGCCTTGAGTTCCCAGCCATAAATCGCCAGCGCCGCAGCGACCACCAGTGCAAAGGTCGGCTTCAACGGACTGTGCCGCAGAATCGTCACGAAAGAACCCGCCAGCCCAACGTTGAGCAGAATGACGCTGCCAATCGCGCGCCCCCGGCTCTGCACTTCGCTCAAGGTGAACATTGGGATGAGTTTGTAGGACACCCCGACGATGAGCATGGTGAAGAAACCCACGCCACCCAGATGCGCATGAGCATGCATCGTGCTGATGGCCCCAAAAGGTGTCAGGAAGCCCGCCACCCACTTCAATCCATGCAAGATCACGGCCGCCGTTCCAGTTGTTGACGCGGGAGATTCGTAATCGTTGACGGATTTCGCCACCGCGATGGAAAGGCCCAGGATGATGGTCAGCGAAATCCATACGAGCGCGGCGCTCACCGCCGTGGCCGTCACGCTCCATTTCCGCACGCGCCACAAAGTTCGCGCGATGTTATAGACGAAGAGAACGACGCCGACCGCCAGCACGGAACCGAAATGCCCCACTTGTTCCATATTCCAGACCCGGAACATGCAGACCATCCCGACAAAGCCAACAACGTGAAAAACGAATTGCCAACGCGCGAGTTTTTCGCTGTACAGGCTGGTTTCAAGGGCAACCGGCACCAATTGATACATCGCCCCCATGACGACCGAGCAAATCCAGCCCAGCACAAACAGGTGGGTCGCAGCGATGACGTTTTGGTTGTAATGGTAGATGGCAAGAATACTGGGCTGCATCACGAGCCAGGCGATGCCCACGCATAGCGCGAGCAAACCAGTTAAGGTGAACATCAACGGCAACGCCACCGAGGGCGCGTTTGCCCCAATGAGCGGTGTGGGGGCAGCCGGTCGAGATAGCGGATTAATGGCGGATATAGGTGAGGAACGTTCCATCGGGTTGCTCTTCGGTTGCCGCGGTGAAGCCGCGTTCTTCAAGGTGCGGGTAGAGATGCATGGGGCGGCGCTCCGTGCGGGCGCGGAGTTCCGCGCCCGCCGGAAGTGCGACCAGGGCTTCAAGAATTTTGATCATCGGTAGGGGTGGATCGAGTTCCCGGGCGTCCACTTCGACGATTTGCGCGGGGGCCGGCGCAATTCCGTTGCTCGGCCGAACGGGAGAAGACGCCTGCGCGGCTTCCGCCGGGGTTCCGCCGGGCTGGCGCGTGAACAGGATTTCCCAATCGCCAGACCCGGTTGCCTGCCCCTTGTGGACGAAGCCCTGCTTTTCCATGACCCGAAACAACGGCACCGGTTCAAAAGGCGCAATCACCAACAAACTTTCATCGGCCTGCATCGCGGCGGCGGCATTCATGATTTTTGAAAATGGTTCGCGTCCCCTGCGAATGTCCTCGCGCACGTCCACGGTTACGGTCTTGTTGCTCATAGCGAAAATGATTTGAGTTCAGACTTGGGCAGCCAATGCAGTCTGAATTGGCGGCACGGGATCTGGAATCGGGGCCGGCTTGGACAAGGTTAGCAACATGGAGAATTGCTCCGTGGCCTTCACCGCATGCGGGAGATGGGGAGGCATATATACCAGATCTCCGGTTTTGAGGTGGCGCGGCACGCCCGCCAGGGAGAATTCGCAGGAGCCGGAAAGAATCTGAATCAGCGCATGTTGCGTGGAGGTGTGCTCGGTCAATTCCTGGCCTTCGGCGAAGCCGAACAGCACCGTTCGAGAATTGCCGGTGCGCAGCAGGGTGCGGCTGACAATGCCGTTGGGCGCGTATTGGGTCTCGGCCGGCAGCGACAGGACTTTTTCGCACCCGGAATCAATGAGCGGTCGTTCATTCATGCGTCCAACCTAACTCATCGCGGCGGCTCATGCCTTGACTTGCGTCAAGCAATCCTCCTTTCCTGGATCTCGCCTTGACCGGCCTGAAACGAAGCCGCGAATGAAAATCTCCGTTGGAAAGCGGAAACAACCACTTTTATCCATCGAATGTCCGGCGTCAGGGTTGGGGTGTTCACCCCATTGTGACAACGCCGCCTCTTGGTTTACGTTACTCAACGGCCCTCCGCAGGCCAACACCTTCGGAAACATTGAACTCAAACTGCACCATTGCCCAAAATGTCAATTCTTTGACTTGCCTCAAAGAATCCTAATTGGTTCTGTCATAGTTTTGACCTTGTGAAGACCATGATTATTCGATCAATCCCAGTCCTAACCGCCTTGGCATTGCTTGCCAGCGGCAATCCGTCATCTGTTTATGCGCAAAACGAAATCGCCGCGCCGACGAACCTCGCAAACCTGATTGACCTGGGAGTCAGCGGCGTGGAAACCGCCATCCTTGCGCAAGCGCCCAATGTTCCTCCGCCCCTCAAGCGCAAATTCGCCACGAAAGTAATCGTCAATCTGGAGGTCAAAGAGGTGACCAAGCGTCTGGCGGATGGGGTTGATTATGTCTTTTGGACGTTTGGCGGCGACGTGCCGGGAAGTTTCATTCGCATCCGCGAAGGCGATCAGGTGGAGTTCCACTTGAACAACCATCAGAACAACAAGATGCCGCACAGCATTGACTTGCACGCGGTCAGCGGGCCTGGCGGTGGCGCGGCTTCGTCGTTTACCGCGCCGGGGCATTCGTCGCAGTTCTCGTTCAAGGCCCTTCATTCCGGCCTTTTTGTTTATCACTGCGCGACGGCGCCGGTTGGCATGCACATCGGGAGTGGGATGTATGGTTTGATTCTCGTCGAACCGAAGGAAGGTTTGCCGCCGGTGGATCGAGAGTATTACGTCATGCAAGGCGAGTATTACACCACGGGCCAATTCGGCGAGGAAGGCTTGCAGGGTTTCGACATGAATAAAGCGGTGGATGAGAAGCCGCCGTATGTGGTGTTCAATGGCGCGGTGGATTCGCTCGTCGGAGATCGTTCCATGACGGCGAACGTCGGCCAAAACGTCCGGATATTCTTTGGCAACGGCGGGCCGAATCTTACTTCCTCGTTTCACATCATCGGCGGACAATTCGACACTCTGTATCAGGACGGCACGATGACCAACATATTGCATAACGTCCAAACCGCGTCCGTACCGCCCGGTTCGGCTGTCGTGGTGGATTTCAAAGCCAACGCGCCTGGGACGTATGTTCTGGTGGATCACGCGATCTTCCGCGCGTTCAACAAGGGCGCGCTCGGCATGTTGAAAGTGGACGGCCCGCCAGACCTGCTCGTCTATTCCGGCAAGGAGGTGGATGCCACCTACATTGGCAAGGCGGCCGACGCCGGCTCGGAAGCGGAAAAGAAAGTCGCCGCGTTGAAGGCGGAAGTCGCCCGGGAAATTACAAGCAACCCAAAGATCGCCGATTTGAACAAGCAGATTCAAATCCAGAAGGGCAAGACGGTTTATATGCAAACGTGCTTTGTCTGCCACCAGCCCACCGGCCAGGGCATCCCGGAGCAGATTCCTCCGCTGGCGCTCTCGGACTTTCTCGCGTCCAAAGACAAGGAGAACATTATTCGCGGCGTGCTCATGGGCCGCACCGGCAAGATCACCGTCAACGGCAAGACTTACAGCGGCACCATGATACCCCTGAATTACCTGACGGACGAACAAGTCGCCAACGTGCTGACCTACGTGCGCAACACATGGGGCAATTCGGGTGACGCCGTGACCGTGCCGGAAGTCGCCAAGATTCGAAAGGAATCCGGTCCGCCGCCGGCCAATCCTTACGAATAAGCGCGAAAACAATTCAGCCGGAGGCTCATCTTGAAAACCTGGATGCGAAATTCAATCATCGCCCTGATGATGTTGATGGGCACGGTGGGGCAGAGTTTTGGACAAACGCCGCCCCCAGGGATGGCTTTGCTTCCTGACGGCGTCTATCGCCCGCTGTTTCGCGCCGAATCCGATCCCAAAGAAGTTATTGTTAAATCATTCTATTTGGACATTCTGCCGGTCACCAACGGCGGCTTTCTCGAATTTGTTCGCTCGAACCCACGCTGGCGGCGTTCGCAGGTGAAAAGGATTTTCGCGGACGAATCGTATCTCAAAAGCTGGGCCGGCGATCTCGACCCCGGCGCCAATGCACCCGCTGATGTCCCAGTGACTGAGGTTTCGTGGTTTGCCGCCAAAGCCTACGCGCAATGGAAGGGAGAACGATTGCCCAGCGTCGCTGAGTGGGAATATGCCGCGGCAGCCAGCCCGACACGCGCGGACGGCAAGAACGACACCAATTTCACACGCCAAGTGCTCGCATGGTATTCCACCCCCGCGCCGGCGCAGCTTCCCGCGGCCGGCTTGGGCCAGGCCAATTTCTGGGGCGTTCGCGATTTGCACGGACTGGTCTGGGAGTGGGTCGCCGATTTCAACACCGCGCTGGTCACCGGCGACGCGGGCAGTGATAACGGCCTCGACCGCCGGCTTTTTTGCGGAACCGGCTCGCAAGGTGCCACGGACGTTCAGAATTATCCCGCCTTTATGCGCTACGGTTTTCGCAGCAGCCTCAAAGCGAACTACTCCGTCCACAACCTCGGCTTCCGTTGCGCGAAAGATTTATGAAACCCACGCCAAAAGCGATATTCCTCTCACTCGCAATCCTCGCGCTGGCGGGCTGCGCGGCTGAATCGTCTTCTCGTGCCGCCAAGCCGTCTTGTTGCGTGAAGGCCGAAGCGCCGGCCGCGTTTACCGATAAATCCATTTACCAAACTGAATCCACCTGGATGACGGACCAGCGGACGCAAATCAAGCTGGGCGCTCTCGCTGGCCGGCCGCAAGTCGTCGCCATGTTTTTTGCCCATTGCCAATTTGCCTGCCCGATTATTGTCAACGATATGAAACGCATCGAAGCGGCGTTGCCAGCGGACGTATCCGGTCGAATCGGTTTCACCCTCGTTTCCTTCGACGCCAAGCGGGACACCCCCCCGGCGCTGGCCGAATATAGGAAGACCCGGGATTTGCCGGCGAAAAGCTGGAACTTGATGTGCGGACGCCCGGACGACGTGCTGGAGTTGTCGGCATTGCTCGGCCTGAGCTTTAAGGAAAATGCGGACGGCCAATTTGCCCACTCCAACGTCATCACAATTCTCAACGCGCAAGGCGAGATTGTTCATCAACAGATCGGCTTGAATCAGGACATCCATGAAACCGTTCGCCTTCTGCAACAACTGGCAAGGAATTAACCCAAGTTAAGAAACACCCAAACAGCATTGCGCCGTCAAGCTCCTGACAAAGCGGTAATTACACTGCCGGCGCACGTCTGAACCCGTCCAGCCAATGGCGCAGGCTCATGACGGGATGTTCCCACAACATGCGCGATCCGGCGTAACGCATCACCACCTTGACCTGCTCGCGTCGTGCGCGCTGATAACAATGGACCGGGCACTTGGCACAGGTCGGTTTTTCCGCACCAAACCGGCAGCGTTCCAGTCGCACCCGGGCGTAATCCAAAAGCTGCCGGCATTCCGCGCACAACCCGGCTGTCGCCCCATGACGATCCCGGCAGTGGATTTTGATCATCGCCTCCATTGTCTCCCATTCACGGTTCAACCGCTTGCTGGGGAAAGCCACGGTCTTGGTTTCGGGCGTGACGTCAGCAAAGGTGTCCGATCCGGCTTGTTCAGCAATCAATCTCATACCGTCACTTTCGCACACCCACTTTCAAAGGCCTTTGATGCAGGTCAAGGTTTTGATCATTTCATGGGCTGCGCGGGAAAGCGCAAATCGTTGACTTGGGTCAAGTCAGTGCTCGCCCGGATGAGCGATAATTGTCGTGTAAGAAACAATAGAGTTTTATGAATAGCGACCATTCAAATCCTCCGGTCCCAAACAAAGCGTCCACCGTGGTCTATGCCTGCTCCGGCTGTTCGGACGCCGGTGAAATCGCAGACCGTATCGCGCGCCAGCTCACTCGCGAGGGGGTAGCGCAGATGTCGTGCCTCGCCGGCATCGGTGGCCGCGTCAAAAGCCTGCTTTTAAACGCGGAAAACGCGGAGCGCATCCTGGTCGTGGACGGCTGTCCGCTGAATTGCGCGCGGCACACGCTTGAATTGGCGGGATTCAAAAAGTTCGATCATCTCGAGTTGCACAAACTCGGCATCCGCAAAGGTTCGGCACCCGTGACAGGCGAGCGCATCGCGACCGGTGTCGCATCAGCGAAGAAAATCCTCGCGGGCGAAACACCGCCGGGTTCCCCGGAAAAGCTTGCGTTGCTTCAAACCAGCCCCGCGCCGGCGGATGTCAAGATGGCGGAGTCAAGCTTCGATCTGCCCATTGTCATTGGCGTGGCTCGCATACCCAATCCGGACTTCCATCACTCCTTGCCGCCGACCACAATGCGCGCGCCGCGCTTATAGGTGACGTAAGAATAAAACCATTGGAAGAGCACCGCGATTTTGTTGCGGAAACCGACAAGAAAAATCAAGTGAATCACCAGCCACGCCAGCCATGCCACCACACCGGAAAGATGCAGCGATCCCACTTGCGCCACCGCCGCCGAACGTCCGATGGTCGCCATCGTCCCCTTGTCCCAGTAACGGAAGGGCGCACGGGCCACGGCGTCGGATGAGGCGAGTTCTCCTTCGATGAGACGCGCCACATGCCGCGCCATTTGCATGGCCGCGGGCGACACTCCCGGCACCGGCTTGCCGTCCGCTCCCAAAACCAGAGCCATGTCGCCAATGGCAAAGACCTCGGCATGGCCCGGCACACTCAAGTCAGGATTCACCTTGACACGCCCCGCCCGGTCCAGCTCCACCCCCAGTTTTTTCGTCAGCGGCGTTGCTGCGACACCCGCCGCCCAGATAATATTGGCCGCCGCAATCGTTTCGCCGCCCTCCAACTCCACCTGGCCGGCGCCTATGTGTTTGACGGATGCCTTTAGACGCACCTGTACCCCCAGCGCCTCCAACTGCCGTTGCGCGCTGGCAGACAAATCCGGCGGCAGATGCCCCAGAATCCTCGGGCCGCCTTCGATCAAAATGACTCGCGCCCGCGTCGAATCAATGCGCCGGAAATCCGCCCGCAAAACGTGCCGCGCCAATTCCGCAAAGGCACCCGCCAATTCCACGCCGGTTGGCCCTCCACCAACCACCATCATGGTCATCAACCGCGCCTGTTCTTCCGCCGACGTTTCCGTCTCGGCCCTTTCAAACGCGAGCAAGATCTGGCTGCGAATGCGCAGGGCGTCCCCCAACGTCTTCAAGCCCGGCGCATGTTCCTCCCATTCCGGATGCCCGAAATAACTGGTGCATCCGCCCAACGCCAGCACCAGGTAATCGTAAGACAATTCCCCGCCCGCAAGGACGACTTTCTTCTCTGGCAGCTTGAAATCGACGACCGATTCCATCAAGACGGTAATGTTGGGACGGTGGGAAAGGATGGATCGAATCGGCTGCGCAATTTCGGGGGCGGAAAGGCCGGCCGTGGCAACCTGGTAAAGGAGAGGTTGAAAAAGATGATGATTAGACCGGTCCACCAGCGTCACGCGGGCGGAGGCATGAAGGAACCTATGGCAGAACTCCAGCCCGCCAAATCCAGCCCCCAAAACGACAATGTGCGCGGGTGGCCGCATAACGAAAATGACGCTCCCCAGCATCGCTTGACGGCCAATTTCGTCAACGGTTAAAATGGTGAAGTGGCGAAGCCGCGAGGCTGGAAAAGTATGCTCACCCCCTCACCACTGGGAACAACTCGTCCGCAACGATGGGGAAGATAATGAACTGTATTCCACAACGGTCTGATTGTCGGGCCGCCAGGAACAGGCGATTTGACGTGGGTGTCGAAGTTCATAAACATCGCCTGATCTTGGACTGCGCAAGACATCGTGCGCGGGTGCAAACCGCCGATCCCCAAATTGCGTTGGGCAGAGTTGCGCGCAAGGGATTCTGACTTCAAGAGCCATTTGGTCTGTGAAGGATTGGACTTCGAAACGCCGCCAAACAGAATGGCATGAAGAACAAGATCTCGCAGTTCATGCCGCCGTCTCGCGCTGTGTTGGAGCCTCCAGCCTATCCGAAATGCACGAACGAGGTTGTCCGAAAACTGAAAAAGGCCATGGACAAAGCTGAGTGTCGGCCGAAGGGCGAATTAACACTGGAGCGATTCGGACGCCTGCTCGGCGCCCCCAAAAGCACCATCCATGACTGGTATCACGGGATCCTGGCCAAACCAATCATGCATTTGCTGTGCGGTTTGGAGCGCCTCTCCGAGGCACAACGCACTGAGATGTTTCGCGGTTTGTGCCGGGAATGCCCCCGACTGCAACATCCCCGCCTGGCCCGCGATCAGGAGGCCGTCCATTTGCTGGACGAGTTATTGGCCAAGCCAGCCGGATTGACGCTGGTGACCGGACCTTCGGATGCCTTGAGGACATTTGTCATCACCGCCCTCGGCAATTCGGCAGCGCAAATCACCCCGGCCAAAACTGTTTGTGGACTGGATATCCACCGGCCAGATGTCTTCGTGCCGGTGCCTGAAGTGCATTATTTCCAGAATCCCGGTGATTCGGCACAAGCCAGGCAGCTGATCGGCCAGTTGTGGAAGGGTATCGAATGCTCCACCTCCGACCTCATTCTGCTGAATCGAGTGTGGACGATCATGCCGGAGATCCGGGAAAGAATCATCTCCGTTGCGAAGAGTCGCCACGTCATCCTGGCTGACCAATTCGACGCCCGAGCGCTTCCAAGACACAGGGGGAACCTTCTGGCGCCCAATATCGTTACTGTCACCTCCGGTTTCAATCAGCAAATCCATGTCATTGTCGAGTCAAGGCGTTGATATGGCGCGGCATCACAAAGACTCGCGGAAAAATCAGGCAAATGGAGGGCATGGAACGGAACTGGCGGGCGAGCCAATGGCTGGTTCGGGTGCCACTCAGCAGGCGGTTGCGGTTGGAGCGGGCGGTTGAGATTTCTTGGAAGCTGCTGTGATTGACCTGGATGTTGACCGAGTTTGGCGAGTGGACCACGGAGAACGACAAGCATCGTGATTGGCCGGCATCTGCACAGATCCGATTCACAAAAGTCCCCGGATTGTAGCTCTTAACCATAGAGCATGAGATCCGACAAACTTGTCCGCCTGCCCGCGGCCGCCTCTGTGAAATCGGAACAAATCGTAGCCAGAGGGATAGCCACCGGCGTCGTCATTTCATCTACACGCATGAACTCCATAAACACCGCAGAACACCTTCCTGGACCGGGCACTGCCAGCAACGGTGCCAGCAGAAGTGCCAGCAAAAATGCCAGCAGATTAGTTCGAGCTGAGTACAAGGATAGTTTGGAACCTGTACGCCGGAGTTATACGGGAGTTCTGGCGTCAGCAAAATCCGGCCACGGGGGGAAAGCCGTTCAATTCCGACCCCCGCCTCCAAGTTGCTTAAAACAAGCAACTTACAGATATTATCAGGACTAGCAAATCGTCTTTTTCTGTGGATTAACGTGGGTTGGAAACCGACCCTCGCCTCTGGACTTCCGATTTGATGAAACTGTTCACATCTGAACCTTATTTGCGTCGGCCGCGAATTGCTGCCAACCCACGGCCTACTTCCTGCCGCCAAAGGCTCTTCCCCTCTGCCACTCTGGCCATCGCCTGTCGCCTGTAGCAGAACATGACTCTCTGAGCACGTTATGAATATCACTTCCCATGCGCTTTGATCGCTGGAGGTGTTTTTTGGCAAATCCCCCCGGCAAGCGTGTGAAATGTGGTGTAAGGTCATTCCATTGCCGTGACTCATCGGGTGCGGCGGCGGGCCGTCGGAACGATTCAAATCGTGTTGCGCTTTTTACCTCGGTTTTACGTTTGGTATGTTGGAATATGACGATGTCTAATGAATAATCTCCCGGAACATGAGGTAGCCCTTTTTAACGCCGCCCGCCGGCTGGCGGCCGAAGAACGCGCCGCCTATCTCGACAAAGCTTGCGGTGGAGATGCCGCGTTGCACCAGCGGCTGGACGAGCTTCTTCGGGTGAATGAAGGAGCGGGTGACTTTTTGGAAAAGCCAGCGCTCGCAGTCCCCAACGCAACGGGAATGCCTTCTGGAATCATCCCGCCTTCCGTTCCGCTGTCGGAAAAACCGGGCGACCGGATTGGCCCCTACAAACTTCTCCAGCAAATTGGCGAAGGCGGCTGCGGCGTGGTCTATATGGCTGACCAGGAAGAGCCGATTCGCCGCCGCGTGGCGCTCAAGGTTATCAAGCTGGGCATGGACACCAAACAGGTCATCGCCCGCTTCGAGGCGGAGCGTCAGGCGCTGGCGCTGATGGACCATCCCAACATCGCCAGGGTGCTGGACGCCGGGGCGACGGAAACGGGACGGCCTTATTTTGTGATGGAGTTGGTGCGCGGAACCAAGATCACGGAATACTGCGATCAGCAGAGCTTGTCCACCCGCGCGCGGCTGGATTTGTTCATCAAGGCGTGCCAGGCCATCCAGCACGCGCACCAGAAGGGGATCATCCACCGCGACATCAAGCCCTCCAACATTCTGGTCACGATCAACGACGGGGTGGCGGTGCCGAAGGTGATTGATTTCGGCATCGCCAAGGCCACGCTGGGACGGCTGACGGACAAAACGGTATTCACGGCCTTTGAACAGTTCATCGGCACGCCGGCCTACATGAGTCCCGAGCAAGCCGTGTTGACCAGCCTGGACGTGGACACGCGCAGCGACATTTACAGTCTGGGGGTGCTGCTATACGAGTTGTTGACAGGGCAGACGCCGTTTGACTCGAAGGAATTGCTGGCCAAAGGGCTGGACGAAATGCGCCGGACGATCCGCGAGCAGGAACCGCGGCGCCCGAGCAACCGCCTGACCACGATGGACGAAGGCGCGCTGACGACGACGGCCCAGCGCCGCCAGACCGATCCGCCCAAACTGGTGCATCTGGTGCAAGGCGATCTGGATTGGATCGTGATGAAATGTCTGGAGAAGGACCGGAGCCGCCGTTATGAAACCGCCAACGGGCTGGCTTTCGACGTCCGGCGGCATCTGAACAACGAGCCGGTCTTGGCGCGGCCACCCAGCAATTTGTATCGCTTTCAGAAAATGGCGCGGCGGAACAAATTGGCGTTTGCCGCCGCGAGCGCGGTGGCGGTTTCTCTGGTCATCTGCCTGATAATTGCGATTTCCTCCTTAATTCGTGTCCAGCACGCCCACCTGCAAACGCAGATGGCAAAAAATGATGCCGTTGAAAAATTATGGGCGTCGTATTTGGCGGAGGCGCGGGCCCGCCGCGCCGGCAATCTGGCCGGACGGCGGTTCGGGAGCTTGGAAGCCCTGACCAATGCCGCTGCCATTCATCCGAATCTGACTGTGCGGAACGAGGCGATTGCGGCCTTGTCGTTATCTGACATGCGCGTGGTTCGTTTGGCGGACTTTAAGTGGAACGGATCGGATGAGGGCTTTAGATTTGATTTTTCAGCGGAGCGCTACGCTGCGGCTGAACCTGACGGGTCAATCACGCTTCATGCCGCGAGCAGCGACCGGACCATTGCGACTTTGCCGTCAACCGGCGGTGCCGTTCGAAGCGTTTCATTCTCCCCTGATGGGCGGTTCGTGAAAGCATTATATTCCGGCCAACAAGGTGGGAATATGTGGGTTTGGGACGCGGATCGAATGGAACCGGTGCTCAAGAACCTGCCAGGGGATTGGGCGGGAGATTTCAGCGGAGATAGCCGCCAATTTGCGTGGAGCAATCCCGAGGGAAGCACTTCGGTGTACGACCTTGGCACGGGCCGGGAAATCAAACGGATCGGAACGCACGCCACGTTTAATTGGCTCCGATTTGACCGCGGCAAAAAACTCTTGGCCTGTTCGCGGGGTGGAGATCCTATCATTCAAGTTTATGCGATTACATCAGGAGAATGCATCCTGACGGTGACCAATCCCGCTCCGGTAAGTTGCGCCGCATCGTGGGACCCCGGCGGCAATTTCCTCGTGTCCGGGTCGGTGGATTTCAACATCTACCTGTTCGACGCGCACACGGGGCAGCAGTTGCGAAGAATGTCCGGTCACATAGGCCGCGTTACGGACGCGATTTTCAACCATGCCGGGGATGTCCTGGCCAGTTCCTCGTGGGATGACACCTTTCGCCTTTGGAATCCAGCCACTGGTGAGCAGATTGTCAGCATGGTAGGAGGCGCGCGTGGATTCGACTTCAGCCCCGATGACCGGCACTTGGGCGCCATCCTGGAAGGACCGCGATTCGGTATTGCGGAGGTCGCGATCAGCAGGGAGTATCGAGTGCTGCGAACCAAGCCCGTCGGCGTGGATGTTTCCAGGCCCGCTTTCAGCGCCGACGGGCGCCTGGTGGCTGCGGGAACCGGCCGGCGTGTTTGTTTCTGGGATGCGGCCTCCGGGAGCGAACTGGGGTCCTTAGCCACCGGACACTGTGACACGCTGATTTTTCTCCCGGATGGATCAGCCTTTATCACGACGGAGGAGTCAGGAGGTGTTTACCTGCGCACCCTGCGGGAGAGCGCCAACGCGCGAGGGGTCACTTTCACGCTGGGCAAGCCGCGCCAGATTTCGGACCTGTCAGGCCCGCGCGAAGCGGATTTGTCGTCGGATGGCCACCATCTGGCAGTCCCCAGCTTCGATACCGGCCAAATTCTGGTGATGGATCTGAAAGTTGCGAACGCGAACATCGTTTTGTCCAATCATGTTAAGGCCGATTGGGCTGCCATCAGTCCGGATGCGCGCTGGGCCGCCTCGGGGTCCTGGCAGAACCAGTGGCTAAAGATATGGGATGCGAGATCAGGCGATCTGGTGAAGACGTTGCAGATGCCGACCCGGTCTCGTCCCGGGTTCAGTCCCGATGGCCGCTGGCTGGCTATCATAGGCCAGGAATATCAGATCCTGGAAGTTGGGTCCTGGACAACGAATGGGCCGCCGCTACCCGGCTCCAATTGGATGCACTTCAATGATCTGGCTTTCAGTCCGGACGGCCATTTTATGGCCATCGTCCAGTCGGGCCATCTTATCAAGCTTTTGGAAATTTCCTCGCGACGCGAATTGGCGACCCTGGAGGCGCCTGATCAAACGGTCGTTCGAGGGATTAGCTTCAGCCCCGATGGCACCCGCCTTGCGACGGCAGGCGACGACCAACAACTGCGGCTTTGGGATTTGCGGCTGATTCGGCAGGAATTAAAGAGCATGAATTTGGATTGGGATCTCCCGCCTTATCCTCCGGTTCAAGACGCTCCTTTACAGACCATCACCCTGCAAGTGGAACAGTGATGGCCGTGATCACGGATGCGCGGTTGGCCGCAGGGTTTTGATCTTGCCGGTCGCACACTGTTTCTTTGACTATCCGGCAAGCCCGTGCCAGCATGTCCGGCGACCCAAAGATGGAAATCGGCCAATGAGCGATGTCACGCGCATTCTCGAAGCGGCTCAACGGGGCGACCCCAATGCCGCTGGGGAATTGCTGCCGCTGGTTTACGAGGAGTTGCGCAGGCTCGCGGCGGGCAAAATGGCCAGCCAACCCGCCGGGCACACCTTGCAACCCACCGCGCTGGTGCATGAAGCCTGGTTGCGTCTGGCCGGCGCGGACGCGAAGTTCGAGGGGCGCGCCCATTTCTTCGCTTCGGCGGCTGAGGCCATGCGTCACATTCTAGTTGACCACGCGCGCCGCAAGTCCGCCAAACGCCACGGCGGCGGCCAGCAAAGGGTTGAGTTCAACGAAGCCGGACTGGCCGCTCCGACCAATGACGATCAGATTCTCGCCGTGGATGACGCCCTGGACAAATTTTCTCAGGAAAACAAGCTTGGCGCTGATCTGGTGAAGCTGCGCTATTTCGGCGGCCTGACCCTGGCCGAAGCCGCGCAAGCCCTGGGCGTTTCAGAGCGCACCGCCGACAACTACTGGGCGCACGCCAAGGCCTGGCTCATCCGCGAGATCCAAACCCAACGGCGTTAAGTTCAGTCTTTGTCCACAGCTTCGTCGGGCTATCAGATTCGGCGTCCTGATGGAGGCAATTCCTTTTCGACATCCCCGCTGCTCCCGTTTGCGCCTTTCGTCGCCCAATTTCGTATTACTCACCGACGGGCGAGAAAAAATCCGTCCGTAAACATCAATACCATAACAAAAAGAAGAACTATGAAAGAAAAGACTAAATCAATCGGTCAGGCAATCTGCGGCAAGCCGACCTGGGCCAACCGCGTTGTCCTGAGCATCGGAACGGCCCTGGTGGCCTCAGGCCTGCTCGTGGGAAGCTCGTCCGCCTTGGCCGGCGATGAGGATCGCGACGGTCGTGGTGAACAGCCGAAGGTTTTTCCGCCTGACTCCCATCCGTATGGGGCGGACTACGCCCAATGGTCGGCCCGCTGGTGGCAATGGTCGTTCGCCTTTCCAACCACGGCCGATCCCGAGTTGGGCACGGCGGATTTCGACGCCAATCAATCCGGGCGCGTGTGGTTTCTCCCGACCCCGTTCAACGGCGCCACACTGACGCGCAAGGGCACCATTCCGGAAGGAACCGCGCTCTTCGGCCCGGTGCTGACCACCTGGTGGGACAACACCGGCTGTCCCAACTACACGGACTTCACGGCGGACCAATTGAAAGGGCTCGTCGAGCAGAACTGGAGCCCGGTAACGGAAACCTCATGCACCGTTGACGGTGTTGCCGTGCATGGCATGAACAATCCGCAGGATACACCCTACTTCGTCTTTTCCCCGCCCTTTGCCTACACCCTGGCCGCGCACGACAATGTGCTCGCCGGTATCTTTGGCGAACCGCGCATCCCGGATGGGACGACCGTGTTTCCCGCGGTCGCCGGCGGGGTGTATGTGATGATCGAACCGTTGCCGGTTGGACATCACACCATTCACTTCGGCGCCGTCGTCGGACCCATTGCCAACCCCGCCCTCACCTTCGATGTGACCTTTGACATCACCGTCGTGCCCCAACGCGATCATGACGACGGACACGATCACGACAGCCGATAAGATCATAATGCAAAAGAGCCTTGGGCTTTTGCATAACCTGAAGGCACACGGCTCCGCGCCGTGTGCCTTCCCTGGTGCGGGTGGGGTTTGGATTCAGCCGCAGTCGGGCACTCATTCTTCCGCAACCCGTTCCGCCACACCCGTTTGCACCTTCTTCAAGTTTCTTTGCGCCTTTGGTGCGAAAATCTCGTTTTGTCAGGTGACGGGCCGATGCGCCCGGGCAATGAAAGGACACAAAAATGAAACTGAATCATAAACTCGTTGGGCGTCTTGTTTCGCTGACGATGCTGTTCGGCTCTTTGTCCGCCTTTGGGCAGGCTTGGGTGCGCACCAGCGCACCCGTTTCAAGTTGGAATTATTGGGGTGCCATCGCGGCGTCAGCCGATGGTTCCAGGCTAGTGGCGTCAGGCACGCCAAACTCCTACGCGGGTTACACGTCCCCGCTCGCGGCCTCCACCAATTTCGGAGCCAACTGGACCCCCATCAACCCGCCCTTTAATGACGGGTCAGACATTGCCTTGTCCACCGACGGGACCAACGTGGTTGCCGCCTGTCAGTACGACAGGATTTACGTCTCGACCAATTTTGGAACTACTTGGACGTTGATGAGTTCGCCTGTCGTCACGGCGCCGGGCTACAATGGTTCCTCCTACCCCATTTCTGTTACAGCCGCCCTGCCGGAGGCTTGGTCCTCCGTCGCCACATCCGCCGATGGAGCCAGGATAGTGGCATCAACATTTTATTGGGTGGATGGTGAGGACCCGAATTATCCCGTTGGGATTGACATCCGTGGGGGCGTCTATCGGTCCACTAACTCGGGGGCGTCC
This sequence comes from Verrucomicrobiota bacterium, assembly GCA_049513975.1. Classification (GTDB taxonomy): domain Bacteria; phylum Verrucomicrobiota; class Verrucomicrobiia; order Limisphaerales; family Palsa-1400; genus JBEKOF01. Next base: position 8,454 of record JBEKVM010000065.1, on the reverse strand, counting down.
TGGAGCACAGTCAGCCCCGGTCAGTGGGACCTTTACAACGATTTGTCCGCGGTCGCCTGTTCGGCCGACGGACTGAAGCTGGTGGCGACAGATGGCGACGGCGGACATGTTTTCATCTCCAGCAATTCGGGCGCAAGCTGGACGCTGACCAGCGCGGGCAACTATCGCTGGACGAGCGTGGCCAGTTCGGCCGACGGGACGAAACTGGCCGCCTGTTCCGGTGCTTACGGCAACGCGTACCCTTACGATCCCTTCGGCTATATTGTCGTCTCAACCAATTCGGGGGCCACCTGGAGCGCGGCCACCGCGCCCAGCAGCTATTGGTCATCGCTGGCCTGGTCGGCCAATGGCAACCAGTTGGTTGCCGCGGCAACCTACAACTCGACGGACTGGCCAGGCTCGATTTATCTTTCGTCCGATTTTGGCGCGACTTGGACAAACATCAGTTCGTCGGTGGTTACCGAATGGACTTCGGTCGCCTCCTCGGCCGATGGAACCAAGCTGGCAGCCTTGAGCATTTACGGCGTTTATGTCTGGTCATCAACCGTTCCCGTGGCGTACGATCAGGCGTCAATCCAGACCGTTCTGGCTGGAACCAATCTAACGCTGAACGCTCCTTCCGATGTCTCCGGGGCCTCGCCGTTCTATTATCAGTGGGGATTTAATGGCTCTATCCTGGCCGGAGCAACAAATACCAACTTAACCTTAACGAATTTTCCTTTATCCGACTCCGGGACGTACACGCTGCTCGTGAGCAATGCCTTCGGCGGCATCCTGCTCACAAACGCGATAGTGACAGCTGTGCCGGCGTTTGTTGTTAATTACACCGTCTATCCGATTTCTGACCGCGACGCGCAGCTTTGGGGTTTGGTAACACCCGGTCCCAGCAACACCATGGTTTGGTTCCAATGGGGGCCTGACACAAACTACGTCAATTCGACGTCTGCTCAGAGCGCCGCGAGCGGCTTCACTTCGGCGGCGTTCAGCAACACCATCAGCAGTCTAACGCCTAACACGACCTATCATTACCGGCCCGTCGCCTCGAACGTATTCGGGCTCGTGACGGGCGGCGACGCGAGTTTCACCACGTTGTATCCGCCGCCGGTCATCACCAACCAACCCGGCAGCCGCGTGGTTTTCGCCGGGGCCAATGTGACATTCTCCGTCGGGGCTGACGGGCAAGGAGAAGACGTTGCCTACCAGTGGAGTTCAACCGCCAACCTCAGCCGGGTGGTCGCAGGCGGCGGAACGAACGATCCCAACGCGGGCGGCCTGGCGACCGAGGCCGAGATAGACAACCCTTACATCCTGGCGCCAGACGGATCGGGGAACTTATTCATAGCGGCTGATGATTATAATTATAATACCCAGCGCATCTACAAAGTCGGCGGCGACGGGCTTATCTCAACTATCGTTGGCAAAAACGTCACCTACGGTGATGGCGGCGCGGCCACCAACGCAATCTTGTCTGATCCGCAAGGCATGGCCGCGGATGCCTATGGCAACCTTCTCGTCGCAGATGGCGACCACAGCCTCGTTCGCAAAGTTGACACAAATGGAATTATCACGACAGGGGCAGGCAATGGGACATTCGGTTTCTCCGGCGATGGCGGGGCGGCCACCAACGCCAGCTTGAACTATCCAATGAGTGTCGCGCTGGACTCGGTCGGAAATCTCTACATCGCGGATTATGATAACCAACTCGTGCGCAAGGTCGATGCGGCGGGCGTCATCACCACGGTCGCTGGCAACGGCACAAACGGAAGCGGTTCTGGTACGTACTCCGGTGACGGTGGAGCGGCCACCAACGCAGGTTTAAACGGACCCGATGCCGTGGCGGTGGACACCCTGGGTAATCTCTACATCGCAGACACAGGGAATCAGCGAATTCGCAAGGTTGACGCAACAGGGGTTATTTCCACCGTCGCCGGCAATGGCACCAGTGGCTTTTCCGGCGACGGCGGCCGAGCCACCAACGCGTCATTAGCCCTGAACAACTGTGGCATTGCGCTTGATTCCGCAGGCAATTTGTTCATCGCTGATTTCAGCAACTACCGCATTCGCAAAGTCAATACGAACGGAATCATTTCGACGGTCGCAGGCAACGGAACCAACGGCTATTCTGGCGATGGCGGCTTGGCCACCAATGCCGAGTTTGGCAATCCAAACGATGTGGCGGTTGATGCGGCCGGGAATCTATACATCGCCGATTACTATAATAGTGCGGTCCGGAAAGTGGATTCCAGCGGGGTCATCACCACCGTCGCCGCGGGCCTGGGTGCCTTCCGGGTCGTCACCGATCACGCGGGCAACTTGTTTGTTTCAGACTTCGACACATCCACGGTTCTCAGACTCGGCACAAACGGCCTCATCACCGCGTTTGCCGGCGGCGGCATTGGAGTGCCGGAGGGCGGACCAGCCGCCAACGCGCAATTCTATGCTTCGGGCCTCGCCGCCGACGGCCACGGCAGTCTTTTCGTCTCGGATCGAGGGCACGGTTGTGTCCGCAAAGTGAGCGCGGACGGCGCCATCTCCACTTTTGTGGGAAATGTCGGGTGGCCCGCCGGCATCGCGTTCGACACGTTAAACAATTTGCTCATCGCAGATCAGGCCAGCGGTTCGATTCTCAGAGTCGGAACCAATGGAAGCTTCACGCCCTTGGCGGCCCTTCCTGGCAACCCCAGCGAGATCGCCACAGACGCTGCGGGCGATGTCTTCGCATTTTTGCCCAATGCCATTATCAATAATTATTCCCGGGGAGCCGTTTGGAGAATTGCTTTGGACGGCACCGTCACGGGAATTCTCAATGCCGGAATACTCATTCCGCCGCCGTCGCCGTGGGGTGGCTGGTCGGTGACCGCCAGTTTTCGTCACATGACGGCCGACCAATACGGCAACGTCTTTGTTTCCTATTATGCGTACTACTCCGGTGGAGGACAATGCTACGAGTGCGATTTCGGTCAGGCAGGAATCCTGGAAAATGGCGGCAACCTCATCGGCCCCGCAAAATGGGGCGGCTTTGGCGCCCTCGCCACCGATTCAGCCAACGCCCTCTATTACGTTTCCGGACCCTTTGTAGTCAAGCAAACAGACACGCAACATTCCGTTTTGACGCTCAGCAGCGTATCCACCAATGACGCTGGCGATTACCAAGTGACCATCTGGGGCGCAAGCGCGAATAGTGTTACCAGCGCTCTCGTCTCGCTGACCGTCGCTACTTCGCCAGAGATATACAACACAATCCGCAATTCCGAAGGCAGTTTGGCGCTTTCGTGCGTCAGTCCGCCCGGCTCCACGAATTTAGTGCAAGTGGCCACCAACCTCGCACCGCCTGTCCTCTGGCAGACCCTCTCTACGAACATCGCCGGGCCTGACGGCGACTGGCAATTCACCGACACGAACACCGCCAATTCCCCGGCGCGCTTTTACCGCACCGTCACTCTCGGAGGTCAATAAGATGACACGGAATGTTATGTTCGCTTTGCGTCTAGCCTCGCTGACGCTGCTGTTTGCCGCCGCTCCGGCCGTCGCACAGGAATGGACGATTACTCTCACCAGTGCGCCCAATTTGGCATGGAATTCCATTGCCATGTCCGCCGACGGAACGAAAGTCGCGGCAGCCAGCGTCAGTGGAGTTTACGTTTCAACGAATTCAGGAATGACATGGATTTTGTCAGGTTTAACCAACGCCGCCAGCCAGGCCGTTTATTCCGCAGATGGAAGTAATCTTTTTGCAGCTTCCAGCGGGATTTACCGCTCCATGAACGCAGGCGCAACTTGGTCCTTGACGGGCGCCCCGACCAATGTTGATTGGTTTTCCATCGTCGTGTCGGCTGACGGAACCAAGCTGGCCGGAGGGGGTGACCCGGGCGGGACCTATATTTCGCGTGACGCCGGGATGACGTGGCAGCAAACAGCCTTTCCAGGCGGACCCCTCACCTGCTCAGCCGATGGAAGCAATCTCGTTGCAGCCTTTAACAACGGGGGCCTGTATGTGTCGCATGACTTCGGCGCAACATGGACGGCACAAATTCCCAACGCCTTTGGGATTTCTGTGGTTTCCTCAGCCGACGGAGCGAAATTCGCAGCGATAGTTCATTTTCCAGGTTCTGACGAATACGGAGACGGATTGGACATTGGCTTGCTGTACACCACAGTGGATTCGGGCGCCACTTGGAATCAAACCTCTGGCCTGACAAACAACATGGGATACAGCAGCGACCTTTACCAACCCGTGTGGCTCCGTCTTACCTCTTCGGCAGACGGGATCAAACTGGCGGCGGCCGGAGGAGTCGTGGGCTATTCTCAATATGGTTCGGGAGATGTCTATGCGGCGGCGTTCTCTACTTCCACCAATTCTGGAGCCAACTGGACACGGCACACCATCACTAATTATGCGATCACGACCTTTAATAGGATTGCCGGTTCTGCGGATGGGAATGTCCTCTTTGCGTCAGCCAACCGTAGTGTTAGCGATTATCCCGACAATAACGGGCCGATCTACCGCCTCCAATCTACGCCAACACCGTCCCTGAGCATCACCCCTTCCGGCACCAACGCCCTCATTTCGTGGGTTATCCCTTCTATACCCTTCACGTTGCAACAAAGCCCCAATCTCGCCAATTGGACGGACGTGTCCACGCAGCCGGTCTTGAACTACACCAATCTCCACAACGAAGTCATTTTGTCGCCTCCATCCACCGGCAATGTATTCTACCGCCTTAAGCATTGAACCAAAACACTCTGCAGCCTTATGCAAACACCAACCAGACCCGGAGAAGGCAATCGCACCAATCAAGGCAGTCCCTTCCTTTCCTTCTGTAAGATTTTGCCAATTTTGTGTCTTTTGCGCCTCTTCGCGGCCATTCTCCTTTTGGCCTTCGTTAACACCGCGCGAGCCCAATTCACCTGGACGACCAACGCCGACAACACCATCACCATCACCGGCTACACCGGTTCTGGCGGCGATGTGACCATTCCAACCAACATCACGGGCCTGACGGTTTCCAGCATTGGTTCCAATGCTTTCTCCCATTGTCAGAGCCTGACCACTGTCACGATTCCTGACACGGTCACTAATATCGGCGACGCTGCGTTCGGATTCTGTTTCAGCCTCAGCAGCGTCACGATTGGCGATGGCGTAACCAGCGTCGGCGACGAGGCGTTCGTCAGTTCCTTCAGCCTGACTAACGTCACAATCGGAAACAACGTCAGCACCATCGGAGCATATGCGTTCGAGTCAAGTTCTTTGGCCAGCGTGAATGTTCCTGGCAGCGTAAGCAACATCGGGACTGGTGCATTCTTTCTCTGCTACAACCTGACTAACGTTGTCATTGGGTGCAACGTCGCCAGCATCGGGGATTATGTGTTCAAATCGTCCATGCTTTTGGCAGGCATCTATTTCACAGGAAACGCCCCCTCCTTTGGCTTTGATGATTTCTATTACGTTGAGGATCTCAAAAATTTTACCTCGACTGGGACTATTATCTATTATTTGACTGGCACCACCGGCTGGGGCGGTTCTTATGCCGGTACATTGGAGGTGCCGTGGAACCCGCTGATCCAGACCAGCGACGGTAGCTTTGGCGCGCGGAACGGTCAATTTGGGTTCAACATCGCGGACCCTGGAGACATTCCCATCGCGGTGGAAGCCTCCGCAACCCTCTCCAATCCCTCGTGGTCACTGGTCGCCACTATGACCGTCACCAACGGCTCGGTCTATTTCAGCGAACCGGTGCAGACGAACGCCCCCGCCCGCTTCTACCGCATCGGCTCGCCCTGAAGAATTGAACATGAGCAAACAGAGACAACAGAGAAGAAACCCTCCGTTATCTCCGTTCCCTCCTGTTCAAAAAAACACCACACACCACACACCTATGAAAGAAAAACAAGCAAACCTGCCAAAAGCAAACAAAGATAACGAAGTTCAACCCTTCGTTCCCCCCGTCCGCCATCTTGTCCGCCGTAGGCCCGGCGAAGGTGGAAGGCCCGGCGACGGCGGATTCGTTGCCTTCTGTAAAACACATTCAGTTCTGCGCTCTTTGTGCCTTTTCGCGGCCATTCTCCTTTTGGCCTTCGTTAACACCGCGCAAGCCCAATTCACCTGGACCACCAATGCCGACAACACCATCACCATCACTAGCTACACCGGGCCTGATGGTGATGTATCCATCCCCTCCGCCATCACCAGCCTGCCGGTGACACGCATCGGACACCAAGCATTCGATGGCAGAACCGGTCTGGCCAATATCACGATTCCAGACGGTGTCATCAGCATCGGGGGTGATGCGTTTTTCGCCTGCAGCCTGGCTAGTGTCACGATTCCTGGAAGCGTCACCAACATAGGGGCTAACGCGTTTGTAGTATGCAGCAGGCTAATGGCGATGACAGTGGAGGCTGGAAATGCCTTCTACTCCAGTGTAAACGGAGTGCTGTTTGACAAAAACCAAGCTGCGCTCCTCCAGTATCCAGGTGGGCTTGGCGGCAGTTACACGATTCCTGGGAGCGTGACCAACATCGCAGCGGGGGCATTCGTGGATTGCGCGGGCCTTACGAATGTCACGGTTCCTAACAGCGTCACCAGCATCAGCGATGGAGCGTTCGCGGGCTGTTCTGCTCTGACCAACGTCGCCATTCCCAGCAGCGTGACCAGCATCGGGGACGATGCTTTCCAGAGCACCGGCCTGACCAGCGTCACCATTCCAGGCAGTATCACTAACATAGGCATGGGTGCGTTCTATGCTTGTGCGGGCCTGACCGCCGTGCGAATTCTTCCGGGCAGCCTCGCGAGCATCGGGCCACAAGCGTTTGGTTATTGCAGCAGCCTGAGCACCCTCATAATTGGCGAAGGCATTCCCAGCATCGGGGAATCGGCGTTCGTATTCTGCACGCGTCTGCATAAGGTCACGATTCCAGCTGGCGTAACCAACATCGCGGATAGCGCGTTCGAAGACTGCGGACTAACCAGCGTCACAATTCCCGATAGCGTCACCAGCATCGCGGAAGGTGCGTTCGCCGACTGCGACGGTCTGACCACCGTCTTTTTCAAGGGCAATGCTCCAACCGCGGATTGGACTGTGTTCGATTTTGACAACAACGCGACGGTCTATTATTTGCCCGGCGCGACAGGTTGGTATGACTTCAACGATAATACCGGGATTCCAATCGTGCTGTGGAACCCCCTCGTCCAAACCGGCGACGGGAGCTTTGGCGTGCAGAACGGCCAATTCGGATTCAACATCACCGGCACTCCCGACATCCCCATCATGGTGCAAGCCAGTACAACTCTGGCCAACCCCGTTTGGACTCCGCTGGCCACCATGACCCTCACCAACGGCTCGGTCTATTTCAGCGAACCCCTCCAAACCAACACCCCCGCCCGCTTCTACCGCATCGGCTCGCCCTGAAGAATTGAACATGAGAAAACAGAGACAACAGAGAAGAAACCCTCCGTTATCTCCGTTCCCTCCTGTTCAACAACACATCAAACAACTATGAAGAATTATTTATCTGCGTTAATCCGCGTCAATCTGCGGGCAAGTCCGAATTCGGTTGCGGCTGCGTCGCGTTGCGCCTTCGCGCCTTCGCGTCTTTGCGTTAAAGTTCCCCTGTATCAATGCGGTCTGGCCTTTCTGTTATTGGCCGTGCCGCCAGCCCAAGCGCAACTCACCTGGACGACCAATGCCGACAACACCGTCACCATCACCGCCTACACCGGTTCTGGAGGGGATGTTGTCATTCCTTCCACAATCACCGGTCTGGCCGTCACCAGCATCGGTGATTCAGCATTCGCCAACTCCGTCGTGACCAATGTCACGATTCCCGGCAGCGTCACCAGCAGCGTCGTCTCCTTGACCATTGCCACATCACCGCTCATCTACGGCGCGGCCCGCCAGCAAAATGGCGCCTTCACTCTCTCCTTTGTCAGCCCACCCAACTCCACGAACATTGTGCTCTCCGCGACCAACCTCGCGCCGCCAGCCCTCTGGCAGCCCATCTCCACCAACCTCGCCGGCCCCGACGGCGACTGGCAATTCACCGACACCAGCGCCGCTAATTACACAGCGCGATTTTACCGCGCAGTTACCCCCGGCGGCCCGTAAAACCGTGACAACAAAAGGCAGGACTTTCCCGTTGCGGCGTTCCATGGAATGTCCTTTGCGCCTTTGGCGGGAGAACCTCGTTTTGTCAGGCAACGTGCCTATCCTCCCGGTGCTTACAACCCGTTCAGGCGGCAGAGTGGCAGAATGGCCGAGAATCGGTTTTAACGACTTTGTGAGATTGGCTTGATGGCTAACAAAATGGCTAACAAAGTAGAGTGAAAGGATAGTCAGAGGGCGCATGACAAAAATCTTCGAGTGCTTGATTTTCCTCCTTTTTTTCTTGCCAGTTATAGATGTACATATATACTTCTGCCATGAATACACCCATTACCCCTCAATCCCTGATCGAACA
>JBEKVM010000064.1:0-29488 GCA_049513975.1 Verrucomicrobiota bacterium | reverse complement strand
TTGTTCGATCAGGGATTGAGGGGTAATGGGTGTATTCATGGCAGAAGTATATATGTACATCTATAACTGGCAAGAAAAAAAGGAGGAAAATCAAGCACTCGAAGATTTTTGTCATGCGCCCGAAACGTCGTCGCCAGGGCGGTGCTAACCATCTCTTGGCGAGCTTGTGAATGAGGGAGTTAAACAAGGTGCTGGACATGGGCGGTTCCATTTGTTTTGCTGGTGGGCGTGCGAAAGAAGCAAATGAGTTTGATGGACCCGGCGGAAGCCGCGGTGTTGGATCAAATCACGGTGCGGCGGATCGAGCCGGCGGAGCAAGCCCGGTGGAACCAGTTGGTCAGCCAGCATCATTATCTCAAGAATGCGTCTCTGGTCGGGGAGCGTTTGTGTTATGCGGCCGAATATCAAGGCCAATGGCTGGCGCTGCTGGGTTGGTCGGCGGCGGCTTACCACATTCGGGCGCGCGACCAGTGGATTGGCTGGAATGACAACCAGCGGCGGGCCCGTCTGCCGCTGCTGGCCAACAACGCCCGTTTTTGCCTGCTGGCCGCTCCGGGTCAATATCCCAATTTGGCCAGCCGGGTGCTGGCCCTCAATGGGGCGCGGCTTTCCCAGGACTGGCAAGAGGCTTACGGACATCCGATCGTGTTGGTGGAAAGTTTTGTGGATACGCAACTGTTTCGTGGCACCGCCTACAAGGCCGCCGGCTGGAAGGCCGTGGGCCAGAGCGCGGGTTTCAAACGGGTGGCCGAGGATTTTTATGAGGCTCACGACCGGCCCAAGCAACTCTACACGAGGGAACTGGTCAAGCACGCGGCCCGCAAGCTGCGCCAGAGGCACCTGCCCCAAGCGCTCCGAGCTTATGAGCGCCCCATCGCTCCCTCCTGCCAGGTGCCGGGCGAGCAGTTAAGCAGTCTCTGGCAAGTATTGCACCGGCAAGTCCCGGAAAGCCGCAATGTCAAAGGGATGCGCCATAAGCAGGCCACGGTGCTGACGATCACCTTGGCCTTTCTACTCAGCGGCGGCCAGGGCGGGCACCGGGCGGTGGCTTCGTTTGCGCGGGATTTGACGCCCACGCAACGGGCGGCCCTCAACTGCTGGTTCAATTCGAGAACCCGCGCCTGCGATCCGCCGACGGAAAATTGTATTTACAGGGTGCTCAAGGCCGTGCCGGTGTTGGAGTTTCAACAGGCGATCTGGGCCTGGCAAATGGCCCGCCACGGAGCCCAGGACGGCAGCGTGGTGGTGCGGGATGGCAAGGCCCTGCGCAGCAGCCAGGGCCCCCAGTGGGCCGGCGCCATCAACGCGCACAGCGGGCGCACTCTGGGCGTCGAAGCGGTGGCGGACAAGAGCAACGAGATTCCCGCCGCCCAAACCCTGCTGGGCCGCTTGCAACTGGACGGCGTCATCGCCCTGATGGACGCGCTCGACAGCCAGGTGAAAACCGCCCACTCCATCGTGCAGGAAGACGGGGGAGACTTCGCCCTCTTTGTCAAAGCCAACCAACCCGGCCTCCTGGCCCAAGCCCAACACTTCCTCCCGGAAGACTTTTCCCCCTCAACTGCTCCAGGTTGAAAAAGGCCACGGCCGCATCGAGTGGCGCGGCATCCAAGTCATCCCGATCACGCCCGAACAAATGGGTTTCCCCCATGTCCTGCAACTGGCGCGCTTGGACCGCATCCGCCAACTCAGCGCCGGACGCCAAGAGGCCGAAACCGTTTGGCTGATGACCCGTCTTGGCCCGGAGCAAGCCGACGCGGCCCGCTTGCTCGAACTGGCCCGGCAATACTGGTGCATTGAAAATGGCACCCATTACCGCTTGGATGTCAGCGCCGGAGAAGACCGCTGCCGCGTGCGCCATCCCGTCGCCACCACCGTGCTGGGCATCCTCCGTCGCGCCGTGCAAGGAGAGTATCGCGCTTGGGCCCGCCACCAGCGCAAAGCCCGCGACAGCACCTGCCCGGCTTTCCTGGATTTGTCAGGGAGAATTTGCGCGAAAACTCACGGATCATCCGGCGTTTCGATGGGACGCACCCAGATGTTGCGGAAACTGACGGGATTGTTGTGGAACTGCAAACCAACCGGGCCGGTCGGGCGGTGGGGGGTGTATTTGGCCAGGATGCGATGGCCGGTCGGCCCGCGCAAGGACTGGTGGTTTTGCACCACAACGCCATTGTGGATAACCGTGACATAGCCCGGCGTTTTCACCACCACGTTGGGGTCGGTGCATTCAAATTGCGGGATCGAAGGCGACATGGCCCGGCTGCCGGCCTCCTGGGCCGGTTTCGCCGCGGTGTTGGTTTCAAATCGCGGCGCGGTGAAAATGATGTCATAGACCTGCCATTGGCCGGGAGGCAGGCAGGCGTTGACCAGCGGAGGATGCTGGCCGTAAAGCGCCGCCATCGCACCATCCGCGTAAGTTGGGTTGTCGTAGCAATCCAGCACCTGCACCTCGAATTCGTCCATGAGGAAAACGCCGCTGTTGCCGCGTTCCTGGCCGCGGCCCCGGGCCGGCGTCGGTTCGGAAAACTCGACATGGAGCTGCATGTCGCCAAATTCCCGCGTGCTCACGATGTCGCTTCTGGCGGAAATCATCACGCCGTTGGTCAGCCGCCACGGGGCGGGCCTGCCCGCCTTGTCGCGCCACTGCGAAAGGTCTTTGCCATCGAACAAGACGATGGCATCGGCGGGCGGTTTCCCGGGTTGCTCCGGCGTGCTGAAGGTGCCGGGGGCGACGATGGCCGGCTGCGGGCGCTCCGGATCATGCACATGCCATTTGCCGCCCGGCTGCATCGGCGTGTCCTGGTAGCCCGCCACACCTCCGATGGTTATTTCTTTCTGGGCCAGAGTGGAACGGCTGATCGTCAGCGAAGCGAGCGCAAGGGTAATGGAAAGAATCTTGTGTTTCATGTGGATGGTAGAGGTTATGCGTTGACGGAACTTACCGCCGGCTTTTCGAGTGCCATAATGGCCGGATTGTGGACCTCCTCCCGCAAAGAATCAACCTCCATTCTCGATCCGCATCTTCAATCCGACAAATGACAATTCTGGTCTTGCACAGCGGGCGCGGATTGGATACTCAGAGCGCAAGAACCACGATGCCCGCACACATGAGAGCTGCTTCCCTAAACACCACCGGCCTGCGGGTTCGCATTGCCGCGGGCAAAAATAGAATGAAAACATATCCGTCCTGTCTTGCTGTTGTTGCCGCCACAGCGCTGGCAACCGTCACACTCCTGCCCGATTGTTTTGCCCAGGCGGCCGCGCCCGAGACGAACGCGCCGCCACCCGCCCGCGGCGGCCGCGGCCGCGGCGGAGCACCGCGCCCCGCCCCGGTGGAAGTCTCCGCCGATGGGCACATCACCTTCCGCCTTCTCGCTCCGAACGCTCAAAATGTCCGCGTCAACTCTCCGGACGTTCCCGTCCCGGCCAACCGTCTCGTCCTTGCCAGGAACACCAATAACGTTTGGGAAGGCGCGGTCGGGCCGATTCAGCCCGGCGAGTACCGTTATAATTTCAACGTGGATGGACTTTCGGTGGTCGCGCCGCGAAACCCGGCAACCACCGAAGCGGAAACCTCCAGCGAATCCAACGACCAAACCTGGAGCCTGGTCAATGTTCCCGGCTCGGATCTGATGGACACGCGCAACGTGCCGCATGGCGCGGTCGAAACGGTGACTTATTTTTCCAAGGCGCTCAACCGCTTCCGCCGCATGCATGTTTATACGCCGCCGGGTTATGAAAAAGGATCGGGCCGCTATCCCATTTTCTACCTCCTGCACGGCGCGGGCGACAGCGATGACGCCTGGTCCACTGTCGGCCGGGCGGGCTTCATCATGGACAACCTGATTGCCGACCATAAGGCCAAGCCGATGGTCGTGGTCATGCCGGCCGGACACACCTCTGCAATGGGCCGGCGCGGGGGCGGTGCGGCGGCAGGCGGCCCGCCTCGCGACGAGTTCCAGGAGGATTTTCTCGGCGACATCATGCCCTACGCGGAAAGCCACTATCGCGTTTACACCGACAAGGGGCATCGTGCCATCGCCGGCCTGTCCATGGGCGGCAGCCAGACGCTGAACGCCGCTTTCGCCACGTTGGACAAGTTTGCCTACATCGCCGTGTTTAGTTCCGGAGCGAGCCTGATGAATGCGGGCGGCACCAGCGGCTGGGAAGAACGTCACAAGGACGTGCTGGACAACCCCAAACTCAAGAAGGGCATTAAACTTATATGGATGAGCACCGGCAAGGAGGACGGCCTGATCACCAGTTCGCGCGCCACCGTGGACCTGCTCAAAAAGCATGGCTTCAATCCCGTTTTCCTTGAGTCCCCCGGCGCGCACACCTGGATTAACTGGCGCAACTATCTCGGTCAATACGCGCCGCAGTTGTTCCGGTAGCAAGCGGGGCGAGGATGGCGAAGCGCCGGTTACTTCGGGCGGCCAGCCTGGCGCACGTCCTCCAGTTCGCCCGACATTTTTTGGCTCGTGGCGGGCAGGGCGGAACGGAGATTGTTCGTTTCGCCCAGGTCAACGCCAAGATCGTAGAGTTCCCCCATGCGCGAATAATAGGCCCTGGCGCGTGTATCCGGTTGAATCCATTTCCACAGGCCGTCGCGGAAGCCGAAGATGCTGGAGCCGTCATGCTCCACCAGTTTGTCGCGGCCGTTTTTGCTTTCGCCCAGCAGCGCGTGCAGAACATTGACGCTGTCGGGCGCATCGCCGGCGGCCAGGGTCTGGCCGGTGAGGGCGGCGAATGAAGCCGAAAAATCCACCAGGCTCACCAGCGCATCCGAAACGCCGGGCGTCACCCGCCCCGGCCAGCGCACAATGAAGGGCACGCGCGTGCCGCCTTCATAGACAAAGTATTTGCCGCCGCGCAAGGGACCGGCGGGCCTGTGGCCATGCAAATCCTCCTCGGCGCGGTCGTCGTAACCGTCGTCAACCACCGGGCCGTTGTCGCTGCTCAAAATCACCAGGGTGTTGGAGGCCAGGTTCAGTTGATCGAGGGTGGAAAGAATTTTCCCGACGCACCAGTCGAACTCCACGATGACATCTCCGCGCACGCCGCAGCCGCTCTTGCCGACAAAACGCGCGTTGGGCACCCGCGGCACATGCGGATCGTGCGCGGCGAAGTAGAGGAAAAACGGACCATTGGTGCTCCGCTCGATGAAGTCCACGGCTTTGCCCGTCAGAACGTCGGCCTTGTCCCCGTCCTTCCAACGGGCGGCGTGACCGCCGGTCATGAAGCCGATGCGGCTGATGCCGTCAATAATAGTTCCATCGTGTCCCTGGCTCAAACCCATCTTGAGCAGTTCGGGATGATTCCTGCCGGTCGGCTCGTCGCCAATCGGCTGGCCGTAGCTGACCTGAATCGGGTCCATTGGATCCAGGCCGAAGACCCGGTGGTTCTCGACATAGACACACGGCACGCGGTCGCCGGTGGCCGGTTGCAGGAAAGCATAATCAAAACCAATTTCCAGCGGGCCGGGCTTGATCTCGCCATTCCAATCCGGTCCGGCCGGCCCGCCCAGGCCGAGGTGCCACTTGCCCACCACGCCGGTGGAGTAACCCGCTTTTTTCAGGATGCACGGCAGCGTGGCCTGCAGCGGATCAATGATAAGCGCGGCATTGCCCGGCAGAATTCCGGTGCCTCGCTTGCGCCAGGGATATTGGCCGGTCAGCATGGCAAAGCGCGAGGGAGTGCAGGTGGCGGAAGTGGCGTGCGCATCGGTGAAACGAAGTCCCTGCCGGCCGAGCCGGTCAATGTTCGGCGTGGGAATCTGGGTCGCGCCGTAGCAGCCCGTGTCGCCAAAACCGAGGTCGTCGGCCACGATGAGGACGATGTTGGGCTTGGGCACAACGGTGCCGGAGGACGCCGCCAGGATGGACCATGCCGGCAGCAGGGCGGAAGCAATTCGGATGACATTCTTCATGGTTCACTCTTGGGGTTTGACTTCTCAAACAGGTCTGTCCCGCATGACCGCTTTTAATTTGCATTGTCCCCGAGGCAATGCAAGTCTCCCAATCGTGAAAGCAAAACATCCGACCGGGCGGCTGGTCCACGCTCTCCTAGGAATGGCCGTCGCGGCCGGTTGGGCGGGCTGCGGGAGCGCCAATCCGGCGGGGAGCAATGAAGCGGGCAAGAGGGTGCCCTACCGGCCCGGTTTCATCGTCGGCGCGGATATATCGGCGGTGCCAGCGGCCGAGGCGCGCGGCATAAAGTTCAGCGACAACGGTGTGGCAAAGGACATTCTGCAAATCCTCAAGGACCACGGTTTTAATTACATCCGGCTGCGGATTTTTGTGCAACCCACCAATCAGGGCGGCTACAGCCGGCAGGGTTACTGCGGTCTGGCTCAAACCACGGCCATGGCCCGGCGGGTGAAGGCGGCCGGGCTGGGCCTGCTGCTGGATTTCCATTACAGCGACACGTGGGCGGATCCCGGCAAACAAACCAAGCCCCTGGCGTGGCGCGATTTGCCGCTGGATCAACTGATCCAAACCGTGCATGACTACACCAAGGACGTCATCACCCAACTCAAGACCGCCGGCGGCGAACCGGACATGGTGCAAATCGGCAATGAGATTTCTCCCGGCATGCTTCTCAACGCGCTGCCCGGGCGTCGCGGCGGCGCCGCGCAAACTGTCTCCACCCAGCCGGAAGGCAGCGCGCGCAATTGGGACATCCTCTCTGCACTGCTCAAGGCCGGCATTGCCGGCGTCAAGGAGGTGGACCCCAGGATTCTCATCGTGCTGCACATTGACAAGGGCGGGGACAATGCCGGCTCGCGCCGGTGGGTGGATGCGGCGCTGGCCCACGGCGTTTCCTTCGACATCCTGGGCGAATCCTGTTACAGCCGGTGGCAAGGGCCGCCCGACAAGTGGAAAACCAACTTCGACGACCTGGCGGCGCGCTATCCCAAACTCACCTTCCTCATTGCGGAACTCGCCTACGAAGTGGCTGAATCCGACGAAATCATGCACAGCCTGCCGGATCACCGGGGCCTGGGCACCTTCGTTTGGGAACCCACCCAGTCGGGCAACCGGCAACAGCTCTTCGATGACACCGGCGCTGTCATCCCCGAAAAAATGGCGCAGTACGACAAGGTGGTGAAGGACTACGGAGTGCAACCTTAGCCTTCAAGGCGCCAGGCGTCCGTCCCGTTTTCCCTTCTTCAGATCCAGGTCGAATCTCAGCTTAAGGTAAAGGGTGAACTGGACGACCGGCTCGACCACCACCGGGTTGATCACGGCATCAAACCCGTTTGCGTTCAATGGATTGAAGTAAAAAGTCCGGCTCTTGCGCAGGTCCTGGATGGCATATTTCTGCTGGAACAACGCCCGGTCAACCCGTTCCGATTCATAGGCGGTATAGGTCTCATACATTTCGGAAGGATAATAAACACTGGGTTTATTGGCATAGACTTGCGGTGGGGACGACAGGGCGATTCCGAAAAGCCTGTCATAGGTGGCGGCTTTCCGCTTGATGATGTTGGCGGCTTCTTCCATCAGGCGGTTTTGGATGGGGCTGGGGTCCTTGACAATATAATCCACCTTGATCAGATCAAAAATCTTCTCGCCGGAAGCCGCGAGGATCAGTTGGTCGAGCAGCGGCTTGTCGCGGTAGTGAATGGACACGTTCTTCTTCAGTTCGAAGCCGGCCAATTGCTCCTTGGCCACGTTGTCCTGGACGTGGTACTCGTATATCTTCTCCTGGGCGATGAAGTCCACGAAAAGGTCATTGCTGGCGATGCCCAACGGCTTCAACGCCTCCACGAACTGCTTGACCACGGCGTCCATCTTTTGGTCGCACTCCGCCGGCGTGGCGCCCTCCTGCGCCACGGCGAAGACGGCGACGTACTCATCGGCCAGCACGTTCATCAAGACGCTGGCCTCGACAAACATCGTGTTGCTGCCGGGCGGCATCTCGCTCTGAGGCAGCAGGCGCTTGTCCCGTTCATTCTGCTCGGGGCGCAATTTCCCGGAGGGCTGGGAATAGAATATATTGGCCTGGGAGAAACACTCGCTGCTCTGAACCAGCAGGCCCAGAGCCAGTAACAGGGATGTTTTCATATAAAGAGGGTGAGCTTTGAATGATAAAAGAATTTGCCGCGCCGGCCTTCCACCAGGCAGGCGCAAGCGGTTGCGGTCGCAGACTACACAGCCAGCCAGTCTTCTTCAATGACCGAATACGCCCGGGATGCAAATGCCCGGCGGTTCAGGCTTGTCGCAAGGATGGCGCGTGCTATTGTTAAATGGTGAAGCAGTTGCAATTTGAAAACCTGGCGCGCCTGCCCGTGATTGAGTTTTACGAAGCGGCGTTCCGCAAAGCCACGGGCGCGTCGCTCAAAGTCGTTCCTCCCGGCGAACCCAAGCAGCGGCTGAATCTCGGAAAAGAGGAGAACACTTTCTGCCGGTTGGCGGCGGGCACGCCATCGGGATGCGAGGCGTGCCTGGAAACGCAGATTCGCGTCCAGCGCCTGGCCGGGAAAAAATTAACGGCGCAACAAATCAATTGTTTTTGCGGCCTGACCGATGTGGCGGTGCCAGTGGTCATCGGGGGCCGGCACGTCGCCACGCTGTTGAGCGGCCAGGTCTTCCGCCGCGAGCCGACAGAGCGCGATTTCAAAATGGTGGCCGCCATGCTCGGTCAAAACGCCGAGTGGGAGAAGAAGGCGCGCAAGGCTTATTTCGAGACGCCGGTGGTGGATGCGGAACGTTTTGAGGCGATCATTCAACTCCTGAGCGTGTTCGCCCAATACCTGACCGACTACGCCAGCCGCCAGGTTTTGGCCAGGGCCAGTGAAGAACCGGTGGCCGTGGTCAGCGCCAAGCAGTTTGTCCAAACCCACGTGGAGGAGCCGATCGCGCTGGCGCAAGTGGCCCGGCATGTGAATGTCAGCCGCTTTTATTTCTGCAAGCTTTTCAAAAAGGCCACCGGCATGACCCTGACCGAATACGTTTCGCGCGTGCGCGTGGAAAAAGCCAAGACGCTGCTGGTGGATTCCTCGCTGCGGATTTCGGAAGTCGTTTACGCGGCCGGCTTCGGTTCCATTCCCCAGTTCAACAGCGTCTTCAAGCGCATGGTGGGGATGGCGCCGACGGCCTACCGCGAGACGTTGCGCTCGCAACTGCCCTTTTAATCCCGCCGGGCGGGCGCGCCCGGGGCGGCGCCCCGCGCCCCGCAGCGCAATCGCCCATAAGCAAAAGCCAAACGGCCAGTAGCGGCTTTGGCTGCGCCGGTCTATTCATTGCACCATGCCTGAAGCGGCACCACGAAATGCAAACTGGCGATGCACAAATCCTTGACACGAGGACAACCATGAAGCGTTCCCATCCATTGAAGTTGCGGCTGCGGACCTGGCTCCGTCTCGCGGCCCTGGCGGCGGCCATCGTCGCCGTGTCCGGCCTGTTGGCCGCCTGCGCCGACCCGCAAGCAACGAACACCACGGCAGCCGACGCCAAAAAGGAAACCAAAGACACCAAAGCGAAGCAGATGGCAAAAAGACTCACCGGCGCCGAGTTGTATGCCATCAACTGCAACCGTTGCCATGCGGAACGGTATCCCACCGAGTTTACCCCGCCCCAGTGGAAGACGGTCCTGACGCACATGCGGGTGCGGGCCAACCTGCCCGCGACGCAGGCCAGGGAAATCCTCAAGTATCTCCAGGAAGAGAGTGGCAGCTAAACAACCGAGGAAACACCAATGAAAATCCCTTCCCTGATTCATGGAATTCTGGCAGCGGCCTGCGTGATGGGGGCCGCTCTGCCCCAGCCAGCCCCGGCCCAAGTAAGCGCCGACGACTTCAATGCCCTGAAGAAAATGGTCGAACAGTTGGGCGACAAAGTGCAGAAGCTCGAGCAGACGCATGAGCAGGACCAGAAGGCGCACGAACAAGACCAACAAGTCATTGAGCAATTGCAAAAGCAGTTGGGAGAAAGCAAAACCGCCATCACCAACGCGCAACAGACCGCCGACAGCGTAGCCAAGGTGCAATCCGCCTATCCCGTGGTCAACGCCTCGCAGGGGCCGATGCACAACTTCACCATCGTGGGCGATGCCGAGGCGGATTTTGGAAAGAGCGCCGGGCAGCACAGCGCCTTCGCCCTGGCTGATTTTGCGCCCATTTTCCTGTTCCGCGCCAGCGACAACGTGCTGGTCGAGGCGGGATTCGACACCATCCTGAACAACAACGTGGATCAGAACGGCAACCGTGCTCCGGGCAGTTCGACCTCCTTCAGCATGAGTTTCGGCCAGTTGGATTATCTTTTGAACGATTATGTGACGGTGGTGGCCGGCGACATGCTCCTGCCGCTGGGCACGTATAGCGAGCGGGGCGCCGGCTGGCTCAACAAGATACCGGATGACCCGCTGGTTCGGGGCGTTCTGCCGGGCAGCGGCGTGGGCGTGCAGTTGCGCGGGGCCGTCCCGGTCGGGGAGTCCGGGCAGATGGTGACCTATTCGGTCTATGGGGTCAACGGGCCGTCCTCCGGCTTCAGCAACTCGGTTGCCAACGCCAGCGCGCTGGATCTGGGCGGCAATGTGGGCGACACGCCCAACTGGCATGCCGATCCCAGTGGCGGCGGCCGCATCGGGTGGTTTTACCCCTGGGCGCCTCACCATGATCTGGAACTGGGTGTTTCAGGCCAGACCGGCTCCTGGAGCGATAACGGAAGCCACATCTGGTCGGCCGGTGTGGTGGATGCGGCCCTTCACCTCGGCCCCAACTTTGAACTTAAGGGCGAGTATATCCAAACGCGGTATGGCAGCGACGACCTTGGCCAACTCGATCCCCACGGTTGGTGGGCGCAGGCGGGCTACAAACTGGCCGGCCTGAATCTGGACCTTCCCTACATCAACAATATCGAGCTGGTCAGCCGGTTTGATTGCGAAAACGACGGCCAGGGAACCAAAACAGACCGCTACACCGCCGGCTATGTCTATTACTTTTCCAACACGCTCTACTTCAAGGGCGACTACGAATGGCTGCACAGCCGCGGCCCGGGCGCCCTGCCTGAAAACTCGTTTGTTTTTCAACTCTCCTACGGATTCTAAATGAAAGATATGACACTTATGAAGACGACGACAAAACTCGCCGCCGCCCTTGCCGGGGCGGCTGTGCTCGGCATGACCGGAGCGGGCCTGTGGCCTGCCACCGCGCAGGAATTGGATGCGGAAACCAAAGCCCGCATCGAACGGTTTGAAAAAGGCGCGACGACGGTTGATGTATCCAAATATCCGGACGTGATCAAGGACAACTACCAGCTATTCACGCAGAAATGCTCGCAGTGCCACAAGTTGAGCCGCCCGATCAACTCGGACTACGGGCTGCCCGACGAATGGTCCCGCTACATCAAGCGCATGATGAACAAGCCCGGGTCGAACATCAGCTCGGCCGAGGGCAAGAAGATCTATGAGTTCCTGGCCTATGACTCCAGCGTCCGCAAGAAGGCGATGGTGGACGAAAAACTCGCCAAAGCCACCCCGGAAGAAAGAACGACCGCGGAGACCAAGATCAAGGAACTTCACGACAAGTACGACAGCAAATAATTCGCCGGCCAACGGAACGGCTGAAAATGCCCACGACCTATTCAGTCGAACTGCCGGACGTGAATTACTTCTCCCGGCAGGTGCTCTGCCGCGAGGGCTGTCCGGTGCGCACGGACTCCGGCGGCTATGTGCAGGCGATTGCGGAGGGCCGTTATGAAGACGCCTACGTCATCGCGCGCACGCCCAACCCGTTCGCCTCGATCTGCGGCCGGGTTTGCGCCGCGCCCTGCGAGGCCAAATGCCGCCGCGGCGCCCTGGACGCCGCCGTTTCCATTCGCGCCCTGAAACGGTTTGTTTGTGAAAAGTTCGGCGTCGAGTCCGACGACTTTGATCTGGGCCGCGTTTATCCCCAACTGCGCGATGCGCGCCGGGAACGGCCCGGCGGCGGGCGCAAGGTCGCGGTCATCGGGGCCGGGCCGGCGGGCTTGTCCTGCGCGCATGAACTGGCCCTGATGGGTTTTGCGCCGACGGTCTTCGAGGGGCACAACATCGCCGGGGGCATGCTGGTGCTCGGGGTGCCCGAATACCGCCTGCCCCGGGACATCATCCGCGCCGAGATCGCCGCCATCGAAGCGCTGGGGGTGGAAATCCGGCTCAATTGCCGCCTGGGCCGGGATTTCCTCCTGGCCGATCTGAAACAACAAGGCTACGAAGCCATTTTCGTGGGCATCGGCGCCCACAAAAGCCGGGAGCTTTCCATCGAAGGCGTGCAAAACGACGGGGTGCTCCGCGCCATCGAATTTCTCCTCAACGTCAACCTGGGATTCCGGGTTTCCCTCGGCCGCAAAGTCGTGGTCATTGGCGGCGGCAATGTGGCCTTCGACGTGGCGCGCTCCGTTGTGCGCCAGGCGGAGAAGTTCGCCAGCATGAGCGAAGCCGAATTGCGGGTCGCCTTGCATCAGGCCGCCGCCGCCCTGGAAGAATTGACGGCCAAGGACCAGGAAGCGCCGGATGAAGTCCGCCTGGCGCTGGACGTGGCGCGCGAAGCCATCCGCAGCGGCGTGCCGGAGGTCCACATGTTTTGCCTGGAAAGCCTGGATGAGATCCCGGCGGCCCGGGAGGAAATCGAGGAAGCCGAACAGGAAGGCATCCGACTGCACACCCGCTTCGGCCCGAAACGGATTGTCGCGCGCGACGGCAAAGTCACCGGCATCGAACTCATCAAGGCCAGCCGCGTCTTCGACGAGAACCGCCGTTTCAACCCGCAATTCCTGGAAGGCAGCGAGGAGACGATGGACTGCGACACCGTGGTGCTGGCCATCGGCCAGGCGGCCGATCTGGCCTGGATCAAGCCCGCGGACAATTTGAAGCTGACGCCGCGCGGCACGCTGCAAACCGATCCGCTGACCCTGGCCACCTCGCGGCCCGATGTATTCGCGGGCGGCGACGTTGCCTTTGGCCCGCGCATCATCATCACCGCCGTGGCCGAAGGCAAACGCGCCGCCAAATCCATCGCGAAATTTCTCACCGGCACCGTGCCCGCCGAACCCCAGCAGGTCCGCGTCACGATTTTCAACACGCAACAATACCGGATGAAGCCGGATTACGAAAAGTTCGCGCGGCAGGCCCCGCCCACCCTGCCGACGGATCGCCGCATCGGGATCGCCGAGGTGGAAAAAGCTTATCCGGAAGCCGCCGCCCGGCTACAGGCGGATCGCTGCCTCAAATGCCACGTCGGCCCGGTCTTCAACGGCGACGAGTGCATTCTCTGCGGCGGCTGCGCCGACGTTTGCCCGGAGTATTGCCTGCGCCTGGTGGACGCTGCCCATTTGCGCGGCAACGAAAATTTGCAGGCCGCGTTTCTCGCGCGTTACGGCCGCGTGCCCGCTCCCGGCGAACAGGGCGCGATCATCAAGGACGAAACCCGCTGCATCCGCTGCGGCCTCTGCGCCGTGCGTTGTCCGACGGGCGCGATCACGATGGAACGAGTCGAACTTGTGCCCGCCTGACATGAACCCTTCCGCTCCCCAAGGCCAAAATAACGTTACGCGCCGCGGCTTTTTGCAGCTCACCTTCGGCTGGCTGGCCGGCACCTTCGCCATCGCCCTGTCCGCCGCCGGAGCGGTGCGGTTTTTGGTGCCGAACGTGCTCTTCGAGGCGAGCCAGATATTCAAGGCCGGCAAGCCGGATGATTTTCCCGACGGCTCGGTGACTTTTTTGGAGGAGGAACGGGTCTTTCTGGTGCGGCAGGGCAACACCTACCGCTGCCTCTCGGCCATTTGCACCCACCTGGGCTGCACCGTCAACCGTGCTGAAAAGGGCTATCACTGCCCGTGTCACGGCAGCGTTTTTGACGACCAGGGCAGCGTCAAAAGCGGGCCGGCGCCCCACGCCCTGGCCTGGTTTCAGGTGACTTTGAGCAAGGACAGCCGGCTGCTGGTGGACAAAAACCGCAAGGTCGCGGCCGACAAATATCTGGTTCTGCCGACCAAGGCTTGAAGATGAACGCGCCATTCCTGACCCGTCTCTGGCAAAAATTTGCGCGCTCGCGCGTGGGCCGCTCCATCTTCCGCGTCGGCCTGCCGCAGAGCAATCTGGAGCGGTCGCAGGCCATGACCTCCAGTTTCCTGCTGCACATCCAGCCGGCCAAAGTCCACAAACATTCCCTCAAGGCCGGCTACTCGCTGGGGCTGGGACTCATTTCGCTCTACCTGTTTATCATCCTCATCGGCACCGGGGTGCTGCTGATGTTCTATTACGTGCCCAGCACCGCCAGCGCTTACAACACGATGAAGGATTTGCAGTTCGTCGTCTCCGCCGGATTGCTGGTGCGCAACATGCACCGCTGGGCCGCGCACCTGATGGTGCTGTTCGTGCTGCTGCACCTGTGCCGGGTCTTTTACACCGGCGCCTACAAACGGCCGCGCGAATTCAACTGGGTCATCGGCGTCGGTCTTTTTCTGCTGACGCTGGGCCTGAGTTTCACGGGATACTTGCTGCCGTGGGATCAACTGGCGTTTTGGGCGATTACCGTCGGCACGAACATCGCCGGCTACGCGCCGGTCATCGGGGCGAAGGTGAAATATGTTCTGCTGGGCGGCAACGTTGTCGGGCAGGAGGCGCTGACCCGGTTTTACGCGCTGCACGTCATCGTCCTGCCGACGCTGGCGTTGTTGATGGTGGCGGTTCATTTGTGGCGGGTGCGCAAGGACGGCGGGCTGTCGCGGCCGGACGAATCGGGCGAGGTCGTCGAGCAGATTCCGCCCGGGCAGTTGCCGGTGAACAAGAGCTACGGGCTGATGGAACTGGCGCGCGGCACCAGCCCGCAGGTTGGAAAAAATCCGGAGGACGAAGTGTTCTCGTGGCCGCATTTGGTCTTTCGCGAAATTCTTTTGTTTCTCCTGGTCACGGCGGTGGTGTTGTTCCTGGCGATTTTTTGGAACGCGCCGCTGGAGGAATTTGCCAACCCGATTCACCCGCCCAATCCGGCCAAGGCGCCGTGGTACTTTCTCGGCCTGCAGGAACTGGTCAGCTACTCCGCCTTCTGGGGCGGGGTGGTCATCCCGGGCTTGCTGGTGACGGCGCTGCTGCTGCTGCCTTACCTGGACCGCAAACGGGCGGGCGTGGGCCGCTGGTTTGCCCGCGAGCGGGTGGTGGCCAACTCGATTTTCACGCTCTGCCTGCTCGCCGCCATTGTCTTTACCGTCATCGGCACACTTTTCCGCGGACCGAATTGGGACTGGGTTGAGCCTTGGCGGCAACCGCCGGCCATCACGGAAGGTCACTGACATGAACAACGGCTCCATGCTCCGGTTCTACGGATGCTTCACCTTCCTCGGCTTGCTGGTGGGCGGCCTGGTCGTCCTGGGCTACTACAAGGACGAATATCGGGAATGGAAGGATTACCAGCGCAAATTCGTGCAGGAAGAAATCCACCGGGCCGCCACGCCGCAGCAAAAAGCCATCGCCGAGAGCACACCGGTCGAAGTCCGGCAAATTCTCCTGCCGGAACTCAACCGCGTGGATCGCTGCACGACCTGCCATCTCGCCGTGGAAGATCCCAGCTACGGCGGCTATCAGCAACCGCTGGCCTACCATCCCCAGCACGAGCAGCACCCCTTTGAAAAATTCGGCTGCACCATCTGCCATCGCGGCCAGGGCCGCGCCACCACCACCGCCGACGCGCATGGCGCCGTGGCGCATTGGGATCAGCCCATGCTGCCGCTGCAATACATCCAGGCCTCCTGCGGCCAGTGCCACGAAGCGGCCGACAATCCGGCCGCGCCGGAACTGGGGCAGGGCCAGCAGCTCTTTGAGACGAGCGGTTGCCGCGGCTGCCACAAACTGGGCGGCGCGGGCGGCAACCTCGGGCCGGAACTGGACAAGGTCGGCACGCGGCGTTCGCCGGAATGGCTAAAAAAACATTTCCTGGCCCCCGCCGCCGTCACCGCCGGCTCCGCCATGCCGCCCCAGAAATTCTCCGAGACGAACCTGGAAGCGATTGTTTTGTTCATGTTAAGCCAGACCGGCCAAACCGCGCCGGGCTATTACGCCTCGATGAAAGTCATCCCCAGCGCCGACGAAGGCCAGCGGTTATTCCAGCAAAAAGGTTGCATCGGCTGCCACACCGTCGCCGGCCAGGGCGGCAAGGTCGGTCCGGTGCTCGATGATGTCGGCCTGCGCCGCTCGCCGGAGTGGATGTTACAGCATTTCCGCGATCCCCAGAGCGTCACCCCCGGGTCTGTCATGCCGAAATTTGGCTTTACTGAAACCGAAGCGCGCGCCTTGACCGAGTTTCTCCTGCACCTGCGGGAGCGGAATCTGGCGTCCACTTTTCCCTCGTTGATGAGTCCGGTGGAGCGGGGCCGCGAAATCTACCGCAAATACGGTTGCGCCGGCTGTCACGGCGCCGAGGCCAAGGGCGGCGTGCCCAATCCGAACGCCAAAACCGCCGAACAAGTGCCGGGCTTGATCCGCGTCGCCGAGGGCTACACCAAAGCGGAGTTGAAAAGCCGCATCGTGAAAGGCCAGCGCGAAATTCCTGCGCTTGAACCCAAACGCCCGCCGCCTCCGCTCTACATGCCCGCCTGGGGCGCTGTCATCAAGGACGCCGAACTGGACGATTT
This sequence comes from Verrucomicrobiota bacterium, assembly GCA_049513975.1. Classification (GTDB taxonomy): domain Bacteria; phylum Verrucomicrobiota; class Verrucomicrobiia; order Limisphaerales; family Palsa-1400; genus JBEKOF01. The sequence goes on along the minus strand of JBEKVM010000064.1, from coordinate 12,872 downwards.
GGTGGCCTACCTCATCAGTTTGAAACCCAAGGGAGAGGACCTGGGATTCTAACCGCGGACTCAGAATTTCATCTCCACGCCTTCGCGCGCGGCGCAGATTTTCAGCGGGGAGCCGTGCCGCAAGGCCCGTTGGCGGCAGGAGGCCACCTTCTCGTCAACGGCGCGGTCGGTGCATTCGGGGTCATGATGGAAGAGCGCCAGGTTTTTCGCCCGGGCCTGGATGGCCAGATCGGTGGCCGAGAAACAGGAGGAGTGCCCCCATTTCTTCCTGGTCACATACTCCTTCTCGTCATACTGCGCGTCGTGGATGAGCAGGTCGGCGTCCTGGACGGCTTGCACCAGGGCTTCGGGCATGCGGCGCAACGGGCCGGTGTTCTCCAGGTCGGGAAACAATTCGCCCGCTTGAATTTCCAATTCGTTGTCGGTGGCATAGACAATTTTGCGGCCGTCCTTGGCAAAGCAAAAACCAAAACAGCCGCCGGGATGATTGTGGGGAAAGCTCGACACTTCAACGCCGTCAACCTTCCTTCGTCCATCGTGCAAATGGTCGGCCACAATCCGCGCGTCCAGTTGCTGGAACGACACCGGAAAAAACTCCGTGCTCATCTGGCCGGAGAGCACGCCGCAGACTCGGTCGTCCTTGGCGTGCTGCCCATAGACGTGAATGCGCGTGTCGGGCAGATAGACCGGGGCGAAGAAAGGAAAACCCTGGATGTGGTCCCAGTGGGTGTGGCTGATGAGCAGGTGCAGCGTTTTGGGCGGCGGCTTGCGCCGGGCCAGGTCCTTGCCCAATTCACGAATGCCGGAACCGGCGTCGCATATAAAGATCGTGCCATCGAAACGGATTTCCACGCACGGGGTGTTGCCGCCATAGACACGGGTCCAACTGGCCGGAGTGGGGATGGAACCGCGCGTTCCCCAAAAAGTGACAAAAGCGGGCATATCACTCCTCGCGAAAGACGAACACGCTGTCGGCCACATGAATCACATCGCCGTCGCGCAGCACGGCGGAGTGGACCCTGACGCCGTTGAGCAGGATCCCGTTGTGGCTGTCATTATCAACCATCACATAATCGGCTCCGCGCAAGCGCAGAAAAGCGTGGTGGCGGGAAGCTTTTTTCGAAGTCAGGCGGATGTGCGCGCCGGTCGCGCGGCCCAGCACCATTTCATCCTTGTCGAGGAGAATTTGCGCGCCGGGGCTGTCGCCTTCGATTTGCTCGAGCAGGTGGCGGCGGGTGAGCCGTTCCCGGCGCAAGGTGTGGAGGGGGACTCCCGCCCGGGTCCGGTTTGTTTCGGTCCCCTTGCTTAACTCAGCGCATTCATGGTTCACGGGCCAGAAGGCTGCCGCCAGGCGTGGAATTTGGAAAGCCTTTTCGGCACACTTTTCGGCACACTCGCCAAGACCTTGTCCTGACGACAGAACCGAGGGGGGGCGCCGCGGCGGGCAGCAGCGTGCCCGCCCTGTCCGGCCCAACCAAAACTGACCGGCTGGCTTCATTCTTTGTTTACTCTTGCGCCGGCATTTTGCACCCTGCGGCTGACGTGAAGATTTTGGCGCTGACCAATTTGTATCCGCCCCATCACGCGGGCACTTTTGACACTCATTGCCAAAGCGTGGTCGAAGCCTTGCGCACGCGCGGTCATACCGTCCTGGTCCTGACCTCGACCCAGGGGCTGCGCGGCGAACAACGCGACGGCGAGATTCACCGCTGTTTGCTCCTCAACGGCGCCTACGGCGCGCCCAAGGTCTGCGCCATCCTGCCGCTCCGGGCGCAGGAGATTCACAACACGCGCATGCTCTTGGAAGCCATCGCGTCGTTCCAACCGGAGATCGTCCATGTCTTCAGTCTCCACGGACTTTCCAAGTCGGTGATTTTCACCCTGCGCAATGCGCGCCTGCCGGTGGCTTATGCCGTTTCGGACCACTGGCTCTCCGCCGGCGTCCAGGAGGATCCCTGGCTGCGCTATTGGAACGCGCCCTCCCTCCCCATCCTCGAACAATCCGGGCGGGCCGCCCTGGAAATGAGCGGCGAACGGGGCCGGCTGGATTCGACCGCCCCGACGCGCATGATGAAAGGTTACGACCGCATCCCGGCGCTTTACGGCGATGCCGAAGCCCGCGCCGCCGTGGCCCCCAATTCCATCACCGCCTTCCGCTTCGACCGGATGTACTTTTGCAGCCAGGCCCTCAAGCAATTGACCGGGCGGGTGGGCTTCGCCGTCAGTCACACCGACGTGATTTATCCTGGCATTACCGGGGACTTTGTCGGCCAGATCAAGCCGGCCGGCGCGCCCGTGAAGAAATTCCTCATCGTCAGCCCGCTGAACCCGGAGAGCGGCGTGATGACGGCCCTGCAGGCGCTCAAGCTGGCCCGCGCCGCCAGGCTGAATCTCTCCTTGCATATTTATGGGCGCGGCGAATCCAGTTATGTCGCGACGGTGCGCTCCTTTGTGGTAAGCCACCAGTTGCCGGTGGAATTTCTGACGATCTCAAATTTGAACACGGATATGGCCGCGATCTATAAACGGCATGACGCCTTGCTCCACACCCCGGAATGGGCCGAGCCGTTCCCGGTCACTGCCCTGCAAGCCATGGCCTGCGGTTTGCCCGTCATCGCCTCGACCGCCGGAGGGGCGGAGGAATTGTTGCGCCACGGCGAGAACGCGCTGACCTATCCGCCCGGCGATGCCACGCAATTGGCCGCCCGCATGCAGGAACTGCAAGTCTCCCCTGCCCTCCGCTGTCAAATGGCCGAAACCGCCCAGGCCGATGTCATGGGCAAATTCAACGACACCGTGGTGATGGACCAAGTGGAAAATTTTTTGGCGGTGTCCCAGGCGCAAATCGCTTGATCCGCCTTTGCCTGGCTTCCGCCGCCGCCAAATGACGGCAACTCAGGGCATAAAGAAAGGCGCCCCACCCGGGGCGCCCCATGAAAACTAACTCTACTGCGTTTCCAACATACTCTTCTGCATAATTTTGTCTGCAAGGGAGCTTCCGATTTTTTTAGTAGGCAAATACACTACACGCCTGAAGGCGACACCTCGCCTCAGGTTGTCCGCGCCGATCAAGGCGCCGGCAGGACGCGGACCCGGTAGAATCGTTCCGAATAGCCTCCCGCGGCGGAATCCGTGAAGGGGAATTGGCCAAAGGCCGGCGGGTTGGTCATGATCGGCAACCAGGTCTTCAAGTCGGTGGAGGCATCTAACACTACTGTCCCCTGCCCTGTCAGGTTGGTGACCAGCAGAGTAAACTGGCCCCCGGCATATTGGACGGCGCCCGCCCCGGTCGCAAAAGAAACCGGCACATTGGTGATGTTGAGGCAGGCAACCAAACTGGTCACCGATCCAAAAGCATTGCTCACCAGGGCCTGATAGCAGCCGGCATTGGCCACTTGAATGTTTAAATTGGTCAGGGTCAGGTTGGTCGCATTGGGAATGTCGGCGCCGTTGAATTGCCACTGGCAAACCGGGACCGACGCCCCCACCGCAAACTCCGCCGTGCTGCCCAGGGCCAGGGATAGATTGGTGGGCTGGCTGGTGATCTGCGGCGGCAACCCCATTTGGAACACCGTGCCGAAACCATTGGCCCCACCCGTGCGGGCGGTGCCATAGAGCGTCCCATTGCTGTCCAGCACGATTCCCGAAGGTTCGGCCCCGAGGCTGTTGGTCACCCCGTTGTCACCCATGGGTCCGACGAAGAAGGTATAAAGCAGCGTCAGCCCCCCGGAGGTGCTGAACTGGAACAAGGTTCCGGTGCCGTTCAACCCTCCGAACTGGGCGAAGCCATAGAAGCTTCCATCCGCCGCCGGCACCAGGCTGCCGGGAATCAGTCCGTCGGCGTTGGTGGCCAGTTCCAGTCCGGCCTCCCCGCTGGCTGCAAAGGAATACAAGGGCGTGAAAACCCCGTTGGTGGTGATTTGAAAAATCGTGCCGGTGCCGTTGGCGCCGCCGCCGGAGGCTGTCCCGTAAAGAACCCCGTTGGTGCCTTGGGCCAGGGCGGGGCCGGGATAGGCGCCGTCCACGCCGTTGGTGAACGAGTAGAGAGATGTCAATACTCCGGTTGAAGTCATCTTGAAAATCGTCCCGTAGCCGTTGCTCCCGCCGTTGGTGGTGGTGCCGTAAATCAAGCCATTCCGGCTTTGCAGCAGGGCGCCCGGATTCTGGCCTTCAGCGGCGTTGGAGAAGGAAAGCAGCCTGGTCAATCCGCCCGCCGCCGTTATTTCGAAGATCGCCCCATCGCCGTTGGTCCCGCCCGCCGGGCCGGTGCCGTAAAAATTGCCGTTGGTCCCCTGGATCAACGGGGCGGTTGGATTTCCACCCTCGGCATTGGTCAGCAGGGCGCCGTGTATCCGGGTGAACCCATACAACTCGGTGAACGCGCCGCTGGCAGTCAGTTTGAAGACCGATCCAAAAGCGTTCGATCCACCCTGGGAAGCGGTGCCATAGAAGTTGCCGTTGGTCCCTTGCAACAGGCCCGCGTAGGGGGTGCTGCCGTCGTTGGTGAGGCTCTTAAAGGTGTACACCGGGGTGAAAACGCCGTTGGTGGTAATCTTGAAAACCGTCCCGAAGCCATCGTTGGTCCCCCCGTTGACGGTGGTTCCGTAAAGAACTCCATTGCTGGCCTGAATCAGGCCCGCCATCGGCGTGCCGCCATCCACGCCGCCCGTTAGCGTATTGGTGAAGGTATATAACGCCACGATCCCGGCAGCGGGCGCGTCCCGGTCAGTCATGGAACACACCGCCGCCAGCGCCAGCCAGAACTTGCATGTCTTTCCAAAAAAACTCTTCATTTGCCAGGCGCTGCCCTTTCTTGCGCGTTGCGACCATGCATCCACAGCCCGCCGGCGCAAACCGGCCGTTGTGGAAACACCCTGCCGCGCCCAAGCGCGCTTCCCGCCACTATCAACGGACTCTTTGGGACGGGACTTTAGCGGGCGCGGGAGAAGCCGCCGACCGCTGGAGAGTTTGGATTTTTCCGACGGCTGATAGTGGCTCCGTTGTTTTCTCGCGATGGCTTGCATCATAGGAATTTCAGCTCCTTTTCGATGTAATTGAGGACATCTTTGGGGATGCCGCCTGTTTTGCTGGGTTTGAGCGGATCGTTGTCCCTTTTGCGGGCGGCGGCCTCCTCCTCGTATTTTTTCATTTGCAACTTCAGTTTTCCGCGCTCGATTTGCAGCCATTGGGCGTTGTGGTCGCCTTTGCGCAGCGCCATCAGCCGCATGCACAGTTGCCGCAACCGTTCGAGGTGCCCGGCGGGATCATCCTCGCCGGAAGGCAGCTTTTTCAAAGCGACGGCAATGCGGGCGGTCAGGCAAAGGGCCAGTTGATCGGCAAGCTGGGCGCCGGGCATGGCCTGTTTGAACTGGCCGGCGGGCACGACGCGGCTGAGTTGGGCGGCGTCGGCGCCGAACTGGCGGGCGGCTGCCAGGGCCTCCTGTTGCGTCTCCCAGTCCAGGTATCCGCCGAGCTTCCAATTGGACAGGTTCATCTCGTTGATGGGCTGGCCGTCAAATTGCTCCGCCATAAGAGACGTGACCTTGGGCAGGGTGTTGAGCCACTCGGCGATTTGTTTGCCTCCCACGCCGTCTTGCAAGCGGAGGTTGATCTGCTCGCGGATGGTTTGCGGCAGCCGCGCTATTTTGCCTTTCCGCGTCATAAAGTTTATTTTTTTGGCTTTATTTGCCTTTATTTGGCTTTACCTGGCTTTACTGGAATGGAGTGGTGGGGAACTGGAGCGATGGAGCGATGGAGTGATGGAGTGGTGGGGAACTGGAGCGATGGCGGAGCGGGGCGGCGGAGGGCAAAGTATAATTGGGGGATTCCCGTTCTGGTCCCGTCGCGTTCCGATTCCACTGTGGCCGCTCCCCTCTTCACTTTTGGCATTTTAGCAGCGAAGGCGGTTTTGTCAACGGGAAAGCGCAAAAAAGCGTGGATTTTTGCAAGCACCTAAGCATTAGTCACTTATGTTTGGGAAATGCTGAATCCTGCACGCAATGTCAGGGGAATGATTGTCAAGGGAATGGGAAAATGAAGCGAGGATGGAGGAGGGAGGAGGGCGGACGGTGGCGGGTGAGTTGGTGCCGCAAGCCGCAGGAGTCTGAGCGGCGGACTGCGCCAGAGGAGCCGTTTTCGGGCGTTCCTGCGCCTCCCAAAAGCGACAAATTTATAGGGGACCCCTGCTCCGTTTCCGTGAAAATGTCATTTTTCCAGGCGACCCTTTCACGCCTGAACACAAAACCCCCTTGCTTCAAACGAGTTTCACGGCTAACGTAGCCAGCATGAGCGCGGTTGAACTTGCTGTTCGAAAAGTCAAAAAGCTGTCTGCGCGCCAAGCCCGGGAATTGCTGGGTTGGCTGACCGCGCGTCAGCGCAATGGAGCCGCGTTGAAACAACCGGCCCGCGCGTCGCGCCGCAAAGCCTCGGGCCGCCGTTCCATGCAAAAGCTCAAGGCCTGGCAAGACTCGATTCGTTTCACCACCGATTGGCAGCCGCCGCGAATGCCTGATGACCTGGTCAAATCCGTTCGCCTGTGAGCTTCGTGCTCGATACGAACGCGGTCAGCGAGACGGAGAAACCGCGGCCCAATTCCGGTTTCATGGCATGGCATGACGCCCAAGACCCGGCCCGCCTTTTCATCACCACCGTCACACTGGCCGAAGTCTGGCACGGGTTTCACTGTTTGGAACCAAACCATCCGGACTACGACCGCATCAAGAAATTCGCGTCCGAGCTGGGACGGAAATATCGCGTGTTGAACTTCGACGCTCGCGCGGCGGCGATTTGGGGAGAATTGACCGCCCGGGCGAATGGGCCGCTTCCGCTGCGCGATTCACTCATCGCGGCCATCGTCCGCTCACGCGGCCATCGAATTGTCACGCGCGACACCGCTCCATTCGAGCGGATGGGCTGCAAAGTGGTTGATCCGTGGAAATGAATCGCGGGCGCCGGCTTGTCTGGCCGGAAATCCGCAGGACTCTGGGCGGCGAACTGCGCCAGAGGCGCCGTTTTCGGGGGGCCTGCGTGCCGTAAAAGTGAAAACTTATCGTTTGACCCCTCAGAAGTATAAAAGATAAGGTATAAATGGAATGAGAGGGCGACGCAAAGAGCGGCCAGTGGCAAATCAAGGAATTGAACCGCGGATGGACACAGATGGAGGGAAATGCAAAATGAAAAATGCAGAATGAAGGAGCGCTTTTTACCGCGGATTTCAAGGATTTCACGGATAAAAAGACCTTTCGACGGTCAACCCCGAAAGCTTTCGGGGCAAGAGTCGCCAAGAAGCCCTGAGGCCAACGCTGCAACGCAAAGGAAAGGCAAAGCAAAGACCTTTGCCCGCAGATCACGCAGATGAACGCAGATGAAGAGCTTTTCTTTTCCCTAAGAAATTCTTTGAACCGCGAACCACGCGAACCACGCGAAAAACCCAGACCTGCCCGCGGACACGCAGCGTTCGCGTGTTTGGTGTATTTCGCGGTTTACCCGGTGTTCTGTACTGGTACCGGTTTTAAGGTTCCCTGTCCCGAATGCGAACAGAAGGCAACGAAGGCACCGAATTGCTCCTCTTCGTTTCCTTGGTTTGCTTCTGTTTCCAAAAAAGTGCTCATGGGGGGCAAAATTGGGCGGGCACCAATCCGCAAGAGTCTGAGCGGCGGACTGCGCCAGGGGAGGCGTTTTTGGGCGGGCCTGCGCGTCTGAATAGTGAAAAGTTATGGTTTGACCCCTGCCACGAAGGCAACGAAGGAATTGCCCCTCTTCGTTTGCTTGGTTTGCTTCTGTTTCAAAAAAGTGCCCCTGGGGGCAAAATTGGGCGGGCACCAATCCGCAAGAGTCTGAGCGGCGGACTGCGCCAGAGGAGGCGTTTTCGGGCGGGCCTGCGCGTCTGAATAGTGAAAAGTTATGGTTTGACCCCTGCCTCTGCCTTGCGCGTCTGAATAGTGAAAAGTTATGGTTTGACCCCTGCCACTGCCGGGCGGGCCTGCGCGTCTGAATAGTGAAAAGTTATGGTTTGACCCCTGCCATGCCAATGGTTTTAAGTTTGTCTTTTGGGCCTGCATAAGGTATAATTGGGATTATGGATCCGGCAACAATTCACTCCAGGGGTGCTTTGAGCCGGGCAACACTGAGATCATTATGACTGGACTCGATGCCATTCCCAAAATCATGGGGCTGATCGGCCAATTGATTCAACGAGTGCAGGACGGCCCGACGCTCGCGCTTGTCCAGCAGATACAACAGCACCAACTCGAAATCCACCGGGACTTGATGGAAGCGCACGCCAAGATTGCAAAAATGGAGGAGGAACAGCCGCCGGCCCTAACGGCCATTAGGGAGGCCCATCGTCTTGAGACTGCCGGGCTTAATTCCCAAATTGAGCATTTGAAGACGCAACTTGCGGCAAAACAAAAAGATGGTGTTTCGCCGGATACCATTACGGTTTTGAAAATACTCTTTAATTGCCAAAACTCCATGTCGAACGTCCAGATCGGACAGCATCTTAAAATCCAACTTGGGGTGGTGAATTCTCATATTGATGAACTTCTCAAAAGGCGTTTTATCACCCAAACGCGCCCCGGAGACGCGACGGACGGGGGGGGCAGTCCCCCCTTTTTCCAAATAAGCACAGCCGGGCGCGCCTACATCGTAAAAAACCAGGTGGCGATTTAGGGAGCAATCCGCAACTGATCTGGTTTTCATCCTCATGGCCCCTGAATTTTTTCGGCTCTCTCCCCGCTTCGCGGGGCGAGAGAGGCGACCAGATATATAGGCCCATATATGCCCTGCCTCGGAGAACCGGCGCGCCGAAGAGTTTTGTCTTGCGCCCCTTCTGAATGGGCGCAGGACAAAATCTTTCGGGTTACGCGTTCGACGAGCATGGCAACCCCTCTCTCCGGCTCTCTCCCCGCAGGCGGGGAGAGAGAGGGGGAGCGCGGGCGCGAGATGAAAAGCATGTTTGGGTTCGACGGAGGCTCACCCTTATAGTCCCGGTTTTGGAGGGGAGATTCCGTCGGCGAGACGCCGACGGATGCGGTCGGGACGACCGCGCTCCCCGAAAAAGTCGCTGATGATCCGGGTTCCCGAAACTTTCGCCATTTAAACAAGTTGAAGAATCATGCACAACTATGCCATTGTTCAGTTCCCTGTCGGAATGAGTGATGCCTGAAAACTCGCAAACTGCCATTATGGAACAAGTCGTTATCATCGGCACCGGCTGCGCCGGTTTGACCGCCGCGATTTACGCGGCGCGCTCCAATCTCTCCCCACTGGTCCTGACCGGCACGATGCCGGGCGGCTTGTTGACCACGACCAGCATCGTGGAGAATTACCCCGGTTTTCCCGAAGGGGTTGACGGCTACGAACTGATGGTGCGCATGCAAAAACAAGCCGAACGCTTCGGCGCGCGCGTCCAGGTGCTGCGCGTGCTGGAAGCGGCGGACTTTTCCAAAAGCCCGTTTGTCCTGACCGTGGACGGGGAAAAGGTGGAGACCAAAACGGTCATCATCGCCACCGGGGCCAGCCACCGGCATTTGGGGGTGGCCGGCGAACAACTTCTGGAGAAAAAAGGCGTCACTTATTGCGCGACCTGCGACGGGGCCTGGCCCATGTTTCGCAATCAACCGCTGGTGGTGGTGGGCGGCGGCGATTCCGCCTGCGAAGAGGCGCTTTACCTGACCCGTTTCACCTCGCAAATCCATCTCGTGCATCGCCGGGACAGCTTGCGCGCCTCCAAGATCATGTCGGGTCGCGTCCTGGCAAACGCTAAGATCAAGCCCGTCTGGGATTCGGTGGTGACAGAAATCCTCGACCCCAAACAGGACAAAGTGACTGCCGTCCGCCTCAAAAACGTCAAGACCAAAGCCGAAACGGTCCTGCCATGCGCCGGCGTTTTTGTGGCCATCGGGCATGTGCCCAACACCCAACTCTTCAAGGGAGTGCTTGAGCTGGATGAAAACGGCTACATCATTGCCGGGCGCGGCGCCGCCACCAACGTTGCGGGAGTATTTGTGGCGGGCGATTGCGCCGATCACGTCTATCGCCAGGCCATCACCGCCGCCGGTTCCGGCTGCGCCGCGGCCATGGACGCCGAGCGCTACCTGGCCAAGCTGTAGAGAAGCAACATGAAGCCAACAAAAACCAAATTGAAACCGCGTGTAATGTCTGAGTCTTCGGTGGCAGGGCGCGCACTCCGTGCGCGCCGCGGCGGGCAACGGAGTGCCCGACCTGCCTTTCCCCGCCCGCCCCAAACCGACCGCTTGCAACCGCGTCGCGCCACCGTCCGGCGGAGCACCACGGAAACCCGCATCGCCCTGACCCTTAACCTCGATGGCGCTGGAAAATCTTCCATTGCCACCGGCATTCCGTTCTTCGACCACATGCTCACCCTCTTTGCCAGGCACGCCACCATGGATGTGAGGTTGCGCTGCCGTGGTGATCTGGCGGTGGACGGCCATCACACGGTGGAAGACTGCGGACTGGCGCTGGGACAGGCCTTTCGCGAGGCGCTGGGCGGCAAGCTGGGCATCCGCCGTTACGGAACCGGTTTCGACCCGCGCAATCCATTCACCGCCGAAGCCTACGTGCCGATGGATGAGTGCCTGGCCCGGTGTGTGCTTGACTTCGGCGGCAGGCCCCATCTGGTCTGGCGCGGCCTGACCAAACAGGCCCACAAAAAAATCAGCGCGGAGGAAAAGAATCAGGACGCCTCCTCCGTTTTCCGCTTTGGCCTGGCGCGGGAATTCTTCCAGGCCTTCGCCAACGAAGCGCGCTGCAACCTGCACCTGGAGCTGCTGTATGGCGACGAACCCCACCACATTGTCGAGGCCCTGTTCAAGGCCTTCGCCCGCGGCGCCGATGCCGCTTGCCAGCGCGACCCGCGCCTGGGCGGCCGGCTGCCCAGCACCAAGGGAAAATTATGAGTTTTCTTGAATAATGTCCGGCCGGGACCGCCCCATCTATGCAGGACCAGCAAGACAACTCCAGCGACGTTGACTTGGTGCGGTCGGCGCAAAGAGGCGATATGCAGGCCTTTGAGGAGTTGGTGGCCCGGCATCGGGACAAGGTTTATGCGCGGGCCTACAGCATGATGCGCAATGAGGATGAGGCGCTGGATCTATCGCAGGACGCATGGGTCAAGGCCTGGCAGCGGCTGGGCCAGTTCCAGGGCGATTCGAGCTTTGTCACCTGGATGACCCGCATCGTCATCAACCTCTGCCTGGACCAGTTGCGCAAGCTCAAACGCAAGCGGGCCGAATCCCTGGAGGCGATGGCAGAGGAAGCCGGCGGCGTCGAGAGGCACATGCCGGTGGTGCTGGCCAATCCGAGCGAAGGCCTGGAACGGGCCGAATTGCGGGTGCGGATCAACCGCGCGCTGGATCAGTTGTCGCAGGAGCACCGCACCGTGCTGATCCTGCATGAATTTGAGCAAATGGAATATAAAGAAATCTCCAGACAAATGAAGTGCTCCATCGGAACGGTCATGTCCCGCTTGTTCTATGCGCGCCGCCGCATGGCCTCGCTCCTGGCGGGATTAAAACGGGAGAATTCAGAATGAATCCTGGGTTATTCGCCCAGATTCCGCCGCAAGAGGGCGTTCAATTTCGCCGGCGACAAGACCACAATGGTTTTGCCCTTGACGGTCAGCAGTTTCTGCGCCCGGAATTTGGCCAGGGTCCGCGACAAGGTTTCACTGACCGTGCCCAATTCCGCCGCCAGCACCCGTTTGGCCATGGTCAGCTCAATCCGGACCGGCTGCTCGCCTTGGAGATTCGGGCAGCGTTTAACCAGCCAGTTGGCCAGCCGGGTCTCCACGTCTTTGAGGGTCAGGTCTTCGATCTGGCCGACCAGCACCCGCAAGTGGCTGCTCATGGAGCCGAGCATGCGCAAGGCCAGCTCGGGCTGGCGCCGCAGCAACGCCAGGATTCCCGCCTTCTGCACGAGCAACACCTGGGTCGCTTCCAGCGCGCGGGCCTCGGCCGGGTAACCCTTGTCCGAGGCCAGCGCCACCTCGGCAAAGGAATCGCCGGCGCGAAAAACATGGATGATCTGCTCCTTGCCCGCCGCATTGACGCGGTGGACGTTGACCGAACCGCGTTGCACAATGTAAAAGCCGACGGCGGGGGCTCCTTCATGAAAAAGGTACTCGCCCTTGGCCTGCGTCAAGGATCTCTCCTTTTCCCCAGGCAAGCGCGCTCATCCCGCCCCGGCGGCGCCGGGGCACACACCCTCGATAGTGTTGAGCAAATGCGGCGTATCCAGCGGTTTCTCCAGAAAGGCCGCCACGCCCTGGCGGAGGCATTCAGCCTTGACGTCGGGGCTGCCAAACGCAGTCAATACGATGACCGGCAGGGCGGGAAAGATTTGATGGATGGCGTAAACCATCGTCATGCCTGTCAGAACACCCGTCATAAACGGCATCTGCAAATCGGTGATGACCAGATCAACCGGTGTTTTTCGCTGGGTCAAGATTTCAATGGCCTCTGCCACCAGGGTGGCGCAGGTCACCTTGTAGCCTTCACCCGCCAGGGCCTTTTCGAGCGCACGGAGCATCCGGGCATCGTCATCAACAATCAGCACCGATTTGTTGCAAGTGTTGTTCATTATGGTTGCTTTGCCGATGCAGGAGGCATCTCAACAGGAAATCGGGGCGGAAAAAAGGCATCCTTGCGGGATGCCTTTATGAAAATCAGGTCAAGCTCTGCTCAGGGGAAACAAAAGCGCACATAGGGAGCTGTCCCGGCGCCCGGATTCGCGTAATTGCCCTGGTTCCCGTTAAAATTGCCCTGGTCCGCTGCGTTTTTCAGCCAATTCAACTGGAAAGAAGCCGAGGACATCTGCTGACCACTCCCATCCCCCAGCAAGATATTGCCGCT
>JBEKVM010000063.1:0-43762 GCA_049513975.1 Verrucomicrobiota bacterium | reverse complement strand
ATGCAAATCTTCTGGAGCAACTAATGCCAAAGCAACTGAAGCTGGAGTTGGAGTGAAAATCGAAAACCACGTAACCGCCTCATTTTCAACGATTCGCTTATTCAATTTGGAAACACCCTCTTGCAGGGTTGTGATTTTTCTATGGTCTGACCCAAGGTAGCTCCATCCTCGCGACCTTGGGCTGCAAGATTCAATCCCGTTGGGATTGGCAAAACCGAGGATGACGTTCCAAATATCGTTTCTTTCTTCCACTGAAAACAGCGAAGAACCTCACTTTGCATGCTTGTCCAGCCATTCCATCGCGGTTTTGTAAAACAATTCCGAATTCAGCGGCTTGAGAATCCAATGCCCTTCGTCGGGAAAATACAGCAGCTTCGATTCAATGCCGCGGCGCTGCAAGGCGCCAAACATCGCCAGGCCCTCGGCCACGGGGACGCGAAAATCCATTTCGCCATGGGTGACCAGCTCCGGCGTTTTGAAATCCTTCACATACCGGCCCGGGGAAAGAAAATCATAGAGTTCAGGATTCTCGTATGGGGTTCCGCCCAGCTCCCACTCCGGGAACCACAATTCTTCCGTCACATAGTAACCGCTGATTTGATCGAAGTCGCCGGCATGGGCCACCAGCGCCTTAAAGCGATCCGTATGGCCCTGAAACCAATTGATCATGAACCCGCCAAAAGATGCGCCCGCCGCGACCATCCTGTTCTTGTCCACATAAGGCAGTTTTTCGGCGGCGTCCGCCGCCAGCATCAGATCCTTGAAGCACCGCCCGCCCCAGTCCTTCCGGATTTCATCCACGAACTGCTGGCCATAGCCGGTCGACCCGCGCGGATCCGGCATGACCACGACATATCCGGCGGCGGCATACATCTGCGGATTCCAGCGGTAACCCCAGTTGTCTTCCCACGACCCTTGCGGCCCGCCATGCACGAACAGCAGCATCGGATATTTTCCCGCGGCGTTAAATTGTGGCGGCTTTAATATCCAAGCGTGAATTCTGGGTGTGTCGCTGCTCCTTTGCCCCGGCAGGATGGCATCCACTTCACCCGCTTCGATGAATCCCCGCGCCACAGCCGGGTCCACTTTGGGCCCCGACGACGAAGGGGATCCGTCATACCAAAATTCCTCCGCTGCATTCATGTCGAGCGTCGCCAGGAGGGCATCGTTGTGATGGGTCAGGGCGCTCACCTTTGACCCATCGGCGTTGGCCCGGTAAACCTCCGTCGGCTCATACATCGAGGAGCGCGTCAACACCATCGCTCGTCCGTCCGGAGTGACTTCCACATCGCCCGAAGAATGCTCGCTATAAATCCCTTTCACGCTGTTGCCGGCGAGAGGCACTTCAAAAATGGAGTTCCGTCCCCGGTCGCCGCAGACGATATAGAGTTTGCTCCAATCCGGCGCCCAGGCAAACGAATCCACCCAACGATCAAAACCCTCGGTCAGGTTGCGGTGCTCCCCGGTGGCCCGGTCATAGAGCATCAGGCGAAAGCGGTCACTCTCATAGCCCGCTCGGAACTGGCCGCGATAGGCGATAAACTTGCCGTCGCCAGAGTATTGCGGCGATCCGTCGTAGGCCGGATTCGTCGTTATCCTTTTCGTTTCACCCGTGGCCGCATTCACCACGAACAAATCCGTATTAATGGAGCGCTCCTCGTGCGGGTCATGGTTCGAGGCATAACAGACTTCTTTGCCATCGGGCGAAAACACGTAGTCATCGGGACCCCCCAGCGAGAAGGGCGGGACATCGTAATCACCGGGCGTCAAATCCCGCGGCGGTTGCGAGCCGTCCACCGGAACGATGAACAAATGGCTTCGCTTGCCGTCCTTCCATTCGGTCCAATGTCTAAACAGCAGCCGGGTGGCGAGGTGCGCCTTGACCTTGGATTCATCCGCGGCTTTTTTCCTGGCCGCATTGCTCTCCAGGGCTTTCTGCGGATCGCTGTTATCGCATTCGGGATACACGTCGGAGGTGAACAGCAGATGCTTCCCATCCGGGGAATACAGCACGCCCCCCGCTTCGGTCGCGATCGCTGTCACCTTCCTGGCCTCCCCTCCTTCGACCGGCAGCAGCCAGATCTGGGAAGTCCCGTCGCGGGTGGACACAAACGCCAGTTCCTTTCCATCGGGAGACCAGCGCGGGCGGCTGTCCTCCTTCTGCGAGCGGGTCAGTTGTCGCGCCTCTCCACCTCCCGTTGGCACAATCCAAATGTCCCCCTTCCGGGTGTTCTTTTCCTTGTCCACCACCGTGACAGCGTAGGCCACCCACTTGCCGTCCGGGGAGATCTGCGGATCTGCGACGCGTTGCACCTTCATCAAATCGTCGAATGTGAGTGCGTGCTTCGTGGCTGCGCTCAGGGAAGAAATTCCCGTGCTGAAAAAGCCCGTGATCAACAAAGCCGTGAAAAGTATTTTTCGCATAAACATCAAGTTAAGGTAAAGGACTCCGGCAGAACCGCATTTTTTCGTTGTCTTTCAGCATGGCGCAGCAGGTTCGCCCGGGAACCGGCTGGGCCCATGTTTAATCCTTTGCCCGCCTGCTTCAAGCTCATTGTCCTGCGCGCGGCAAATTCACCCTTCAAAACTCACGCTCCAGTCATTCCATTTATAATTCATAATTCACAATTCTTCCTTTCCCCCCGTCCGTGGTTAATTCCAAACCATTGCCCTTAAATGGGTTGCGCAGAATCCAATCCCGCGCCCCCCCACCGGCCACTCAGGAAACAGTTTCTAAGTAATTCCCATTGACATAGAATAGACACTATGCTACTTTGCCACTGAAGGTCAATCCCATATACCTTCAACACTGAAACATGGAAATATGGCAAATCGGAAAAAGGAGATCAGATCTATGGCACGCACCGGAAAAATCGCCCGGCTCCCCCGGGACATTCGCATTCAACTCAACACCCGCCTCCAGGACGGCCACGACGGCAAACAAATCGTCCACTGGTTAAACTCATTGCCGCAAGTCAAGAAGGTCCTCGCCGCGAGGTTCGACAGCCGCCCCATCAATGAGCAAAACCTCTCCGACTGGCGCTTGGGCGGCTACCAGGAGTGGCTCGCCCACAACGACATCCTCGCCCAGGTCGGCGACCTCGCCGACAACCAGCACGAGCTGCAAGCCGTCGTCCCGGGCCAATCCCTCGCCGACCATCTCGCCGCCGCCATCAGTTTCCGCTTTGCCGCCATCCTCGCCGCCCAGGGCCAGCAGTTCGACGAACCGGCCCGCGGCCAGTTGCGCCTCTTGACCCGCCTCTGTCAGGCCGCCGTCAAACTGCGCCGCAGCGATCAAAACGCCGCCCGCCTCAAAATCGAGACCGAGCGCTGGGAACTGGCCCGCGCCCAAATGGCGGAGGAAAGGGCCGAAACCATCCAACGCAAGCAAAGGGACGCCCTCGCCGCCCCCATCTGGGCTGCCGTGAAAGCGGGGGAACGGGCGGTGGAATTTGGAGGCGGCAAAGCCGCCAGGTTCGCGGCGGAAATGCTCCGCGAAATCGAAACCTGCCCCGACCCGGCCCATTTTCAGAGCAAAGTCGTGGCCGCGCAATCCCTGGAAGAGTGGCGCCGCTATGCTCAAGAAATGGCCAAAAACCCCCCGGTCCAGAAAACCCCGGCCCAAGCCGCGATAGACATGATCGAGGAATTCGACACCTACCTTGAGCGCAAAGAATCCAAAAGCAAAACTCCCGCCTCCCCATCGCCCTCAAAGTCCTCCCGCCGTTCTAAAAAGCCGGCCAACCGCCGCCCAACCAGCCCCCGTCCAGCGCCCGCGACCGTCCACAAAGTCCACCAAGTCCACCAAGTCCACCCAAAAGCCCCACCCCCATCAAACCCGGCGCCACCCATCCCACCCGGCCCCATGCCGCCCGACCCAATCCCATCAAGCCCAATCAAGGTAAATCAAGGTGTTTTCTTGAGCCTCCCGGCAGTGAAAAGTGAAGAATGAGGCCATTCCAAAAACCTCGTCAGTCCATTCAGAAGGAACCGGAACTGCCGCGGGGTGATGCGGGCGGCGAATGGGAGGGCGCGTTTTCCAGCAAGCCATGATCTCTATCATGTCAATGAATAAAACAACTGGAACGCTGAAGGCAAAATCAACCCCTGGTAACCCGGCAACAGGCGGCCGGGACAACCCGGGTCTGCTGGCAACACGCCATGAACCATGAAAGTAAATCCGTTTGTCCAAATGAATCCGCGCATTGAACCCCAAGTCCGCCGGTCGCCCGCGCTGTTTCTGGCGCTGGCTCTCCCCGCCGCACCCGCTCTCACTCTGAAGGCCGCGGACGACTGGGCGACACTGGACGCCGGTTACGTGGTGAACAAACACTTGACACTCCCAGTCGGTTACGGCCATTTTGGCAACGTATTGAATCACCAAGCCAACGCCGTGTGGGGAGTGACAACCAAATGGGAATTCTAAAACCCCAATGGATTCAGAAAATCAAAAACACGGACAAAATGTATGAAATCAACACCGCAAATTCACCTCTCCGATGTCCAGGCCGTTTATTCCGGGCCGGAAGGCCGCCTCTGGGAACTGCTCATGGGCGAACAAATTCACATGGGCGGTTTCCAATCCTCCATGGACCTCGCGCAGCGGGCCGGCATCGCCGCCGGCTGGCAGGGCGTTGACCTCTGCTGCTGCAACGGCGCCGGCATGAGGTTTTTGGCGCGCTTCCTCAAGGTGGCGCACATGACCGGCGTGGACGCCACCCCTGCCGTGCTGCAACTGGGCCGCCGCCGCTGCGCCGACGAAGGGCTCGCCGAAAAAATCTCATTCGTCGAAGGCAACGCCTGCGCCACCGGCCTGCCGTCCGGCCGCTTCGATTTCGTCTGGGGCGAAGACGCCTGGTGCTACGTCGAGGACAAGGCCAAGTTGATCGCGGAGGCGGCCCGGCTGATCAAACCTCATGGCAAAATTGCTTTCACCGACTGGATGGAAGGCCCGGCCGAATTAACCGGGGCCGAAGCCGGCCGGTATCTCGCTTTTATGAAATTTCCCAGCGTCCTCACCCTCGGCGAATACCAGTCGCTGCTCGAAGCCGGCGGCTGCTTCGTGCCCATCGCGCGCGACACCGGACGCTTTGCCGCCAGCGTGTCGCTTTATCTCGACATGATCGAAAAACAGCTCACCTTCGACGCGCTTAAAATCATCGGCTTCGACCTGGCCCTCGCGCAAAGTCTCGTCGGCGAAATCCGCTTCATTCTATCTCTCGCCCAGGCGGGAAAAATCAGCCAGGGCCTCATCGTCGCCGAAAAAACCAGGTGAAAACAGGGGACATAATTGCAGGCCATAAGCCATATTTTTGGGGTGGTTTGACAAAATAGGGTTGGTGTATGCCAAGAAAGGGCTTTTGCGGCCAACCGCCGCCGCGCTACCTTGGGCCAGTTATTTAATTCAATCAAAAATGAAACATGATTAATCGCTTCGTCAAATGCTTCAGTTCGCTGCGGCTCACCCTCGTCTGTCTGTGTCTGGCCGTGGTGCTGGTGTTCGCGGGAACGCTCGCCCAGGTCCGCATCGGCCTCTACGCGGCGCAGGCGGAATTCTTCCGCAGTTTCCTGATTTATTGGACGCCCGGGGGAGGGCATTGGAGAATCCCGGTTTTTCCAGGGGGCTGGACGATTGGGGTCGTTCTGCTGGTCAATCTTCTTTGCGCCCACATTCAACGCTTCCAATTCAGCCGCCGGAGAATCGGCCTGTTCCTCGTTCACGCCGGCCTGATTCTTTTGCTGGCCGGCTTCTTTTTCACGGAAGTTTTCCAGATCGAAAGCCAGATGCGCATTGAGTTGGGCCAGTCGAAAAACTACGCGGAGGACAGCCGCCGCAATGAATTGGTCGTGCTCGATGTCACCAATCCCGGTCAGGACAAGGTGGTGGCGATTCCGCAAGAGGTTCTGCAACAGGGCGGCGAGATCCAGCCGCCCGGCCTGCCCTTTGCCTTGCGCGTCAAACATTTTCTGCCCAACTCCCAGCCGGCCGGTCCCATGTCCGGCGCCGGCGAAAAACTCCAGGCCGGCAACGGCCTCGGCCAGCGCTTGCTCTTCACCGCCGCGCCCCTGGCGGGCCGGCTGGACGACGAAAACAAGCCGGCGGCGCTGATCGAAATCGCGGCCGGCCGGCAGGTCATTGGCGACTGGACGGTTTCGACCTGGCTGACCAAACGTCCGTGGTCCACCCTATTGCAGGAACAATTTGGGCCGCTTTTGGGCGTGGCGATGGACGCGCCGCAGGGCTTCACTTGGGCCGGCCGCCTTTATCAAATCGCCCTGCGGCCGGTTCGCTATTACAAGCCTTACACCATCTCGCTGTTGGAATTCAGGCACGATGTTTATGCGGGCACCGACATCCCGAGCAATTTTTCCAGCCGGATTCACTTGAAGGATCCGGCCCGCGGCGAGGATCGCGACGTGGTGATCCGCATGAACAGCCCGTTGCGTTATGGCGGCGACACCTACTACCAGTCCAGCTTTGAACCGGGGGACAAGGTGACGATTTTGGAGGTGGTTCGTAACCCGGCGGCCATCACCCCCTACCTGGCCTGCCTGCTCATCGCCGCCGGCCTGGTCGCGCAATTCCTCACCCATTTGTTTGCTTTTGCCAGAAAGCAGGCCCGGTCCGCCGCGCCGCTCCGCCCGGCGGCGCAAGACCGTGAACCCTTGCCCCAACCCGCTCTGGCGGTCGGAAGGAGTGACGCATGAAAAAGTGGTTTCCCTGGATTTTTGCCGGCCTTTTTGCCCTCTGGTTTTTGGCCGGCGCGCAACCGCCCAAGCCGGTGGCCGGCTTCGATGTCGCCGCCTTCGGACGGCTGCCGGTGCTGGCCAATGGCCGCATCCAGCCGTTGGATTCGGTGGCGCGCAACTCTCTGCTGAGCATGAGCGGACGTTCCACTGTGCGGCTGGCCGGCGGCCACAGCCTGTCCGCCACGCAGTGGCTGCTGGAGACGATGGCCAAACCCGATCTGGCCAATCAACGAAAAGTTTTCCGCGTGCAACATCCCGACCTGCAAGGCCTCATCGGCCCCGAACAGCAAGGCTTGCAGTACTACGCCTTCAACGATCTGACCAATCAACTGGATTCCCTCGAAGCCAAGGCGCTCCAAATTCAGGACGCGGAAAGCCGCCAGGGCGAGGAGGCGGAAAAGACGCGCGATCCGTATCAGAGGGACCTGATGCATTTGTGTGACAGCTTGTCGCTTTACGACCGCCTCAAGTGCAATCTCGGCCCCCCGGACACCGCGGATTTCCCAACCGAGCTGCAGATTTATGAGCAAACCCGGACCGCGGCCGCCGGCGCCATAAAGAAAGCCGGGGAGACCAACTCCGCCGGCGCGGAGAACCTGCGCCTGCTGGAAGAATTTCATCAGCGCTACGCGCGCCTGGCGGCGTTCTCGTATGCCAGGTCCGTCCCGCCCCTGGCCGGGCAGCCGCGCAATGGGTGGATGAGTGTCGGGTCCAGCTTGACCAATGCAGAGAATATCCATCCGGCGGTCAGGTTCCTCGCGGCCATGACGAGCGCTTACCGGCAGGAAAAGCCGGCCGAATTCAACCAGGCGGTGGCGGGCTATCGCGTCTGGCTGCAGGAAAATAGTCTTGACCCGGAACTGAAAAAGGGCGGGCAGGAATTCTTTTTCAATCAAATCGAGCCGTTCTACAAGAGCATGGTGATCTATGTTGCGGCCGTCATCCTCGGTTGCGTCTTCTGGATCAATCTGTCCGAGCCGGTGCGGCGGACCGGCTTCGCCCTGCTGGCGGTGGCCTTTGTCATTCATACCGTGGGCCTTGGCTTCCGCATGTATCTGGAGGGCCGGCCGCCGGTGACCAATTTGTATTCATCGGCCATCTTTATAGGCTGGGGCGCGGTGGCGCTGGGCATGATTCTGGAGCGGGTCTTTAAAGGCGGCATCGGTTTGGTGGCATCCGGCCTGATCGGATTCGTCACTTTGATCATTGCCCACCATCTGGCCTTGAGCGGCGACACCATGGAAATGTTGCGCGCGGTGCTGGACACCAATCTGTGGCTGGCCACCCATGTGGTGGTCATCACCATCGGCTACGCCTCAATGTTTGTGGCCGGATTGCTGGCCGTGATCTACATCGTGCGCGGTTTCTTCACCCGCACCCTCGCGCCGGAAACGGCCCGCGCTCTGGCCCGGATGGTCTATGGCATTGTCTGTTTCGCCACGCTGACCAGTTTCACCGGAACCATTTTGGGAGGAATTTGGGCCGACCAAAGCTGGGGCCGCTTTTGGGGCTGGGACCCCAAGGAGAACGGAGCCTTGTTGATTGTCCTCTGGAACGCCATCATCCTGCACGCCCGCTGGGGCGGCCTGATCAAGGAACGCGGCTTGATGGCCCTGGCGGTGGGCGGGAACATCGTCACCAGCTTCTCCTGGTTCGGCGTCAACATGCTGGGGATTGGCCTGCATGCCTACGGTTTTATGGACAAGGCCTTCTTCTGGCTGATGCTCTTCGATGCCAGCCAGGCCGCGCTCATCGTGCTGGCGCTGACTCCGGCAAGATTCTGGGCCAGCTTCAGGCCGCGGCCCGCCGCAATCCCGGTCCCGGCCTAGAATTAAAGAAAGGAGTGATTAATCGTTTAACGGACTTTCAAAATGCGAAGACGTGGCAAAACGGAATATCCGCTCCGCCGACAACCGGTCAAGGGGCGGCGCAGCAGCCGCCATAGTCACAACGGGCGCCGGTTTTGAGAGAATTGCCTCCTTCTGGCCGAAAGATATTGCCCTCGTTCCCGGCAGTTGAACAACGCCGTGGGCGGGTGCAGATTCACCCGGCAACCTGCCGTCCCGATTGGGCGCCGATAAAAGCGTAAGTCGCGTGCTCATACAAGTACTTTAAGTTTCCCTCCATCCTCCTGCTCACCGCAACTTGCCAAATGCACAACCCTTTTTGCCGCCCCCATCTTGCCATCGCCCAATCAAGATAGGGTGAGACCCCGTCGAACCCCAATGCCTGTCTTGCTTCCAAAACCGCAGAGTGCAGAATAAGAACCACGGATGGCACGGATGGCACGGATAGGACGGCGTGAATGGAGAGGTGGAGAGGTGGAGTGATGTCTTCCTGATCCGTGTGATCCGTGAAATCCGTGGTGGAATCCTACGGCGCGGTCTCCCGCATGAGTCAGAGCGGCCGAACTGCGCCAGAGGAGCCGTTTTCGGCCGTCCCTGCGCGTCGTAAGAGTGGCAAAGTTATGGTGATCCCTTTTCTGATGCAAGCGAGGGAACTGAACCGCATTTCCTGATTACACGGATGAAACCCGGGCTGTCCGGATCAATTCTCCGAATGCGAACAAAAGACAACGAACGCAACGAAGTCCCCCGCTTTTCCCTCTCCTGGAGGAGAGGGCCAGGGTGAGGTCGAGCCTCGTCTGTCTGCCTTCGTTTCCTTGGTTTGCTTCTGTTCCAAAAACGTGCTCATGGAGGGCGTAATTTGGCGGGCACCAATCCGCGAGAGTGTGAACGCCAGAGTGCGCCGGAGGAGCCGTTTTCGGGCGGGCCTGCGTGTCGTAAAAGTGGCAAAGTTATGGTTTGAGCCCCTTTCTCTTTCCTGACCTTTTCCTCCACCATCAAATGGTTTTGAACCAGTCCTCGTTGACCGATACGTCTTCCACCATTCTTACGCTCACTCCTAACGAATACTCCTTGAGTTTATCGGCCAGTGCGTCACCGTCAATCAGGTCGATGGGAGGTGCTCCGTCGCGCGTCGCTTCCTTAACGGCCTCCTTCGAGAACGTGCCGGTAGTAAGGAATAGACCCTTATCAGCACGGCCTACCATGGCCCCGCGAAAATCACGAATGGCGGCGGGAGTTACAACGCCCTGGTAACGCTTGCACTGGAACACAACATGAAAGCTCATAAACCCGTGTATTCGCGCAATTCCTCTACCATCAATCCCGCCATCTCCTGACCGGCCAGTCACTTCAACTTGGATGAATCCGGCCTCCCGTAGAACGCGTTGAACGAGCCTCTCAAAAGCCGAGGGATCGATCTCTTTGGTCAGAAGAGCATACAGGCGTTTTCGCCAATCCTCAATGGCGCCCTCTAACTCCTCCTCCTGCTCGTGTCCACTTTCTGCCTTCCGGCTTTTACGGGATTTCCTCATTCGCTCCCCAACGATTCTCCGGACTTCCTTTACGTCTAGCACCTCGACGCCCTCCGCAGCTTTTGTGAGAGCCCATACCCCGCGGGCCGAATTCTCCAGGAGTCCATAGTTTTTCAAATATGTTCGCGCCCATGCGAGACGATATTCCACTTCAGTCATGTTACTGCTATCCGGATCATGCAGTTTATCAAGCATGGGAGGTGTGAGGCCCATGACTTCCACGACCCTATTCTTGATCTCCTCAACAGTACCGGAGCCCCCAAGGAGCTTCATCGCCTTAAGAACCGGCGTCCAGAAATCTGCGTATTTTGGCATATCCTTCATAGTGCAGGCGGTAGCTAACCGGTTAGTTTGATGCGGAGAGAGGGGTCTGTTTCGCACTCCTCGACTATCGCGTTGTAGCGGGCCAGCAGCGCCGCGAGAGTAACCTTGCACTCAGCGGCTTTGAAAAGGCTGCGCTCATAGACATTCGCCGTAAGAAACTGGGAGGCATCGAGGACGTCAACTCGGTCATTTAGTTCAAACGTCTTGAGGATGAATTCTGCGGGTCGAACAGCCTCGCCGAGCGTAATTATAAGCGGTTTGAGGCCAGCTTTGATGTTCTCGCCGCATTTCCTGACGAGCGCCTCGGTTGGATTCGTCGTCACGTGGATGGCAACCGACTCTATCAGGAAATCACTCTGGCGAGCTGTAGATTGATCCGCCACGGAGAAACCGTGATGCTGGATCTTTCCCTCGCCGATAACAACGTCAAGCTTGGCGCCGACCAGATGTTGGAGCATAGCGCCGACATAGGCCGTTCCGCCCGAATGTTGTTGCAGCTCGTCAGCCTGTTGGAGCAAATCCTGTATGTTGGCGCGGAGCGAATTGCCGGGGTCGAAATGAAATTCAACCTGCCGCTTCACAAAATCTCGACCGCGATGAATGCGTTGCCGTTGCTCTGGAGAAAACGGATCCCTTTCAATTCCGTGTTGGCGAAGAATTTTGCCCGCAGAGCTTGCAACCTTGTCAAAACCTCCGAGTGCCTGCATTGCCGACTCTTCCTCAATTGAGAGTGGATATTCTTTAATCATGGGACTTCCAGTTGGAGACGGTTAACTATACTCGAAAGACGCAAGCCGTCGATAAGCGTGATGCACGGCTTAACCGGATGCCGCGCTTCCTTCACTGCCGCAGATGTGTAGTGGCTCGTTGTGACAAAGACGCCCTTCGCCGTGCTGCTCAAAGCACCTCGAAAGTGATTGAGTTCAATGCTTCCCACAGAGTGCCGCCATCGCTTGGCCTGAACCTGGACGTGCGTTCCTGCGAAGAAGTCATTCGTCTCGTCCGCATAGCCGTTGAGGTCGATGCCACCATCCCCGCTCTTGCCAGTCACACTCAC
The DNA here is from genome assembly GCA_049513975.1 of Verrucomicrobiota bacterium. GTDB lineage: Bacteria > Verrucomicrobiota > Verrucomicrobiia > Limisphaerales > Palsa-1400 > JBEKOF01. Next base: position 32,252 of record JBEKVM010000063.1, on the reverse strand, counting down.
TTCTTTAAAGCCGTTCCGCTCCATGACGACACGCAAGAAACCCTCAAACCCAGCCGGTTCAAGGCTCAACAGCTTTGAGCGAACAGTCTCAAGTGTCGGCGAAATGGTTGCGTCCTTCACGCCAGGACACGAAACAGCTTCTTCAACCGAAACCTCGTCAGTTGACCATCCAGTCCTACGGCGCGACTCCTCAAGCAAAGAAGCGGACAAAGCTCTGGCTTGGTCGATGGGAACAATGGCGGGCTGCGCGTGAATGCGAAACTCAAAGAGCCAGACCTTCCGTAGTGATCGGGAGGTGTCGGCCTGCGCTTCCTGGTAGTGCCGCAAAAGTTCGAGCAAACCGAGGAAACGGTAAGTCTGCTTTCCGACATTGATGAAACCGAAGAAAGGCGTGGGGATGGCATACTGCTCAATCAAACGCTTGTTTCTCCCGCGAAGCTGTTGGTCGCCTTCTCGTCCTTGTGCAGTGTAGGTGAGAATGTCGCCTTCAATTCTGTCGCGATATGGGTTTTCAGAAATGACCTTGCCGGCTTCATCCGCTGTTGTTAGCACGGCGACATGGCGGACGTTCCCTTGACCATCAAGCGCTGGCCTGATTCCGCCGAGGTTCTCGACTCCGAGCGAGAAGCGAATTTGGTCGTTCGTGTAGAATTTACCGACCTCGAATGCGAGAACCTCATTCATTTGCGGTTTGTTTCACATTTTTTCAGGGGACAGGCGGCCACAACAAACTTGCCCGTGTCACCAAAGTGGTCGCGATACATCTGCCATTTGTCGTGGCTTACATGGTTGGCAAATGCGATTCGCCAACCCGCTCGCTCAAGCCCGATGCGCATCAAGCCAGCGCCGGCGAAAAACTCGGCGAAGGTCTTCTCTTGTACGTTCATGTTTATGTGGGTTTATGGTTGCACCATCTGGCGTCGGTGTCCACCTCGGAAGTGATGCGGGCGGCGACGGTTTCCGGAGATGCGAGCGCGTGGCCCCAAATGCGGAGAACGCGCCACCCCCTGCTGCGAAGCTGTCGGTTGATGCGATGGTCGCGGGCCCGATTGCCAGTGATCTTCTGCCGCCAATATTCACGGTTTCCGTGAGGCATCCGGCAGTGCCAACGGCAGCCGTGCCAAAAACATCCGTCCACAAAGACGGCGAGGCGCGGCTTGGGAAAAATGAAGTCCGGCTTCCCTGGCAATGGGCGGTGTCTGCGCCAACCTTTGATTCCATGTGCGCGGAGGATTGAGGCCAGTTTCAGTTCTGTAGCTTTGTTGCCTTTCGACCGAATGGCAGCCATCACTTGCGAGCGTTTTCGTTTTGAAAAGACGTCGGCCATTGATTTTCGAGCCCACTTTATAGATATCATTTCGCTTTTAAGTGTCGCAGGCAAGGTAAAAAGCGTAGCCGGTTCGCGCCGTTATGGAAATCCGGGCAAAATCAGAGACGATGATGTAGCGCGGGATTTCGTTCCAACTGATCGGCATGGGGAGTGTGTACAGGTTTTTAGGCCGGGCGGAAAGGATGAATTCGAGGGAAGCGGCGATCCCGCGTTCGCAGATGCTTCCGCCATCGCCAGAGGTTTTGCCCGCAATGATTTTGCCATCCTCCCGTTCTTCATTCTGCATTCTTCATTCTGCATTTCCCCTCCCCCCCTCCGTTGTCTCAGTGGCCTCCTGTTCAAAACGGCTTCTTCATTCTGCATTTCCGAATCTTCCTGACCCCATCTTTCTGACGCCTCACTCCTGTTCAAAACGCCTTCCACATCCGCGTCCATCCGTGTTCATCCGTGGTTCTCGCCATCCTCCAAACGCCATCCTCCATCCTCGCATTCTCCATTTCCCCACCCCCCTCCGTTGCCTCAGCGGCCTCCTGTTCAAAACGGCTTCTTCATTCTGCATTTCGCTCGCGCCCGTCGCGGCAGGTCCGCGGTTCAAGTTTTTCGGTTGCAACTCCGCCCCGCTGCGCTGCATTCCGTCAGAATCACGCAATTTCGCGAAGATTTTTTCCCGCAGAACGAAATGAATGAGGTGCCAAGAAAAGGCCTATGCCCGCAGATCACGCAGATGCACGCAGATGCAGGACTTTTCTTTTCCCTATCTGCGTCAATCTGCGTCAATCTGCGGGCAACTCCAGATTCGGTTGCGGCTGGCCGTGCTGCGCTCTCCGTGGCCAATTCATCTTCAGCCGCGGTTCCGCCCATGAAAAAATACTTCCAAAAAGGCCCTTGACAAAAATTAGAACCTATGGTTGAATGGTCTGCGTGAGACACGGAGGAACAGTCCGGGGCCGCCTCCGGGAGGAGGCGGCCCGCGCAGGCGCGGAGGGTGGGGAGACAATCCCGAACAGCCATTCGTCCTTCCGGCCAACACCAGCAGAGCTTCCGGCTCATCCGGGTAATTCCGACTATTTCCGAGTAATTCCGAGTAATTCCGACCACAGAAAAAAACCTCCGCATCCCTTCCTCGGAAGAATGTCATGCCGGGATGGACCTGTCCGCCACAGGCCCGGCGAAGGTCGAAGCCCTGGCGGAGGAGGACGCTCCAATTCGCGGATCAAAACCAATCAGGTCGGCCACTTTACGGGTCCCCTGCGTGCCCAACCTCAAAAAAATCCTTTGTTCACAGGAGTCCTTACGGCCTTGCGGGTCAAAAACTTTGGAAGGCGGTCCGACGCTCCCCCGCCACCATTCCCCCACTCCCTTGTCGCGCCACAGCGAAGCGACGGCGGAACCACGCCATTTTGCCGCGTCCCAATCCAGGTTAATAAAGGTCAATAAAGGTTAATAAAGGTCAATAAAGGTTAATAAAGGTCAATAAAGGTTAATAAAGGTCAATAAAGGTAAAAAAAAACTTTATGATTCAAAATGGCAAAAAATGGCTGCATCGCACCGGCCATTTCGATCCTCCAAACGCCATCCTCCCTCGTCGGGCCAACTTGTCCGCCATAGCTTCAACGACGGCGGAAACATCAGTGGCGGCCTCATCCGTGTTCATCCGTGTCCAGCCGCGGTTCCTTCACCGCAGAGGACGCCTAAACCGGAACGACGACGCGGCGCGGCGCGGGGTCGGCCTGCCAGTTCTTGGCCATGTTGTCCAGGGCCTGGATCCACAGGGGATGGGTGTTCAAACAGGGGACCAGCGTCAATTCGTCGCCGCCCGCCGCGCGAAAGGTCTCGCGGCCGCGCATCCCGATCTCTTCCAGCGTTTCCAGGCAGTCGGAGACGAAGGAGGGACAGATGACCAGGAGCTTTCTGATTCCGCCCTTGGCCAGGCCGACAATGACTTGGTCGGTGTAAGGCTTGAGCCACGGTTCGCGTCCCAAACGGGATTGGAAGGCGATGGAATGCATGTGTTTTGGAATGGAGGCCATGCGCACAAATTCCTCCACCGTTTTGAAACATTGCGCGCGATAGCAGGTGTCCATCACCGGACAGCCCTCCCCGCAGCAGTCCCGCCGGATCAGGCAATGGCGGCCGGTAGGGTCGGCTTTGCGCAAATGTCTCTCGGGTATGCCGTGAAAACTGAAAAGCAAGTGGTCGTAATCTTCTTTCAAATACTCCGAGGCATTGGCCGTCATGGCCCGGATGTAATCGGGATGGTCGTAGTAGGGCGGCACGACCGTGAGCGCCATGTGCGGCGCCTCTTTGGCCATGACCTCCCGCACCCGCGCGACGGCGGTTTCATAGCTGGACATGGCATAGTGCGGAAAAAGCGGGATGAGCAAAACCTCCTGGATGCCTTGTTCCCGCAACTTGCGGATGGCCTCGCGGATGGAGGGGTTGCGATAACGCATGGCCAGCTCGACCGGGATGGCGGCGCGGGCTTGCAGAGCGTCCCGCACCTTGCGACTGGTGGCCACCAGGGGCGAGCCTTCGAGGGTCCAGATTTTTTCGTAGGCCTCAGCCGATTGCGCGGAGCGTCCGGGCAAAATGGCCAGGTGAACCAGGCACCAGCGCACTGGATAAAACGCATCCAGCACGCGCCCATCCATGAGAAATTCACCCAGATAGGCCCGCACATCCTCGACGGAGACGGAATCGGGCGATCCCAGATTGACCAGAAGCACGGCTGGTTTGTTCATACGGAAACGGGGTGGTCCAGGGTCATGGGGCGCGGGACGTGTGAGGCTAAAAACGCCTGGATTCGCGCCGCCGCATTGTGGGCGGAGACAATGGAATCGCCCAGGGAAATGCCGTCACGGGCGTGTCCGGCCACAAACAGGCCGGGCGCCTGCAATTCCATGTCATTCATCAAGGCGCGGAATTTTCCGAAACCCAGGTTGTATTGGGGAATGGCCTGGCGATAGACGGCGACATGCTGAAAGGTGGGCCGGCCCCGGACACCCAAGATTATTTCCAGGTCTTTGACGGCCATTTCCGTCAGCGCCGCGGGCGTGTTCAGCGGGAGCAGCGGAGCGCGCGCGCCGCCGATGTAACAGGTGATGACCACCTGGCCTTGCGGGGCGCGATTGGGAAAGAGCGAGGAGGAGAAGAGCGCGCCCAGGATGTTAAACCCTTCCTTCTCCGGAATGAGCATGCCAAATCCATCGAGAGGATGGGCCACATCGGCGCGGCGAAAGCCCAGCACGACCGAGGCCACGGGAGGATAATAGACTTCAGCCAGCGAGGAAAGATCCAGCGCCGGAGTCGTTTTAATCTCCAGCGAAGCCATTTTGTGGCTGGGCAGGGCGAGCAGAACGGCGCCGCACTCCATCAGACCGCCCTCCCCTGCCCGTTCCAATTCCACGAACCAGCCCTCCTCCGTCCGCCGCAAACCAGCAATGGGCGTGGAGGTTTCAATGGCTCCGTCCAAGCCGGCTTGCAGCGCCTCAATGAGCACCTGCAAGCCGTGATCGAAGGAAAACTTCTTGGCGTCCTGTTTGGACACCTCGCCGGTGCGTTTGCGCTCGCGCGCGCCCAGGAATTGCCCCAAGAACAGCGAGCGATAGCGTTGCTCGAGGCGATGGAGTTTGGGAAAGGCCTGGGACACCGAAAGGAGCCTGGGGTTGCCGGCGTAAACTCCGGCCACCAAGGGATCAATGGCGTAATCGAGGAATTCCCGGCCGAGGCGCCGCAGGACAAATTGGGCAATGGATTCTTCCAAACCTTCTGGCGCCCGCCCGATGAAAGGCTCGGCCAAGACGCGCAACTTGGCGGCGGGGGAAAACAGCGGCGTCGTCAGAAAACGGGCCGCGGAAGTCGGGATTTCCACGGGCTTTTTGCCGCGCACCACATAGCGTTTTTCCGCGGACGGATCGGAATAAAGGCGGCGCGATTCCAACCCGAGGTCGCGCACCAGATTGGAAATGACGGGGGAGGTTTCCAGGATGCTGTTGGGGCCAAATTCGGCCAGATACCCGTCGCGGCGGACGGATTGGATCACGCCGCCCAGGCGATCGGAGGCTTCCAGCAGGACGACGGCGATGCCGCGCTGCTTGAGGCAAAAGGCCGCGGTCAGCCCGGTAATGCCGCCTCCGATGATGGCAACAGGTTTCATATTGTTCTGGAAAAGCGCCGTTCCTTGGCGGCGGGAAGATAGCGATCGAAGCGCATGGCAATGTTGCGGATGAAGAGCCGGCCCACCTCGTTGACGACGAGACCATCAGGGCGGCGCTGCAACAGGCCGTCCTTTTCAAGGTCTGTCAGCGAATCCAGTTCGGTCTTAAAATAGGAGGCAAAGTCTATCCCCAGATCCTTTGAAAGTGCGGCGTAGTCCAGACTGAGGTCGCACATCAATCGCATGATGGCATGGCGGCGAATCTTGTCGTCGCTGGTGAGAATGTAGCCTTTGGCAAAAGGTTCCCAGCCGGAATCGAGCGCCTCGTAGTAGGCGGCCAAATCCTTGAGGTTTTGCCAATAGACGCCGTCGGCCTGCGAAATGGCGGACATGCCGAAGGCATAAATGTCGGTGCCGCCCTTGGTGCTGTATCCCTGGAAATTGCGCTGCAAAGTTTTCTGGCGTTGCGCCACCGCCAGTTCATCGGTGGGCCGGGCGAAGTGATCCATGCCGATGTAGGTGTACCGGTCGTTTTGCGTCAGTTTCTCGATGACGAGCTTTAAAAGGGCGAGCTTGGTTTCGGCGCCGGGCAAAGCAGCCTCCTGTTCGAGAATTTTCTGCGCCGGCTTCATCCACGGCACATGGGCATAACTGAACACCGCCAGCCGGTCCGGCCCCAGCCCGATGATTTCGTCCAGGGTTTGCTCGAAGGATTGGACCGTCTGATAAGGCAAGCCGTAAATCAAGTCCACGTTGACCGAGGGAAAACCGGCGGCGCGGGCCCACTGGATGGTTTGTTCGGTTTGGCAGCGGGGTTGAATGCGATGCACCGCGGCTTGGACGACCGGATTGAAATCCTGCACGCCAATGGAAGCCCGGTTGAAACCGACTTCGCGCAAGGCGGCGACATGATCTTGCGTCAAGCGGCGGGGATCAATCTCCACGCCGGCTTCGAGATCGGAGGCGAGATTGAAATGCCTGCGGATGGATTGGCCGAGCCAGCGAATTTCGGCGGGCGACAGGAAGGTGGGCGTGCCGCCCCCCCAATGCAATTGCACCACTTGGCGCTGCGGATTGAGGCGCGCACTCATCAGCTCCATTTCCTTGTCCAAGTATTTCAAGTAAAGCGCGCTTTTTTCGCGTTGGGTGGTGATGACGGTGGTGCAGCCGCAGTACCAGCAGAGCGACTCGCAAAAGGGGATGTGGAAATAGAGGGAAAGGCCGCGCCCGGAGGGCTGGGCCTGGGCGACCCTGGCCGCCACCTCCGGCCAGGTGACCTGGTCGGTAAACTGCGGAGCGGGCGGATAGGAAGTGTAACGCGGCCCCGGCACGTTGTACTTTTGAACCAACTCGAGATTCACGTTGAGTTTGCTCATACGAAGTTTTGGACGGTGGCGGCGAGGGCCTCGAGATTTTCCATTTTCGCCGAGGGCGGCACGCCGTGGCCGAGGTTGAAGATGTATCCGTTGCGGTCGCGCATTAGTTCCAGCAAGCGGCGCGTTTCGGCCGCCACCGTGGCCGGCTCCGCGCCGGTGAGCAAGGCCGGGTCCAGATTTCCCTGGAGGCCCGTGTCCCGCGGCAGCCGCCGTTCCGCGTCCGCCAGGGGGATGCCGTGGTCCACGCCAATGACGTTGGCCCCAATCTTTGCCAGCGCGTCCCACGCCCGCGTGCCCTTGGAATAGACAATCACCGGCGCCTGGCCGTTGAGTTTGGAAACGATGCTCTGCATCCACCGCCCGGAGGCCGCTTCAAAGTCAGACGCGGGCAAATCGCCTCCCACGCTGTCGAAAATTTGCACGGCGTCCACGCCGCAGGCGATCTGCATTTGCAGGAACTCGGTGACCGCGGCCGTCAATTTGCCGGCCAGGAGATTGTAGGTGTTGCGATCGCGCATAAACAACTCCCGCGCCTTGACAAACTTCTGCGCGCTGCCGCCTTCCAGCATGAAATTGGCCAGCGTCCAGGGCGAACCGGCGAACCCCAGCAGGGCGGTGCGGCCGCCCAAATTGCGTTTGATCAATTCCAGGGCGACGGCCACGTACTGAAGGCGGTCGGAGACCCCGACCTCAAGCAGCTTCTGGATGTCGGACAAATCACGGATGGGGCTTTCCATTTGCACGCCGCCGCTGTCACGAAAGCGGAAGGACTGCCCCATCGCCTCGGGCACGACCAGGATGTCGCTGAAGAGGATGGCGGCGTCGAACCCAAAACGGCTGATGGGCTGCAAGGTGACTGCCGCGGCCAGTTCGGGGGTGCGGATCAATTTGCGGAAGGAATGTTTTTCGCGCAGGGCGCGGTATTCGGGCAGACACCGTCCGGCCTGGCGCATCAGCCAGACGGGGGGGCGGTCCACCGGCAAGAAGTTCAGGGCGTTGAGCATTCGCTCCCGCCGCGAGCCTCTCGCCGCCGCCTGTTCGGAAGGCTTGAGAGCAAGCGCCGCCTGATTTGTCTCGACTGCCAATGAATCCTGCATGACACCAAACTAGAACACCGTGGTCCGGGAGGCTTCACCTCAATTGGCAAACCCTAGCCATTTTTTGCGCATGGGGGCGTAATTTTTGGGAAGGATCCGCCAATCGCGCGAATTTTCGCGAATTTCCGGGGGATTGAGAACGGGAGCGGACGGAGGGAAATGCAAAATGAAGAATGCAGAATGCAGAATGTTTTCTAATCCGCTTTAATGGCGGAGGGATGATTGGGCGGTCCGGTCCCGCCCGTTTTTGCCGAAGTGGCGTCAATAGTAGAAGAAGAGAGGTCCAGATGTCCGGGGTTGAAATTGGGAGAAAGGCCGCCACTCGACATGGCCATCCAACGTCCCCACATTTCCCCCACTGGGAAGCCGGCGGTTGGCCAGGTGTGGGCTGGTGAAAAATTTGATGGCGGCCGGAATATCAGAATCAAAACTACGCGCAAGACTGGTCCAACTAAAGCTTTGCATTTGCGCCAGACTGGAGGTTGCGCCGTCGCCGGTGATCGTCGCACAGGCCAGGAGCACCCGGCTGGAGGGGTGGACCGGCAGCGTCACGTTGGGGGTGGAATGAGCCGAAATGCCCGCCAGGTTCTGCTTCCGATTTATGTTGGTGCTAAAGAGGAATCCAGCGTCGGCGTATTTTGAAATCCCGAAAAAGGTCTGGGCATATCCAACCACCCGCGCGGGAGGCGGATCATCGGCATCCCCATCGCCGCCGGGAGTTGTATTATCCCAAAGGGCGAGATAATCCGTCTCGCTGAATGCTTGCGCGGTGCCCGGGTCATACCAGAGTTTGTAAGGAGCGCCGCCAGTGGAAAAGTAGTTGCCGGTTGTTTCGGTCATGTCCCACGGCTCGGTCGCCCCCGTATTATCCGGCAGGAAATCCTTGTAGTCGTTGGCATACATGAATTCCGCCAGAATCTGTTGTCGTTGGTTGCTTTTGCAATGCGTGCGGACCGCCTGTTCCTTGGCCTTCGACAACGCGGGCAACAGCAGCGCGGCCAGGATGGCGACAATGGCGATAACGACGAGCAATTCGATGAGCGTAAAGGCATCACGGCTCCGATTGCCGGTGCCAGACCACCTCCGCGAAGACACGAAATCCAGGCATGGGGATGGATACTTGGTCCGGCGATTCATGGATTCGCGTAATATGGAGCAACTCGGCTTCCAGGCAAGAAAAAACGCCCGAATTACCGCCTAATTACTCCGGGGCGCACATTCAGAAGGGGTTTAGCGCGGCCTTGAGGGCGGGGGGGCCTACGAAGAGGATAATTATGAAAAAATCACCCTGCCTGGTGGCCAGCTTGCTGGCTTGTTCTTGTCTGAAGGTCTCGGCGGCGGACGGCCCTTTTGACGGGTTGAATTTGGGCCTGGGAAATCTTTACCGCGCTTCCAGCGCGCAAATGCGCTCGATCAGTCGGGAAGATTTAACCGGGGAAAAAGGGCGGGCCGGCATGTCCACCATCGGGCCGGCCCGAGGCGCGGCGCGGGAAGTGGGCCAGGGATGGAAAGTGTCGCCTTTCGTGCATACTGACGCTCATGCCACATGGACGCTGGCGGAAATCAGCGGAGCGGGGGCAATCCAGCAGATTTGGATGCCGCCATCGCCGCTGGACAAGACGCGCGGTTCATATTGCGGATGTATTGGGACGAGGAACTGCCCGGTCGGGACGAACTGGAACTGCATGGAGTAGAAATGAAAGGATTTGACAGAGTGGGAAAGGTGGTGTTAAATGAAAGATAACTATTATTACCAAGTAGCTTATGATTAACCCATCGGCGGTGCCGAAATTGAGTCGAAATGAGGGATTGAAAGAGGGATGCCCGACGCTGTGCGGGACGATCAGCCAAACGCTGGCGGACGGGTCGCAAGAGCGGTTTTCGGAGGATGATTATGAGTTTTTGAAGTTTCACGGGATTTATCAGCAGGATGACCGGGATAAGCGCAAGGCGGGCAAGGAGTACATATATATGGTGCGGGGGCGGCTGCCCGGCGGGGCGGTGCTGCCCCAAGTGTATCTGGCGTTTGATCGTCTGTGCGGGGAATATGGGAACAATACGCTGCGGATCACGACGCGGCAGGGATTTCAATTTCATGGGGTGACCAAAGGCAACTTGGGGAAGTTTATGAAGGGCATCAACGAGGCCATGGCCACGACGCTGGCGGCGTGCGGAGACGTGAACCGGAACGTGATGGCGGCGCCGACACCGGCGACCAGCCCGTTGGTGGATGAAGTGCAGCGGCAGGCGAAAACGGTATCCGACGCGCTGCTGCCCAAGACGCGGGCGTATCACCAGATCTGGGTGGAGGGGGTGCAGTTGAAGCTGGCCGAAGAGGACGCCAAGTTTGTGGATCCGCTGTATGGGAAGACGTATTTGCCGCGGAAATTCAAAGTGGCTTTTGTCATTCCCCCGCTGAATGACGTGGACGTGTTGACGAACGATTGCGGATTTGTGGCCATCATCGAAAATGGCCGGCTGGCGGGGTATAATCTGACGGCGGGTGGCGGGATGGGAATGAGTCACGGGAACAGCGCGACCTACGCGCGACTGGCGGACGTGATCGGATTTGTGGCGCCGGAGCAGGTAATAGCGACAGCGCAGGCGGTGGTGACGGTGCATCGGGATTTTGGGGATCGGAGCAACCGGAGGCATGCCCGGCTGAAATATGTGATAGCGGAGCGCGGGGTGGCCTGGTTTCGCGAGGAAATGCAACGGCGGCTCGGTTTTAAATTCAGGCCGGCGCGTCCGTTTGAGTTTACGCGGCAAGGCGATCTGTATGGGTGGCAGGAGCAGTTTGACGGGAGATATTTTCTGGGGCTTTTCGTGCAAAACGGGCGGATCAAGGATGAGGGCTCGTGGCAGATGAAAAGCGGGTTGCGACGGGTGGTGGAGGAGTTCGGTCCGGAATTGCGGCTGACGCCCTCGCAAAACATATTGCTGGTCAACATCGAGGGGCAAAACCGGGGGGCGATCACGAAGATTCTGGCGGAGCACGGGGTGGCCGTGGAGAAGCAGGGAACGGTGATTACGCGGGCTGCGATCGCCTGCCCGGCGCTGCCGACCTGCGGGCTGGCATTGGCGGAATCGGAACGGGCCATGCCGGATGTGCTCAAGCGGATTGAACAATTGCTGGCGGAGACGGGTTTGAAGGATGAGGAAATCATCATCCGGATGACCGGCTGCCCGAATGGTTGCGCGCGGCCGTTGATGGCGGAAATGGCCTTCGTGGGCCGGGCGCCGGGAAAATACCAGGTCTATCTGGGCGGGAACACGGCCAGCACGCGGCTGGGCCGGCTTTACAAGGAGAGTGTGAGAAACGAGGACATCGTCAGCGAGTTGCGCCCGCTGTTGGAGCGTTTCGCCAAAGAAAGGCAGGGAGGGGAACGGTTTGGAGATTACGCCGAGCGGGTGCTGCTCAAAGAGGCCGCGGCGGCCAAGGAACCGGCGGTTGTGGCGAAGGCCTGAGCATGACTGCGTATCCGCCCCCGCAAGACAGCAAGCTTCCGCCGCGGTTGCCGGCACGAGCCGCTGCGCCCGGGGACGGGCGCACTGCCGAGGAGAGCAAACTTGCACCGGCGTTGACGGCGCGGGAAGTGGCCGAATTGAACCGGCAATTTGCCGGCCGGCCATCCCTGGATGTGCTGGCTTGGGCGTGGGCCCGATTCGGCAAGCGGGCGGCGATTGGGACAAGCTACCAGGGGGCGGGTTTGGTGATGATGCACCTGGCCAAAGCGGCCGGGCTGAATTTTCCCGTGTTTACCCTGGATACCGGCCTGCTTTTTCCCGAAACGCTGGCCTTGAAGAAGCGGCTGGAGGATTTTTACGGATTGAAAATCGAAGCCATCGAGCCGGACCTGACGGTGGAGGAGCAGGCGGATGTTCACGGGGCGGAACTGTGGAAGCGGGACCCGGATCTGTGCTGCACGGCGCGCAAAGTGGTGCCTTTGCGGGGCAAATTGGAGGAACTGGCCTGCTGGCTGACCGGACTGCGGCGGCAACAATCGCCCGGGCGGGCGGAGATCCAAATCGTGGAGCTGTATCACTTGGACGAAGAAACCGGCCGGGAAATTGTGAAATTAAATCCCATGGCCCAATGGTCGCGGGAGCAGATCTGGGCGCATATTCAGAAGTACAAGATACCTTACAACCCGCTGGCCGATCAAGGCTACCGCTCGATCGGGTGCATGCCCTGCACGCGAAAAATCACGGAGGGCCAGGATGAGCGGGCGGGACGCTGGACCGGCTTCAAGAAGGTCGAGTGCGGCATCCATACGTTTCTGCCCAAAAAAGTTGACTTTCAAATCTGAGGGCCAAATCTTGCGGGAACGATGAGCGACCCGGCCCGGCCCCAAAAGCGATATGGATTACCTGTCAAAGCTGGAAAATCAAAGCATCTACATACTGCGCGAGGCATTCAACAAGTTTGAAAACCTGGCCATGCTCTGGAGCATCGGCAAGGATTCGACGGTCATGCTCTGGCTGGCGCGGAAGGCCTTTTTCGGGCATCTCCCCTTCCCGCTGGTGCATGTGGACACGAGCTACAAGATTCCCAGCATGATCGAGTATCGGGACCGGCTGGTGAGGGAATGGAAATTGCAACTGGTTGTCGGCAAGAACGAGGCGGTGCTGAAGAGCGGGGTGACGTATCCCAATGGGCTGGCCACGCGGGTGGAATGCTGCGGCACCTTGAAAAAAGACGGGCTGCGGGCGGTGCTGGACAAGCACCATTATACCGGGGTGATTGTCGGGGTGCGGCGGGACGAGGAAGCGACGCGGGCCAAGGAGCGCTACTTCAGCCCGCGGGACAAGAACATGGAATGGAACGTGGAAGACCAGCCGCCGGAGTTGTGGGACCAGTTCAAGACCGATTATGAAAAGGGAACCCACATCCGCATCCATCCCCTGCTCCACTGGACGGAGTTGAACGTGTGGGAGTACATCGAGCGGGAGAACGTGCCGGTCATTCCGTTGTATTTCGCCAACGAGAAGGGGGAGCGCTACCGGAGTTTGGGTTGCGCGCCCTGCACCTTTCCCATCAAATCCAACGCGCGCACGGTGCGGGAGATCGTGGAGGAATTGCGTTTGACGCGGACGCCGGAGCGTTCCGGCCGCGCCCAGGACAAGGAGAGCGAGGATGCGTTTGAGAAATTGCGCCGCGATGGGTATATGTGAGAATCACCATGACCGCTTTTGAATCCAATCTGGAGCGCGGCGGCAGGCCGCCGCTTTTGCGCCGCAGACCATTTTCGACCAGAGCAATTTCATGAAAACTGCAGCCGCACGGAAGCCGACCAAACGGCCTCCTCTCCCCGACCCTCTCCTCCTGAGGAGGAGAGGGAGGAGCTTCATTTTGGTTACATCATTTTTTAATCCGCTCTAAAAGCGGGAGCAAGCTCCCGCACTCCAAATCCATGCAGCACCAAACCACAGCGCCCGTCGAGCAGTTGAAAATTGTCATTGTGGGGCATGTGGACCACGGGAAGTCCACTTTTGTGGGACGGCTGTTTTATGACACCGGGTCGCTGCCGGAGGGGAAACTGGAGCAGTTGCAGGCCATCGCCGACCGGCGGGGCGTGCCCTTCGAGTGGGCCAATCTGATGGACGCGCTGCAGGCGGAACGGGACCAGAACATAACGATTGACACGGCGCAAATCTGGTTTCGCACGAGGAAGCGGCAGTATGTCATTATTGACGCTCCCGGGCACAAGGAGTTTCTCAAGAACATGGTGACTGGGGCGGCCAGCGCGGAGGCGGCGCTGCTGCTGATAGACGCCAGCGAGGGGGTGCAGGAGCAATCGCGCCGGCACGGCTATCTGCTGCATCTTTTGGGCATCCGCCAGATGGTGGTGCTGGTCAACAAGATGGACCTGCAAAACTACGGGCAGGGGCGCTTTGAGCAGATCGAGGCGGAATACCGGGCCTTTCTCAAGACGGTGGGGGTGGAACCGCGCTGCTTCATTCCCATCTCGGCCAAGCAGGGCGACAATATCGCCTCGCGCAGCGCCAACATGACATGGTGGAACGGGCCGACAGTGGTGGAAGTGCTGGATGATTTTCAACTGGCGGAGCCGGCGACCGATCAACCGCTGCGGCTGCCCATCCAGGATGTTTACCGTTTCGACGACCGGCGGATTTTGGCGGGGCGGATCGAGTCGGGCACGCTCAAGACGGGGGACCGGCTGGTGTTCGCGCCGAGCACCAAGGTCAGCACAGTCAAGACGATTGAGCGCTGGAACGCGCCGGCGGCGGAGCGGGCGGAGGCGGGCGAATCCATCGGCATCACGCTGAGCGAGCAGATTTTTGTGGAGCGCGGGGCGGTGGCGGCGCTGGAGACGGCGCCGCCATACGAGTTGAGCCGGTTCAAGGCGCGGCTGTTCTGGCTGGGCCGCGCCCCGATGCGCCAGGGCCAAAGCTACAAGCTGAAGCTGGCCACGCAGGAAGTGGAATGCGAGATAGACGCCATCGAGCGGCTGATAGATTCGTCCACGCTGGAAACCATTGCGCGCGCGGAAGCGTATGTGGGGCGCAACGAAGTGGCCGAATTGTATCTGCGCACCAAGCGTCCGGTGGCCTTCGATGTGCATGCGGAGATCATCCCGACGGGGCGATTTGTAATTGTGGATGGATTTGAGGTGGCAGGGGGCGGGATCGTGGCGGCGGACAACTATCCGCGGCGGACGGCGGACAGCCTGCAGAAGAGCCACAATATATACTGGAGCCTGGGCAAGGTGACAAGCGACCAGCGGGCGGTGCGCAACGGGCATCGCGGGCGAGTGATCTGGCTGACGGGCTTGTCGGCCTCGGGCAAATCCACCATTGCGACGGAGTTGGAGAGGGAGCTGTTCAATCTGGGCCAGCATGTCTATGTGCTGGATGGGGACAACATGCGGCACGGGCTGTGTTCGGATCTGGGATTTTCGCCGAAAGACCGCAAGGAGAACATCCGGCGGGTTGGGGAGACGGCCAAGCTGTTTGCCGAGGCGGGGAACATTTGCATCACGGCGTTTATTTCGCCGTATCGTTCCGACCGGGAGATGGTGCGGCAGATCCTGGAGCCGGGAAAGTTTGTGGAAGTGTATGTCAACGCGCCGTTGCAAGTATGCGAGGCGCGGGACCCGAAGGGCCTTTACGCCAGGGCGCGGGCGCATCAGATCAAGGATTTCACCGGCATTTCCGCGCCTTACGAAGCGCCAGAGCGGGCGGAGCTGGAACTGGCGACCGACCGGCTGACGGTGGCGGAGTCGGTGGCCCGGATCATCGAATATCTCCAGGTGCGGGATAATGAAACGGGGATCAGCATTTAAGCATCGGTGAAGGAAGCTTGACGGACCGGGCCATTTCCAGTCATCTAGGTTTATGTATAGAATCATCGGAGCGGACGGAAACGAGTATGGGCCGATCGCGGCCGAGCAGGTTCGCCAGTGGGTGGCGGAAGGGCGGCTCAACGGCGTGAGCAAGATTCAAGTGGATGGCTCCGGGGAATGGAAGGAGTTGCGGGAGATGCCGGAGTTTGCCGCGCTGGTGCCGCCGCCTCCGCCGCCCATCACGCTCGGCGCGGCTCCAAGGCCCGGTTACGCCGGCACACTGCCGCCCGCCAACCCACTGGCCGGTTGGGCCTTGGGGACGGGAATCGCGTCGCTGCCCTGTTGCGGTCTGCTGATTTTATCGCCCATCAGCATCGTGCTTGGGGCCATGGCTCTGTCCCAAATCAACCAAAATCCCAAACAAGGCGGGCGGGGACTGGCCACGGCTGGGATTGTTTTGGGCTGCATTTCCCTGGTCATGGGGATCATTTTCTGGGCGCTATTCTTCGTCACGGGCGTCAGCCCATCTCGCTTTTAGTCTTGTGTCTGAATCATTGCCAACTCCGGGCTGGCGCAAGTGGCTGCTGGCAGGATTGATCGCGGCCGCCGCGGTTGGAACGGCGGTGTTGTTTTTATTTGACCCGGCCCGGTATGCGATTTACCCGGTTTGTCCCTGGCACAGGCTGTTCGGCTGGTCGTGTCCAGGATGCGGCACACTGCGGGCCGTGCATCAACTGACGCATGGAAATTGGGCGGCGGCGTGGCGATTGAATCCATTGACGGTGGCCCTGCTGCCGGTGGCGTTTTGGCTCGGTTTGCGGGAACTGGCCTGGCAGGTCAGCGGGAAAAAATGGCCCGGGCTGGTGACGCGGCCAATTTTTGGATGGGCGCTGGCGGCGGTTCTGGTTATATTTGGAATCGTGCGCAATCTGCCGGGGTTTCACATGTAGGCGGCACAGAAATCCTGAACGTTGTGTCCGGCGAGACGCCGGACACGGCGGGCGAGGACGCCCGCGCTCCCCAAGCAATTGCCAAAGGCGCCATGAAATTACATTTGACACTGGCAAAACCCCGCCCGCTCAGCCGGGCTGAAGCGTGGGGTTGTGTGACGGCGAATCTGGCCGTGCCCGGTTCCGGCTCGCTGGCGGCGGGACGGGCGGTTGGTTATGTGCAAATGGCAGTGTATTTCACGGGGTTCATCATATCGCTGGTGGGGGCCGTCGGCACGATCCACTGGTATATGGCCAATTCGACGCAGGTGAATAATCCGCAGGAGGGCGATATATTCGGGCCTTTTTTGGCGTTCTTGCACGCCGCGCGCTGGGCGCTTTTGGGGATTGCTATTTTTATATTTGCCTTGAGCTGGGCGGCCATCACCAGTTTTCAAATCGTGCAAGCCCAGCGAAAAGACGCCGTGCCGCCGCGAATTGTATAAAGGATGGCGGATGGCAAAATCATGCGGGGCAAAATCATGCGGATTTTGCAGAGTGAATTTGCCGAGGAATCAACGTCGCACTCCGGTCGTGCGGCGGGCAGAGGACTGCCCGCCCTACCAGCCATGACTGGCGCGTTGCGGTTATTCAAGAGGTCCTGGATATACCCTTTCGCCGGGCGGAGTTTTGAGGTTTAATGGCGGGGATGCGGATTGGTTCGCTCCAGTTGAAGTCTAATTTGTTCCTCTCGCCCCTGGCGGGCTACACCAACCTGCCCTTCCGCCTGACGGTGCGGGAATTGGGGGGATTGGACCTGGCCACCACCGATTTGGTCAACGCCCGCTCGCTCCTGGAAAAAAAACCGAAGGCGTTCAAATTGATCGAGACCTGTGCGGCGGATCGTCCGCTGGCGGTGCAGTTGTTTGGAGCTGTCGCCGGGGAGATGCGGGACGCGGCGGCGTATCTGGAATCCATCGGCATCGCGGCGGTGGACATCAACATGGGGTGTCCGGTGCGAAAAGTGTGCCGGATCGGCGGAGGGTCGGCCATGATGACGGAACTGGAGAAGACGGCGCAACTGGTGCGCGGCATGGTGGAGGCGGTCAAGATTCCGATCACGGCGAAGATGCGGCTGGGTTGGGACGAGGAGAATTTGACGGCGCCGGAGCTGGCGCGGGTGCTGGAAGAGGCGGGGATCGCGGCCATTTTTGTGCATGGCCGGACGCGGGAGCAGGGATTCGGCGGGGCAGTCAATCTGGCGGGCATCCGGGCGGTGGTGGAGGCGGTCAAACATATTCCGGTGATCGGCAACGGAGACGTGACCACGCCGGCCGCCGCGAAAATGATGATTGAGCAAACGGGATGCGCGGGGGTGAGCATCGGGCGGGGGGCGTTTTACGATCCGTGGATTTTCCTGCATACCGGCCACTTTTTGGCGACGGGAGAATTGCCGGGCGAGCCGGGATTCGAGGAGCGGGTGAAGGTGATGAGCCGGCATCTGGATTTGATGGTGGAGATTTTTGGGGAAGAGCACGGCTGCCGGATGTTCCGCAAAGTGGGGCCGTGGTATGCCAGGCGCTTCGGCCCGGCCAGGGAGTTCAACCAGAGGATTGTCACACTGTCAAAGAAATCGGAATTCCAGGAGATTCTGGGGCACTACAGGGAGTGGCGCGCGCAATTCCTGGACGAAAACGGGGAGCTCACACCCAACTATCGTCCTGCGCCCCTGGCGGCTTCGTTCATGGAGGAAGGTCCGGCGGCGGCCCAAGGGGGGCGAATCCCCGTACCCAAAGGGCCGGTGGAGCAATGGTGAAGTTTGAATAGTGGATAGTGAAATTCTGAATTCGCCCTTCAAAATTCACTATTCACTATTCAGAATTCACTATTCGTTTTATGGCTTAATGGAAACGGCGTCCCACTGCATGTTGTGGCGCAGGGCGTAGGCGGCCAGGACCTTTTCGTGCTCGATGAGGACGGAGCGGACCACGGCGGAATCGTTGGCAAAGCCGGCCTCGGGGAGAGCGTCGGGGATGACGTCAACCTGGCGGTCCGCATAGACCAGGGCGAAAGTGGCGGCGACGACGGTGGAATAAGGCAGCTCCTCCTCCACGCCTTCGGCGAAGTCCTCGACCACATCGGCCAGGAATTCCAGTTGTTCGCTGAGGTGGGGAAAGGCGGGATCATCAAACTCGGTGAATTTGAGTTTGAGAAAGGGGAGGCGTTTGTGAACGCCCTTGAGGATTTGGGGCGTTATCATTGCGGCGCCACGCTGAACAAACTTGGCGATGTCGGCCATGCGTCGAGGATGGGCCAAGGGGCGGGGAAAGACAATACTGAATAGTGAATGTTGAATGTTGAATGTTGAAGTGTGAAAACTAGACGATCTCCACGGGACATTTGGGACCGGCGTCGAAGAAGGCCTGCCCATATTTTTTGGTCAGGATGCGGTTGTCGAGGACGGCGACGACGCCGGTGTCGGTTTTGGACCGGATCAAACGGCCCACGCCCTGACGGAATTTGAGGATGGCTTCGGGGAGGGAGAATTCGAGGAAGGAGTTGCCGCCGCGCGCTTCGATGGCTTCGATGCGGGCTTCCACCAAGGGATGGTCCGGCACGGCAAAAGGGAGACGGGTGATGATGACGTTGGACAAGGCTTCGCCCGGGACATCCACGCCCTGCCAAAAGCTGTCGGCGCCAAAAAGGACGGAATCAATGTTGGTTTTGAATTTTTCCAGCATGAGCGAGCGCGGGGTGCCGGTGCCCTGGACAAAGCATTCCAGGCCGAGTTGGTCAAAAAACGGTTCCATGCGCTGGCCAACTTCCAGCATGAGTTTGAAATTGGTGAAGAGCACGAAGGCCTTGCCGTGGGTCATGCGGATGAAGTGTTCGATCCATTGGATGAGGCTGGGCTGGTAGTCGGGGGCGCGCGGGTCGGGCATTTTTGCGGCGACGAAAATTTTCATCTGCCGTTGGTAATCAAAGGGCGAGCCGGCCTGCAACTGGGTGGCATTTTCCGCGCCGACTTGACTGGAAAAATAGGCGAGAGGAGGCAGAGGCGAGGATGGAGGATGGAGGATGGAGGATGGAGCTTTGGCTCGCGACATGGCGGCGGCACGGGATTGGGTTTGCGGCGGCGGATTATTATTTTGACGGGTGGCCAGGGTGGCGCTGGTCATGATGACGGAGGTGTCAGCGCCGAAGAGGCGCTGGCGGAGGAACTGAGCCACGTTGATGGGGGCGGCGTTGAGGGTGAGATTGCGCTGGCCCTTGCCGGCGCGCTCCACCCAATAGACGTGCTCGAGCGCGCTCTGGCTGAGGAACTGGGCGAGGCCATCGCGCAATTCGCCCAGGCGCCGGTTGCCCTCAGTCAATTCCCGGGCGGCGTCCTTGTCGCGGGCCAGGTTGACCAGTTCGGCAATCTCGTGGCGCAAATTCTGCAGAGGGAGGGTGAGGTTGTCGGGGACGAGGTCGGGCTGGCGAATGCGCAGTTCGCTCCAACCGCGCGCGGTCCCGCCTTCCCGGCTGCGCAGGGAGAAGATGCGGTCGCATTCCTGCTCAATGGCGGCGAAGAATTTTTCGCCTTCGCGCAGAGCGTCCTCGACCAGGCCGGCGGCGCGGCCTTTGCGGAGGAGGGCCAAAAGGCCTTTGCCGGTGGCGGGATTCCAGAGGCGCTGGAGGCTGTAACGCAGTTGGGCGCTGGAGAGGCTCAAGCCGATGTGGCGGGAGGCCACGCGCTCGACGGTGTGCGCTTCGTCAAATATAACAAAGTCGTTTTTGAAGAGCAGACCGCCGCCGGCGACCTCCTCCGCCAAGCCCAACTGCATGAAGAACAAAGTATGGTTGAGCACGAGGACGTCGGCGGCGAGAACCCGGCTGCGCGCGCGTTGAAAGAAACAGGCCTGGCCGCCGTCCTTCACAAAATCGGATTGAAAACCGCACAATTTGGGGGAGCAGAGGCCGCGCTCGGAGCAGACCTGCTGCCAGACT
Source organism: Verrucomicrobiota bacterium (assembly GCA_049513975.1). Taxonomy (GTDB): domain Bacteria; phylum Verrucomicrobiota; class Verrucomicrobiia; order Limisphaerales; family Palsa-1400; genus JBEKOF01. The sequence continues at coordinate 12,067 of JBEKVM010000063.1, read as the reverse complement.
TTCGCGTCCGGCTCCAGGTCGAAATCCGAGAGGCTGCCGTCGGCGGTTTTTTTGGACCACTGGTGGATGCGTTGCAGCTCCTGTTCATCGGAGGAGGCGAAGAGTTTGCCGGCCTGGGGCAGGGTGCGGGCCAGGCGGCGGGTGCAAAGATAATTGTGGCGGCCCTTCAACATGGTAAAATCGAATTTCACCGGCATGATCCCCGCCAGCATGGGGAGGTCCTTTTCGATGAGTTGCTCCTGCAAATTGATGGTGTTGGTGGAGATGACGGCCTTTTTCCGGGCGGCGACGGCGAATAAAATGGAGGGGATCAAATAAGCGAGGCTTTTGCCGACGCCGGTGCCGGCCTCGACGACGAGATGTTGGTTGCGCTGCAAGGCCTGGGCCACGGCGACAGCCATTGTCTGTTGCTGCGGGCGGTATTCGAAGTTCCTGGATCTGGAAAGAATTCCACCCGGCGCAAAAATGTGGGCGACCTGGGCGGCCAGATCCTGGCCGTTCGTGTGCGGCGGGCTGTCTGGAACACGGCTCATGGGGCGAGGCTCACAATCCCCGCACGCGCCGGTAAACCACCTCCTGGGCGGCGCGATTTTTGACGATCATGTTGTCGGGGAGAACACCGCGCCAGGCCAGGCTGGGGTAAATGACGGCGGCGCGTCCGATGATGCTGCCGGGGCTGAGAACGGTGTTGCAGCCGATTTCACAGCGGTCGCCGAGGAGGGCGCCGAATTTGCGCAAGCCGGTGTCGAAGGGGGCGCCGTTCAAGTCCACGGTGATGTTTTCGGGGAGCAGTTTGAAATTGGAAAGGATGACGCCGGCGCCCAGATGGGCTTTGTGGCCGAGGATGGAATCGCCCACGTAATTGAAATGGGGGGCCTGGGCGTGGTTGAAAAAGAGGGAGTTTTTCACCTCGGTGGAATTGCCCACCACGCAGTTGTCGCCGATGATGACGTGCTCGCGCAGATAGGCGTTGTGGCGGATCTGGCAATTTTTCCCGATGATGGCCGGCCCTTTGATCATGGCGCCGTCTTCGACCACCGTGCCCGTGCCGATGAAGACTTTTTCGCCGATGAAGGCGCGGCCTTCGCAACGGTTATGGAGGGCGGGGCGGACGCGGGACTCGAGAAACGCGGCAATTTTGGGCAGGGCCTCCCAGGCATATTGGCAGCCGGAGAAGATTTCGGCGTGTTCGGTCTGGCTCAAATCAAACAAATCGCTGGCATTGAACATGAGGAGAGAAGGGTACGCCAAAGCGGAATCACCGCAATGTTAAAGAGGGACGAGGATGGCGGAGAATCCTGGAAAAATGACATTTTAACGGACATGGAGCAGGGATCCCCCATAACTTTGCCGCGCTTGCGAGGCGCCGCGACGCCCGAATACCCTTGACCCAAACCCTGGACTTGAGATTCCTTGCAACAGCCCCTACCCTGCCCGCAATGAATCGTGTTTAACCCGATGGGAATTGCGCGACAAATCAAATGGCGGACGGCAGCCCTCGCGTGGCGCGCGTGGCCGGTCCTATTTCTGGCCGCGTGCGGCCAGGGCGTTGCAGTTTCCGCCACAGACGGGCAATCCACAGACACCATCGCCGCCCCGCCAACCGCCGCGGCGACCAACGCCGTGCCGGCGGAGCTGGCTTTTTACGGTTACCAAGTGGTGAATACTTATCCGCATGATCCCCATGCCTTTACCCAGGGATTGCTTTTTCACGAGGGCAAATTGTTGGAAAGCACCGGCCAGTACAACCAATCCAGCCTGCGCGAGGTGGATTTGGCCACGGGCCAGGTCCTGCGGAAATGGGCGGTGCCCGGCGCGTATTTTGCCGAGGGCCTGGCGCTGCTGGACGGCAAACTTTATCAACTGACTTGGAAGGAGGAGAAGGCTTTCGTCTATGACCTCAATGGGGATGCCAAGACCTTTCACAAGGCCGGGGAGTTCTCCTACAGGGGTGAAGGGTGGGGCCTTGCCAGCGATGGCCGTTTGCTGATTATGAGCGATGGCAGCAGCACGCTGCGCTTTCTCAATCCTGCGACTTTTGCGGTGGATCATGCCATCCTTGTTCTCAAAGACGGCACGCCGCTGGAGCGCCTGAACGAATTGGAATATGTCAAAGGCGAAATCTACGCCAATATATGGCAGACCGATTGGGTCGCGCGCATTGATCCCGCCTCGGGAAAAGTGGCGGGCATGATTGATTTCAGCTTTTTGCTGCCGGACGCGGACCGGAGAGCGACGACGGATGTGCTCAACGGCATTGCCTACGACGCGGCGGGGGATCGGCTGTTCGTGACCGGCAAAAACTGGCCCAAACTATTTGAAGTCCGGTTGAAAAGGAAATGAGAGGTGGGCTGTCGGGTCCTGGCTCACTGTCCAAAAATGGCAGATGTCCTGCTTTTTGCTGTCATTATCATAATTGCGAACCGGCAGCCGGGTTGGATTCGAGCAGAAAATTTTGCGAATCCGCTCTTGCAATGTACGGGCGCGATGGCATGATTAGGATGGAAGTGTGAGATGATGCTTTTGAGATCGAAAACCAACGCCGGGAGCGTGCTGGCAATGGCCTTTTTGGCCTTGGCGGTGTGTGGTGCGGCGCGAGGGGGTAATCCCCCCAACGCGAGGACGGAACCGAACGTTAGCGGGAGCAATCCCAACGTGGTGACCGATCCGGGCTTTAACGGGCAGTCTCCCGATTTCCAAACCGGCGGCAGCATTTCACCGGATTGGACTTACACACCCGATTACCTCACCTTCGGCGGCAGCCCATTGACTCTGGTTTCCCAGATCATCCCGACCCCTGGAGCCTTATACATTTACGATATTGATCTCAAGTTCGGCACGACCCCGCCGGACCAGTCCCTGGTTTTCTTCGTATTTTGGGATGGAAGTTGGTCCGGAACGGTGACGGACTCCAGCGGATGGCAAGACAACAATTTTTTAGAAACGGCCGCAGGCCCCACCTCCGACCTTGGGTTTGCAGGCAACGCGACCGCTTGGGCCACGCTGGGCAGCCTGGATGTGTTCTACTCGGGGACGACTGATCCAACGCCCACGGTTCCCGATTCGCCCATTGGATTTCGGCTGGCGGCGGCCATGCTGCTGGGGCTGTGCGGCGCGGCCGGTATTTATCGCCGGCCGGAACTGCGTTTAGCGCTGGACAAAGTAGCTTAAGTTCTCCAGTTCGATGGCCAGGTTGACGTTGTTGACCATGACCTCGGGCGGAACGTGCAAGACCAGCGGGGCAAAATTGAGAATTCCCGTGATGCCAATTTGAACCAAAGTATTGGCGACTTGCTGCGCCGCGGCCGCAGGGACGGCAAGGATCGCCAGCTTCACCCTGCGCCGGGCCATGATCTCCCCCAATTTCTCCATGCCATAAACGGGCACGGAAATATGCCTGCTCCGGACAGGCTGGGGATCGGGATCGGTGTCAAACGCCGCCACGATTTCAAATCCCTCCTGTTCAAATCCGCGATAGGAAAGCAGCGCCCGTCCCAGGTTGCCCACCCCGACCAGAATGACCGGCTGCAGGCTGTTGGTGCCCAGCAGGTCGGAAGTCATCCCGGCCAGTTGCTGGACATCGTAGCCCAAACCGCGCGTGCCGAATTGTCCAAAGCAAGCCAGGTCTTTGCGAAGCTGGGTGGGTTTGACGCCGGCGACCCTGGCCAGGGCTTCGCTGGAGACGGTGCGAATGCCATTGGCCTTGAGGCGCTGCAGGCAGCGCAAATAAACCGAGAGCCGGTAAATGGCCTTCCGGGAAATTTCAGGACGAACGATTTTTTTCAAGCCGCCAAAAGTAAGGAAAAGACGGGCCTGGCGCAAGCGCGGCGTCCGGGGAAATTCGTGGAGAAATGCTTGAGGATTTCACAGTTGACAAAATTCGCCGGAAAAGGTTTTGATAGAGGAACAGACGGGCAAATGGCATAAATGATGCTTTTTTATGGAAAAGGCCCAAGCCAATTGGTCATGAATGAGGCAATGTCCAGCCAGTCGAAGGAACCGGCGCCACCGGTGAAAAAAGCCCTGCGCGCTTTGCTGGTGGAAGCCTTGGAAACTGATGCCGCCCTCCTGCTGCGGCACCTGGAGCAAAACTACCAGATCCAATCCCGGCAGGTGCAGGATGCCGCCGCCATGAAGGAGGCGCTGCAACAGGAGACCTGGGACGTCGTGCTCTGCGACGATTTGGTGCCGGGTTTCGGCGTCGCCCCGGCCGTGGAAATTGTGCGGGAACACCGATTGGATCTGGCGTTCATCGTCGTGTCCGGAACGAATGGGGAAGCGCCGGCGGTGGAGGCCATGAAGGCGGGCGCGCATGACTACCTCATGAAGGATAAACTGACGCGTCTGGTTCCCGCCATCGAGCGTGAAATTGGCGAGGCCCGAGCCCGGGGCGAGCGCGCCCGCACCCTGCGCAAAGCGGCCTGGCTGGCGGCCATCGTGGGCTCCCTGGGCGAAGCGGTCATCGGCACGGACCAGGCGGGGATCATCATCAGTTGGAACGCCAGCGCGGAAAGGCTTTACGGGTATGCGGCGGAAGAGGCCATCGGCAAGGCGATTGAATTGGTGGTGCCGCCGGCGTTGCATGAGGAGACGCGGCAGATGTTGGAAGGAGTGCGCCAAGGAGGGCAGGTGTCTGAATTTGAGGCCACCGTCCGGCTGCGCCGGGATGGGACGCCGGTGGATGTATCCTCCGCCATCTCCGCGGTCAAGGATGAGAACGGGCAGGTCATCGGCGCGGCCATTCTGGCCGTGGACATCACGGGACGCAAACAGGCGGAAGAAGAACGCAAGAAAATGATCCAGGAACTGAACGAAACCCTGGCCCAGGTGCGGTCCTTGCGCGGCCTGCTGCCGATCTGCGCCTCCTGCAAGAGAATCCGCGACGAAAAGGGACACTGGCAGGCGCTGGAGACTTATATTTCGGGGCACTCGGAGGCGGAGTTCTCGCACTCCATCTGCCCGAGTTGCGCCCGGAGCCTGTACCCCGAATTCACAGACAAGGAGCGCCCGTCTTAGTAGCGGTAATGATCCGCCTTATAGGGACCGTCCGGGGAGATGCCGAGATAGCCGGCTTGTTTGGGGGTCAGCCGGGTCAGTTTCACGCCGATTTTATCCAGGTGCAGGCGGGCCACCTCTTCGTCCAGCTTCTTGGGCAGACGATAGACGCCCGGCTGGCGGTTGAGCTGGTTGCTCCACAGATCCAATTGGGCCAGGACCTGGTTGGAAAAGGAATTGGACATGACGAAGCTGGGATGGCCGGTGGCGCAACCGAGGTTGACCAGGCGCCCTTCCGCCAGGAGATAGAGGCTGTTGCCGTTGGGGAAAGTATATTTGTCAACCTGGGGCTTGATGTTAATCTTCTTGACGCCAGGATGCCGGTTCAAAAGATCCACCTGAATCTCGTTGTCGAAATGGCCGATGTTGCAGACGATGGCCTGGTCTTTCATCTTTTCCATGTGCGCCAGGGTGATGACGTCGCAATTGCCGGTGCAGGTGACGTAAAGATCGGCCTGGCCCAGCGTCTCCTCGACCGTGGTGACCTGGAAGCCTTCCATGGCCGCCTGCAAGGCGTTGATCGGGTCAATTTCCGTGACGATGACGCGGGCGCCAAAACCGCGCAGGGAATGGGCCGAGCCTTTGCCCACGTCGCCGTAACCGCAAACGCAGGCCACTTTGCCGGCCACCATCACGTCGGTGGCGCGTTTGATGCCGTCGGCCAGCGATTCGCGGCAGCCGTAGAGATTGTCAAACTTGGATTTGGTGACGGAATCGTTGACGTTGATGGCGGGCACGAGCAGTTTGCCCGCTTCCTGCATCTGGTAGAGACGATGGACGCCGGTGGTGGTTTCTTCGCTCACGCCCTTCCAGTCCTTGGCGATGCGATGCCAGAGGCCGGGGCGCTCCTTGAGCACGCGCTGCAAAAGGTTTTTGATGACTTGCTCTTCGTGGGAAGCGCCGGCGGTTTTCGCCCAGTCGCCGCCATTTTCCAACTCATAGCCTTTGTGAATGAGCAAGGTGGCGTCGCCGCCGTCATCCACGACCAGTTGCGGGCCTAATCCGCCGGGATGAACGATGGCCTGCAGGGTGCAATCCCAGTACTCCTCCAGGGTCTCGCCCTTCCAGGCAAAGACGGGAACGCCGCTGCGGGCCATGGCGGCGGCGGCATGGTCCTGGGTGGAAAAGATATTGCAACTGGCCCAGCGCACCGACGCGCCCAGCGCCTTCAAGCTCTCGATCAGCACCGCCGTTTCCACCGTCATGTGCAGCGAGCCGGTGATGCGGACGCCGGCCAGGGGCCGGCTGGCCGCGTATTTGCGGCGGATGGACATGAGGCCGGGCATTTCGTGCTCGGCGATGTCAATCGCCTTGCGCCCGTATTCAGCCAGACTCAAATCCTTGACTTTGAAGTCCTGTTTGCCGTTGCCGTTTTTGCCGGCGGGGGCCGGGGCGCGCTTGGATTGGCGGGGGGAGGATAATTTGATGGCAGCCATAAGGAGGTTGGATGGGTTTTGGGGGATTATTTCACTTGACAGCTCGTTTCAGCTCGGCGGCCTTGTCGGTCTTCTCCCAGGTAATGCTGGCGAGATCGTCTATTTTGCCGAAATGGCCGTAGTTGGTCGTTTTGGAGTAGATCGGGCGCAGGAGGTTGAGCTGCTTGATGATGGCGGCCGGTTTGAAGTTGAAGACCGTTTTGACCGCCGCCTCGATTTTTTCGTCGCTGACCGTGCCGGTGCCCAGGGTATCCACACAAATGGAAACCGGGTCGGGATGGCCGATGGCGTAGGCGAATTGAATTTCCGCGCGCGTGGCCAGGCCCGCCGCCACAATGTTCTTGGCCACGTAACGGCCCATGTAGGCGGCGCTCCGGTCCACCTTGGAGGGGTCCTTGCCGCTGAAGGCGCCGCCGCCGTGGCGGCCCATGCCCCCGTAAGTGTCAACTATAATCTTACGCCCGGTCAGGCCCGTGTCCCCCTGCGGGCCGCCGATGACGAACCGGCCGGTCGGGTTGATGAGGAACCGGGTGTTCTTGTCGAGCATGTCCGCGGGCAGGACTTTGCGGACGATTTCCTGGATGACGAAATTCCTGATTTCCTTGTGCTTGACGTCGGCGGCGTGCTGGGTGGAGACGACCACGGTGACGACCCGCACGGGCCGGCCGCCCTCATACTGGACGGAGACCTGGGTCTTGGAGTCCGGGCGCAGCCAGGCGACCTGGCCGCTCTTGCGCACGCGGTTCAACTCGCGGCCGAGCCGGTGGGCGAACATGACCGGCGCCGGCATCAATTCCGGGGTTTCATCGCAGGCGTAGCCGAACATCAAACCCTGGTCCCCCGCCCCCTGCTCCGCCGTGTCCTTGCCCTCCGCCGCCCGCGCGTCCACCCCCTGGGCGATGTCCGGGCTTTGCCGGGTGACCAGATTGGTGATGAACACCCTGTCGGCGTGAAAAACATCCTCGTCATGGACGTAGCCGATGCCGCGGATGGCGTCGCGCACCAGTTCGTTGATGTGGACGAGGCCGGTGCTGGTGATTTCGCCGCCGACGACCACCATGTTGCTTTTGGCGTAACACTCGCAGGCCACGCGGCAGCGGGGGTCCTGGGCCATGTAGGCGTCGAGCACCGCGTCGGAAATGGTGTCGCACACTTTGTCGGGATGGCCCTCGCCCACCGATTCGGAAGAAAAGATAAAGGATTTATTCATGCGCTTAAGGATTCAAAAATAAACATATTGACATATCTTGATAAGAAGATATATAGCTTTTCCAATGAGTCAACTTTTATTTGCATGTCAGCCATTTTGAAATCGTTGCGGGCGTTGTCGGACCCGACGCGGCTGCGCATCATGGCGCTGTTGGAGCGCAACGAGCTGTCGGTCAACGAGTTGCAGGAAATCACCCGGCTGGGCCAGTCGCGCATCTCGACGCATCTGGGCTTGTTGCAGGAATCGGGCTTGCTGGAATCGCGGCGGGAGGGCAAACGGACCTTTTACAAAATCGCGGGGCAGGCGGAAGGCACGACGCGGGAATTCATCCAGTTGGCCGTGCGCGGCGCGGCGGAACTGGCGGATCATGCGGCCGATCAGATCAACCTCAAACGCATTCTGGGACGGCGCGCCCAGCAGGCCCAGCTTTATTTCAACCAGGTGGCCGGGCGGTTTGACCGCAGCTACGGGCCGGGCCGCTCCTGGCAGGCTTTCGGGCAATTGCTCCTGCGCATTCTCCCGCCGGTGGTGGTGGCCGATCTGGGCTCGGGCGAGGGTCTGCTCAGCGAATTGCTGGCGCGGCGGGCCAAACACGTCATTGCCGTGGACAACTCGGAAAAAATGGTGGCTTTCGGCGCCAACAAAGCCCGCAAGAACAAGATCAAAAACCTCGAGTTCCGCTTGGGCGACCTGGAAAACCCGCCCATTGAGCCGGCCAGCGTTGATCTGGTGATTTTGAGCCAGGCGCTCCATCACGCCGCCAGCCCGGAACAGGCCATCCGCGGCGCGCACGCCATTTTGCGTCCGCGGGGACAAATTATGATTCTGGACCTGTTGCAGCATAACTTTGAGCAGGCGCGGGAACTGCATGGCGACCGCTGGCTTGGTTTTTCGGAAAGCGACTTGCACCACTGGCTGGAGGCGGCCGGGTTCCGCAAAATTGAGGTGACGGTTGTCGCCCGTGAAGAGCAGCCGCCGCATTTTGAGACGGTGCTGGCGGGAGGGGAGAAGTAATTGCGGATCGCGGATTGCGGATTGCGGATTGGCAACAGGCTTTTCTGATTGCGGCCAAGTTCCATCGGCAGCGAATCACGGAAAAACCAGGCGGACGGAGGGGGAGGCGGGGACGTGGCCGGCAGGCCAGTCGGTGGTCCGGCCGGCAAAGGGCTGCACATTCCGGCGAAAATCGCGGCTGGAGGCCGATTTTTGGTAGCTGCCATCGCTGAACAAAACAGTGCCGGCGCCCTGGGCGTTTCCGAAGGAATGCATCTTCAACGACCATGAGACGGGGCCTCTCCATGAGTTGTTCTGCATGGCAACGTCGTTTCCTTTTCCGCTTTTTGGGGAAAAGCCGTAATCGCGGTCCGGCTCGATGCCGCCGCCTAAATTGCGATCCCCGGCCAGCAGGGAGTCGGGAGAGCGGGAGTTTGCGCCGACGCCGACGAAGTAAGAGAGGGCGCTGTTGTCCTTGAAATAAACGAGGGCGCGGTCCAGGGGCAATCCATTGGTAACGAAATCGGTGGCTGACGACCGTTTATCCACGGGGCAAAGGAGGAGCTTCGGGGTGGGAAGCTCGCTGGCCATGATGGCGAAATTCGTCCAACAGTTTGCGCCCTGATCGGCGTTGGCCAGGAGTTCTTTCCAGCCGCCATTGGCTGAGGATTCCGCCGCAGGAAAATGACCGTTGTGGTCCTGCGCCCAGACGCGGCAAGCCACGCCAATCCGCCCAAGATTCCACGCGCATTCCCAACGGCTCTCCTGTTTCCAAATGCCTCTCAAAGAGGACACGAGAAGAACTGCGACCAGGACCACGAGGACGAGGATAACCGCGCTCAACTCGGTTCGAGTGAACGCCCTGGGTTTGCGCGTCGGTGCTGGATTCATAGATGGCTTGAAATCACGGGAAAACCAAGCGGATGGAGGGTGTGGCGGGGACGTGGCCGATGGGCCAGTTGGTGGTTGGGGCGGTAAAGGGCTGAAATTTAGCGCGATAAGGCAGAGTGGAAGACGTTGGAACCCTGCCGATCAGCTGCCCACTGCCATCACCGAGCAAAATATTGCGGGCACCGGCAGTCTTTCCGGCTGAATGGATCTTCAATGACCATGCAACGGGGCCGGAGATCGGGATGGCGACGTCGTTTCCTTTGCCGCTTGCAGGGGAAAAGCCGTAATCGGGATCGGGCTTGGTTCCGGGACCTAAATTGCGATCACCGCCCATCAAGGATTGGGGATGCGCCTCGTTTGCGCTCACACCGACGAAGTAAGAAAGGTGAGTGTTATCGAAGTTGTTGGTGAAACTGATTGCGGACGGACGTTCGTCCGACGGGCAATTGACCAGCTTCGGAGATTGGCCAAGCTCGTTTTGCATGATTGCATAGTTGGTCCAACACAGTGCGCCTTGATCGGCATTGGTGAGGAAGTCCCCCCAGCCGCCCTTGGCCACCGTTTGCCCTGCGGGAGTGCGATCTCCATTGTCTTCGGCCCAGAGGCGATACGCCGTGCCGATTTCCTTGAGATTGTTCAAACAAGAGACACGATTGGCAGATGAATGGACCCTTCGAGGCGGCTGAAGGAGCGACACGGTCACGAAACCAAGAACGATCGTAAGAACGATCACCACGATCAATTCGATTCGAGTGAATGCGGACACGGCGCGCGTCGCTTTCTGTTTCATGGGGCCTCCAGAGAAAAGTCAACCACATTTCGCGGGGGAAAGCAAGGGAAGACTGATTAAAATCAGCGCAAAACGGATCGCCGCGAGAAGGCGCAGAAGGCACAAAAGGGGATTTCTTTTTTGCGCTTCTTGGCGGCCATTTCTTTTCCACCCTAAGAACTCAGGGCCGTGCGGGGAGCCGGCGCAGGAAATCCGCCGGGCTGACAACCGGTATGCCACGGAATTGTCGAAGGGGCAGCAGGTGCTTTTTGTCTCCGCTCACAACATAGTCGGCTTCCCCGGCCAGCGCGCATTCCAAAATCATTTCGTCGTCAGGGTCGGGCGTAACGCCGGTGGCGCGGTCGGACGGAAAGACCAGGATGGCCGACGCGGACAGGAGATCGGCCCACGGCACAAAGGAGCGGGCGGGATATTCCAGCTTTAGTTCCAGGATGGTTTCATGATATTCGGCGAGCAGGGGCGGACTGGCCACTGCTTCACATTGGCCTAAAGCCCAGGCGCGGAGGCAATCAAACGGCGCTCCACGCCAAAAGCTCGCGCTGGCCACCACATTGGTGTCGAAGACCACTTTCACTGTTTGCGTTGTCTTCTCACCTGTTGGATGGCGCGGGCGACGGCGGTTTCATCGGCGGCGGTCATTTCGGGGAGGCGGCTTCCCGCCAGCAACATTTTTCGAACCAGGGCGGCGTTGAGGGGCTGGCGTTTACGCATCACGATCAGGCCGTTGGCATAGCCGACGTCCAGTTCGTCGCCTTCTTTGAGGCGCGCCTGCTCGCGAATGGCTTGGGGGATGACGGCCTGGCCTTTGACTGATAATTTGGCAACCATGCGGTAAGCCTAGCATTACTTTGGAAAGAATCAAGCCGGCACTCCGGGGAATTTGAGAGAGTCAGAATGCGCCTGCGCGCCCTGTGGGGATCATGGAAAAACCAGGCGGATGGAGGGGGCAGCGGGGACGTGGCCGGCGGGCCAGTTCGTGGTTGGGGCGGCGTAGCGGAGCCAGATTCGGTTGAGATCCATGGTGGAGCCTTGTTGCCCACTGCCATCGCCGAGCGAAATGTTGCCAGAACCCAGAGGGTTTCCGGCTGAATGTATTTTCAATGACCACGAAGCAGACCACGGAACAGGACCCGAAAAAATGCGGATGGCGACATCGTTGCCTTTCCCACTTTTCGGGGAGAAGCCGTAATCGGCGTCGGGTTTGGGGCCTGGGCCTAAATTGCGATCACCGCTTTGGATTGACTGAGGGTAAGAATCGTTTGCGCTCACACCCACGAAGTAAGAGACGTGGGTGTTATCGAAGTTGTTGGTGAAACTGATTGTGGCTGAACGTTCATCCCCCGGGCAAATTACCAGTTTCGAAGATTGGCCCAGCTCGTTTTGCATGATCGCGTAATTGGTCCAGCAGTTTGTACCCTGATCGGCGTTGGCCAGGAGTTCTTTCCATCCGCCCTTGGATACCGATTGCTCGGAAGGGACCAAATCCCCATTATCCCCCGCCCACAGGCGATAAGCCGTGGAGATTTCTTTGAGGTTGTTCAGACAGGAAATTCGCACTGCCTTAGCCCTGGCTCTAGCAGCCTGTCGGACTTTGGGCGAAGATTTTTTGAAATGATTTGAACAGGGCGAGGGGCCAAGCAGTCAGTCAATGCAAATATATGGCTGCGCGCTTCGTCGACATTGATTACGACA
>JBEKVM010000062.1:0-31531 GCA_049513975.1 Verrucomicrobiota bacterium | reverse complement strand
GAAAGAGAGGCCCGCGGCGGCGCGCCAGCGCCCGGAGCCGAGGCGTTGCGCTGAGGAGGAGGAAAGTCAACGGCATCATCAGGGCATCAGGTGCATTTCAGTTTCTTGGGTATCTGCTCTTAATCTTAATCACCATCCTAATCTCCTTCGTGCCATTGGCAATCAAAATTGGCTTTGATCGAGCGCACGACACGGCTGGCTTATGAAGGGAAACTTCCCGCGTGTTTTCCCTCTCCTCCTCATACTTGTGGATCTTAAACGGAGCGGTCGAAATTTAGGCGCAGAGAACACAGCGCGGTAAAGAGGCAAAGGAATGGAACCGCGGATTTCGCGGATTTCGCGGATAAAAAAGACCTTTTAAGGGTCTTCGCTGTTTTCGGTGGAATGAAAAGCGACTTTTGGAGCGTCATCATTGGTTTTGCCAATCCCAACGGGATTGAATCTTCCAGCCCAGGGTTGCGAGGAACGAGCTACCCTGGGTGAGATCAGAGAAGAATCACAACCCTGCAAGGGTTGAATCTGCTTCCTAAGGCTTTGATATTCAACCCTTTCAGGGTTGTGTAACTCGAACGCAGCAACCCAGGGTAGGCCTCTCAGAATCGGCCAACCCTGGGCTGAGTGATTCAATCCCTTCGGGATTGCAGGAGCGTTATGGGCAACGATTTGATGAACAAGTCATTTCGATTCCACTGAAAACAGCGAGGAGCCCCTTTTAAGGGTCAACCCCGAAAGCTTTCGGGGCAAGAGTCGCCAAGTCGTAGCGCGGCCAGCCGCAACCAAAGGGACAATGGAGAATGGAAAAGGCCAAAGAGACGTCAGGGGAATGATTGTCAGGGGAATCCCGCAAATTCGCCCACCGGATGAAGAAGCGACGGAAGTCCCGCCAGGATTCTGTGATCGGTTTTTTCGCCCGGCCTACGGACACAAGAAATCATAAACCGCGGATTGCCGGATGGCGTGGAGAGGCGGGGTAATTTACGCAGAAAGAGTTTAAAAAGTGAGGACTGACACCCGGCTGACACCCGGCGACACCCGGCCGTTATGGGCGCGGCAGTGCCGGCTCATTTTTGGGCCAAATCCAGGCAGATGATTTCTTGATCGTTGCGCACATACATCCGGCGAAGGGCGAAGGCGGGATGGGACCAGACCACCTGGCGGCCGGTATCGCGATTGGCCGGCTCAATGACGTGGGCGCGGCTGATTTCCTCGTAACCCTGCGGAGTCAGCCGGGCGATGATCAAATCGCCCTTCTCGTTGAACAGGAAGAAGCGGTCCTGATTCTTGACAAGGAAGGCATTGGCCCAGCGCATCTCCTTGCCGTCGGCGGTGGTGGCGCGCAGAGTTTCCCAAACCCGCTCTCCGGTGGCGGCCTTGAGGCAGCGCAACTGGCCGTAACTGCAAACGCCGTAGATATATCCGTCTTGCAGGAAAGGCGTGCTCAGGGTTGAGTGCAAGGCGTCGGTGTTGACTTCGCTCACGCGCCGGCTTTGCCAAACGGTCGCGGCCGCCGGTTTGGAGGCATCCAGCCGGAGCATCCAGGAGCCGTTGTAAAAGCAGGTCAGAAAAAGCAAATCGTCCATTTGGCGCGGCGTCGGGATCGTCATGCCGGCACGAACCGGTTCCGACGATTTCAAGGACCAATAAACCCGGCCCGTTTCCGGATCCAGCGAGTTGACCGATTCGGGATGCCAAACGATCAGTTGCCTGACGCCGCCCGCCTGAAAGATCACGGGGGAACAGTAGCCCGGCTCCTTGGCGCTCAAGGCCCGCCAGATTTCCTGCCCGGTGTTTTTGTCCAAAGCCACCACCGTCGAGTTGGAGCCGGCGGCCAGACAAATCAGTTTGTTGCCGTCGAGCAGCGGGTTGCCGGCGAAGCCCCATACCGGAGTCTTGATGTTGTAATCCTGTTTGAAATCCCGCGACCACACGACGCTTCCCGTGGCCGCGTCCAGGCAAAACAAATTGCCTTCCGCCCCGAGCGAGAAGACTTTGCCCGCGCTGACCACGGGCGTGGTGCGCGGACCAGCCGGGTAGGCCAAGGTGTAGGGACAATCGTATTCGTGCCGCCACAGGACTTTGCCGTCGTCGGCGTTCAGACAAACAATTCCCTCCGAGCCGGGGATGCTGCCGCGCTCCATTGCGTTCGCCGGTCTGTCCGAGGCTTTGGCAAACTGGTGGTCGAGGACATAGACGCGCCCTTGGGCCACGGCCGGGCCGGAATAGCCGGAGCCAATGGCGGCACGCCACAACACCGGCGGACCGCCGGCGGGAAACGAGCTGACGATGCCGGTCTCGCGCCAAACGCTGTCCCTCTCCGGCCCAAGCCACTGCGGCCAATCGTCAGCCCGGAGGCCGGCCGCGCAGGCCATCGCCAGCGCCGCCATCCACATTCCACGCATAAAAAATCCTTTTGATTGCATTAGATAGTCTGGCATCGCCGCCCGCCGAAGTCCATTCTGAAACCTGGATTATGGCGGGTTGCGGCCCACCACAATGCGCGCGCCGCGCTTATCGGAGACCTGCATCCCGATTCCATTGATCGAACAAACCAGGGGGCAAGCTCGGAATTCTGAAATACGCAGGATTCAGTATTCCGGGCGTGCCGCTTTTTAAAGGGACTCCCATAAGCCGGCGCACATCGTCCATATTCATTTGGCGGTTGCAACACAAACAGCATGTTGTATATTAATTAGCAAGCGACTTTGCGAATCACCATATTTATCGGCTATGAAGACATGGCTTGCTATTTTGCTGACCTTAGGCCTGGCCAGTGGTTGCGCGCTGATTTATCACCTTATCGAGATCAATCTCTTTATGATCTTGATTGTCAGCACATCCGTCTGGGTGGGCATCGACTCGTGGCAGGTACATTTGGCCAGATATCAATCAGGCATCTCATATCAGCCGATTACGCTGGGCATACTCTGCTCCTTATTCTGGATTGTTGCT
Source organism: Verrucomicrobiota bacterium (assembly GCA_049513975.1). GTDB lineage: Bacteria > Verrucomicrobiota > Verrucomicrobiia > Limisphaerales > Palsa-1400 > JBEKOF01. The sequence continues at coordinate 28,582 of JBEKVM010000062.1, read as the reverse complement.
TTTCCATGGTATCTTTCAATGCGCCAGAAGATTCGGTCCGGCAGGGCACGGTTGCGGAGCGAATTCGAGCCGTTCCGGATGTCCGACGGCCAGATCGGTCCCAACGGCCTGGTACAGCCTTGGAAGGGTCGCAAGTTATGACGCGTGAATCGGTTATGAATGGGTCATAAATGAGTCAAGCCCGGAATTCTGAATTAGGCGGCATATAGTTTTCCGGCGTTGACCCTTTTTAGCTTTTTTCCCGTTTGGATTGCAGAGTCTGGCGTCGCCGCCCGCCGAAGTCCATTCTGAAACCCGGATTATGGCGGGTTGCGGCCCACCACAATGCGCGCGCCGCGCTTATAGGTGAGGTAAGAATAGAACCATTGCAGGAGCACGGCGATGTTTGGCCGGCGGGAGAGGATGGATCGAACCGGCTGGGCAATTTCAGGCGCGGAAAGCCCGGCGGTGGCAACCTGGTAAAGGAGCGGTTGAAAGAGATGATGATTGGACCGGCCCACCAGCGCGATGCGGGCGGAGGGATGACGGAAGCGATGGCAGAACTCCAGCCCGCCAAATCCAGCCCCCAAAACCACAATGTGCGCCGGTGGCCGCATAAGGATAACGACGCTCCACAGCATCGCTGGACGGCTGATTTCGTCAACGGCTAAAACGGCGGGCGCAGGCGGGCGGGCGCATCTTGATACTACCACCATGCATGGCATGAACCCGTGCCCATGAAACAGATGGGAACCTCCTCACCCCGACCCTCTCCTCCACAAGTGTGTGGAGGAGAGGGAGAAGAAGCGCGCGGTGGTGGTGTCAAGATGCGCCCCAGGCGGGCGGTTGACAATCCGGGGCGGGAGGGATCACAGTGAGACACATGAAAACGATCTCCATTCGAGAGATGCACAACCGGGCCGGCGAACTGGTGCGCCAGGCATCCCGTCAAGGTTAGCTTTAAAGGGACAAACATCCTCTGAAGCCAATTGACGTCCAAACTATTGGACTTCCCATTCTTCAGGCGCACGCCCTCTTTTCCCCGCGCTCCGTTCCAAATTGGAAACAGACCGTCATTTCATCCGGTCATTCTGCTTATTCTGCTTGGACTCGGGATCGGTCAGCTCCCATTTTTGGATGAGAGGCATTTTATCTTTGACTTCATCGAGCAGGGCGCGGGCCTGGGCCGGGGTGCGGACGACCTTGGGACGGAGGAAGACGAGGAGTTCGGTGCGGGTGCCTGATTTGTCGTGTTTGCTGAAGATGTATTTCAAGACGGGGATGCTGCCCAGAATGGGGGTTTTGTAGCTGGTATCACTGAGTTGCTTTTGGATGATGCCGCCCAGGACGAGGGTCTCCCCGGCGTGGGCGGTGAGTTCGGTGCGAAATTGGGCGGAGTCAATCACCACCTGGGCATTGATTTGTTGGGCGTCAATGGTGGAGGATTCGGCGCGGACTCTGAGGGCCACGTCGTTGGAGTCGTTGATGTGCGGTTCCAATTCGATGATCACACCCACATTGCGATAGGCAATGCTGGTTGAATTCCCCCCGGTGGCGGGGTTGAGGGTGCCGGTTTGGATCGGGACGGACTGCCCGACAAAAAGCTTGCCCATGTCATTGTCCGCGATGGTGATCTGCGGCTCGGCCAGCACTGTGGCGTTGGCCTTCTGGTGGAGGAACTGGACGAGGAAATTCACGTTGATGTTGTTGTTCAGCACGCCAGATCGCAAACTGGTCAGGGCCGAGGCCACGGAGTTGGAGCCGCCAAGGATGCTGCTGGTGCTGGTGCCATTGACCACCGTTGTGCCGCCATAACCCTGCTGATACGTGCCTCCCGCGCTTGGCATTAAAGAGTTTTGGTAGTCAGCCCCGGAAAAAACCTTGCTGCCATCGGGCGAAAAGCGCACGCCGATTGCATCCAAATAGTCGGCGGAAACCTGCACCAGCCTGGCTTCGATCAAAACCTGCGGCGGGGGAACGTCCATCTCCTCGATCATCTTGCCGACTTGGGCAAAGAGGTGGACATTGGCGGTGACCAGGAGAGAACTGCTGGCTTCGTCGGGCACGACCCGCACCCTTCCCACCAGATCGCTGACGGGACGATCGGTGGTTCGGTCGCTGCCGTTGCGGCCGGTGACGTCGGGCGGTCCGCCCAGCCAGGAATAATAGGGGTCTTCCTTGACCACCTGTTCCAGGGAGAAGTCGTCCGCGGCCGGGGTGGTCTGCTGGTTCTGCTGTGGCTGGGGTTGGGGGTTGGGGGCATTGGGATTCTGCTGGTTGGCGGGGCGCAGGGCCTGGGACCCATTTTTGGCAAAGAGGATGTTGATGCGGTTGGCGATTTTCAGGGCGTTGCCAAAACTGAGCCGGACATGGAAGGTGGTGTCGCCCGCCGCCGAGGGTTTGTCCAATTCCTTGACCACGGCGATGACGGCGTCGAGGTTTTCCTGGGAGTTGGCGGTGATGATGAGGGAGTTGTTGGCCGCCTCGCTGGTGATGCGGACCTTGCCATAGAGGCGGCCGACGTCGCGGTCGGCCTGCGGCTGCGGATTGAAATAATCGTCATAATACGAGCGCTGCGTTGTCTTCTTGAGAAAAAGTTCGTTGAGCACGTCCTCGATGTCGCCGGCGCTGACGTTTTCCAGGAGGACAATTTTTGGGGCGAGGCTGTTGTCCTGGATCGGTTCATCCAGGGCGGCGATGGTTCTGGCGATGCCCTCCATGGCGGTGGGCGGGGACTGGACGAGGATGGCATTGCGGCGGCGGTCGGCCACGATGCTGACCTTCTTGGTGTTGTTGCCGTTGGGGTTGCCGCCGAAGAAGAAGATGCGATAGGGGGAATCGCTGTCCGGTTCCTTGCTCAGGTCCTGCAATTGTTTGGCCACGTCCTGGGCGTCGGCATTTGTCAACAAAAAGGTTTTCATGACCTTTTCCTGGGCGTCGGCGGTGTCGAGCGAGGAGGCAAATTTCTCGATTTCCTTGAAATTGGCGGCGCTGGAAAGAACCATGAGCGAGTTGGCGGTGTCGCTGGCGGAGACCTCGATGAGTTCCTTGGAGGTCTTGCCGGTGAGCTTTTGATAGAGGGGCTGGATCTGCTTGGACAATTCCACCGCGTTGACATTTTTCAGGTTGATGGCCCGGACGATGACGTCGTCGTTCTTTTCCACGTCCAGGGCGAGGATGAGCGCGGCGGCGGCGGCCAGGTTGTCGTTGTAATCGGTCACGATCATGAGATTGGCGCGGTCGTCGGTGACGACGACGGCCTCTTTGGAGAGGACGCTTTTGACTTTGTCGGTGAGATCCGCGGCGGGGAGGTGCTGGAGGGGAAAAACTTTGACCAGGCGCTGGCGGCCACCGGGCACGGCCGTCGCCGCGGCGCCCATCAGTTCGGGAGTGAGATTCATCTTCAACTCCTGGTCCGCCGGGACGATGAGGATGGAGGTGGCGGTTTCAATGGCGGTGAAGCCTTCCATGCCCAGGGCGCGATACACCATGGTGACCGCTTCCTGCCGGGTGACCTTCTTGGTGCCGACAATGGTGACCTGACAATGGGCGGAGGGATGCTTGACCACGCTCTTGCCGGTGTTCTCCGACAACCACTGCAGGACCTGGTCAATTTGCATGTTCTGAAAGCTGAGCGAGATCATGTCGGTGGGCAATTTCTTGGGCTCCTCGGCCGGCGCATTGGTCGAGCCGTCGGGCGCATTGGTGGAAGCGGCGGCCGTGGCGGGGGAGTTGGTGGAAGCCGCGGCCGTTCCAGGCGCGTTAGTCGAAGCCGCGGCCGTCCCAGGCGCATCGGTGGAGGCCGCGGCATCAGGAGCCGCGACAGGGATTAACGATCCCGCGACGGGCGAAGCCGGCGGCGCGTTGGTCTGGGTATCGTTCCCCGCGCTCTGGGCGTGGAGGATGGGCAATGAACACCAGAGGACGCCTGCCGCCAGACAGAGCGAAAGCATCAGCGCGGTGAAATTGAATTTTAGCTGCCGACGTTTTGATGGTTGCATTATGGGGTCTCCTTTTGTTTGGACGAAAGAGTCTGGTTGGTTGAGGCGTTGGTGGCGGCCGCCTTCCGCGTTGACGCCCTTTTGGACGGCGCATTGGTGGACGGCGCATTGGTGGACGGCGCATTGGTGGACGGCGCATTGGTGGACGGCGCGTTGGTCGGTTTGGGCATGAGGCTTTCTCCGCCAATGCCCTCAAATTGAATCAGCTCCCTTTTTTCCCCATCCTGCTCAACCAGCACCCGGTTGACGCCGATGCGCAGGAGTTTGAAGCCTCCGATCTCGCCGCCTATTTTGACCCAATCGGTCTGGCCATTGGTCGCCCGGATGGACGCCTGCTGGTCGGCAATGCCGATCAGGGCCATCGGCATCGGCCGGATGATGGGGCCAAAGATTTCGCTGTTGATGATTTTATCCACGCGGGCCTGGACTTCGGGCGGAAGCTCGATTTTTTTCATGGCGCCTCCCCTGCGTCCGCCCGGCAAGGCGCCGCCCATCATCTGGGCCAACATTTCGGGGGGCATGCCGGCCATCATTTCGGGCGTCATCCCGGGCGGCAGACCGGAAGTTCCCTGGGGGGCGCCGGAATTGGGCGAACCGCCGCGCCTCGGTCCGGAACTGGCGTTGGTCTGCGCCGTCCCGCCTGCCGCGGCGGCATTGGTTGATTTGGCGATTGCATTCGTGCTGGAGGCAGAGTTGGTGCCAGTGATCGCGTTGGTGCCTCTGGCGGCATTGGTGCCAGCGGCCGCGTTGGCGCCGGTGATCGCATTGGTGCCTTTGACGGCATTGGTGCCAGTGGCCGCGTTGGTGCCAGTGGCCGCGTTGGTGCCTTTGACGGCATTGGTGCCAGTGGCCGTATTCGTGCCTTTGAGGGCATTGGTGCCGGTGGCGGCGTTTGTGCCGGCGATGGCATTGGTGGCCTTGACTCCATTAGTGCCCGTGGCGGCATTGGTTTCGTTGGTTGCTCCCGGCAAGGTGGGCAGGGCGGGGATTTTCAGATGCGCCAGAGGGTCGCTGCGCAGGATGCCGCTGCCCAGTTGCCAGGCCAGCAAGGCGGCCAGGGCCAGGCAGATGATTTTGACAGGGCGTTCGAAGCGGTCAAACATGGGGCTTCTCCTCCTTGGGTTTCCAGGCGTCAAAATCCAGAACCTGAATGGTCAGGCTCACCTTGAGGCCGTTGGGCATGCGCGGGTCGGAGCTGAATTGAACGGTGTCAATAATAACCGGGAAGCCGATGTGGTCCAGGTTGTGCAGCAGGTCGAGCACCGCCGTGATGGGGCCGCTGCCTTCAAATTGGATGGAGCCGGCCTCCCTGGCGGAAGGGCGGCCCGGCGTTTCCCGGATCGGCCCCACCACCACTTTCCCCGCCGCCGCCGCCTGCTGAATGGCGGCGCTGGCCTCCGCCACCACCGAGGAACGCTTGAGCTTGAGCGGGTCCATGCGGAAGCGGTCCATCAGGTTTGTGGCCGTGGCGATCTTTTCTTCGTAGGGCTTGATGAGGGCGCGCAGGTCCCGGGCCTGTTGCACCAGCTTGTCGCAGGCCTGGCGCCGGGCGGTGAAATAGTTGCGCACGCCCGGGCCATAAAACAGCGCCAGATAAATGCCAACGCAGACCGCCGCGATGCGGATGGTGCGCTTTTCCTTGAGGGTAAGTTGGCGGTTCATATTTCAGGGGTGGCGGTATCAGAAGGCGTGGCATCCGGGGGCGCGGCTCCTCGCCGTCCCCGCCCTCCGCGGCGCGGCGGCGGCGTGTCCTGCCCGCCCGGCGGGGTGGCGGGGCTGACCTGGACGGGGCTTCCCATGGGTTGGGGGGGAGGCATCATCATGGTCTCTGGCGGCGGCATGCCGGAGTCCGGCTCCTCGCCGCCGGGGCGTGATTTATCGGTTTTCTTGCCCGGCGGTTCCGCGGCGAGCGGTTTGCGCATTTCCGCCGGCTTCAATTCCGCGGTCATCCGCACGATGACACGGCGGTCGGGCTGCGGCGTCTGCTCCTCCACCATGACGTTGGCGAACCAGCCGGAGTCAATAAGTTTTGAGCGGAAATCGCTGACTTGCTGGGCGTTGGCCATTTTCATCCGGATGGAGATTTGCTGGTGGCGGCCCATGGAGAGGCCGTCCAGATGCGTGCCCTGCGGCGCCGACTTGGCCAGCAGATAAATCGTGTCCAGGTAAGGAGGCTGGGTCTGCTTGAGATATTTGAGAAAGTCCAGTTCCTGATCAATCATGGCCAGCCGGCCGCGATCCGCCTGCAGCGCGGCCAGTTTCTTTTCCAGGATCGGCTTGAGCACGAGGGCTTGGGCGTAAGGGAAAAGGAGCGTGGCCAGGGCCAGCAAGACGGCGGCGGCGGCCCATTGGCGCACGACCGGCCGGGCCAGCCGGGCCGCTCCCTGGCCTCCGTTGAGTTCGAGAATCAAGGGAGAGGAGGCCCCATTCCCCGCGGTGGATTTGATCAGGCCGGCCACGGCGGCGGAAGGCCCCGCGGCGGAGGCCGGTTCCAGGCTTTCACAGGCCACCGCGCCCCCCAGAACCCCGGCCAGCAGCGGCGCCAGGCGCGGATTGCGGGCGCTTTTTCCAGTCAAATATAATATTCCGCCGGCGGGCGCGGGGGCCAGGCCTTCCGCCAGCGCGGCCAGCGCCGATTCGGTGGCGCTTTGCAGCAACAGCCCCTGCGGGCCCAACGCCACCCCCGGTTGGTCCAGCGCCAGCTTGAGCTTCTCGGCCTCGTCGCGGCTGAGGGCCAGTTTTTCCTGGATGGAGCGGGTGATGTTTTCGCCGCCCCAGGCCAGAATGCGGATGGAGGCCGGAGCACCGTTTTCAAAAGACATCAATTCCGAATGGGTGCGCCCGATATCCAGCACCGCGCCGGAGCCGGGCGGGGGCGGATGGAGTTCGGCGCGCGCCAGGGCGGCGATGGTGAAAAACGGGGCGACGCCGCAAGCGCCCAAAATCCCGGCGTATTCTTGCAGCACTTCCTTTTTCACGGCGATGACCAGCAATTCCTGCTGCGCCGGGCCGCCGTTGGCCGAAGGTTTGGGCGGGCCGACGGGCCGGCTGCCCCAGGCCAGTTGGTCGGGCGAAAGAGGAAACTGGCTCTCGATTTGCAGCCGCAGGACGCGTTGCTGTTCCTCTTTGGACGAGGCCGGCAGACTGAGACGGCGCATGGAAACGCCGCGGGCGCCGATGGCGCAAAAGGCGCGCCGGCCCGCAGCCCGGCCCTTCGGGCCCAGGAATCCGCGCAGGCCCGAGGTCAGTTTCTCGCGGCAGAGATCGGTCAAGCGCCCGTTTTCGCCGCGCTGGAGGGGGAAGGCAAAGGCGTCGCCGCCGTTGACGGCGTGGAGGGAGCTTTGGCCGATGTCAATAAAAAGGCCCGTGGGATGCATGAATTCGAGGCTCTTCACAGGTCCTCCCGGTAAGCCAGGGTTTCAATGTCGCTGCGTCCGATGTGAACGATGGCCTCGATGCGCTGGCGCGCGCCCGAGGAATTGATTTTGCCCTCGCAGACGATGCGATAGGTTTCGGAGCGGGCGGTGACCAGCGGAACAACCTGCTTGAAAATAGCGCGCGTCATCCCGTCCACCTTCAGCAGGCCGGCCACGTTGTCAAAATAGCCGGTGGAGGTCCGATAATTGATGATGGCCTGGGCCAGGGGCCGTTCCACCCCCGGCAGGCAGATCAAAACATCCAGGCTGGCGGTGTTGATATTGATTAAGCCGGTCTGGTCGCCGCCGGCGAACGACAGGTCATCGGCGATTTGCTCCAGCAACTCCTGGCTGATCACGGCCGGACCGGAATTGCCGGAACCATTCTGGCCGCCCGCTCCCGGATTGCGCCCGCCGCCGGCGTTTGCGTTGCCCCCGCCTTGGTTGGGATTTTGCGCCGTGACGGAAAGGAGGTCGTCCAGGGTTTGCAACTGGTTCTGGCCGCGGTAGGAGATGATGGCCCTGGCAATCGGCTGGGTGATTCCGGGAACGGCGGTGAGGGTGGCTTCGTCGGCGGTCTGCGGGTTGACGCGGTCCTTGCCGGAGGCGTTGACATTTTTGTCGGTGTCCGTGACGGTGAGCAGGGCGGCCCAGCCCGGGCTGGGAGGGGGCGGGGGCCTGGAGCCGGGCGGACCTTGGTCGGCCGGGTCCTCATCGCTGTCCAGGAAGCCGTTTTGATTATAGTCATTGCCCAGGAGCAGGTCGGGGGTGACGTCCCGCACCATGAGCAGTTCCCGCACGGTTTGGAAAGGGCCGTTGCGCGCCAGGTAAGGCGGCTGCAGGGACATGTAATAATCGGAATCGGCTCCGCCCGGAGCCGGAGCGTTGGTATTGGCGGCGGTGCGCCAGGCGATAATGGCGGTGACCAAATCGGAGGTCATGCCGGTGAGATTGGTCAGTTGGTTGGCCGAGGCGGTGTTCAAATTCAGCCGGCTTTCTTCATCGCTTATGCCATAAATGATGCGCCCGCCCTCCTCCGCCGGGGCGCGGCGGAAGACCTGGAATTTGCCGCGGCCCAGCGGCACATCCCGGAAGTCCTTCGCGTCGTTGTAAAACGACCCGGTATGGTTTTTGGCCGTTTGCTGGCGCGTGACGACATCCTGGTAGAGCAGGGCCTTGGCCCGCTCGACCCCCGCCAGCGCCAGATAATGCGCCTGCACCCGGTCGCCATAATTCTTGACCACCAACAGGTCCATCCGCGCGGTATGCAAGACCCCGATGACCAGGACAGACAATAGAACCATGCACCAGAGCACGCCGATGATAATGGAACCTCTGCGTCTCATTCAGTTCATCCCTCCGCCCGGGTTTTGGCCGGGCTGGCCGGCATCGCTGCCGCCGTCGGAATTGTCCGGCGCGGCCGAGGAACCGCCCGCGGCCGCCACGTCGGCCAACTCCAGCCGCACCACGGTCTGGAACACCAGGGGCGGCTCCGCTTTCTCCGTGCTTTTGTCCGGATTCGGATCCAGGAGCAGGGTGATGCGCACCGCTTCAGGAAAACCCGATTGATTGGGCGGCGGCGTGGTCGTATATTTGACCTTCTTCTTTACGCTGGCGTCCCCCCAGGTGTCGTACCAATCCAGCCCGTCGTAGTATTCCAGCGTCAGCCCGCGCAATCCGCGCACAATCTCCTCGCGGCTGCCGCCGGACAACGGATCGGGGGCCAGGTGGGGATTGCGGCGGCGCCAAAGGCTGAAACGTTGGGTGTCGGGGAGTTGGGCGCCGCGGGTTTTGTCCACGAAATAACTGACCTGGCAATAATCCCCTTCGCCGGGCCGGGCCGGGGTGTAGAAGTGGGTGGCGAAATCCAGGTTGTCCGCCTCCATCTCTCCGAGGGCGCGTTGCTCGCCCACGAAGTCGAAATCCGGGGAGAGCGAACAAGCCGAGCGCAGGTCCGCGCTCATCATGGCCAGGGCGACGCGCGCGCTTTGCAGCACCTCCGTGCGCGGCTCAATGAGCTTCTGCGTGGCCACGCCCGCATTGAGGCAAAGGTAAGAAGCCGTCAAAATGACAGACGCCACCGCCGCGCTAATCGTCAGTTCAATGAGCGTAAATCCGGCGCTTTGGAGTGCGGCGGCTTGCCGCCGCTTTGCGCGCGCAACTCGTGCCCGAACCGAAAGCGGGAGCAAGCTCCCGCACTCCAAATTAAGAGGCCTCATCTTCATTGAGCCCTCCTGTTTCTCTTTCTGGCCTTCTCCAGGTCCCTCGCCTTCTGCTTGGCATCGGCGGCGCTGGTGCTGGGATAGTCCGAATCAAAAAGCAAGGTGGTGAGTTTGTAGAGAGTGGCGTCCGACTTGGCATCCTTCACCACCACGTCCACCTGGTGGAGGCCATCCACATCGCTGGGGGCGACGGTTTGCTCCCACTTGTATTTGGGGAAGCTCTCCCCGAAATCTCCCTCGGTCGTCTCATCGGTCAAAACCGCGCTGGCCCGCAACGTCTCGATCTGGCCGGCCGCCAGCGAAACGACGGTGGTTCGGACCTCTGAATCTTTGGTCGAACCCAGCGCCGTGGTCATGCCATGCGTCAGGGCGACCAGCGCCACGCCCATGATGAGGATGGCGCACATGACCTCAATCAACGAGAAACCGCCGTTGTGACGCCTGGCGCTCATGGGCGTCCCATCGCCGTGATTTGCACGCGCGAGGTGATGGGGTTGATGCGCAGGGCCAGGCGGAAGCCATCGCGGTCGGCCAGTTCAATCTGGCGGGCGTCCGCCGTGCCGTCCGCATAGAAGGTGATCGCATCTTCCATCCCGCCGGATGCCAATTGGCCGGCATTGCCGGATCCCCCGGGCGGTTCCCCGCCGGCGTCGTCCGGCGCATTGACCCCCGGCTCGAGGATGTTGATGGTGATGCGGGCGTCGAGCGTTCCCGAACCGCCCGGAACATCCCGCACCGGAAAGAAATCCGACCCGCCCCGCGCGCCGCGCTCCAGGAAGTAACGGTGGGCCAGTGTGTCAAGATGAATACGATGGGGGCGGTTGACGGAGATGGCGCGGCTGCTGGCGGCGTTGCAGGCGGCGGCCAGTTCCCGGCCGGTGGCGCGCAGGAGCGCATCCTGATAGGTGCCGTGCATTTCCGCAACGATGGCCACGCTCATGATGCTGACGATGACGACCACCACCATCATCTCAATGAGGGTGAAGGCGCGCGGTGCAATTGCGGATTGCGGATTGCGGATTGCGGATTGAACTTCCATCAGATCAACGGGAGCGAAGCCGTGGCGATTGCCGCGCAATGGGCCGGTTTGGGGTAAGTCGCGAAAGGTAGGGCGGGCAGTCCTCTGCCCGCCGTCGGGATTTAGCAGAGGAATCCATGGCGCACTACCGTCGTGCGGCGGGCAGAGGACTGCCCGCCCTACCACCAAAGACTGAGGCGTTACGCGGACTCCGTTATTTCGGGTGCAATGCATTCCTACCAGTTTCCAATTTCGGCGCCTTCGGCCCCGTTGGCCTTGTCCGGGTCTATGGCCCACAAGTCAGGGCCGGTGGTGTGATGGGTGCCGGGATATTTGTATTGGTAAGGCTGGCCCCACGGGTCGGGACGCAGCATCTTGACGTAGGGGCCGCGCCATTTTCCATCGTCATTGGCCGGCTTCTCCATCAGCGCCTTCAAGCCTTCTTCGGTGGTCGGATAGGAGTCCATCTGGACATTGAACCTCTCCAGCGCGGAATCCAGCTCGGCGATGTTGGCTTTGGCGGTGGCGACCTTGGCATCATGGGTGGTGCCCACGAACTTGGGGATGATCGTCGCGGCCAGAATGCCGATCACGATCACCACCACCATGATCTCAATCAGGGTGAATCCACCCTGTCTCTTTCTTAACGTGCGTATTTTCATAGTGTTATCTTTCCAGGGCCTGGCTCATGTTGAAGATGGGGAGCAAAAGCGCGATGACCATGAAGCCGACCAAGGCGCCCACCACCAAAATCAGAGCCGGCGCGAGCAGGGAAACCAGCGTTTTGGTGCGCGCCCGCATGTGGCGCTCCTCAATGTCAGCCACTTTCAAGAGCATCTCCGGCAACATGCCCGATTCCTCCCCCACGCTGATCATTTGCACGACCGTCTTGGGAAAAATGCCCAGCTTGCGCAACGGCGTGGCCAGGGAATCGCCCCCGCGCGTCTCCTCGGCGACCTGGGCGATCAATTTTCCCAACACCAGATTGCCAATGGTGTGCTCCACAATTTTCAACGCCGGCAGAAGCGAGACGCCGCTCTTGGCCAGCGTGCCGAGCGTCCGCGCAAACCGGCTTAGAGCCGCCGCCCGGTAAACTCCGCCCAGCACCGGAAGCCGCAGCTTGAAGCTGTCCCACTTTTCCGCGCCCCGGCGGGTCCGCAAAAACCAGCGCAGGCCGGCGACCGCCCCGATCAATCCCACCAGCACCGGAATCCAGTAGGCATGGACGAATCCGCTGATCCGCAGCAAAATCACCGTGGGCAATGGCAGGGTGGTGGCCATTTCTGTCAACATGCTGAACAGCTTGGGCATGACCACCGTGAGCAGCACCGCCACCGTGACGCAGCCAAAGCAGAGCACGAAGACCGGGTAGGCCACCGCCGCCATGACTTCGGCGCGCAATTCGTCCTCATGCTCCAGCAAATCAGCCAGGTCGGCCATCACCTTGGGCAGCACTCCCGCCTCCTCCCCCACCCGCACCATGCTGACGTAGAGTTTGCTGAACAATTTGGGGTGCTCCTCCAAAGCGGCGGACAGGGCCGCGCCTTTTTTCACCGAATCGGCGATTTTCAGAACGATGGCCCGCAGGGCGGGATTCTCCTCCTCCTCGCCCAGGCCGTCCAGGGCCTGGGGAATGGGAATGGCCGCCCCCAGCAGCGCGCCCATCTCGCGGGTGAAGGCCGTGATGTCCTTGCCCGACACCCGGCCGCCGGCGTGAACTTTGCCGGCGTGCGCCTGCGGCGTCAAGGCCGGCAGGACCGCGGCCTCTCCGGTCTGGGCGCTGCTTTCGAGGAGGGACGGAAAAAGCCCCCGCGCTCCGAGCATTTGGAGCGCGGACTTTCGGTCCGCCGCCTCGATCTCGCCCTTGACCGGAGAGCCGTTCAATTCAATGGCCTGATAGCGGAAGGCCTTCATTCCAAAAGATCTCCCGAAGAGACGCGGAGGATTTCCTCCAGGCTGGTGATGCCCTGGGAGGCCTTGAGCATGGCATCTTCGTGCATCGTCATCATAGTCTTCTGCGCCACCGCCTTGAGTTCCGCATTGGACCGTTTTTGCAAAATCAAATCCCGCAATTCCGGCCCGATGGCCAGCAGTTCAAAAATGCCGATGCGGCCCTTGTACCCCGTGCCGCGGCATTCCTCGCATCCGGTGCCCCGATAAAAGAGGCCCTCCACCCGGCGGGCGCCCATGGCATGAAGCTTGTCGCTGACGGCCCGGGCCACCGGCGCCTGCACTTTGCACAAGGGGCAAATTCTGCGCACAAGCCGTTGCGCCAGAACGCCTTCCAGCGATGAGGAAATCAGAAACGCCTCCACCCCCATGTCCACCAGGCGGGTGACCGCGCCGGTGGAGTCGTTGGTGTGCAGCGTGCTGAACACTTGGTGGCCGGTCAGCGCCGCCCGGATGGCGATTTCCGCCGTTTCCGAATCGCGGATTTCCCCCACCATGAGCACGTCGGGGTCCTGGCGAAGAATGGAGCGCAGGCCGTTGGCGAAGGTGAAATTGCGGGTGGGCCGCACGTTGATTTGCGCCACCCCGGCCAGCTCATATTCCACCGGGTCCTCGATGGTGACGATTTTCTTTTCCGGGGCGTAGATGCCTTGCAAAATGGAGTAAAGCGTGGTGGTCTTGCCGCTGCCGGTCGGGCCGGTCGCCAGAAAAAGCCCGTGCGGCTTTTCCACCAGCCGCGCCATTAAATCCGCCCGCTCCCGGTCCAGGCCCAGTTCCATCGGCGTGAGCAGCTTGGTGTTCTTTTCCAGCAGGCGCATGACCAGGCTTTCGCCGTAAATGGTGGGCATGGTGCCGACCCGGATGTCCACCCGCGCGCCGCGGTGATTGATCTGGATATGGCCGTCCTGGGGCATAAACCGCTCGGCGATGTTCATGTCGGCCATGATTTTGATGCGGGAAACCAGGGCGGCATGAAGATTCTTCGGGGGCGGCGGCTTCTCCTGCAACAATCCGTCAATGCGATAGCGCAATTGCAGCGTTTCCTCAAACGGCAGCATGTGAATGTCGCTGGCCCGCTCGCGCAAGGCGGTGGAAATGATGAGGTTCACCAGATTGATCACCGTCGGCTCATTGGCCATGACCTCGATGTCGTGCAGGTTTTTGCCCTCGGCCGCGGCGGTCCGGTCGGGGTTGAGGTTCTCAATCATCTGCTCGACCGTGACCTGGTAACACTCGGCAATTTTTTCCAGCAACTCCGCCGAAGGGGTGTCATGCTCCTGCACCTCCAGCCCGCTGAGCAGGCGAATATCATCAATCACCCTTTGGTTGCCCGGCTCGGCCGTGGCCACATGGATCGCTCCGTTGTCAACCCGCAGCGGCAGCACGCGATGGCGCTTGACAAAATCAGCCGGGAGCGTGTGCAGCGCCTCCGGGGCGACGTGCAGCTTCCCCCCGTTCCCGGCGCGTCCCACCCCGGCAGGGCGAGACTCCGTCGAGCCGTGAATAACTTCTTCCGCGGATTTGTTCATGCTAACCTGTTAGACGTGCAGAACGAAAAATCCTTTGCGATCTTTGCGCGGTGCGGGGCGGCTGGGCGGTTTGGCATCATGGCTGACACAACTGCAACCGGGTTTCTTCCATCTTGCTTGACAAATTGCAAGGCAAAAGGTTCAATCAACGGCGAAAAACCGGCCCAAATGCCCCCCGATAAAAAGCCTGTGACAGCCTGGACTGACGGGAAAAACCTCATGGAAAAAGTGTTTTAGCGATTATCCATTAAATTGTCAATCGAAATTAAAACCGCCGCAATGCGTTGACGGCCGGGACACTGGCGGGGTGCGCCCGTCCCCGGGCGCGGCAATGTCCGGACTTCCGCCGCTCCCGACAAAACCCGACACCGCCGCCGCTTTGACTGTTGCTGCGCCCGAGGACGGGCGCACTCCGTCCCCGACCCATTGCGCTACGCCCGCCCGCGCCGGCCTGGACCGGGAACCCCTGGCCCGCCGCCCGATGGGAGCGGCGCGGCCGGTTCGCGGACGAAGCCGGGTCATCGCGCAGCATGGAGCGGCTTTCCGGCGCAATTGTCATGGAATTGTAAAATGTTCCGGGACCACAGCGACTATAACCCCCGCCGCCCTGAAAAAGTTGCAGGGCATCTCCGGCCTGGTTCGCGCTCATACCCTTACATACGTCCGCCCCTTCCAAATCCTGCAAAATAATGAACTGGGGAGTAAAAAGTTCCGCCAGGAACTGCTGGCGGCGGCGGCGGAGCGGGTTGGGGCCGGCCATGACAGCGCCGACCGCCGGGAAAGCGGGAAGGAAAAGGCCGGGCGCATCGTGCGGGAGGAACCGCGGCGGCGGGAGTGGAAGGAAGCGGGGTTGCCGGGCTGGCGCAAAGGGGACAAGGTTAAAGTGGCGCTGGCGCGGCGCTGGCGCCAGGAAGCGACGATGAGCCGGAAATGGATCGCGCGGCGACTGCACACGGGCAGTTGGACCTGCGTCTCCAAACTGTTGCTGGAACAACGAAAACACTGAATTTGTGTCAATAGTGAGTGAAGAGGGACCGTCCCCTTGGATCTCTATGTAAACTCGCCATAAAGTCATAAAATAGTCATAACAACGCGGAAGTCAGCCAATAACGCGGATGTCGTTGATACGAGGGAAATCAAGAACCAAGGCGATGGTGTTTTGAATCGCAGGTTCGAAACCTGCAGCGCGCACCATTCCCCCATTCATGGACACGTTGTGACAATATGTGACAGGAAGCGACTTTCCCCCTGTATTTACAAGGGTTTCGTGCGGGTCTTGCAGGCTCCCATTTGCGACAGGCAGCGACACGGCACGACCGCCGCCGCCTAATTTTTGTAAGTCTATTTGTGAGTCTCCTTGTGCGGCTTTCAAGGACAGCTTTCCCACCGCCGCCCGCAGGCCGAGGCGCTTCGTGTCGGTGTATGTCCCGGCGGTCAAACGCGGGTCGCTGTGCCGCATCAATTCCTGTGCCTCACGCTCCGAAGCCCCCGAGCAATGCAGCGACGTGCAGAACGTGTGCCGCAGACTGTGGAAATCCGCGACCTGGCCTTGCGCATCCCTCTTTGGTATGCCCGCCGCTTCCAAATGCGCGTTAAACCGTTTGGAGCGCGGCACCAGCCCTTCAAACACCAGATCACCAGTTGTCGCGCCCGCTGGTTTCAATGCCACCAGTTCCGCCACAAGGTCAGGATGGAGCGGCAGAGAGGCGGTTTTATGGTTTTTCGAGATTGACGAGCGAACCGCCACCGAAGGCGTGTCGGAAATCAAATCCACATCCCCCCACCGCAGCCCCTTCAATTCGTTATGACGAATGCCGGTAAGAACCGCCATTGCATAAACCGGGCGTTGCGGCCCCGCCGCCGCCAGCAGCCGCTCGATTTCTTCCGCAGTGTAGGCCCGGCGAATCAGCGTTTCCTTGCCGCGCGTTTCCACCTTGCGCACCGTCACGAGCGGATTTGCCGAGACTCGCCCGTTGCGCACCATCCAATTCAGCAGCGCCACACAAGCGCCCAAGTATTCGTTTAGTGTCTTTGCCGCCTTGCTCTGGCCGGCCCGCCACGTTTGGAACGAATCCGCCGTCACGTTTTGGACGCTTTTCCAATCGGCCTCAGCGGCCAGTTTCAGGACGGCGTTTTGAACCTGTCGAATGTGGCGACTGTTCCGCCCTTGCGCCGTCAGGTCCGCCGCGAAGTCCCGCACATGTTCCGCCAGCGGCTTTTGCAGGCTGGCCCGGACGGATTGCGCGGGAATCAAACCGAACTTCACCTTTTCGCAGTCCCGGACAATCGCCGCCAGCTTTTGCTCCGCGACCTGTTTATCGCACACACCGAGCGCGACATCGTGAATTCTCGATTCACCGCCGAGCCGGTATTTGCCACGGTAAAGACGCCCGACGACTCGTTTTCCGCCGCGCATCCGTTTGGGTTTATAGGTTAACGCAATCATGCTACGCCTTTCATCATTATTTGCTCAATATCACTTGATCGAAACCGCACCGCGCCCCGAATTTTAACCGCCGTCAATGTCCCCGACGCCACCAGTCTTTCCACCATTCGACAGGAACAGGCCAGCAAATTCGCCACCTGTTTCTTTGTCAACAATTGCATCGGTGCCGGGTAGCCCGCTTTGTTTTCAACATCACTTTGCATTTTTGTTCCTCCCATCCAGTTTTGCCTTTGCTCTGGCCGCCACGCCTTGCCGGGCTTTCGCTCCCATGAACGTCGGGAAGTCTTCCGCCAGGACCTCTTTCAACGCCTGCCGGACCAGTTCGACCATTTCTTTCGGAGGCATTTTCTTCGCCACCGCGACCTCTTTGGGTTCGTCCAGAAACTCGCCTTGCCCGTCTGGTTTCTCGCCCCCGGCAGCTTCGAGATACGCCTCTTTCCGGTCTGGACGCTCTCTCAGGTCTTGGCCCCAGGCTTTGCACTCGCTCACCGCGACATAAACGTAAGGGCGCTCTTTGAGCTTCTTTTGATACCCGAAGAGTGACCGCTCCGCCTTCACGACATGGAAACAGAACGCCGTCAAGTTGCCCTCTTTCAATCTTTTGTACACCCCGGCCCGCGATACGGGCGCATACATCCCGACGCCACCGGGGGAAATAAAGCCTTCACCGGGGAAATGCTCACAAAGGGCATCGAACCACGGGCCGGACTCCTCATCGCTCCCTTCACGCCGATAAATTCGCGTTTCAGGGTCAGGGACACCGACAATCGGTTTCAAGCTGGCCGGAACATCCAAATACGGAAACTCTTTATTCATAACGCAAACCTAACGCATCGTATTCGTAATGTCAACCTTTTTCTTTTTGGGAGACAAAACAGAGCCGAAAGGGGTTTCCCCGCTGGTTTTCCCGTGTCGTCATTCGGCTTGCTAAAGGCAGGAGGGCCAAGCCGAATGCCAACACGCGAAAACCCAGCCCCGGAAAGTGCCTGGTCGTGCCGTCATTGTCGCCAGGATTGCGCCCCGGCTGCCCTCGCAACACTGGCGTCAATGACGACACCACCAGGGAGGGCTTGCGCCGTCCGCCCGCCATGCCGCTTGTCAATTCTCAGGCGACACTTCATCAGTTTTGAGGTTCGTCACCCCCGGTGTACATGTCCCGTCTCATTTCCAGTGCTTCAAAGTCAATTTCCGTTCGCAAGAGCTCGGGGAAATTAAGTTCAAGTGTGCTAAAGAAATATTCGGGCATGTCTCTGTCCCACGTTGCGGAAGAGGCGTCCAAAGCGTCGAGTATCGCTTGAATCTGGTCGTTGGACGGCGTTTGGAAGCGATGGCCCTGGGAAAGGTACAATTTGATCGCTTGCTGATCACAGGTTCCGTCTTCCGGCTCCCCAATCGTATCCTGCCAAAACTGCACGCGGTCATTCTTCATGTCTTCCCAGAACGTTTTTTCATCCTGAAGTTCGCTTGGGTCAGCGTTCGCCATCTCCTGTTTAGCTTCGTCAGAAGCCAAATGCAGATGGTAGGCGCGATTTCGTTCCTCTTCTTCATTTTCTCGCTCATACTTGACCCTTCGGTTGCCTTCGAGAATGCGTTGCTTTTCGGGATCTTCTGAAAACTGCGTGATCAAATCGGAAGCCTCTCCCTTCGTCATGGGGCCGTCAGGCAGGTAGTCATACTGTCCGAGAAGACTTAGTTGCTTTTCACTAGCTGGTTCATCTCTCCAATTCATATTCTTGAGCGATTCAATGCCTCATCCAAATAGTGACGACGGAGTGCTGTCCATTCCTCAACGCCCAGCAACTCACGCATCCTTTGAATTACCATCTTGCCGACGATTTCTTCGGATAAGTTTTGCGGAGCGTCCCTCAAGTCCAGAATCTTCTTGAGGATGCCCCACACCTCATCCACTTTTCTTGATCTTTCCTCAGACGGAGGAATGTCCCTCAAACCATGCATTTGCGCCCCCATGTTCTGTAACGCCTGCTCAAATTCATCCAACTTCTTGGAGATAGATTCCGTCTCCCACAAAAGAAATTCGCGACGAACCGCATAAAGACTACGCGCAAGGTCGAACGCATCCTCAGTCGCTCCCTTCCGAAAGAGCTCGCCCAAACAACGTTGAACTTCTAAAACGTATTTTTCGGCGAAAGCCACATGCTTGTCGAAGGCAACATTTGCCATGTGCGAAGTCGCGCTGAGAATGAATGCGTGGTTCTGGTTTTGGAGCCATTCCGCGTGCTGCTTTGCTGCCACATCGCGCAGGACCGATATCAGACAACCGATAAGCGCCACCGCGAACGGAACGGCGAAAACGGCTTGCGCAACCTCACCGAGGGCGAATGACTTGGCAGCAAAAGCAATCGCAACCGAACACACCGCAATGACAAGAAAAATCTTGTAGTTCTTCATAACGCCAGGCACATCGGCGGAACATTCAGGGCAAAAAGAGCGGTCAATCCGCAGATTCCGATAATGGACAGCGCGTTGTGCAATCCGCTCGTTCCCATTAAATCAGGGTGAACCAGACCGAAGTCATTGTCCAACATAAAATTACGCTGAAAATTACGTCCTTCCTACTCCCATCTTCCTGAATTGCGGCCATCCAGCACTTCGAGACGCGCCGCATACAATCGCAATTCCCGCGCTCTTTCCAGCCCTGCCGCCACAATTTCAGGACTCAATGGCGTTTCAGCCACGGTTTCACCGAAAGAAGCGGGCACCGCCCACACCGGCCAGCCGTTGAACGATTCATCCCCGACCAGCAGTGTCCGACTCACCGGACGCGCTTCGATGATTTGCCGCGCCTTGTACCGCGCCATGAGCATATCGGTGTCGAGGGACTTCATGGCAGCCGATTCCGACGGAAAAACGACGCCCTCCAATGGTTCGGCCAGAATCTCCCGGCACCGCTGGTAAGCCCAACGCGGCCCGAACTTGCTCCGCATCCCGTCCAGGTCCGTCACCCCGAAGCGCTTGGCGTACGCCGCCACCTTGTGCCGCCAGAGCCAGGCATTCTCGCTGTTCCACGAGAACTTGCAACTGGCCGTGCGGTCTCCGGCCTTGTAGCCGATGAAGCGAACCAGGCGGGCGCCCTTGTCCTCTTCCAGCCGTTGCCGGATATGCTTGGCGATATATTTGCCGACGTAACGGGCAATGCCCTGGGCGTTGGATTTAATGGGCATCAGTTCATGCCGTCCAAAACGGTATTTGGGGCAGGTTTCACGCCAGAAGGCCCACTCCGCCCGCAAGGCCCGGTTTGCGCTCCGGTAATCCTTGCGTTTGAACGCCGCGAAATCCGCGCCGCTCCGAATATCCTCCGCCAGGACAACGACCAGGTGAAAGTGAATTCTCCCGGATTCATGCCGTTCCCAAACCACAATGGCCCGCTCATACCGTTTGACGATGACGTGAGCGCGAATGGAGCGGAAACGGCGTTGCGCTTCCCCCAGGTTGATGACGTGATCGGCGAAGGTGAGGGTAAAAAAGCCGATTCGTTCGATGCCGTAAAGCGCGACCAGCGCCATGATCTCCAAAAAGAGGACTTGGGCCATGCGTTTGTGACCGCCCTTGAGGATGTTGCGGGGTTCAGTTTTCTCCTCTGTGGTGCAATTATTACTCAATAGACAAGGAAGGGCGGGGCGGGCGGCCCTGGCGGGCCGCACCGCCCCCGCCCCTTCCGCCTTGCCAGTTGAAACCACATTTGACCGCAGAACCGACGAGCTGGAGGCTCGCAGCATCGGTTCTGCTCGTTCTACTTCGCCGCCGTGCCGCTGGGGACTCACTGGCCCCCCTTGTTCGTTGCGGTGTCAACAATGGCGAGGATTGCGGCCTTGAGCGGGGCGGAAAGTTTATCCCAGGCAGCGACTACGCACGACAGGTCCTGACTGAGTGCGACCGGTCTTTGTAAGTCTCCTTGTGAGTCTGAGGCACTTTCCCCAGGCAAACGCGCAGGTTCGAAACCTGCGGCGCGCACCATTCTTCCCTCTTCGAACTGCGGCCCGGCAAGCCAGCTCCCGCTTTTCCCATCTTTTGCCCGGCGGCAAATTCATGCTTCCGGGGTGCGCGAGCCTGATTCCTGGATGACGACATTGTTGGCGCTGCCGCCATTTCTGGGGCGGGCGTCCAGGCAGTTGCGCACGGCCTGGGCCAATTGGGCAGGGTGATAGGGTTTGGAGAAGAACTTAATCCTGTCATCCAGCGCCGCGTCCCGCTCAATCATATCCTGGCTGTAACCGCTGGTGAGAATGACCGGCAGACGGGGGTGGATTTTCTGGAGTTTTTCGGCCAGTTCCCGGCCGGACATGCCTTCGGGCATGACGATGTCGCTGAGGAGGAGATCCACTTTATGGCCGTGCGCCTCCCAGAGGCGGAGGGCCTCGACGCCGGAGCCGGCTTCCAAAACCTGGTAGCCGTGGCCTTCCAGAATTTCCCGCACCAGTTCGCGCAGGGCAGCTTCATCCTCGACCAGCAGGATGATTTCTTTGCCGCCCGCCACTTTGGAGAGGGGGGCGCGCTCCGCGGGTTTTTCCGCCGGCTTTTCGGTGAAGGGCAGGGTGATGTGGAAACAAGCGCCTTTGCCGGGCTGGCTTTCCACCTCGATCCAGCCCTGGTGCTGTTTGACCATGCCATAGACGGTGGCCAGGCCCAGGCCCACTCCTTTGCCCACTTCCTTGGTCGTGAAAAACGGTTCGAAAAGATGGTCAATCACGGCGGCATCCATGCCGCATCCGGTGTCGGCTACGCTGAGGCGGGCAAACCGGCCGGCGCGGCGTTCGGGTTTGGCCCGGACATCGTCCCCGGTCACATTGACCTCGCGGGTGGAGAGGATCAACTCGCCGCCGTTGGGCATGGCGTCGCGGCCATTGACGGCCAGATTGAGGCAAATCTGCTCAATCATGGTGGCGTCGGCCAGGACGGGGAGAGGGTTTTGGGCCAGACGGCGGCGCACGACAATGCTTTCCCCCAGCAACGGGCCGAGCATCTCGGTGGCGTTGGTGGCGATGAGGTTCAAGTCGAGCACCTCGCGCTGCATGACTTGTTTGCGGCTGAAGGCCAGCATCTGCCGGATCAATTTCGCCGTCCGTTCCACCCCCGAAATGATTTGGGTGAGGGATTGGATGGACTCCTGGTCCAGGGAGGGATTGTCCAAGAGGAGGGCGGCATGACCCTGGATGACGGTGAGGATGTTGTTGAACTCGTGCGCGACGCCTGCGGCCATCTGTCCCACCGCGGCCAGGCGCTCCTGGCGCATGACGATCTCCTGGCTTTCCACCAGCGCTTTTTGCGCCTGTTTGCGCTCCAACACCTCCTGCTGCAAATTCCGGGTCCATTCATCAACCATTCTAAACAATTCCTGATCCCGTCGTTGCCGGCGCCGCCGCCCCCAGCGGACCATCCAGCGATACCCCCCGTACCCGGCCAGCAGCAGAGCCGCCGCGCACACCAGATAGAAAGACGGAGTTTGGTAGAACGGGCGCGGCACGGCCGACCCCAGGAAGATTCCCGCGCCAGCCCGCCAGGCCGGGTGCAGGAAAACAACGCCCTCATCCGCCGCATGGACAGGCGTTGCGCCTGTCAAGCCAGGGAGGAGGACAGCTAAAAAAACTGATTTTACACGGCCAAAACACATACGCATACAGGCGGCCGATGCGACGGCCGATCAAGCCGGAACACCATGCAACTCGCCGGCCATCTTCACCGGCAGGGCGACCCACAACTGTATCGGCGGAACTGGGGTCGGGATTAAACAAAAGCCTGTTGTTAATCGGCGCCCGGACCGGTCTGGCCGGCAGACCTTATTGCGGCGGGAGAAGCTTCTTAATTTCGGCGGCGTAGCGGTCAGCCTGGGCTTTTTTCCCCAGCTTGCCGGCCAGCGCCTCCATTTTTTGGTAGAGCGGGAGGGCCCCGGGCCAGCCCGGGGTGTTTTTGAGGAAATCATCATACAGGGTGAGGGCTTGGGCTGGCTGCCCGGCGGCCAGCAATTGCTCCCCGAGCGCCAGGGTCAGGCGGACGGCGGTTTGCGGGGTGGGATGAAGCGCCAGCGCCCGCCGGAAAGACTTTATCGCCAACTCCGGTTTGCCCTGGTTCTGATACAACTGGGCCAGTTTTTCGGTGAGGATGGCGCTTTGTTTGCTGGCGGGTTCCGCCTCAAGATAGCGCACGTAATCCGCCGCGGGTGCGCCCTGCGCCAGACTGAGATCCACCCAGCGCAAATGAGACCATTCCACCAGCGGACTGTGGCGCCGCACCAGAGCCTCGTGCAGCTTTCGCGGATTTCCTCCGAAGGGCCCGAAGGGACGATAGAGCGGATCACCCGCCACCGTGGTTTGCCAGGAGACCGCCGGCTGGGAGGCGTAGGCCGCCTCGCCAAAACTGAATCCCATGAGCAGCCAGCGGCTGAAAAATACTTCCAGGTTCGGGGTGCCGTCCAAATAAGGTTCATCAATGCAGCCCATGGTGGCCGTGGCCCCCGCGGCCAGGAGCGGGCCGCACCAGTATAAATTGGTCGAGCGCAAGGTGTGCGCGCTGAAGGAATGAAGATGATACGCAAACGCGCCCGGCATGAATTCCACTTGGGGCCGTGTGAACGGCCCGGAAACATTGCCGTCATACCAGCCGGCGTAGAGCGCAATCTGGCTCATGGGAAAGGCGGTGGAAAAGGTTTCCGGCCGGTCATCCACCACCGTCTCAAAACCGCAACGCCGCGCCGCTCCCGCCGCCCCGCCCAGCCAGTCATCCCCCTTCTTGTATTCGCCGTTGGTCAGCCCCCGCAGATCGAAATAGGCCCGGCCCCACAATCCATTGGTTTCGGCCTGCATCGCTTTGTCCACCAGCGCCACCGCCACCGCCGCGTCCGGCCCGTCCAGCCGCGCCACCATCAGCACGCCCTGGACGGGATCGAGCCGCGCGGCGTTGGTCGCGCCATAGGCCGGATTGCCCAGCGGGCCGGACAGCCTGACCGGCTGGTGGGCCCACGGCAGAACCGCCAATTCCGAATCCACCGCCGCGCCGTTTCGGCCGCGCAGCGCCGGCGCAAGCTGTTCCAAGTCCGACTCCGCCAATTGCGGATCATCCAGAATGCGCAGCGGCACGCCAAAACACAAAACCGCATAACGAATTTTCGATCCCGTCAATCGCTGGCGCGGGCGCGCGCGAAACGCGGGCAAGGCCTCTCTGTTGGTCCCCGGCGAGAGCCGGTCCGGCTCGAAAACGAACAGTTTTTCCCTTTCCAGGAACTGCAGCAGCGGCTGTTGCAATTGTTCCCGGTATTCCGAGCGCGTCATGTTTTCGCCGGCGGGAAGATCCAAACCGACGACCTGCGCGGCAGGAACGTGCCGGACCGAGGCATAATGGGCGGCTACCTGCCGGGATTCGGGGACGCGGGAATTGTAAATCACCACCACCGCATCCCCCGGTTCCGCCGCCATCAGCCCCGCCGCGCCGCCGGCCAAGCAAATGCAAAATGAAAAATGCAAAATGCAGAATGTAAAATGGAAGGAATTGGCGAATTGGGGCGGGTTGGCTATTTTTTGCCATCGAGTCATAAAATTTTTTTTGCTTAATCCACCTTAATCCACCTTAATTGGAATGGGGCTGGCAGGATCGGCGAATCCGGACGCAACCGCAAACGAGTTCAGCGCGGCCAGCCGCAACCGAAGGAACTGAACCGCGGATTTCGCGGATTCCAGGGATGGGGCTGCGGGACGGAGGGGTGGAGTGATTCCGCCGTCTCTTGGCTGTGGCGTGACAAGGGAGTGATGGGCATGGCGGTTCAAAAAAATACCTTGATTGACCTTGATTAGCCTTGATTGACCTTGATTGGAAAAGCACGTTTTTTGGTCATGGGTCGCTAGATTGTTGACGGATTGCACAACCCTTTATATTCCAGTCGGTTGCGTCAAAACAAGGCGAAATTGGCTTGCAAAGGACCACCGTAAAGGATTTTGATTTTGCAACCATGCCAAAACAAAAAGAAGTTGCTTGCCCGTATTGCAAGGAAAGAACATCCCATGTTGTGCGTTGGTGGCTCCCGATAGTGGTTTTTCAAGATGAGGATGATGTTGGGTTATATTTTTGCGCAAGCTGTCGTACCATCTTACAATTCAACTCGATTATGCTTCGTAGAATTGATGCCACCTTACAACACATCCTTGAAAAACTAAAACCGCCTGAGTGATTTAAGTGAAATCCACTTGTTTCCACTTCCCGGTCCCTGGGGGGACCCCATGCACCCTGCTGCGTGCCTTCAAATTCCCAGCACTCCAACAATGGCTTTTTCTGTGCCTTTTGCGCGGCAAATCAGCTCAAGTTCCTTTCCATCAACAATTTACACATAAAAATGAGCTTTTCCAATCAAGGTCAATCAAGCCTAATCAAGGTGTTTTTGAACCCGTTTGCCCATTGACAAAAACGCCGTTTGCCATTGTCTTATATCCGGGGCACGCTGGCACTAGCCCCTTGTTCCGAATGGATACCGAATACAAGATCATCGGCGGTGACGGAGCCGAATACGGCCCGGCCTCGCTCGACGAGTTGAAAAGCTGGATCGGCGACGGCCGCGTCGCCGGCTCGACCCAGGTCTGGCGCAGCGATCTGGCCCTGTGGACGCCGGCGGCCCGCTACGCCGAACTGCAACAGGCCCTGGCGCGCCTCCATGCTTCCATGTCGCCGGCGGCGCTGAGCCAGACCCTGCGGGCGGCGGGATTCTGGCCGCGTCTGGCAGCCTACCTGCTGGACCGCGTGGTTCTGGCCATGCTTTTTGGGATGATTTGCCAATGGAAACATTGGGAGATGCCGGTCTGGCCCCAAGTGTTAAACCCTGAAACCTACAGGCAATTCACGGACCAATGCGCCCAATTGTTGCCCTACTGGGTTCTTTTGATGGTGCTCTATGACGTCCTCCTCAACGGCACCTTTGGCGCCACCTTGGGCAAGATGGCGGTGGGCGCGAAAATTATCGCGGCGGACGGTTCCCCGCTCGGCTACAGCCGGGCGCTCCTGCGCTCGCTCGCGGCGCGCTTCACCGAGATGATGCTCTTTCTCGGCTACCTCTGGATTGTGGTGCGCTCCGACAAACGGGGCCTGCACGATCTCCTGGCTGGAACCCGCGTGGTTTTGCAACGATGATCTCCCCAGCCAACCGGCGCATGTTATTGATCGCGGCCCTGGTCCTGGCGCTGGATCAAGCGACCAAAAACCTGGTGCTCCAATTCCTTGGCCCCAGGCAGGACCGGATCATCATTGACGGCTTTTTCCGGCTGGTCAACTGGGGCAATACGGGCGCGGCCTGGAGCCTGTTCCGCGACCGCAACGAGGTGCTGGCCTGGGTTTCCGCGGCGGCCCTGGCCGGCCTGGTGCTGTGGCGCCGCCATTTCCACATCCAAACCCTCCTGGGACAAATCTCCCTGGGCCTGATTTGCGGCGGCATCGCAGGAAATCTTATTGACAGAATCAACCCCGCGCGCCATCAGGTGGTGGATTTTCTGCGCTTTTATCTCCACACCCGCGCGGGCGCGGAAATCGGCTTCCCCGCCTTCAACGTCGCCGACAGCGCGATTTGCGTGGGTGTGGGATTGCTCATCCTGGTTTCCTGCCGGCTGGAATCCGCCGCCCCAGCCCGCCCCGCGCCGGAAGCCGGGGTGGAAAATTGAGCGGGGCGGAGGGCGGACGGCGGAAAGAGGGTGGACGCAGGTTTTGAGGTTCCCAAATGGAACGGCATCCTTTGAACTCGCGACGCGAAATCACGGTGGGACAGTCGCTCCCGTTGGAACGGCTGGACGCCTTTTTGCGGACGCAATTTCCCGGCGTCTCGCGCGGGACCATCCAACGGCTGCTGGCGGAGGGACATATCCGGGTCAATGGCCGGCAGGCCAAACCTTCCCATCATCCCCGGGCCGGCGAAGTCGTCAGCGTGTCGTGGCCGGCGGCCGATCCGCCCCAAGCCCGGCCGGAGGACATGCCGCTGGACATTCTTTACGAGGACGAGGACCTGCTGGCGCTGAACAAGCCGCCCGGACTGGTCGTTCACCCGGCGGCAGGCCACGCCGCCCATACCCTGGTCAACGCCCTGCTCCATCATTGCGCCGGTCATCTCAGCGGCATCGGCGGGGTGGCGCGGCCCGGCATCGTCCATCGTCTTGACAAGGATACCAGCGGCTGCCTGGTCGTGGCCAAAAACGACGCCGCCCACCTCCATTTGTCCGGGCAATTCGCCGCGCGCGAGGTGGAAAAAACCTATGAAGCCATTGTCTGCGGCCAATGGCCCGGCCCGGGCGGTGAAATTGACGCTCCCATCTCCCGCCATCGCCAGGACCGCAAACGGATGGCCGCCGGGGCCGGCCGCCCGGCGCGCACCACCTTCCGCGTCCTGGAATGGCTGCGCGGGGCGACGCGCGTGGAGGTGGATTTGCACACCGGCCGCACCCATCAGATCCGCGTCCACTTCCAGCACCTCGGATTCCCCTTGGTGGGCGACTTGGTTTACGGCCGGCGGCACAACGCGCGCCTGCGCCAGACCACCGGCTGCGGCGCGCCCCGCCAAATGCTGCACGCCCGCAAACTGGCCCTCACCCACCCCCGCACCGGACGGCGCCTGGTTTTTGAGGCCCCGATTCCCGCGGATTTTAATGTCATTTTGCAGCTTCTTAGGCTACCTTTGTCAAAGAAACAGCCTGGCGGCTCGGTTTAACAGCCCGTTAAAAAAGGCCCGGTGAGGCCACCGGGCCTGCAACAGATGCATGTTATGCGAGGGAAATGTGGGCCGCGTGCCCTCACGCGGCGGGGCTGGAGCCTTTTTTTTAACGGGCTGTTAACGCAGTTTTTTAAGGGTTTTTGCAAGAAAAGAGCGTCTCATGTGTCACAGATAATGAGGGAAGCCGGGCTTGGCCAGGGCTGGAGTTGATGAAAGATTCTGACAGTCAGCGAGTTGGAATATGAGCCAGTACAAATATGCGTGTCCCTATTGCGGGCAGCGCATGGAATATACCGACGCGCATTCTGGCCTGCATATCGCTTGTCCGAAGTGCCAGCATCCCATCGTCCTGCCCGCCATCCCGGCTGGCAAATTGACCACCTCGCTGCGCGTGGTTCGGCCCGTGGCCCCGTCGGCGGCCAAGTTCCAGTTCACTTTCGCGGGGATAGTCCTGGCTCTGCGGGGCTTCAAGCACTGGAAAATTGCGGGGATGTGCCTGGTGCCCTTTGTCCTGGTGGCCGGCGCTTTGGTGGCGGCATCCGTGTACGGCCGCCACGAAGCGGCCCCGCCGGCAGCGCCCGCCGGCGTGGTCGTGGACCCGGAGGCCTTGGACACGCTGACGGACTTGACCCGCGCCGACCAATTGGTGCAGGACGAGTTGGCGGCGGTCAACCGCGCCTTCGCCGTCTGTCAAGACGCGGAAACGAAACAGGCGGCGCTGCACAACCAGCATCGCGAAGCCGCCGGCCCGGCGACTTTCCAAGCGGTGGACGAAGCGGCCAATCGCGCGCATCAGGCCCTGGCCGATGCCCGGAAAGACTTCGATAAAGCCTTCGCCCATTACCAAAAGCTCGGCGGCGCCATTGATTACCGGCGCCAATTGCCCTGATTCTTCCCCGCCCGGCGGAATGTGCTTCCATTATCACCCTCGCTGACACCTGGGAATTATCTGGAAAGCCGCCTGTTCCAAAAAGAACTGCGCACGGACCATGAACCGGCCGTTGCTCGAAAGACCTCCGTGGAACAATTCCTGTCCGTCTCCTGTTCCCTCTCCGCTCCCATCCGATGGGAGGGGAGAGGGTTAGGGTGAGGTGAGGGTTCGTGGAAAGCGTCCACGCTAAAATTTTGGCGGGCATTGGGACCATGAACCTGCCGCTGCTCGACAAACCTCCGAGGAAAAATTCGTGTCCGTCCCCTGTTCCCTCTCCCCTCCCATCCGATGGGAGGGGAGAGGGTTAGGGTGCGGTGAGGGTTCGTGGAAAGCGTCCACGCTAAAATTTTGGCGGGCATTGGGACCATGAACCTGCCGCTGCTCGACAAACCTCCGAGGA
>JBEKVM010000061.1:0-31951 GCA_049513975.1 Verrucomicrobiota bacterium | reverse complement strand
GAACTGCTGGTGGTCATCGCCATCATCGCCATTCTGGCGGCCTTGTTGCTGCCGGTCCTGGCGAATGCCAAGAAGAAAGCCCAGCAAACCTACTGCATCAACAACATGAAGCAGTTCGGTTTTGGTTTCAGAATGTACGCCGACGATTACCACAACACCTTTGTGCCCTTTGTCAATGGAAACGTCACTTATCAAGCGGGCGGTTACTATGAAGTTCCCACCCTGGATGGCGGCAACAATGACTTTGCCGGCGTTTCGTATGCCGCGGCGCTGGAAAACTGCAAGGAGGCCCTGACCAACTGCCTCCTTTTCCCCTACACGAAAAACGTGAATGTTTTCGTTTGCCCGGGCGACACGCGCGCCACGTTGCCGCCCGGCCAGGGTTTTGCCTTCTGCACTTATTCCAAGACGCAGAATTACGGCGGCGAATCCTACGATAATTATTGGGGCCAGGGCGCCACCTGTGCAAAAGATGCGGACGTGACCGCGCCGGCGGAGACTTTTGCCGCCATCGAGGATACGGATTGGCGCGGGTATAACGACGGCACCTGGGTGGTGAACTGGCAACTGAACGGCACAGGCCCCGGTTCTTTCACGTGGGAGGATCCTCCGGCCATGTACCATGTGGATGCCGATACTTGGTCCTTCATCAGCGCATCATCACCGCCGGGCAGGAGGCGGCCAAGGGACAGGGCGTGGCGGGGTATACCGGGCCGAACAGCGGCCCGGATTACAACTACGTCAGAAACGGCCTTCGCTTTCCCGGCTGGCGTTAAGCCGCGGGGCCTGGGCGCATTATCCCCCGCTTGGCGGGGCGAAGGCGGCTCCAACATCACCGAGCCGCAGACCCGGCGCGCTGCCGTGCCAACAACCGGGAAGTTGACTGATGACTGGAAAAATGACTTGCAAACTTGTGGAGAGGGAAGAGAATCACGAAAAAGCCCCACGCTGGTCGTGGGCAAGAAATCAAATGGGAAATCCCAGGTTAAGGATGGATGTTATGAAAGTGAAACTGAAATTGTTCTTACTAGCAGCATTTCTCTCGTTCACAACGATCGCTTTCACCGATCCAGATCCGAATTTTTACATCTTTCTCTGCTTTGGGCAGTCAAACATGGAGAGCGGGGGACGAATGGAGGAGATGGACCGGACCGTCGATAAACGCTTTCAGGTTCTGGCGGATTTTGATGCCCCCAACCGGGACTGGAAGAAGGGTAAATGGTATGATGCTGTCCCGCCACTGGCTGCGAAAGGCAGCGGCATTTGCCTGGTCGATTATTTCGGCAGAACGATGGTTGCCAACCTGCCGGGGAACATTCGAGTAGGCGTCATTAAAGTTTCCGTGCCCGGCTGCAAAATTGAGCTGTTCGAAAAAGATACTGACACGAACTATGCCGCAACCGCTCCGTCCTGGATGCAGAATTATATCAAGGGATACGGCGGAAACCCCTATCAGTATCTTGTCGACATGGCCAAAGTGGCGCAGAAGGATGGCGTGATCAAGGGAATCCTGCTGCATCAGGGCGAGTCAAACCCGAACGACCAGGAATGGCCGAACAAAGTGAAGGGTATTTACGACAATCTGATCAAAGACCTGGATCTCAAGGCCGAGGAAGTGCCTTTTCTGGCAGGTGAAACCGTGAACGCCGACCAGCAAGGCGCTTGTGCCGGCTTCAACAAAATCATGGCGGAGCTGCCGAAGACACTTCCCAATTCCTATGTCATTTCTTCGGCTGGTTGCACGTGCAACCCGGACCACATGCATTTCAATTCGCCAGGTTCCAGAGAGTTCGGAAAGCGATACGGAGAGAAGATGCTTTCAATAATGGGCTACAAGATCAAACAAGCTGATGCGCCACCTGCTGCACAGCCGGCGGCGCAACCTGTAGCGCGTTGAGACCCTGCTGACGCTGGCGCCGTTTGCGCGCCGTCTTTGACCTTACGACCACTCGCGCACAAGCAGCCGAAGGCTGCGGGGTGTCGCCTGGCGCGGTCGCGTCTGCGTCGTACTACTTATAAAGTCACCCGGGCGGCCCAATCAAGCAGGTTTCGCTGGCCGAGCTTCAGATGCAGGTCCACCGGCTTTCCCTCCGGCAAGTGCAGGTCGCAGTCGGCCCTGCCCGACCGGGGCTTCGCCGCCAAAACGCCGGCGGGTGCGGAGATATTTTCGATACCCTGCCTTGCAATCAATGTGATGTCTTGTTTTCTCACCGAGGTGATCGCCACGTCCACGGTCCGGGCGTCCATGTCCCAGGCCAGTTTATCAATCCTTGCAAAGGTGCGGGCCAGCATCCCGTTAATTGAGCCTTTCACCAGCGAGGGAGGAAGGGCGGGAAGCACCTCAATCACACCGGGGCGCGAGTAGGCCAGCATTTCCATCATGATCGCGGGAATTCCGCCCTGTGCGTCCGGCACGGGGCCGCCATAGGGTTCGCGCGAACACCGGAGCGCGGTGCTGACGTAGCCCTGCTCAATCAATTGCCGCAGTTGGACGTCCACGATGATGTTGTCTTTGAGCCGCGCCCCAACCAAAGCGCGATGGCAGCGGGCATAAGCAGGCAGAGTTTCACCCGCGACCGCGGTGGCCATGGTATCGAAAGTGCGCCTCCGGTCGGCGATCACCGCGGCTCGAGCCAGTTGCGGCGTGCGGTCGGGATCAATTTCGTCGCCGGGCCAGGCTCCGTAGAGATGAGAAACGTGCCGATGGCTGTAATGCTCTTGCAGGGTGGGCCAGGCCCATTCCTTCAGGGTGCCGTCCGGTTCGAGCAGGCAGGGTGGCATCTTGGCCAGCATCGCCTTCCATTTGGGCACGCTGTCGGTGTCGGTGCCCAGGATCTCCGAAGCCTGGACCAAATTGGCCAAGACGTCACGGCACACCGCGATGTCCATGGTGGCATTGACCAGCACCGGTCCCGACGGGTCCGCGCTGCCGGGCGTGTTCTCCGGCGAGAAGGAGGGGACGAAAATGTAGTTCCCATCCTTGTCAGTGGCCGTCAGGAAATCCTCGTAAAAAAGCGCCAATTCTTTATATGCCGGCACGACGCGGTTGCGGAGGAAATCCTGGTCGCCGGTGGCCAGGTAGTGGTCCCAGAACGGGCGGCAGGCCAGGCCGCCGGCGGAAATCCAGTAGGGCCAGAGGCCTCCAATCGCGGAGCTGTTGGAGTAATAATACTTGACGCCCATTCCTTTGTCCGGCCAAACGGGATACGACGTGCCGCGGAACCCGAAGATGTTCTTGGCGTTGGCCCGGCAGTCCGGGGCCAGGCTCTCGATCCAATTGAAGTAGGCTTCCGTACCTTCGCGGAGGGCGCCCTGCACCGCACCGGCCGTTTGCAGGTTGATGGTGAAGTTGACCTCGGCTGACATGCTCGGATACTTGCCGCTGGTGAGGATGAACCAATGGCGCCCCATTTCGAATACCTTCTCCAGCAAGGCGGGCGAAAAGTCCGGTCTTGACCTCTGATCAGCCAGCAGCTCCTCGGCGGACATGCCGTATTGGGCGGCGCCGCCGAAATCCACCATGACGCGGTCGAGCATTTCCGACTGGACCTTGCGATGGCGTTCCAAGAGGGCCGCATAGTCCGGGGTGATTTGTTCGATCGCCTGCCGGAGAGCTTCCACCTTGTCGTCGCTGTAGTCGGGGAAATACTCAATGCGGGTGAGCAGCATCACCGAAGACGCGTTTTCGATGACCAGAGTGTTCCCCTCCATTTGTGCCGAGCCGCCGTTGCGAACGACGCGGGTCACTCCGGCGTAGCCGCTGTTGTCCACGGAGGGATCCAAACGGCATTTGTAAATGAGGCGTTGCGCGTTCAAATCGTGTTGAACGTCGCCGGCTTCGGCACCCTTGGATGCTCCCCTGGCGGGGTGGTTGCCCCAGGTCATCCCGTTACTCATGCTCCACTGTGCGGACTTCTGCAAAGAGATTCGGACATTCACCGACTGACCCGCCGGGGCAGTGAGCCACTGGACCACGACGTTGTCAGGCCGCGAAGTGAGAGTTTGACGAAGCCAGTCGCCGTGCTCGTCAGTCCAGGCGACCTTGATCTCACTGTTCTCGAAATTGACCGTGCGGAGATAGTTCTTGACCGACGCGGTTTTCGGAAAATCAAGCTGCATCAGGAACGCCGGGAGGGTGAGGTGCGGCTCGGTATTCTGCTTTATGGGGCTTTCATTCATGCGCTGCATAGCGAGCGCGATGGCCTCGCCGTGTCTCCCGTCCATCACCATTTGCCGCACTTGCGGAAAGATGTCCGCGACCTGGGGGGCTTCCAAGGGCCTCTTCCACGGCATGAGCAGGCTTTCGTGGTGGAAAAGGATTTGCTCCGCGTAGGGATCGCCCATCAACTCGATGTTCATCGCGCCATTGCCGGAGGTGAGACTCTCACTGACGATGTTGCCGGGCGCGATACTGCAAAAGCCCCGCTGCGGCACTACCTTCCGCCTGACCCGTTCGCCCAGCGGCATCGGTGAGACCTGATACGATCTCGCGGGCGTCGGCGGCTTGGGCAAGAAGGGCGCCGCTTGCGCGCGGCGAAGAAATTCAGCCGGACGATTGTCCGCCGTCGCCGCGCCGGCCGAAGTTGGGGCAGTGGATTGGCTTGCTGCATCCACCAGCGGCTGAAGCGCCTTGAGAGAACCCGCCAGGCCGGCAGCGACTGCGCTTGTCTTAATAAAATCTCTACGTTTCATATTCTCCTCCTCTGGTTTATTGTCTGTTCATCAAGCGACCCAATTGACCCAGTCAAGCGGATTGCGCCGGCCGAGCTTCAAATGGATTTCCACCGGCTTCTTCTCCGACAAGTGCAGGTCGCAGGCGGCCTTGCCTGATTGTGGCTTTGCCGCCAGGACGCCGGAGGGAGCGGAGATTTGTTCGATACCGTGCCGGGCAATCAATGTGATGTCTTGCTTTCTCACGGAAGTGACCGTTAAGTCCACGGTCCGGGCGTCCATGTCCCAGGATAGTTTGTTGAGCCGCGCAAAGGTGCGGAGCAGCATCCCGTTCATCGAGCCTTTCACCAGCGACGGAGGAAGGGCCGGAAGAACCTCGACGACACCGGGGCGTGAGTAGGCCAGCATTTCCATCATGATCGTGGGAATCCCGCCTTGCGCGTCCGGTATGCCGATCCCGGAGTAAGGATCGTGGGAACACCGGAGCGTCGGGGCGACCCAGCCTGTTTCAATCAGCTGCCGCAGTTCGCTGCCCACCATGTAGCAGTCTTTAAGCCGCGTCCCAACCAAAGCGCGATGGCAGAGGCCATGACCGGCCAGCCGCTCCGGGATCCGGTGCCGGTCGGCGATCAGCGCCGCCTTTGCCAGTTGCGGCGTGCGGTCCGGATCAATTTCGTCGCCGGGCCAAACACCGTAGAGATGAGAGATGTGGCGATGAACATAACGCTCTGCC
The DNA here is from genome assembly GCA_049513975.1 of Verrucomicrobiota bacterium. Taxonomy (GTDB): domain Bacteria; phylum Verrucomicrobiota; class Verrucomicrobiia; order Limisphaerales; family Palsa-1400; genus JBEKOF01. Next base: position 26,547 of record JBEKVM010000061.1, on the reverse strand, counting down.
AGCGTGGGCCAGGCCCATTCTTTCAGGGCGCCGTCCGGTTCGAGCAGGTAGGGCGGCAGCTTGGCCAGCATCGCCTTCCATTTCGGCACGCTGTCGGCCTCCATGCCCAGAAGCTCGCAAGCCTCGACCAAATTGCCCAGGACTTCCCGGCACCCCGCGATGTCCATGCTGGCGTTAACCACCAACATGCACGAAGGGTTCAGGCTGCCCGGACTATTTTCCGGGGAGAAGGAAGGGACGAAGATGAAATTCCCATCCTTGTCCGTCACCGTCAGGAAATCCTCGTAAAACAGCGCCAGCTCCTTGTAAGCCGGCACCACGCGCTTGCGGAGGAAATCCAGGTCCCCGGTTACCAGGTAGTGGTCCCAGAACGGGCGCACACACCAGGGGCCAGCGCCAAGCCAGTAGGGATGCGGCCAGGTTTCGCCGGTCTCGGTCGAACCCGCGTGGTCGTACATGGTTTCGACGCCAAACTCTTTGCTCGGCGTGAGGGAATACTTGGTGCCGCGCATGCCGAAAATATTCTTGGCGTTGGTGCGGAAGTCCGAGACCAGGCTCTCCATCCAGTTGAAGTAGGCTTCCTCGCCTTCGCGGTGATAGCCCAAGGCCATGGGCGCAAGCTGCAGGTTGATGTTGGCGTTGGTCTCGGCCGACATGCTGCAATACTTGCCGCTGGTGAGGATGAACCAGTAGCGGCACATGTCGAATAACGCCTCGAGATAAGCGCCCGAATAGCCCGGGCTGGACCGCTGATCAGACAGGAGTTCCTCGGATGACAGACCATATTTGGAGGCGCCGCCGAAATCCACGGTGACTCGGTTGAGCATTTCCGATTGAACCTTGCGCGCCCGCTCCAGCAGCGCAGAATAGTCCGGGGTGAGTTGTTCCACCGCCAGCCGCAGCGCTTCCACCTTCTCCTCGCTGTAGTCCGGGAAATATTCCATGCGCGTAAGCAGCATGACGGAAGCCGCGTGCTCGATGACCAGTGTGTTTCCCTCCATCCGGGCCGCGCCGCCGTCGCGGACGACCCGGGTCACGCTGGCGTAGCCCCTATTGTTGACGGACGGATCCAAACGGCCCTTGTAGATCAGCCGCTGCTCGTTGCAGTCTTGCCGAGCATTGCTTTGTCCGCCACCCCCGCCACCCGGCGGACCTCCCCCCCGGCCGCCTCTTCCGCCGCGCCCTCCGCCCCCGGCAGCCAGAGCGATTCGCACATTCACCGACTGCCCTTTGGGGGCGGTGAACCATTGGACCACGAGGTTGTCGGGCCGGGAGGTAAAAGTCTGACGAACCCACTCACCGTGCTGGTCCGTCCAGTGGACCTTCACCTCGGTGCTCTCGAAATCAACCGTGCGGAGATAGTCCTTGACCGACGCGCTTTTCGGAAACTCAAGACGCATGGAGAACCCCCCGCCTCCGCCGAACCCCATGCCGCCGGCACCGGTTAGACCTTCATGCCATTTCTGGTAGCCGAGTGCCGCGGCGTCGTGATATTTTCCGTCCAGCAACATTTGCCGCACCTGCGGAAATATATCTGCGACCTTGGGCGCCTCGAACGGCCTCCGACGCGGGGTATAGAGCATTTCATGGCGGAAAGGAATCTGTTCGTTGTAGGGGTCGCACGTCAACTCGATGTTCATGGCTCCATTGCCAGAGAGTAGCGCGCCACTGCCGGGTGCCAGACTGCAAAAGCCCCGCCGCGGCACAATCTTCCGCCTGACCCGTTCCGCCAGCGGCATCGGCGAGATCTGTACGTCCGCTGGACGATACGATTCCGCGAGAGCCGGCGGCTTGGGCAGGAATTTGTCCTGCTGCGCGCGGCGAAGATAGTCAGGGGATCGGTTGTCCTCCAGCAGCCCTCCAGTTTTTCCTGACGGCTTTTGAGCATCGCTTTCGCCCGCCGCGAGCGATGGGAGCAACTTCAGCGAACTTGCCAGGCCGGCAGCGACCGCGCCTGTCTTAATAAAGTCTCGACGTTTCATGGTTATCTCGTTTGGTTGAATTTATTTGATAGAAATGGCAGTGGCGGGAGTATTGTATCCATCCAGTGTGACCCAGCGGGACTTGGCCCCCTTTGGAACTATTCCATGAATCTCGGCGGTTTCGCCGGGAAAGACGGTGATGTAATTGTCGTCGTATTCGATCGGGAGAATTTCGTTGCCAGCGCGCGCCGTGGAAATGGTGGCCCGCTCGAAAAATGCGATGTGCGCGGAAGGATTGTGCAGACGGATGGTTACATGGCTCTCTTTGCCAATCCTAATCTGCGTCGCCCCGATTTCGACAGACGCCGGCGGCATGGTATTCAGCGCGGTCATGTCAGCCCATTTGTCCTGCCGCAGAGTCATGACCATATCATGTCCTCGCGCGCCGAGGTCGTCATCTTTCTGCGATTGCCAGTAAGTGTTGTCCACGACAAGTTTCCCACTGTCGTCAAATAACTGACAACGCACGAAGAAAACAGGCGAACTCCCGGGATACCGGGGCAGCACCATTGCATGCGTTGCGCCGTTGAAAGGAACGGCTAGGCCGTTTGTGGAACGGTCATCGCGCACCTTGCCATCCAGATCGTAAATGCGCACGCGAACGCGCAGGCCGCTCACGTCGCCGGGAGTTTGATTGAAAACGATGATTCTGGCCTGGCTGCGGTCGCCGGTCGCATAGGAATCGAAAACCACCGAGAGCGGACGCAAGCCTTTTTTCGCGCCGTAGTATGCGCCGCCCGGACTCAAGTAATAATCAATGAGGTTGCCGTAGAACGAAGGCCAGTGGCTGTTCAACATCCAGTAACCGACCATCTTGTGGGTTGCCCAGCCGGACGCGGCGACATTCTCAAACTGCGCGCGAGTGTTTTCGTAATGGGCAAGCTGGGCCTTCCGCACAAAGTCCTCGACGTTGGTGGAAGGGCCGTAGCGGTTGTTCAAAGCCAGCCGAATATTGGCGAGCGTGGAATTTCCGCCCCACGCTCCGGCGTGCATGAACCAGGTGTCGTTAATGGGCCAGAGCTTGTCCGCGGGAATAAATTTCTTGAGGCTCTCCAAAGTGGGAATGTGCTCGTTGTCGCCCTGCTCGATGGCGGAGCCGAAAGTGGCGGGGTATTTTCCGCTGAACCAGTAATTGGGCGGTCGCCAGCAATACGGACCTTCCATGCGGATGCCATCCCACAAGCGGTCGCCATTCGCCCCCCTCGCAAAAGAAGAGACGGTATCCACCGCGGCGTTTTGCCAATGCAGTTCGGAGAGATTCCGGTGGTATTCCTGACGAACCGGCTCCGGCGGCCGGCCATCGCTTGCGTTTGCCCAGACGAAGACGGAGGCGTGAGGACGGAGCATGAGAATTTGTGAGCGAAGACTTTCTGAAGCCACGCGATGGTCTTCTTCGCTCCATTGGTCCCATTTTTCCCACTGGTTGCAACACATCCAACCGAACATGAGCGGAATGCCCTGCGCATCGGCGAGTTCGACAATGTGCTCGCTGGAGATTTTCGATTCCCAGCGCAGAAAGTTGATGCCGAGGTCCTTCACGTAGCGCAGAATGTCCGCTTCCCGCTGCGGATCGTAGCGATAGAGGAGGTCCGGCGTATAGTCGCCACCGCGAACGAGAAAATCACGTCCGTTCACCTGCAAGTAGAAGTTGCCGCCCTTGCCCACGTCGGGAAATTGTTCGTCGTTGTCGCGATGCTGCGTGATGCTGCGGATTCCAAAGCGAATATGAGCACTGTCCGAAACCAGTTTGTTATGCACAAATTCCAACTGAAGATCGTAAAGAGCCGGCTCGCCCATGGTATACGGCCACCACAGGTCCGGATGAGTCACGACCAATTCCAGATATTTTTCCGGCGTGAATTCAACTTCGCGATCCTCGCCGGCGGAAAGATTGGTGACGGATTGCTCGAAATGGATCGCCGGCTTGCCCGGCCGCGAAATCGTTCCTTTCAATATGCCGCTGACCGGCTGGGCCGAGAGATTGCGCAGGTTGGCGAAGACCGTGAGCCGGGCGGTGGATTCGGCAAGGGACAGTTCCGAATTCACAAGCGCATGGTTGACCGAAACGCTACCCGTCACCCGCAAATAAAGGGGTTTCCAGACGCCGGCATTGCGATCGGGAACGAAAGAAACGCCAGCCCCCGTATTTCTCTTCGGGCCGTTGTATCCGATGTATTTCCAGTTGATCCAGTCATACCAACTGTCCGCCAACTCCACACCGTTCACGTCTTGAACCAGTTGCTCGGGAGTCACTTTGACGGCGAGCACGTTCCGCGAGCCTGGCTTGATCCACGGAGTGACATTGAATTGGTGAGCGGCATACATGCCGGCCACTTGCTTGTTGTCGGCGATCTTCCCGCCGTTGAGCCAGATTTCAGCCCGATAGTTAATTCCCAGGAATTCGAGCGTGTAGAAATCGCCTGCGGGCGCTTTGAAGGTCGTGCGATACCACCAGTCCTGCTGGTATAAATCCTGGGGGACTTTCTCCAGCAAGTTTTTTCCGACATACAGGTTGGAATAAACGCCATCCTCCTGAAGTATTTCAAGAACCGTGGCCGGCATTCTGTGAATCGGATGCCACCTGGCATCCTTGTAGCCGGCAACAGAAATTGCGGCGCCTTCCGACTGCGCTTCCTTTGCGGACGCGAGTTTCCAATTCTCCGCGAGTTCGATTCGGCCTTGATTTTCGGCAGCCGCAAACAACGGGACAGTGGCAATACCGGGCAACAGCAACACCATCAAGATGACGCGGAACATGTTCATGTCTGTCCGCGCACTGGAGAACTCGCAAGGCCGACAGCGACCGAGCTTTTCTTAATAAAATCTCTACGCCTCATAATTTCCTCGTTTGAGAATTTCGGAATTTGTCCAGAATGTCTTTTTTGGCTTCGGACAATCCAACCGATGTTTAACCAGCGAGGCGGACCCCCCCTTGGAGGGTAACACGCAGAAATTGGGTTAAGTTCTCAGGCTCCGCTGGATTAGCCTTGTTTGTTTTCACGGGTCCGCTTTTCGCCACTGAACCACTCCGAGGTTCCCGCGTCAAGCCGGGAGTGAACTTCAGGAAGACGCTCAACACTCAACACGACAGGAGTTGACTGATGAATTGACATCACCCGCAGGAAGCGGATTATGGACGCCTGATCTTCTGCCATCTCAGCGACGAGGCGCCAGCCACCGCCGATGACTTTGCCGGGGTTCCGTATGCCGCGGCACTGGAAAGCAGCCAGGAGGCGCTGACCAACTGTCTCCTCTATCCCTATACAAAGAACGTGAACATTTTCGTTTGCCCGGCCGATATTCGCGCCACGTTGCCTCCCGGCCAGGGATTTGCCTACTGCACTTATTCCAAGACGCAGAATTACGCCGGTGACCCCTATGACGATAACAGTCATTGGGGCATGCGCTCCACCTGCGCAAAAGACGGGGACGTGCCCGCTCCGGCGGATACTTTTGCCGCCGTCGAGGATGCGGATTCGCGCGGGTTTAATTTTGACCCGTGGGTGGTGGACTGGCAGTTGAATGGCGCAGCCCCCGGTTCCTTTACTTGGGAGCATGCTCCGGCCTTGTACCATGGCGATGTCAGTGTTTGGTCCTTCGTTGACGGCCATGTCGGGGCCCATAAATGGACCGATCCGGGCATCATCGCCACCGGCCAGCAGGCGGCCACGGGAGCGTCCATGCGGGGGTTTGCAGGACCTCTGAGCGGCCCCGATTAAAACTTCGTCAGAAACGGCCTTCGCTTTCCCGGCTGGCGCTAAAGTCAAACATCGCAAATCCGCACGCATTTCTCCAGGGAGGCGAGCGGATCGGGGCCGCGCGGGACGAACTCCTGGGCGACATAGCCCTTAAAACCCGTGCCCAGGATGGCTTGCATAATGGCCGGATAGCACAGCTCCTGCGTCTCATCAATTTCGTGCCGGCCCGGCACGCCGCCGGTGTGGTAGTGGCCGATATGCTGCTGATAAGTCTGGATGGTGCGGATGACATCCCCTTCCATGATTTGCATGTGGTAAATGTCGTAGAGGAGCCGGAAGCGTTCCGAGCCGACGCGCCGGCACAGTTCCGCTCCCCAGGCGGTATGATCACACATGTAATCAGGATGATCCACCTTGCTGTTGAGCAGTTCCATGCAGACGGTGACGTTGTGCTTCTCGGCCAGGGCGATGAAACGTTTCAATCCCGCCGCGCAGTTGTCCAGGCCCTGCTCGTCGCTCATCCCCTGGCGGTTGCCGGAAAAACAAATCAGGTTCGGGCAGCCCGCTGCCGCCGCCAGCGGAATCGTCTTCTCGAAAAACGCGGCGATCACTTCGTGGTTTTCCACCCGGTTCAGTCCTTTGGGGATGGCGCCCGGCACGCCGGTGAGCATGGCGCAGATCAGCCCGTGTTTTTTCAGCACGGGCAGGTCGTCCAGTTGGAGAAGATCCACCGAGGCCAGCCCCATTCGTTTGGCCGCCTCGCAAAGAGTGTCCAGCGCAATGTTCTTATAGCACCAACGGCAGACAGAATGGCGGATGCGGCCGGCCAGCGGCGCGGCCCCGGCGGCGGCGGCGGGGCGCGGCGCGAGCGTGGCGGCGGCGGCGCCGGCCAGAGTGGCGGTTTTGATGGCTTGGCGTCGTGTCATAATCATGGGAGGGACAATTCCGGCCGGGCCTTGGGCTTGTAGTTGGCGCCGATGAACAGGTTGCAGAACTCGAGTTTTAGAGGGATGGGAAAGTAGCTGGAATGGACCATTTCAAAATAGGGCTCGATCTCACCCAGAACCTCCCACGGCAGGTTGATGTGCTCGCGCGAGATGAAGATGTGATAGGGACGCTTGTAGCGTTTCTGGAAAATCCGCTTGGCTGAAATCTCCCGCGCCAGCGAATAGGCCAGGCTGCCTTCGCAGGGAATGACGATGGAGAAAACGCCGGCCGTTTTGTTGCACAGCCGGTACATCTCCCGGATGGCGGCGGGCAGGTTGGGCAAATGCTCCAGGACGTGGACGGCCAGGACGCGGTCAAAATAGCCGTCCGGGAAATCCAGGCGCGTCTGGCAATCGCCCAGGTAAGTTTGAATTTTGGGGCAGGCTTCGTGCAGGCGTTTGGCCATGTTGGCCCGGTATTCCACCGCCACGTAGTTTTGCTCCTGTTCGGGGGTCAAGACTTCGTATTTGAGATGCTCGCCCAGCCCGGCGCCGATTTCGATGGTGCGGAGGAATTGGGCGGGCCGGTGTTTGGCCGGATAGCTGTGGCTCCAACGGTCGGCGATGCTGTATTTGTTGGGGAACACGTCGTGCCAATGCTCCATGAAATCGTCGTTGACGCGCTGGTCCTCCGGCGAGAGCGGCGGCAATTGTTTGGGCCATTTTGCCATGCGCCAACCTTTTCAGAAATCCCGCCGCAAGCAAGCCGATTTTGCGCCTCTCCCAAAACGGATCCAGTGATGTGAGACACAGTTCTTCCATTGGGGCGGCCAGGCCTGTTTGAGGGGCAAAGCGGAACTGCGTTCCGCACTCCAAGACGCTTCGCGCGACACTTGCCGCCGAGAGTCCGACAGGTCTTGGAGTGCCGGCGCGCCAGCGCCGCTTTTTGCCGCCCGCCCTCCGCTTTGCCTCGGAACGGCGAAAATTTCAAACCGGCCGGTCATTGGGGCAGCCACTTCTTGATCATGGCGGCGGCGGCATCATCGCAGCCTTTCGCGGCTTGCGTGTTGTCCATCCCGACGTTCGTCCCCACGACGACTGAGAAATTCTTTTCCGGCGCGAGCCACATCACCACGTACCACATCGAGTTCGACCCGTTGTGCGTGAGCGCCTTGCCGCCCGCCCACCCGCGCGGCACGACGCTCCAGCCGCAGGCGTAGTCGCCGCCGGCGGGCGGGGTGTGGAGGATTTCGAGTGTTTCAGGCTTCAAAAGGCCGCCGGTCGGTCCGCGCTGCATGTGGAGAATGGTGTAGCGGGCCAGGTCTTCGAGCGAACAATGCACGCGGCCGGCGGGCGCAATGGCCGGCGGATTGTCCGTCTGCGACGGGGTCGTGACCAGCCCTTCGCGGGTGTGTCCCCAGGGTTGGTCCACCGCGCCCGTTTTGCCCGGCGGGCCGAAGCCGGCGGAGGTCATGTGCAAGGGTTGGAAAAGGCGCCCGGTGATCAACGTTTCCCAAGGTTGGCCGGCGAGTTTTTCCAGCATCGCGCCGACGATGGCGTAGCCCTGGTTGGAATAGATATATTTGGCGCCGGGGGCGGCTTGCGGCGGTTTTTCCAGGACGGACTGGATGAATTCCCGGCGCTGTTCGGCGGGCGTGCCGTGTTGCTCCCAGGCGCGGGACCACGCGGCGGGCGGCGCTGCACCGGGAACGCCGCCGCGGTGGGTCAGCAATTGTTCCACGGTCACGCCCTCATATTGCTTGTCCATTTTGCCTTTCCATTCCGGGAACACCCCGGCGATGGTGGTGTTCCAATGAAGCTTGCCTTCCTCGATGAACATGGCGGCGAGCGTGGCCGTCATGGATTTGGTGCAGGAGCCGATGTGAAACTGGTCGTCCACGGTCACGGCAGTGGGATCGCCCTGCTTGCGGATGCCCACGGCGGCGCGGTCACAAATTTTCCCGTCCTTCACCACGACGACCGCCAGGGCGGGAAGGTTGTATTTCTGGCGCAGAACTTCCAGGGCCTGCTTCGTGTCCGCGGGCAGCGCCGTCTGGCTGTAGGCGCGCAGAACAGAAATACCGATGACAGCGACCAGGGCCAGGGAGAGAGGCAGATGCACATTCATATTCGTGGCGTTGCGGTTATGGGGTTGCGGCGCGGAGACAGGGAGCGAGCGGATCGTCCGGGAGCGCCTTCAAACCGGCGATCACGCATTGGGCGTTCAATTCCGCGCCTTGGGCGTTGGTGTGCGGCCCCTCGACGAAGAGAGTGGCTGTTTTGGCCGGCCCCAATTCGTCGTAGCGGCTGGCGATGATCTCGTTGAGATCAATGAAGGCCGCGCCCGCGGCCTGGGCGGCCTGCCCGGCCCAACCCGCGTAACTGTCCCTGCTGCGGACGATCCTGCCGTCTTTCCACGTTTGGCGCGGGATGAGCGAACAGACCAGCGGCGTCGCGCCCTTGGCCTGCGCGTCACTTATAAATTTGCGCAGATACCAGCCGTAAGTATGAACCACCTCGTGTTGCTTGGTCAGCAAGTTGTCAATCTTCTGCGTCTCCGCGCCCAGTCCGGGAAGCGAACCGCGCGCGCGTGCGGCGTCGTTGACCGCGCCGCCGTCATTGTGGCCGAACTGCATCATGACGAAGTCCCCTTTCTTCATCATCGCCAGCACCCGGTCCCAATGACCCTGCGTCAGATAAGTGCGGCTGCTCAGGCCGCCGACGGCCTGGTTGACGACGTTGATTTTGTTGGTGTCGAACTTCGCGCCGAGAAAATCGCCCCAGCCCCACTCGCCGCTGTTCCGGCCATCGCCTTCGCCATTGCGCACGGTGGAATCGCCGATCAGGAAAAGCGTGGGCAGGGCGGGGTTGGCCGCCCGCGGCAGATTCAGCCGGGCGATGGCATCCGCCGCCACCGCCAGGCCTTTGGCCGAGAGCCAGGGCCGCACCGGGTCCGGGTTCAGTCCCTTGAGCGCGGACACGACGGCGGCGGCGTGAAGGTCGGCCCCAACGGCGTTGAAGTGAGTGTGGTCCTGGATATAAATCGCCTTCACTTGCTCCTCGCCCAGCGCCTCAAGTTTATTGGCCACGAGGTCGGTGACATCGAGAAACGGCGCCCCGGCGGCTGTGGCCGTGTCCGCCGCCCACTGGCTGTATCGCCCGTAAGAACGCTCCACCTTGCCATCCTTCCAGAGGTTGCGGATCGTCAGCCCAAGCACGATGGGCGTGGCGCCTTTGGCCCTGGTTTCCGCGATCATCTTGCGCAGATACCAGCCGTAAGTGTGAACCACCTCGTGTTGCCTGGTCTGCAAATTGTCAATCTCCTCCGTCTCCGCGCCCAGTCCGGGAAGCGAACCGCGCGCGCGCGTGGCGTCGTTCACCGGCCCGGCGTCATTGATGCCAAACTGGATCAAGACGAGGTCGCCCGCCTTCACTTGGGTCAGCAAGCCGTCCCACCAGCCCTCCGTCACAAAGGTGCGGCTGCTCCGTCCGCCGCGCGCGGCATTGACGATGTTGACGCGTGTCAAATCGAAATAATCGGCGAAGGGCACGGCCCAGCCTTGCTGGACTTCGCCCCGGCCCCGCGCGGCGGTGGAGTCGCCGGCGACAAAAATCGTGGGCAGGTTGGAATGGATCGCCGGCGCGTGCGCGGGCGGATTCACCGGCAGATCGGGCGCCGCCGCTTGTCGCGGCCCCGGCATTTTAGCGACCGCCGCGGATGGCGGCGGCGCATCCTGCGCGCATCCTGCCGCGACCAACACAGCCAGCGCAAGGAGTTGGCGCGCGTTGGAGGACATCATCATGGTTCTGTCGTCTGCGAAACCGGACATGATTTCAGGCTACCGGCCAATCCTTTTGGGTCAAGCCTGGTTGCACAAGAGAATGCAGAATGCGGAATGCAGAATGCAAAATGGAAAGGACCAGCGCATTGGCGAACGGGCGGGAAGCCGGAAAATTTTCGGGGGAACTTTGACGATTTTGGCGGAAGATGTTGCTTGGCGCATGGGGTCCCCCCCGGGGGGGCCGGGAAGTGAAACTAGGTGAAACTAGCTGAAACCAAGTGAAATCAGGTGAAAATAACTGAAAATTTGGGGTGGCGGTTTTGGTCCCACGGATTGCGCAATGAGGCGCCATGCCAGAGCGGCGGACAAACGCAGGATGCAGGATTTTGAAAGAGGGCACCCCCGCCGAGGCAGTCTGTTGGACATGAAACCTGTGACGCTTTGGAGTGCGGCGGCTTGCCGCCGCTTTGCTGTCCGCAAACCGCTCCCGATCCAAAAGCGGGAGCAAGCTCCCGCAGTCCATAGCGACCGTTCTCATCACTCAGGTGAGAATAGCATTTAAATTCGGAGTGTCAAAGGAAAAATGCGGGAAAACGCGGATTTTTACAACGGCCTGGGAATTAGAAACTTATGGATGTTGATTGGCCCATAGTGAACGGGAAAGCCGCCGCAATTCCGCCCCGCGCGCGCAAAAAAGGATTGCGCCCCGGCTGCCCTCGCCCTCCTGCCGCACAATCGCTTGCCAGTCATGGGAAAGCGGCTAAAATAGGAATATGTTAGTTGTTGAACCCATTACCCATATCCGGCTGGACGAGCGCGGAGTGGCCTGGATAGCGGACACCAATGTAAAGGTGATTGAAGTGGCCATGGACCAGACCGCTTACGACTGGGACGCAGAGGAAATCCACGCGGCCCATCCCCATCTCCCGTTGGCCCAGATCCATGCGGCCTTGTCGTATTACCACGACCACAAGACTGAGTTGGACGGCCAAATGGAGCGGCAGATGGAGAATTACCGACGACTGCGGAGTGAAACCGCCGGACAATTGACCCGGGCGGCCTTGCAGGCTCGGCACCAGGATGAGTGAGTGTTGCGCTTTACATGGACGTGCATGTGCCACGTCCCATCACGCGCGCGCTGCGAAAGCTTGGCGTTGACGTGGTCACCGCCCAAGAAGACGGCACCGCCCGTTGGAGCGACCCGGCTTTGCTGGACAGGGCCACCGAGTTGGACAGGGTTTTGTTTTCGCAGGATGAAGATCTGCTCGCCGAAGCGGCGCGCAGGCAAAGCCAGGGCGTAGTCTTCAAAGGCGTCATTTGCGCTCCGCAACTCGCATTGAGGACGGGCCAGTTTATTGAGCAATTGGAGCTATTGGCAAAGGCTGGTGTTCCCGGCGATTTTGCCAATGCGGTTCAATATCTGCCCTTGCGATAATCCACGTCACCCGGCCTGCCAGATGAGGCCATCGCGGTCACATCTGGCTGCTTCTCAGCAGGGGCGGTCCAAGAGGAGGCGGACGGATACCGAAACGCTGGGATTAAGATTAAGAGTAAGATTAAGATTAAGAGTAAAATTAAGATTAAGAGTAAGATTAAGATTAAGAGTAAGATTAAGAGTAAGAGTGGGAGCAGGATTAGGCCAGGGGAAGGCGGACGGTCACGGTGGTGAGTTGGCCGGGCTGGGAGGCGAAGCGGATGGTCCCGCCGTGGGCGTGGACAATCCATTGCGCGATGCTCAAGCCCAGGCCGCAGCCTTCCACCTCGCGGTTGTGGCTGGCGTCGCCGCGAAAAAAGCGCTCGAAGACGCGCGGCTGCAGTTCGGCGGCCAGGCCGGCGCCGGTGTTGGCGATGCGCAACTCGGCCGCCGCTCCGGCCCGCTTCAGGGAAATCGCCACCGTCCCGCCGGGCTGATTGTACTTGACGGCGTTGTCGGTCAAATTGAGGAGCAACTGGCGCAAACGATGGCGGTCGCCCTGGAGGGAGGCGGCCTCGCAGTCGGATAGGCTGACCCTGACCCCCGAGGGCTGCGCCAGGATGTTGGCGTCGGCGAAGCTTTCCCGCACCAGTTCGTCCAACTGCACCGGTTCGCGGCGCAGGGCAATCTGTCCGGCGTCGGCCTTGGTCAGGAGGCTCAGTCCATCCACAATTTTGGCCAGCCGGTCAATCTCGTCAATCTGGCTCAAGAGGCGGGCGGGCTGGGGCGGCGCGCCGGTTTTTTCCTCGCGCAGGGCGACTTCCAACTCGCCGCGGATGACGGTGAGAGGCGTCTTAAGCTCGTGCGAGGCGTGCAGGGTGAATTCGCGCACGCGCTGAAAAGAGGCGTCCAGGCGCGCCGTCATGCCGTTGAAAACCTCCGTCAGGCGGTCCAGTTCGTCGCCGTTGCCGGAGCGGGGCAATTGCTCGCGCAGGCTGCGTTCGTTGATGCGGCCGGCCGCCCGGGTCAGGGCGGCGACGGGGGCGAGAGCTTTGCGGGTGAGCCACCAGCCGCCCACCAGGGCGAGCAGCAGCGCAGGCACGCCGCACCACAAGACGATCTCCCGGACCTCCCTGAAATCCATCGCCTTGTCGGCCACTTCATCGGCCGACTCCCGGCCGCGCTGGGCGCGGTGGGCCGGGATGGCCACAAAGTGGCGGTAGGACAGGGCGCCCATGGCCAGCAAGGAGGCAAACATGAGGCCGGCGTACCAAAAAGTCAGGCGGGCGCGAATTGTCATATTTCACCAGGCAGCATTCAAACTGTGCTATTCGCCTTTCAAGACATAACCGGCCCCGCGCACGGTATGGAGGAGTTTGTGCTCGAAATCGGCGTCAATCTTCTCCCGGAGCCGCCGCACATAAACGTCAACTATATTGGTTCCCGGATCGAAATTGTAATCCCACACCTTCTCCAGAATGGTCATGCGCCCGCAAACGCGCCCGGCCGAGCGCATGAGGAATTCCAGCAGCCGGTATTCGCGCGCCGCCAGGTCGAAAGTCGTTGGGCCGCGCCGGGCCTGGCGCTTGATGGTGTCCAGCGTCAGGTCGGCCACGCGCAGGAGCTGGGGCTTGGGTTCATTGCCGCGCCGGACCAGGGCGCGCAGCCGCGCCACCAATTCCGCCAGCACGAACGGCTTGGCCAGATAATCATCGGCCCCGATGTTCAATCCTTCCACCCGGTCGTTGACTTCGCCGCGGGCCGAGAGCAGCAAAACCGGCGTGCGGTTGCGGCGCTGGCGCAACTGCCGCAGCACGCTCAAGCCGTCCTGCCCCGGCAGCATGATGTCCAGCACGATGGCGTCGAACGACACGCTCATCGCGGCCGCCAGGGCGTCGGGGCCGTTGTGGCAGACATCCACGGCGATATGTTCCGCTTCCAAGGCCGAGCGGATGAAGGAGGCCGTTTTTCTTTCGTCTTCCACCACCAAAACGCGCATGAACAGATTCTAGCGCAAAGCCGGGCGGCAATGAAGCTGATTTTCAGATGACAAAACTGTAATCAATTAGACCTTGAAGGCCCGCCGTCGCACCTTCATTTTTCCGCCCGGACTACAAGTCAAAAGGACCAACAATTTCAAAGTGCTGGTGTACGAGATGCAAAAGCCCTAAACTGCCGCAATTGTTGACTGCGATACCTAGATTTTGCCTGGCTCTGCTTTTCTGCGGGCTGGCGGCCGGCTGCGCTCACTTCGAGCCGCAGCCGGTTTCGCCCGCCCGGACCGCCTCCGCCCTGGAAGACCGTACGCTCGACGATCCCGGCCTGAGAAGTTTCCTGGAAAAGAATCTTCCCCCCGATGCCGCCGCCGGGCCGCCGCGCGCCTGGGATTTTGAAATGCTCACCCTGGCGGCCTTCTATTATCATCCTGATTTGGAAGTCGCCCGCGCGCAGTGGGGCGTCGCCCAGGCGGCCATCCAAACCGCCGGCGGCCGGCCCAATCCGACGTTGAACGTCACGCCCGCGCTCAATTTCAGCCACGTCAACGCCCAATACGGACTCAGCCCCTGGCTTCCGGCGGTCAGTTTCGATCTGCCGCTGGAGACGGCCGGCAAACGGGGCCATCGCATCGCCCAGGCGCGGCAACTGTCCGAATCCGCGCGCCTCAACATCGCCGCCACCGCCTGGCATGTGCGCGCCGGCGTGCGGGTCGGCCTGCTCGATTTTTCCGCGGCCCGGCAGCGCGAGGCGCTCTTGCAAAACCAGATTTCCATCCAGCAGCAAATTATTGCGCTGCTGGAGCAACAAATCCAGGCTGGCGCGCTGGCCGGGTCGGAGGCTGTGACCTTTCGCATCGCCCTGCAAAAAACCCAGCTTGACCTCGCCGACACCCAGCGGGAGGGCGCCGAGTCCCGCGCGCACCTGGCGGAATCCATCGGCGTCCCGGTCCGCGCGCTGGATGGCGTGGAATTGTCCACTGTTTTTCCAGACAGCGGCGCCGCCGCCAGCCTGACCTCCTCCGAAATCCGGCAGGAAGCGCTGTTGGGCCGCCCCGACGTTCTGGGGGCGCTGGCCGATTACGCGGCGGCCGAGTCCGCCTTGCAGTTGGAAATCGCCCGTCAATATCCCGGCGTTCATCTCAGCCCCGGTTATCAGTTTGACCAGGGCGACAATATATGGAGCCTGGGCCTCACCCTCGAACTGCCCGTGCTCAACCAGAACCAAGGCCCCATTGCCGAAGCCGCCGCGCGCCGCACGGAAGCCGCCGCCCGCTTCAACGCGCTTCAGGCCAAAGTGCTGGCGGACATTGACACCGCCGTGGAAAGTTTTCGCGCCACGGAAAAAAGCCTGGCCCTGCTGCAGGATCTGGCCGCCAGCCAGGCCAAGTCCTGCGACGCCATCGCCGCGCAGGTCAAGGCCGGCGCCGCCGCCCCGCTCGAGTTGTTAAACGCCCAACTGGAATTTGCCGTGGCCGAAGCGGGGCAGTTGGAGGCGCGCGTGAAAAGGCAACAATCCCTGGCGGCCCTGGAAGAGGCCGTGCAACGTCCCATTGCAATGATAACGCCGGGCGTAATTGAGCGCAATCCGGCGGCGACAAAGGAGACCAAACCGTGAAGCGAGCCATTGTTTTCATCATCGTAATTGCCGTGGCCATCGGCGGCGGGGTCTGGTGGTTCAAGCAGCATGGCGCGGCGGCCCCGCCCGCCGGCGAGAAACCGGCCGGCGAGGAGGCCACCCCCACCGTCGTCAGCGTCCAGACCAACGCGCTCAAGCTGGCCACCCTGCATCGTTACGTTCAAGGTTATGGCACGGTTGAACCCGCACCCGCCACAAGCAACGCCCCCGCCGCCAGCGCCTCGCTGGCGGCGCCGGTGGCGGGCGTCGTCACCAAAATCGCCCTGGTCGAAGGCCAGCACGTCGAGAAGGGCGATTTGGCGGTGGAATTGAATTCAGGGGCGATGACGGTGGAAAACGCGGAACAGGAAGTGGCGCGGCAGGAGCAATTATACGCGCAAAAGAACACCTCGCTCAGAAATTTGCAGAGCGCCCAGGCGCAACTGGCCTTGTTGCGGGTCACCGCGCCTTTGTCCGGCACGGTCACGCGCGTCAACGTCAAGCCCGGTCAGGCGGTGGATTTGACGACGGTGATCGCGGAAGTGATGGATTTGAACCGTCTGGCCGTGGCCGCACAAATTCCGGCGGCGGAAGCCCGGGAATTGAAAGCCGGCAATCCGGTCGAAGTGTTGACCGAGCCCGCGGTGACGACGGAGCTTTCGTTCGTCAGCCCTAACGTGGACACGAACAACGACACGGTTCTGGTGCGGGTGTTGTTGCCCGCGGGCGGCGCGTTGCGGCCGGGACAATTTGTTGCGCTGCGCATCGTGACGGCGGTTCGCACCAATTGCCTGGCCGCGCCGGGCGAAAGCGTGGTGACGGATGAAAGCGGCAAGAGCGTCATCGTGCTGGTCAAAGACAATGAGGCGACGCAAACGCCGGTGCAGACCGGTTTGCGCGAGAACGGCTGGATTGAAGTCGCCGCCCCGGAACTTAAAGCGGGCGATGCGGTCGTGACGGTGGGCGCCTACGGGTTGCCGGCCAAAACAAAAATCCGCGTGCAAAACTCTTCGGGCGAGGAAACGCCCCCCCATTCGTCCAACGCCAAATGAAGGCCGACGTCATTTCGCCCTTGGGCCGCTTCGCCACGCGGCACGCGCTGTCCATCACCTTCATCGCGGCGGCCTTGTGTCTGGCGGGAATTTTCTCCGCGCTGCGAATGCCGTCGTCCATTTTTCCGCAGACGAACTTTCCGCGCGTCGTCATTCTGGTGGACAACGGCATCATGCCCGCCGACGAAATGATGGCGACGGTGACGCGCCCGATCGAAGAGGCGATGAAGGACATTCCCGGCGCGATCACAGTGCGTTCGGCCACCAAGCGCGGTTCGGCGCAGATCAATGTCTTTTTCAACTGGCAGGTGGACATGCGGCAGTCGGAACTGTATGTGCTGGGGCGGCTCTCGCAAATCCGCGGCGACCTGCCGGCGACCGCCGCCACGGAGATTGAGCGGGTGACCTTCTCGGCCTTTCCCATCATCGGCATCAGCCTCACCAGTTCCAATCGCAGCATCATGTCGCTTTGGGAGACGGCCAATTATGAGTTGAAACCGCGTTTTCTCCAGATTCCCGGCATCGCGCGCGTGGAAATCATCGGCGGTCGCGAGCCGGAATTTCACGTCGTAGTTGACCCGGTGAAATTGCAGGCCGCCGGCCTCGGATTGTTGGACGTGAGCGACGCACTGACCAAGAACAATCTCTTCGCCCCCGCCGGCATGATGGAGGAAAATTACCATCTTTACCTGACGACGGTGGACGGACGCGTGCATTCGGCGGCAGACATTGAAGATCTGGTGATTGCGGTTCGCGGCAGCCATCCGGTGCAAGTCAGGGACGTGGCGCGTGTCGAGCGCGGGCCAAAGCCGGTTTTTCAATCCATCACCGCGCAAGGCCGCGAGTCGGTGCTGTTGAACATCATGAGCCAGGCGGACGGCAGCACGCTGGACATCGCCAGCGCGTTGAAATCAAAACTGGAGCAACTCCGGCAGGAATTGCCGCCGGACATGCAACTGGCGTTCTTTTACGATCAGTCGCTCTTCGTGCGCGATTCCGTGGGGAGCGTTTGGGACGCGATTATTTTCGGACTGATTCTGTCCGTCCTGATTCTTTATTTCTTCCTGAAAAATTGGGGCAGCGTCTGGACCGCCATCGTCACCATCCCGATCACGGTCTTGATCACGCTCGTCGCCATGAAACTGGCCAACATGAGTTTCAACATGATGACGCTGGGCGGCATCGCCGCGTCCATCGGGCTGGTGATTGACAACGCCATCGTCGTGGTCGAGGCGATGTGCGTGAAAATCGCGGCGGGACGGCCCCGGCTGGAGGGAATTCAGGAAGCCGTTCACGAAATCCTTTATCCGCTGGTCGGCTCGACCCTGACGCCGGTGGTCGTGTTCCTTCCGCTGGCGTTTTTGTCGGGCATTACGGGCGTGTTTTTCCGGGCGCTGGCGCTGACGATGGTGGTGTCGCTGCTCACCTCGCTGGCTCTGGCCGTCACGCTGACGCCGTCCCTGGCCGCCTGGTTCATCCGCGAGCGCGACAAATTGGAGCACGGCCACGCGCCCGGCAGTGTGGAGGGCGGCTTTTTGCTGAGGCGCGTCATCCGCATTTACGAACGCGCGGTGCGCTGGGCGCTGGCGCATCGCTGGATCACCCTGCTGGCCTGCGGCGCCGTCCTGGTCGCGTCGGGCTTCATTTACCGGCAGTTGGACTCGGATTTTCTGCCCGGTTTTGACGAGGGCGGTTTTGTCATTGATTTCTGGGCGCCCCCGGGCACCAGTCTCACCGAAACCTCGCGCCAGCTTGCGGCGGCGGAGCAAATGTTATCCGCGAACCCGGACGTGGAAAGTTATTCGCGCCGGCTGGGGGCGGAAATGGGCATGTTCATCACCGAGCCGTATCGGGGCGACTTTGCGGTCAAGCTCAAACGCGACCGGGAGCACACCACCGATGAGGTCATCGCCGTTTTACGCCACACCTTCAACGAGCAATTCCCGGCCTTCCGCTGGGAGTTTCCCGGCATCCTGACCGATGTGATCGGCGATTTGCAACTGACGCCCAATCCGGTTGAAATCAAATTGTTCTCCAGCGATTTGCAATGGCTGCAACAGGTCGCGCCCCGTGTGGAAGAACAAATCAAAACGATTCCCGGCATTGTGGACACGTTCGACGGCCTGACGAAAACCGGCCCGTCCATCAATTTTCGGGTGCGTCCCGCTGACGCCGCGCGCTTCGGCTTGAGCAGCCAGGACATCGCCGCTGCCGTGAACACCGCGTTGCTGGGCCAGACGGTGTCGTCCGTTTTGGAAGGCGACCGCGTCGTCAACATCCGCGTCCTGGCCAATCCGGCGAGCGTCCATCGCATTGCCGCGTTAAGCGAACTGCCGTTGCGCGCGGCCAACGGCACGGTGGTGCGGCTGGCGCAAGTCGCCGCCGTGGCCGAAGAGCCGAGCCAAGTTGAATTGGACCGCGACGATTTGCGGCAGGACATCAGCGTCTCCGCGCGGCTCGAAGGCCGCGATCTGGGCAGCGCCATGAAAGAAATCCAGGACAAGTTGAGCCAGGACAAATGGCTGCCGCCCGGCCGGGTCGAATACGGCGGCCTTTACCAGCAGCAGCAGGAATCTTTCCGCAATCTCATCCTGGTGCTGCTCGCCGCCATCCTGCTCGTGTTCACCGTGCTGCTGGTTGAATTCCGCTCGTTCTACGAGCCGGTCGCCATTGTGTTTGGGGCGGTGCTGGCGCTGTTTGGAACGGTGGCGGCGCTCTGGCTCACGCACACCTCTGTGAACATCGTCTCCTACCTGGGCGCGATCATTGGGGTCGGCATTGTGGCCAAGAATGGCATCCTCATGCTCGACTTCGTGGATCATCTCCGGACGCAAGGGGTGCCGCTGGAAGAAGCCCTTGTGCGCTCCGGCCTTCGGCGTCTGCGCCCGGTGCTGATGACTTCACTGGCGGCAGCCCTGGGGATGCTGCCCTTGGCCTGGGGGATCGGCAGTGGCGCCGAGATGCTGCGTCCGCTGGCCATTGCGGTGATTGGCGCGTTGTGCATTTCCGTGCTGCTGTCGCTGGTGGCCACACCGGCGGCGTATTACGTCCTGTTGCGCCTGCGCGAAAAAAAGGCCTTTCAACCAGTGGCATCGCAGGGGTAAGGCGGCGGTGGCCGCTGCGGGCGCGCTGCTGCTGCGGATCGTGGTGAGAGCCCTGGGCTTGTTGCCGCTGGCGCCGGGCAAGGGGGAAAGCCGGCCAGGAAATCGAAGGCCCCATGGCCATGGTCATCCTCGGCGGCCTCATCACCTCCACCACGCTGAACCTGCTCATCCTGCCGACCCTGGCCCTGCGCTACGGAAAATTCGGCGTACTGAAGAAAGATAGTGAGGAGTAAACACTATTCTTTGGATGTTTTGTCAGGCGGCAGACGTCGTTCGAGACGGAGGATCGCGTTTTCCAGTTGCAGAACAAGTTTCTCGCGTTCAAGTTTTTCGCGGTCGGCAAGATGCCCAAAATCACGGGCGAGCTGATTCAAGGCTTTCTGGACTTGATTCATTTCTTCACGCAGATGCGTGACCTCGCGGCGAATTTCGACCGCGTCTCTGCCGAGGAACAAAGCGCCCCGGAGCAATTCAAAGAGTTGCTTCCACACGGCGAAGGATTTCCCAAGTTTGATTCATGGTGCGGCGGGAAGAAGCGCGGAGACGCTCCGTTTTGACCTGCTCACGGCGCAGTTCCTTTTGAATTTCCTTGAATTCCAGCAAGGCATCTTCAATGAGATTGAGATATTTGGTCTCTTCTTTGCTCTCTGCCGTTCCCATCGTTTTCATAAATCACGGTAAATTTCACGGCGATGACCGATGGCCACCAGATAAATGTTTCCTTGAACCAAATCAAAGCGATAAATCACGCGGTAATCGCCGGCTCGCAATCTGTATTTGTCCGTGCCCGTCATGCGATAATGCGGGAATGTCGCCAGACGCAAACCCATGGAATCAATCTTTCTTTGAACCAGAACCTGAACCTGCGGCGGCAGGTGAAAGAAATCATCGTCGAATTCTCGTGAGGCAATTTGTGTTGCGGCGCCGTTCATCACCGGCTCAAGGCTTGCGGATGCGAACGCGCCCGGCTTGAATATCCTGCTCGCCGCGTTCAATCTTCGCCCTGAACTCGTCCGTGAATTCCAGGTCGTCTTCCAGCATGTTTTCCAGCCAGTCCCGCAGCGATTCCTGCTCCGCCTTCGACAACTGCTTCACTTGTTCTTCAATTCTTTGGAGCGTTTGCATGGTGCAATTAAACCCGTTTCATGTGGATTTGCAACTCTTGGAAATGGTGAAACCAGAGTTATTGCAAATTCGCTTGACATACCGGGCGACGGTCCGGCTTAAAATTGTGATATGTTTGACGGTCAACGAAACAGTCTGCTGAACTCGCTCGATCAGGCGCATGAGGCTTATGAGGCCGAGGCGTTTAGCGGACCAAGCGTCTATTTTCACCTCAGAAGCCTTGATGCGGCCCGTGCAAGAGACTTCGAGCGTTTCGCGGAGTACGTTTATGCCATGTTGGCTTCGTGGGGTATGCATCGGATGGGACGAGGCGGATCAAAGATGGGAGAATTCAACGATTTCCTGTCCTCCTTGAGCGCCGTTTGGGGAGAAGCAATGCTCCTTCAGCAGAGAACGCGGGGCAGTCTTCTTGAACCTGATTGGGCCATGCTCAGAAGGGTCTTTGACGGGATTCATTGCATGAGGTCTGGAACAACCCTGGTGGGCAACTCAAAGGTCATGGCCCATCTGCTTCCGAACCTTGTTGCCCCAGTGGATCGGGCATACACGCTGACGTTCCTCTTCAAGTGCAGCCGGATCAAAAACGATAAAGAGTTGGAATGGAAGACGCTTAGAAAAATTCTTGACGGCTTCTTTTATCCGGTTGTTCGGTCGCCTCTCTTCCAGGAGAAGGCGCTGAAATGGCTCGCGCAGAGCAACCGGTCAAACTGGGACACTTCCGAATTGAAGATCGTGGATAATTTGTTGATCGGCCTTGTGAAACTTCAGCAAAGACAATAACAGATTATTATTCCATGATAATAGTTTTGACAATGTGCGTTTTCAGCTTCCGAAGCGGATGCCCTGGGCCAGGGGCAATTCGGAGGAATAATTGATGGTGACGGTTTGGCGGCGCATGTAGTTTTTCCAGGCGTCGCTCCCGCTTTCCCGGCCGCCGCCGGTTTCCTTTTCCCCGCCAAAAGCGCCGCCGATTTCCGCCCCGCTGGTCCCGATGTTGACGTTGGCTATGCCGCAGTCGCTCCCGCGCTGGGACAGGAACAATTCGGCTTCGCGCAGGTCGTTGGTGAAGATCGCCGAACTCAGGCCCTGCGGCACGGCGTTGTGCCAGGCGATGGCTTCCTCCAGTTTTGCGTATGGAGTCAAATATAAAATTGGGGCGAAGGTTTCCTCGCGGACGATTTTGGCGTCGGGGCGGATCTTGACCAGGCACGGGCGGACGTAACGGCCGCCGGGATAGTTGCGCCCGCGCAGCGGTTCCCCGCCGCAAAGTATTTTGCCGCCCTCGCGCCGCGCCCGCCGCAAGGCCCGCGCCATGTTTTCCACCGCCGCCAAATTGATCAACGGGCCTTGCAGCGTGCCCGCTTCCAGGGGATTGCCGACCGGGGTCTGGCGCCAGGCGCCAATCAGCCGCTCCGTCAGATCGTTCTCAATGGATTGGTGGACGAAAAGGCGCCGGGTGCTGGTGCAGCGCTGGCCGGCCGTGCCGACGGCCCCGAACAAAATGGCGCGCGCCGCCAGTTGCAAATTCGCCGAGGGGGCGACGATGATGGCGTTGTTGCCGCCCAATTCCAGGAGGACCCGGCCCAGGCGGCGCTGCACTTGTTGGGCCACCTCGCGCCCCATTTTGGTGGAGCCGGTGGCGGAAAGCAGGGGAAGGCGCGGGTCGCGCGCCATCCGCCCGCCCACGTCACGCCCGCATACGACCAGGCTGAAAATGGCGGGGTCCACGCTGTTGGCGCGGCAGACGCGTTCGGCAATTCTGATGGTGGCAATGGCGCAGAGCGGGGTTTGGCTGGAGGGTTTCCACAAAGTGGCGTCGCCGCAGACGGCGGCCAGGGCGCTGTTCCAGGCCCAGACGGCCACGGGAAAATTGAAGGCGCTGATGATGCCGACAATGCCCAGCGGATGCCATTGCTCCAGCATGCGATGGCCCGGCCGCTCCGAGGCGATGGTCAGCCCGTAAAGCTGCCGGGAAAGGCCCGTGGCAAAATCGCAAATATCAATCATCTCCTGCACTTCGCCTTCGCCTTCCGCCAGGATTTTTCCGGTTTCCAGGGTGACGAGCCGGCCCAAATCGGGCTTGGCGGCGCGCAAGGCGTTGCCGAGCTGGCGGACAATTTCGCCGCGTTTTGGCGCGGGCAGGTTTTGCCAGGCGGCGAAGGCCCGGCCGGCCCGGGCGGCGGCGTGTTCGTAATCGGCCGCGCCGGCCATGCGGACGCGGGCCAGTATTTTGCCGTCAATGGGGGAGATGCTTTTCAGCAGCGGCCCGCCGCCCAGCCATTCCCCGCAAAACACCCCGGGGTTGGCGGGTTGCAGACCGAGTTTGTCAAATAGTGCGTTTGTCTTCATGTGGATTCAATTTCGCAAAGTCCCTTCAAAAAAACCCGGCATTTTCTAGCCCAGTCCCCGGCAGGCCCGGTCCAGCAGGGGCAGCGCCCCGGCAATCACGTCGTCTTTCAAATCCAGGACGGGACGAAGCCGGATGGAGCGTTCGCCGCAGCGCAGGAGCAGCAGGCCCGATTCGTAGGCGCGCATCCACAATTGGTCCCGCAACTCGCGGGTGGGGAGATCGAAAGCCAGGAGCAGGCCGCGTCCGCGCACGGCGGTGAGGACGGGATGTATCTGGGCCAGCTTGCGCAATTCCGCCAGCAGGATGGCCCCGGCGCGACGGGCGTTGGCCGCCAGATTTTCCTCTTCGATGATGCGCAGAAAATGGGTCGAGCGCACGTAATCGCAATAATTTCCGCCCCAAGTGGAACTGATGCGGCTGGGAAGGCGGAAGACGTTCTCCGGCACTTCGTCCAGGCGCGGCCCGGCCATCACGCCGCAGACCTGGGCTTTTTTTCCAAAGACCAAAAGATCGGGCTTGACGCCAAAATGCTCGCAACACCAATTGCGTCCGGTCACGCCCATGCCGCATTGCACTTCGTCAAAGATGAGGAGGAGGCCGTGCTCATCGCACAAGCGCCGGAGTTTTTGCAGCCATTCGCCGCGGAAATGACGGTCGCCGCCCTCGCTCTGGATCGGTTCGATGATGATGGCGGCCAGGTCCGGGCCGCGCCCCGCGAGGAAGGCGCGGATTTGTTCTTCGGCCCGGGCTTCCTTTTGCTTGACGTTTTCCAGGCGCTGGTCTTCCGGCAGGGAAAAATCAAGGAAGGGAGCGATCACCCGCGGCCAGGGGAACTTGGCGAACAGATCGGTCTTGCGCGGGTCGGTGTTGGTCAGGCTCAGGGTGTAGCCGCTGCGCCCGTGGAAGGCGCCGGCGAAATGCAGGATCTCCGTGCCGCGTTCGCCCCGCCCGGCCGCCAGGTTGCGCCGCACTTTCCAGTCCATCGCCGCCTTGAGGGCGTTTTCCACGGCCAGCGAGCCGCCCTCAATGAAAAAATAGCGCGCCAGCGGCGGCAGGCCCATCACCCGCGCAAAGGTCTTGACGAACGTGGCGTAGGCCGTCGAATAAACATCCGAGTTGGCCACTTTGACCTTCGCCGCCGCCAGCAGTTCGGCCTCCACTTCCGGCCGGTTGAAATGGGGATGATTGAACCCGACCGGCATGGAGGCGTAAAAGGCGTAGAAGTCCAGGAAGCTGCGTCCCGTGGCGGCATCCACCAGGCGCGAGCCGTGGCTTTTCTCCAGGTCAATCACCAGCTTGAATCCATCTGTCAAGATATGTTTTTCCAGCTCGGCAATGACCTCGCCGGGGGCCACCTCCGCCGCCCCGGCCACCGCCGGCCGGGCCGGGGCTGATTTTTCCTTTGACGGCCGCCGCACTCGCGGTTCTTGCAGTTTCATAATGGAAAATTGGAAGCGTCCGAAATGTTGTTCAAGGACGCCAGGCCCGGCCTGGAGCCGGCCGCGCCGGGCCGCGCGCGCCACGGGGATCCGCCTTTTCGCCGGGGGTGAAAATCGCGTTAGGGCTCGGCTATGATCTTGGCGCGTTCGGTTTGGTACTGGAGGGGGGTGATTTCGTCGTTCTTGTAACGGCGATTAAGCTCGTTCAACCTTTGTTCCTTGGTGAGGGGCGCATTGGCGCCCGCGGCCGGGACGGGCGCGGAGGTTGTCTTGGCGGTGATGTTGGTGGACGGCGGAGTGGACGCGCCGGCCTTTGCCGCCTCCGGCGGCTTCCTGGGCGTGGCGGCTGCCGTCTTTTCCTTTTGCGCTGGTTTGAGTTTGGCGTTGGCATTTGCCTCTTTAATGGCCTCTGTTACTGCGGCCTTTCTCTCCTTTTCGGCCTTGGCCTCGGCGGCGGCCGTTTTCGCCGCCTGCTCCTGCTTCAACTTGGCGGCGGCCATCTCCTGCTCATGTTGGGTTTTGGCTTGCTGCTCGGCGGCCAGGCGCTTCTTTTCCTCCTCCTTGGCCTGCGCTTTCTGCGCGGCGGCTTGGGCCGCTTGGTCCTGCCGCGCCTTTTCGGCGGCTTCCTTTGCGGCTTTGGCATCGGCTGCCTGCTTCTCCTTTTCGGCCTTGGCCGCGGCGGCGGCCATTTTCGCCGCCTGCTCCTGCTGCAACTTGGCGGCGGCCAACTCCTGCTCATGTTGGGCTTTGGCCTGCTGCTCGGCGGCCACACGCTTCTCTTCTTCCGCCCTGGCTTGCGCTTTCTGAGCGGCGGCTTGGGCCGCTTGGTCCTGCCGCGCTTTTTCGGCGGCTTGCTCTGCGGCTTTGGCCGCAGCGGCGGCCTTTATCGCCGCTTGCTCTTGCTGCAATTTGGCGGCGGCCACCTCCTGGTCATGCTGGGCTTTGGCCTGCTGCTCGGCGGCCAGGCGATTCTTCTCCGCCTCCCTGGCTTGCGCTTGCTGCGCGGCGGCTTGCGCGGCTTGGTCCTGGCGCGCTTTTTCGGCGGCTTCCTTCGCAGCGTTGGCGGCGGCGGCAGCCTCTCTCGCCGCTTGCTCTTGCTTCAATTTGGCTGCGGCCACCTCCTCCGCAGTGGGACCCGCGACGACGGTTCCAGCCTGGCCCGGCTTCATTTTGGCGGCGGCCTTCTCCTGCTCACGTTGCGCTTTGGCCTGCTGCTCGGCCGCCCGGCGATTCGTTTCCGCCTCCCTGGCTTGTGCTTTCTGAGCGGCGGCTTCGGCGGCGGCGGCGGCCTTTTTCGCCGCTTGCTCTTCCTTCAATTTGGCTGCGGCGACTTCCTTCGGAGTGAGACCCGGGACCATGGTTCCAGCTTGCTCTGGCTTCGAATTGGCGGCGGCCTTCTCCTGCTCACGCTGGGCTTTGGCCTGCTGCTCGGCGGCCAGGCGGTTTTTTTCCGCCTCCCTGGCTTGCGCTTGCCGAGCGGCGGCTTGCGCGGCTTGCTCCTGGCGCGCTTTTTCGGCGGCTTCCTTCGCGGCGTTGGCGGCGGCGGCAGCCTCTCTCGCCGCTTGCTCTTGCTGCAATTTGGCGGCGGCCACCTCCTGCTCACGCTGGGCCTTGGCCTGCTGGTCGGCGGCCAGGCGATTCTTCTCCGCCTCCCTGGCTTGCGCGGATTGGTCCTGGCGCGCTTTTTCGGCGGCTTCCTTTGCGGCCTTGGCGGCGGCGGCAGCCTCTCTCGCCGCTTGCTCCTGCTTCATTTTGGCTGCGGCCACCTCCTCCGCAGTGGGACCCGCCACGGTGGTTCCAGACTGGCCCGCCTTCATTTTGGCGGCCGCCTTCTCCTGCTCACGCTGGGCCTTGGCCTGCTGCTCGGCCGCCCGCCGATTCTTCTCCGCCTCCCTGGCTTGCTCTTTCTCGGCGGCGGCGGCGGCCTTTTTCGCCGCTTGTTCTTCCTTCAATTTGGCCGCGGCGACTTCCTTCGGAGTGAGACCCGGGACGACGGTTCCAGCTTGCTCTGGCTTCAAATTGGCGGCGGCCTTCTCCTGCTCACGCTGGGCCTTGGCCTGCTG
>JBEKVM010000060.1:0-31791 GCA_049513975.1 Verrucomicrobiota bacterium | reverse complement strand
GGTAAGGCTTGGCCATATCAACAGCCCGCATCCTACCCCAATCGGCGAGGGTTGTGGAAGAGGGTAGGTCTGCACCAAACCCAATTTTGAAGAAAAATCCGCCTCCTTCCCTCGTAAGCCTGCTGCCGAAGGGGTCAAAAAAACTTAAAACCGCCCTCCAGTAGAGAAAGTCGGGCTAATTTCAGTTCCAGGGGTGGGGGGGCCTTTTCAGGCGCCCAAAACCGGCTCGCGCCGCTTGCCTTTCCCGCTCTGCTGCCTGATAATCCCCTTGTGAACCACACGGTCACCCAACTAACCGATCAGTTGATCGCCTCTTATGCGCGCGTCGGCGGGATCAACCACGTTGACGGCAAAAACCTGCCGTCCAAAACCGCCATTGCCTCCATCACCCTGGATTTGTTGCGCCTCTTGTTCCCCGGCTTCTTCGACGAGAAATCCATCCATTCCTCCGAACTCAAAGTCCTCACCGCCACCTTGATGGCTTCCGTCTCCGAACGGTTGGAGGATGAAATTGGCAAAAGCCTCGAATATGCCTCTCCCGAGGTCGCCGGCCCCAAAGCCTTGCGCCAGAACGCCCGCGTCCTCGCTCTCCGCTTCTTGAGCCGGCTGCCCCCAATCCGCGATTTGCTCGCCAGCGACACCGAGGCGGCCTACCAGGGCGATCCCGCCGCCTTGAGCAAGGAGGAAGTTATTGTGGCTTATCCGTTCATCGAGGCCATCGCCGTGCAGCGCCTGGCCCATGAGCTTTACGAGGAGGAAGTCCCCTTGATCCCCCGCATCATGACCGAATGGGCCCACAGCCGCACCGGCATGGATTTGCATCCCGGCGCGCGCATCGGCTCCCATTTCTTTATTGACCACGGCACCGGCACCGTCATCGGCGAAACCGCCGAGATCGGCCAGCATGTCAAAATGTACCAGGGCGTGGGCCTGGTGGCACGCTCCCTCGCCGGCGGCCAGTTGCTCCGCGGCCAAAAACGCCATCCCACCGTCGAGGATCACGTCACTATTTACGCCAACGCCACCATTGTCGGCGGCGAAACGGTCGTCGGCGAAGGCAGCACCATCGGCGCCAGTGTTTTCCTCACCCGCAGCGTTCCCCCTCATTCCCTCGTCACTTTCGACAAAACCGATGTCAACGTCACAAAAAAAGTCAAGCCCGGCGCCATCCTGGATTTTCAGATTTGACCCGCGGGCCGTCGCGATGCGTCAGTCCTGGTTGGCAGGGTGGGCAGTCCCCTGCCCGCCGCACGACGGGGGTGCGACCGTGACCGGCGCATTACCTTTGCGCGATTGCCGTAACCTTTCAGCCGCCGGCCCCTCTGTACAAATGCAGTGTTGACCATGGACACCATACGAATATGTGCGCAATGCCATGCGCCGCTGGCGGCGGACGTGACCGGATCGCTCTGCCCCAATTGCCAGCGCGCGCCCACCGGCCTCGCTTCGGTCCCGCCCGCCCTTGCCGCCGCGCCGTTTTCACCGCCGACCGCCGCCCAAATCGCCGAGTTTTTTCCGCAATTGGAAGTCTTTGAACTTCTCGGCTGCGGCGGCATGGGCATGGTTTACAAGGCGCGCCAACTGAACCTGGACCGGATGGTCGCGCTGAAAATCCTTTCGCCGGAGCTGAGTTCCCAGCCCGCCTTTGCCGAACGGTTTTCCCGCGAAGCCAAGGCCCTGGCCCGCCTGCACCATTCCAACATCGTCGCCGTTTATGATTTCGGCCGGGCCGGCCCTTATTATTACTTTCTCATGGAATACGTGGACGGAGTGGACCTGCACTCGCTGATCCAGCGCAAGGAATTGAAACCGCCCGAGGCGCTGCGCATCGTCGTGGAGATTTGCCAGGCGCTCCAGTTTGCCCACGACGAGGGGATCGTCCACCGCGACATCAAGCCGGCCAACATTTTACTTGACAAAAAGGGGCGCGTGAAAATGGCCGACTTCGGCCTGGCCAAGCTGGCCGGGACCGGCGGCCAGCGCCTCCCCGCCCTCACCGTCACGACCGGTCTCATGGGCACGCCGCAATACATGGCCCCCGAACAAATCGAAAGACCCTCCGAGGTGGATCACCGCGCCGACCTTTATTCCCTGGGCGTCATTTTTTATGAAATGCTCACCGGCGAACTGCCCCTCGGCCGCTTCCCGCTTCCCTCGCAAAAAGCCCACACCGATGTGCGTCTGGACCAGGTGGTGATGCGCGCCCTGGAAAAAGAACCTGACCGCCGCTACCAGCAAGCCAGCGAAATTCTCACCCAGGTGGAGACTCTTTCCGCCCCGGCCACCGCCGCCGTCCGCAGCCGCAAAATAGCCGTCGTTTATCAAGTTGGCATGGTCTGTGCCCTGGTCCTGGTCGCCGTCCTGGCTTACGGGCTTTTTCACAGCCTGGCTCACCCTAAGATCATCACCAATACCGTGACCATCACCAACTCGCCTCCCGGTTTCCCCGGCATTTTTACCAACACGCCGGAAGGCCGGAGTTTCAGCCCGGCGTTGGTTTCGGAATTGCAACTTAATCCCGATCAACTCCAGGTTGCCAACACCATCATTCGCACCACCTACCGGGACTACCTTCAGATCGAACGCCTGCATGCCAGGCGGACCAAAGACGCCGCCGGCCATGTGCATGTCACCATCACACCCTTGTCGGAGGAGGATGTGGCCCAGGTTCAGAAGTTGGGCGGGCAACTGTGGAGGGAATTGGATGGCGTTCTCACTCCCGCGCAACAGGAGACCGCCCACAATCGCCGCATCGAACGGGCTTTGCTCCCGCTCAACACCAATCAAACGGACACCGTCGAGATATGGAAGGACAAAGATGGCGAGTACCACTTCATAGACACTTCGCAATCGCCTCGCCGGGGCGGCATTTCCAGAACCAGTTCCTCCACCAATATTATCGTCATCCCGTCAAGATACAGACCCTACTTGAATGACAATCCATGAACCGTTCCCGGCGTTGGCATTACCCGGTATTTGAGTTGGAAAGCCTCCGGCCGCGATCCTTCCCTTCATCATGCGCATATCCCTGACATTGAAGATGGCCGTGGCTTTGTTTGCCGTCCTGCCCCTGCTGGCCGCGCAAAGCGATACCAACCCGCCCGCCGCAGCCCCCGTCCCTTTTCCCGTGCAAATCCAGGTGGACGCCGCCAAAACCACCGGCGAAATCCATCCCATCTGGCGTTTCTTCGGCGCCGACGAACCCAATTACGCCTACATGAAGGACGGACGCAAACTCATCGCCGAACTGGGCCAAATGCGGCCCACCGGCACCGTCTTCTTCCGCACCCACAATCTCCTCAACTCCGGCGACGGCACCGCCGCCCTCAAATGGGGCTCCACCGGCGCCTATCACGAGGACGCCGAAGGCCACCCCGTCTATGACTGGACCATCTTGGACCGCATCTTCGACACTTACCTGGAAAACGGCCTCCGCCCTTACGCGG
The DNA here is from genome assembly GCA_049513975.1 of Verrucomicrobiota bacterium. Lineage (GTDB taxonomy): Bacteria > Verrucomicrobiota > Verrucomicrobiia > Limisphaerales > Palsa-1400 > JBEKOF01. Next base: position 28,345 of record JBEKVM010000060.1, on the reverse strand, counting down.
AAATCGGTTTCATGCCCAGGGAATTCTCCATCCATCCCGATCCTTACCAGCACCATTACAGCACCGATTCCAGCTACGGGGTCATTTATACCGGCTGGAGCTACCCGCCCAAGGATTACGCCAAATGGGGCGAACTGGTTTTCCAATGGGCCAAACATTGTGTTGACAACTACGGCGCCGCCGAGGTCCGGCAGTGGTATTGGGAAGTTTGGAACGAAGCCGACATCCGCTACTGGCAGGGCCGCCCGGAGGAGTTTTACAAGCTCCACGACTACGCCGTCCAAGCCGTGCGGCGCGCCCTGCCAGCCGCCAAAGTGGGCGGGCCGGACTACGCGGGCTCCGGACCGGCTTTGCGCAATTTCCTCGAACATTGCCTGCATGGCACCAATTATGTCACCGGCCAGGTGGGCACGCCCGTTGATTTTATTTCCTTCCACGCCAAGGGCGCCCCGCTCTTCACCAACGACCATGTGCGCATGGGCCTCGGAACCCACTTGGCTCGCATCAATACGGCTTTCCGCATCATCTCCTCCTTTCCCGAACTGAAGGACAAACCCATCATCATCGGCGAATCCGATCCGGACGGCTGCGCCGCCTGCCTGGGCGGGGCTTACGGCTATCGCAACGGCCTCCAATTCGCCAGCTACACCGCCGCCAGCTTCGCCCGCGAATCCGATCTCGCCGACCGACAGGGCGTTAATCTCGAAGGCTCCCTTTGTTGGGCCTTTGAATTCGAGGACCAGCCCCTCTTCAAAGGCTTCCGCGTCCTGGCCACCGGCGGGATTGATTTGCCCGTCCTCAATGTCTTCCGCATGTTTAATCAAATGAGCGGCCAGCGCCTCGCCGTCCAAAGCGACGGCGCCGTCCCTTTGGATGACATCCTGCGCCGGGGGGTCCGGGCCAGTCCCGACGTGGCCTCGTTGGCCAGCCTCGACGGCAAAAGGCTCTGCGTCATGGTCTGGCACTACCACGATGATGACCTGCCCGGCCCGGACGCTGCCGTCGCCCTGGAAGTCAATAATCTTCCTGCAACCACCGGCCCGGTGCGGCTGCGGCATTTCAGAATTGACCAGGAGCACAGCGACGCCTATGCCCTCTGGCGGCAGGCGGGCCGTGCGGAGCAGCCCGCCCCGGAACAATATGCCCGGCTGGAGAACGCCGGCAAACTCACGCCCTTGGGCGCGCCCGAAACCGTTTCCGTCCGCGACGGCAGGGTGGCCGTCCGCTTTGCCCTGCCCCGCCAGGCCGTTTCCTTCCTGGAGTTCGAATGGTGAGACAGCGGGGGGCCGCAATAATTCTTATTGACTGGATTCCTCAGAACCGTGTCAATAATTGCAATGCTTGGAACCGCTTTTCGATGGCGGCGCGGCTGGCCCGCGCCGTGGCCGTCAGGCCGAAGCCCTCGCAACAAAACGACGCCACCGCGCTGCCGTAGACCATGGCCCGGCGCAGGTTGGCCTCCACCGGGCCGCCCGCCGCCGCCAGCCAGCCCATCATGCCCCCGGCGAAGGAGTCGCCCGCGCCCGTCGGATCCACCACGCGGTCGAGCGGAAAGGCGGGCGAGAGGAAAAGTTTGCCCCCGGACGAGAGGATCGCCCCGTGTTCGCCCTTCTTGACAATCACATGCTTCGGGCCGAGCCGGTGAATCTTTTTCGCGGCCAGCACCAGGTTGTCTTCCTGCGTCAATTGCCGCGCCTCGCTCTCGTTCAGCACAAAGCCATCCACCCGCCGGAGCAGCTTCAACAAATCGGCCAGCGCCACGTTCAGCCACAAATCCATCGTGTCCGCCACCACAAATTTCGGACGGCGCATCTGGTCCAGGACGTGCCCCTGCAAGGAGGGGGCGATGTTGGCCAGCAAAACAAACGGGCTGTCCCGGTACGATTCCGGCAGCCGGGGGAGGAACGTTGCAAAAACCCCCAGCTCCGTGGCGAGGGTCCGGCGATTATTCATATTGACTTCATATTCGCCCGACCAGTGAAATGTTTTGCCCGGCGCGATCTGCAAACCCTCCAGGTCAATTCTGTGTTTGCGGTAGAGGCTGAGGTAGCGCGCCGGAAAATCGCCCCCCACGATTCCCACCAGGCGGACCGGCCCGAAAAAACTGGCCGCCACCGCCGCATGGCTGGCCGATCCGCCGAGCAGCCGCGGATTCTCCGCCTGCGGCGTTTTGATCGAGTCCAGCGCCGTCGAACCAACAATCAGTAAGCTCATTTCAAAAACTCAAGGTTCAATGATGACGACGCGATCTTACCCGGCTGCCTGTGAAGTTCAAGCGGGCATCCGCTTTCTGAATTCCTGGCAGGCTTGTTCGATGTTCGGCGCGTTGAGGATGGCCGAAACCACACAAATCCGTTCCGCTCCCGCCCCCAGTACTTCGTCCAGATTTCCCAGGTGGATGCCCCCGATGGCGAACCACGGAATCTTCACCTGCGCCGCTGCCCAGCGCACATACTCCAGCGTCACCGGCCGCGCCCCGGGTTTTGTCCCGGTCGCATAGACCGGCCCGATGGCGAGGTAGGCCGGCCCGGCGGCCAGCGCCCGCGCCGCCTGTTCGGGCGCATGGGTGCTCAAGCCAACCAGCGGCCGGGCCGGCAAGGCGGATAGTTGCGAGACGTGCGTGAACCCCGCCCCGAAAAAATCCTCCTGCCCCAAATGACAAAAGTCCGCGCCCATTTCCCCCGCAATGTCCCAATGATCGTTGATGACCAAACCGACATCGGCGCCCCGCAAAACCGGCTGGATTACCCCGGCCAGTTGGCGCACCTGCTCCCGCGAACAATCCTTGGCCCGCAATTGAATCAAATCCGAACCGCCCCGGCAAAGCTGCTCCGCCACCGCCGCCGCCGCCCGGCCCCGCAGAAAAGCCGTGTCAATAAAAGTATAAAGACGGCATTGGTTGAGAGGTTTCATGCCGGGGCGGAAGTTTGCCGGGGTTCAGTTTTGGAAACTGGCCGCTGAAAATTCAGCACGCCTTGCTCATGCGTTTTCTTCGAGCAATTCCCGGCGCGCGCCGCCGAGGAGTTGTTCGAGAAAATTGGTCGAGTAGGTGCCGCGCCGGAAATTCGGGTCCTGCAAAATGGCTTGTTCAAAGGCAATGGTGGTGGTGATGCCGGTGATCATGTATTCGGAGAGGGCGCGGCTCATAATGTCCATCGCTTCGCGGCGGTCTCGGCCGTGCGCGATGAGCTTGCCGATCATGGAATCGTAGTTGGGCGGGATGGAGTACCCGGCATAGACATGGCTGTCCACCCGGGCGCCGCGTCCCCCCGGCGCGTAGTACATGGCCACCCGGCCGGGGCAGGGCCGGAAATCATCGAAGGGGTCTTCCGCGTTGATGCGGCATTCGATGGCATGTCCTTTGAAGTGAACATCGCCCTGCTTGACGCGCAACGGCTCGCCCATGGCAATGGCAATCTGCATTTTCACCAGGTCCAGGCCGGTGACCTCCTCGGTGATGGGATGTTCCACCTGGATGCGCTTGTTGACCTCCAGGAAATAGTAGCGGCCCTCTTCGTCCACCAGGAACTCCACCGTGCCGGCGTTGGTGTAATGGGCCACTTCGGCGATGCGCACCGCCGCCTTGCCCATCTTCTTGCGCAGGTCCTTGAATTTAGTTTCGAGCACCGGCGATGGCGTTTCCTCGACCAGCTTTTGATTGCGCCGCTGGACCGAACAATCCCGTTCCCCCAGGTGGATGAAGTTGCCCTTGCTGTCCCCAAAAATTTGAAATTCGATGTGATGGGAGTTCTCGATGAATTTTTCGATGTAAACCCCCGATTTTCCAAAGGCCTTCTCCGCCTCGCTCCGGGCGGTGTGATAGCCTTTGACCAGCGAGCCGTCGTTATGGGCCGCCCTCATGCCGCGACCGCCGCCGCCGGCAATGGCCTTGATCATGACCGGGTAGCCAATGCGTTTGGCCACGGCCAGGGCTTCCTGCTCGTTTTCCACTGCGCCTTCCGATCCCGGCGGCGTCTGGACGCCCGCTTTCTTGGCGAGGGTGCGGCTGGCCGCCTTGTCTTCCAGCGCGTTCATGGCGCGGGAATTGGGGCCAATAAACCGGATGTTGCAGTTTTCGCAAATATCGGCGAAATGCGCGTTTTCCGACAAAAAGCCGTAACCGGGATGGATCGCATCCACGTCGGCTATTTCCGCAGCGCATATGATGCGGTCAATCCTCAGGTAACTGTCATTGCTCGGCCCCGGGCCGATGCAGATGGCTTCATCTGCCATTTGGACATGCATTGAATCCATGTCCACTTTGGAGTAAACCGCCACCGTGCGGATGTTCATTTCCTTGCAGGCGCGAATGATTCGGACCGCAATTTCCCCGCGGTTGGCAATGAGAACTTTTTCAAACATGTTTGGAAACGTGTCCGGCCGCCATCCTGGATCTAACTCGGACGGATCCGGAAAAGCGGTTGGCCGAATTCGACCGGCTTGGCGTTTTCGACGAGAATGTGGGTAACGACCCCTTTGACTTCGGCTTTAATTTCGTTCATCACTTTCATCGCCTCGATGAGGCACACGATGGTCTCCGGGTTCACTTCGCTCCCCACTTCCACATAGCTTTGCGATTCCGGCGATGGCGCCCGGTAAAAAGTGCCGATCATGGGAGACTCGATTTCCAATGAGGCGGGGCCTGCTGCCGCCGTATTCGCCGGGGCTGCCGCTGCAACCGACGACGGGGCGGGCAGCGGAGGCGGAACAGGGGTGATCGCGGCAAGTGGGTAGTAACCGGATTCCTCAGATACCGGGTGGACGCCGCCCCCGCCTCGCTTCAATTTGATTTTGTATTCCTGACGTTCCAATTCGAACTCGGAGAGGTTGTTCTTCCGCATCAGGTCTATGATCGCCTTGATGTCTTTTAAATCCATGCATCCTCCTTCTGGAACCGGACATTCCTATATGTGCCTGTTTCTTTGATATGCATTGAACCAAAAAAGCAGTAGTCGAGCAACGACTCTGCTTTGAACATGATTTTCGTTGCGGCAGAGAATAGGGGGTTGAGAGATTTCCGTCAAGGAATAAAATCAGGGGAAATGACGGGGTAAATGGGGTAGAAACGGGGTTTTTCAGCATTTTTGAGCCGGAGGATGAAAACTTTAACGATAACTGACTCAAAAGGCATAATGTATTGTGATGATGAGCATCATGCGGGCCAGCCTTGTCATCCCTCCTGCAACCCCCAAAGACAGCCACAGTGTTGGTTCTTTCGTTGACGGCTGTGAGCTCGTCATTCCTCGTCCAATCCCCAAAGCCATCCTAAGAGAAAGAATGAGGGCCACGCCAGTGCCGGATAGTAGAGGTTGAACTCCATTCCTGAATGCAGGAACAGCCCCAATAATCCCAGCCAGACCGCAAATCTGACCGTGTATAATTCGCCTTTTTTTATCAATCTATAACGATACACATACGCAATTGACCCCACAATCAGGCCGGAAAACGTCAGAAACCCAATAATCCCGGAATCTGAGGCTTGTTCCAGATAATCGTTATGAGTAAGCTTGGGCAATTCGCCGTTTGGGGGTTGAAATGGTTCGTAGGCAGGCCCGAAAGTGCCCGGCCCGGTGCCAAGGATGGGATGCTGCCAGGTGATTTGGATCGCAGCCTGCCAATAGTTCAACCGCGCCACCATGCTCTTCTTGCCGCGCGCGACAGAATCGGCGTATTTGATGGTGAAACCGATGAGGCCAAGGGCGATCAGGCCGTAGATCAAGGTCCGTTTCCAAGCCATCCGCAGAGGGGAATGGCCGAGGGCGAGGACTCCCAATAAAATCATGAACAGCAAGGCTGCCTTTGAGCCGGACCAATACAAACAGGCCAGTCCGCACCCCCCTAAGACGGCGAGGAACAAAACCCGGATTCCGGCGCGGACTTTGGGCGCAACCTGCCACAGGAAAACCAGGCTGATGGGCAGGAGCAGAAGCAGTCCGGCGGCCAGGCCGTTGGGATACATGAACGTGCCTGCAACGCGATCACTGCGCAATCTGGCCAAATAGGCTGGATCATTCACAAACTTCAGAAGTTCCGGCGGCATGTCAGTCCTGCCTTCCAAAACCATCTTCCGGGTCGCCTCCAAGCCGCCAAAGTGCTGGGTCATGGCAGTGTGCAGGACCCAGCAAAGGGCCAGACCCAGGCCGGCCCAGACCGGCCAGGGATTGCGCACGCCGCGCAGGGCGAAGAACCCCAAATAGAAGAACGCCACGCAAGCGGAAAAATGGGCCATCACCGGTCCGGCCAGCTTGGGAGAGTTGCAGGCGGCGGCGGCAATGGATTCCCAGCCGAGCCAGAGCAAGGGCAGGAGGAGAAGCCCGGGCCATTTTCCGGGGAAGGGCTTCCAGCGGATGGCGAACAGCCCCGCGGCGAGCACCGGAACCATCAGCAGATAACCCCATTTGTCCTGCCAGGAGTAGTTGTTGTAGCCAAAAATGGCATCCAACCAGTCGTCTGGCGGTGATACTTTGGCGTCCAGGATGACGGGAATGCCGAGCTTGACGACGACGATGAAGAAAAAGAGTCCGGCCAACACCATGAACAGGAGGGGTTGGGGGGAGCCGTCCTGCGCCGGGGCGGGATTCGATGTTTTGGATGCCGGAGTGGGCCGCATGGCGTTAGGGGGAGGAGTGATGGAGTGGTGGAGTCATGGAGTGATGGATTGGCTGCAGGAGGCGCTGGTTTTGTGGCCACAAAAGAACGCAGGGCGGCAGGGCCGCAACCGAATCCGGAATTGCCCGCAGATGGACGCAGATTGACGCAGATAGGAAAAAGAAGAGTTCTTCATCTGCGTGCATCTGCGTGATCTGCGGGCATAGGCCTTTCTTTCCGAATTTGCTGTGGTGCAACAGCTTGGACACCTCGCAGCGAGAAACTCTTGTTGGAATTGCATGATTCGTCACTTTTTTGGTACCGATTCCACGAATAAAAAGGGCCATTTATCGCAAAGGCGCCAAGACGCCAGGCCGGCAACAGCAGTTTGCGCCTTCCCACCCGTGCAGTGCAATGCTGAAGGATCGGGCAATTTCAACAAGATGATAACCGCAAAGAACTCAGAGAGCGCAGAGTGGAAAGGCAAAATCATAAGAGCGGCAAACTGAAACCAGAGGAATTGAACTGCGGGCCGAAGTTCGGCTTCCAACCCGGATTTCACGGATGGAGGATTGTTTGCCACAAAAGAACGCAAGGAACGCAGAGACAAGACGTTATGTGTTTTTCTTTGCACTGCAATATGTCAGAATCACGCAGTTTCGAGAAGATCTTCACCGCGGATTGCACGGATGGCACGGATGGAAGAGCCTTTATCCGCGTTATCCGCGTTATCCGCGGTTCAATCATTGGTTGCGGCTCTGCTGCGCTGTGAGCCAATACTCGGTTTCCTCAATCTCCTTGAGACAATCGCCGATCTTGGAAATGAACTCGGCTTTCGACCGGCCACGCGATGCCTCGCGATAATTCGCGCCGACGGATGTTCCCGAACGAAGCACTTGTTTGCCGAGCACCTGAGCGACCGTATCGTTCTTCGGCAGCTTGGAAAACATGCGGATGACCCGCAGCGCAAACGCCTTCGTCTTCGGTTTCAAATCCTGTGGATTCTCGCTCATGGTTTTAGCATTTAGCCTTTATCCTTCAGCCTTTCTTCCCGCCTTGCGCATGATGTCGCGCGCGGATTTGATGAGGGCGCCGAGGGATTGGGCGGTAATGGGTTGTTGTGGTGTGACGTTTGGCACTACATGTTGTGCAATTGACAGTTCAGTTCATGGCGGGCTGTTCAATGGGCTGGTCTTCGGTGTAGGCGTGGGGCATGGCTTAAGGTGGGATGCGGCCCTTGATTGCTGTTTCAATGCCCAGAATCTGGTTGTAGCGAGTCTGGAACATCGCCTTGTCTGTGCTAACATACGCCGTGCGAGGGTCGCGGAACTTCGTTGTCAATGCTTTCGCCCACTCGAATACGTGGAGTTTGAACGGGGTCAGCACAATGACACGCCCTGGCTCGACCGCGTTGGTCACATTCTGAATCGCAATCGCCATGTCGAAATATTTGAGCGTGGCACGCCTCGGTCCGTATCCCGCAGCCGGCGTCCACGTCTGGGGCGCAGGGTCGCTCTTGAACTTGAAGCGGAATGATGGGCTGCCAGCGCCCGCGGCGCGGACATTCTCAAGGGGTCGGTTTGGCTGCCCTGGAGTTGCGAGAACCTTCAAGGACTCGCACAGGCTGGATTTGCCGCTGCCGTTCGCTCCAAAAATCAAAGTGACGCGCTTTTTGAAGCTAACGTCGAGTGCATCACCGAGGAGTTTGAAATTCGCGAAACCCAAAAGCTGCTCAAGGCAGTCTGCCGGAACTGCGGGCGCTGCGGGTGCAGCAGCGGCGGCGGCGGCGGTTTTGATGCCAATGTAGCTCGCCCTGCCGTTGTAGAGTGCGAAGAGTGTTTCACGCGTAGGCAGGTCAAGTGCCGACACACCGCTGACCGCCACGAGGTCGCAGACCATCTTGAACCAAGGCTCGTTTATCTCCTTGGCGAGGTCATTCAGGTATCCAAGTGCATCTGGATGCTTAGGCATGGCTCAGTTCTTGGGGTTGACCTGCCCCGACAGCAGACGCGGCAGCAGCAGGTCGCGGGTGCGGCGGAGGTTTAGGATTTGGAATTCGAGTGCCCACGACGGCAGAACCATCGCCGACATCGTGTGCCAGCCAAGGTCTGCGAACAACCCGATGGACGATTGCTTAACATGCTGGTCTCCGGCGTGGGTGTTCTGATTCATGGTTTGGTCAAACCTCCGATTCATCCGCCTCAGGTGGCTTAAAGCGGTTAACAATGCTCTGGATTCGTTCTGGCACGTTCCACGATTTTTTCACTATCGCGTTTTCTTTACACGCGGCTTCTATGCGCCGAAGTTGATCGGTGGAAATATATTTCAAGCCTTGCATTTTTTTGGAAATGGCTATTGATGCATTGAAGGACTTGGCCATTTCGAAGCCGAAAATCAAAGCCTCCCTCATCATGTCGGCTGTTGTCCTGTCCTTCAGCAGCAAGTCTACAATGCCAGAAGCGAGGTCTTCGGGGTCGTCCAGTTTGCCGGGCAATCCTTGTTGCTTTCCTATGAATCCGTATGGATCAAGGCCGAGCCTGACGGGAATCACCAGCGTTCCTTTACCAAGAGCAAAACCAACCTCTTGATCACTCCACTTGCTCTCATGGAATGTTGGCGTGAGCAATGCCACTAATGCATGCATGGATCTAAGCGCCAATTCAATTTCTTTTTGCCATTCATGGTTAGGTTCGATGTCCATGTGTGCGACAAACGAGTCCACACCCCATTTTAGCAATGCCGACTTGAGCTTTGACACACCTGCCTTCTCGGCTGAGATGTGACTGAGGAATAATCGCAACATGCCGGGCTTCCACAGGTGTTCTACATCAACAGGAGCGATTTTTGGGGCAACCGTTTTTGGCGGTTCTTCCATGACTGGCTTGATTGCCACGTAGCGAAGCCATCTATTTCCGGAGGTGGGCAACACCTTCTCCAATTTCCCGGCGATTAGCTTTTCCATCTTCGGGACGTCAGACTCAATGCGCGCGAACAATTTGATGGGCAAATCGAGGAAGAGTGTGAACAAATACTGGCCTCCGTCCCACTGGTCGTAGTCAGTTTCCTCGATTCGCGCCTTTGCATTTTCGAGGATCTCGCAAGCCATGCGATTTCCCTGATTTCTGAACAACTCCAGCAGCGTAGTCACCACCGCGTCGTCGCTCTGCGGGAATTGCATGGGGGTTTCCTCCCTCATAGGATTTGATCAAATAATGCCACCTGCCCCGAAAACAGTCGCGGCAGCAGCAGGTCGCGCGACCCTCCAAACGTCGGCGGCGTATTTCTCCAGCAGCAGGTCCGGGATCTCGCGGGCTTCCGGGGCGTGGTGGTTGAAGAACGCGGTTTGCTGCCGCTTCACGCGATCCGCGCGCTGGCGGCGGGTGTTTGGCTGTCCCGTCATGGCGGGGTGATTGTGGCATTGTCTGGGTAAAGGTCAAATAGATTGATGGGACGGGTTTTCGGCCGTGCCGGGACGGGTGGGACTGCAGCGATTAAGATTAGGATTAAGATTGGAGGGGAAGCCCTCACCCTAACGGCCCGTTAAAAAGCAGGCTGGGATCCGCCGCGTGGGGGCACGGGAACGCCGCGTGAGGGCACGGGGCCTACATGGGGGAATGGTTTCGCTGCGTGAGGGCACGGGAACGCCGCGTGGGGGCACACGGCCTACATGAATCCCTTGCGCCGCGTGGGGGCACGCGGCCTACAGGGTTGCAGGCCGCGTGCCCTCACGCGGCGTCTGCTCCTCGATCAACAGTCCCGTCTCCAACAACGACGGTGTTCCGGGAAGCAATCTTGGCCGGACTGCGTCATCGTAAAAAACCTCGCCGCCATAGGGCCATTGTTCCGGGCGATTGACCAAACCGTAGCGCACCGGGTTCAGGCAGACGTATTCCCATTTGCGGGATTCGCTTTCGGGTGTGCGGAATTTGTGGTCGTGAAAACCGTCCTGCCAGCGCCAGGACCGTTTGATGCGGGAGAATTCGTGCGAGGATGCGCCGGGTGAGACGGCGGGGACGCCGCGTGAGGGCACGGGAACGCCGCGTGGGGGCACGCGGCCTACAGAGGCGGGGCGGACAGCGTTGCCGGCCGCGTCCCCCGACACGGCGCTGACAGGCGGCCCGCCGCGCGGGGGCACGGGAACGCCGCGTGGGGGCACGCGGCCTACAGAGGCGGCGGCGTGAGACGCGCATCGTTCCAATCCACCGACCACCGCCTTCAATGCCTTGATCCATTGACCGAGGCGGATGGCATCTTGGCCCATGTGTGCAATCAAATGGATGTGGTCGGGCATGACAACGAAACGGCGTCCGAACCAACGGTAGCGCGCCGGGCTGTCAAGAAGGAATGCAGTGAGACGTTGGAAAGTGTCATCGTTGTCGAGGACACGGGCGCGGCCCTCCACGCATATCGTCAGGAGATAGGAAATGTTCCCATCGCGATCCGGCCAAACGCGGTGTAATCGGCGGAGGCGGCGCGGGGGCGGTTCATTGGGATTGGGGACGCCGGGTGAGGGGGCGGGGCGGGCCGGGTCCCCCGAGGCGTTGGCGGGCGGCCCAATGGTTTCGCCGCGTGGGGGCACGGGGACGCCGCGTGGGGGCACGCGGCCTACAGAGGAGGGGAGGGCCATGTTGGGATCACAGTTTGAGCTTGAGGAGGGCGACTTCCAGGGCGAGGGCCTCTTGCACGTTGGTGTTGAGCTGGCGTTGCAAAAGGTCCACTTCTTCGAGGTTGCGCATGGCTTCGGCAGGGGATATGCGCGCCGCCACGGCGACGGCCGCCGCCTGTAGATTGGGAAAGCACAGCTTCCCGCCGCCAGCCTGCAGCTTTTGCAGCCAGACATCGCGCAACCACCAGTGCAAGGCGCCAAGGAGGTCGGCGCGCTGGTGGCGGTACTCGGATTCGACGGCGGCAGTTAATTCGTCTTCGAGCTTTTCACGCATTCTTGGATCGAGGTCGTCGTATTGCTCGAGGGGCGAGCGGGCGGCGAGTGATTTTTCAATGTCAGCCTTTTGGCCGGCGAGTTTTTTCATGAGGAGGCCAAGCAACTGGTAACGGGCCAGCAAGCCGCGCCCGGAGCGGGCCGCCAGTTCGCTAAAGCCAGCCAGCCAGGCGGCGTGTTGGGCGTGGGTTTGCGCGCTCTCGCCGCCAAAACTCAGGCGCAGACAGCGGGAGAGGATGGTTTCCAAAATGCGCTGCGGCTGGGTGGTGAGGAGAACGAGAATGGAATCGGCGGGCGGCTCTTCGAGGGTTTTCAAGAAGGCGTTGCCGGCCTGCGGCGTGAGCCGGTCGGCGGCCACGACGACGCCGACTTTGAATTTCGCGACGGTGGGTTTTAAATGGACGGTGCGCATGAGGTCGCGGATCTGGTCAATGGTGATGATGCGGGTTTTGGATTCGGGGCGGACCCAGAGGACGTCGGGATGGACATCGTGCTGGATGCGGCGGCAGGAGTCGCACTGGCCGCAGGAATGAAGGGGCGGTTGGGCGGCGGCGCGGGCGGCGGCGCAGTTGAGGGCGCCGGCCAGGGTTCGCGCCATGATTTCCAATTCTTCCAGGGAATCGCCGGAAAAGAGATAGGCATGGGCGAGACGGTTTCGTTGGAGGCTGCGTTCCAGCAGGCGGGTCATGTTGGTTTCGGGCATGGGGTTTTGAGAGTGCGGCGGCCAGGCGGCGGGCATGGATTTTTCAAAGTGCGGCGGTCATGGGGCGGTGATGGGTTTTTCAAAGTGCGGCGGTCATAGACCGCCGCTACAGTTCTGGTTCGGGTTCTTTGCGCTCGATCATTTTGACGGCGAGTGGGATGCTGGACAAGGGGCGACCGTCCATGGACAGGTCAATGGAGTAAAGGCCGGCCTTGTCGAACTTCAACTGCTGGATGTTGACGACGAAATTGCGGGACATGAAAGTGGCGTCGGCGGGGAAAAGGATTTGGACGGGAACGTTCATGGCGGGCATGATGGGCTGGCCGTCCTCGTCCACGAAATTCATGGACAACTGGTGGGAGCCTTCTTCGACGCGGTCAAAGGCGATGCGGAGGGCGACGGAGCATTGGGGGTGCTGGGCGGGGAGTTGGGCGGCGAGGATGGTGTCGAAAGTGCCGAGCAAGTTGAGTTTGCTGTTGTAATCGGTTGCCGCGTCGCAGAGAACAGCCACTTGGATAGTCATAAGGTGAAGCAGTGTAGAATGGCGGCGGGGAAATGGAAAAGGGAGAATGCAAAATAAAACGGGTTTGGGGAGGGCTTGACTTGGGGCCGGGGAGGGAGCAGGGTTGGCCCGAGCCAGAATCGCCGACCGCCAGCCCGCACTATGAGCCCGATGCCCGAAGGTCCGACCGCCAGCGCCCAACCCAGCCCGGCCGCAGAAGAGGTGCTGACCCGGGTGGACGATTACCGGCATCCGGAAGGCTGGGCGGATGCGGCCGAGGCCCTGCCGCGCGCCCGGCAATGCTGCGAGCAGTTGGAGGAGGGGCGCATTCTGTTCTTCGAGCGCAGCCCTTTTGATTTGGCGAAGGCGGACCAGGAATCTTTGTTGACATGGCGGGAGGGAGGCTCGCGCGCGGTGAGCCATGTTTCGTATCATCCGCTGGAAGGCCCCCTGGCGGGGACGATGGGGTCGAAGAGCGCTGGGCGGCGGGTGCATGGCATTATGAGGCATTACTCGTCGGAGGTGACGAGGTCGGTGGGCTGGCTTTTGGCGCCGTATGCGATGGATTGGACGCTGGATCATGCCAGCCTGCGGCTGAAACCGGGCAAAGGAGTCGTCCTGCCGCCGCGGGAGCGCAACGACCTGCTGCATGTGGACGCTTATTCCACGCGACCGACGCGGGGACGGCGTCTGCTGCGATGTTTTACCAATATCCACGCGGTGGAACCGGTGGTTTGGGCGGTGGCCGGGAGCTTCGAGGAGCTGGCGCAAGCGTATGCGGAGGAGGCGGGACTGGGGCGGATCGCGGCGCAAGGGAGCCGGCGCAGTCATCCGCTGGTGCGGGAATTAAAGATGATGCTGGGGATGAAGGCATTGGATTTAACGGCCTACGACCGGTTTATGCTTGGGTTTGCGCAGCATTTGAAGGGGAAAAAGGACTGGCAGGAGAAGAGCAGGAAAATCCGGCTGGAATTCCCGCCCGGGTCGAGTTGGATATGTCTGACGGATGGGGTGCCACACGCTGAGTTGTCGGCCGGCGGCACGCTGGAGCAGGGCTTCACCATTCCTTTGCGGGTGGTCATCCGGCCGGAGCGGGCGCCGATCCGGGTGCTGGAAGGGATCGCGGGGGTGCCCCTGGCGGATTATGCGACGTAGAAGGCAGGGCTGGGATTTGGATTTGAGATTAAGATTAAAGATTAGGATTAAGATTAAGATTAAGGATTAGGATTAAGATTAAGATTACGGATTAAGGATTGGGAGGGATGGGTAAAAATGGGAAATGGGGGCGGGCGGTTTTTGGAGCTTGCCGGGGAGGGCGGGGCGGGGTAAGATGGGTTTTATGAAAAGGATTGTTGTTTGGTGGGCGCTTCTCCAAGGTTTGCTTTCGCTGGCGCAGGCCCAGGGTGTAGCGGTGTCGGCGGCCTTGAGCCTGGAGCACAATCAATTGCTGCCGGATGAAAAGATGTATCTGAAACTGACGATCGAAAATCGCTCCGGGCAGGATCTGATGCTGGGGGCGACGAGCGATTGGATCACTTTCACCGTGCAGGGGGAGAAGAACTCGATGGTGCCGGAAGTGGGCACCAACCATGTCTATATTGAGGGCGAAACCACCGTCCCGCCGGGGCTGACCGCCTCGCGGGATTTCAATCTGACCCCCTATTTTGATTTCCGCCAGCCGGGACATTATACGGTGAAGGCGACGGTCAAGTTTCCGCAATGGCCGCAGGGGCTGGCGGTGACGCCGGTTTCATTTAGCATCGTCAATGGCATCCGGCTGGCGAACCAGCCTCCCGGTCCGGTGGGGGTGACGTTGTTGCATGGCCCGGGCAACCAGCCGCCGCCAACGCGAAATTACATTTTGGAAAAATCGGACGACCTGGGCAGCATGAAGCTTTATGTCCGGCTGACCGACGCCTCGAGCGGCCAGACGGTGCGGCTGGTTCCGCTGGGTCTTTATTTCTCCTACAGCGAGCCGGATGTGAAGCTGGACCGGTTCAACGATTTGCATGTGCTGCATCAGACCGACGCCAAGGCGTTCAGTTACTGTGTGATTGACACGCTGGGCCAGATTCTGGAACGGAGAACTTACCAATACACGGACAAGCGGCCGGCCTTGCAGGCGGATGGGGCGGGCGGAGTGGCGGTGGCCGGGGGCACGCGGGTGGTCTCGGCCAGCGATCTTCCGCCGCCGGAAAGGCAGCCGCCGGCGACGCCCGTGAACGCGAGTTTTCCCGGGAGCCGGCCGGGCCAGGACAAGTAAGCTCAGGCGGGCTTGGCGGCGTTGAGGCGGAGGCTGAGACGGGACTTTTTGCGGTTGGCCATGGGGCGGTTGACGACGCCGGTTTTGACGGCTTTATCAAAGGCGGAAGTGAGGAGGCGCAAGGCGGCGGCGGCTTCGTCCTTTTTCCCGGCGCCGAGCAGTTCGGCAAAATTCCTTTCCAAATTGTGCAAGCGGGTTTTGATGCTGCGATTCTGCAATTGCTTGCGCGCGCTGTTGCGCATGCGGCGTCCGGCTGATTTTGTATTCGGCATATTTGTTAACTCGGTTTTATCCTCAGAGGGGACAACGGTAACGCAAGCGGCGGGTTTGTCAACGGCTGGATTTGAGGGCGAGGGGTGTTACTCCTTTCCATGAACCCTCACCTCACCCTAACCCTCTCCCCTCCCATCGGATGGGAGCGGAGAGGGAACAGCAGACGGACAAGGATTGTTCCACGGAGGTCTGTCGAGCAGCGGCAGGTTCATGCTCCCGATGCATGCTTTAAGGCGAAAGAAGGTCAATCCTAAACTTAATGGAAATGCCCACCAAATCCGTGGAGAGATTAAGATTAGGATTAAGATTAAGATTGGGAGGGAGGAATTATGGCTGGCCGGGCTTTGGGAGTTTTTTCAAATAGGGCGCGACGGCGGCCCAAATCTCGCCGGCGACAACTTCGGCCGGCGCGGTCGCGTCCAGACGGCGGATGCGGCCGGGTTGGGCGGCGGCGATGGCTTCATAACCCTTATCCACGCGTTCAAAAAAAGCGCGATCCGCCTCCTCCATCCGGTCGCGCTCGGCCGGGCGGGCGCGGCGGCGGGCCTCGCTCACGGCGACGGGGACCATGAGCAGGAGGGTCAAGTCGGGGCGGGTGCGGCCGACGGCGAAGGAAATGATGCGCTGGACTTGTTTGAAATCCAGGCCGCGGCCATGCGCCTGGTAGGCGAGGGTGGAATGGTAAAAGCGGTCGCAGAGCACGATCTCGCCCGCCGCCAGGGCGGGGCGGATGACTTGGCGCACCAATTGGGCGCGGCTGGCGTTGAGGAGGAGCAACTCGGCTTCGGGGGTCATGCCGCGGTTGGCTGGGCTGTATTGGAGGGTGTGGCGGATTTCTTCGCCGATGGGGGTGCCGCCGGGTTCGCGCAAGGCGCGGACGGCGTAGCCCAGGCCGCGCAAGCGTTCGGCCAGGGCGGCGATTTGGGTGGTTTTGCCGCCGCCCTCGGTTCCTTCAAAGGTGATGAAAAGGCCCTTCATGGCAAGAATTTATTTTTGTGCGGCAGGGCGAGACTCCGTCGAGCCGTAACTCGATTTCTCGGGGATAAAGTCACGGCTCGACGGAGTCTCGCCCTACCGGGTTGTGTATTTTCGTTCACGCTAGAGTCGCTTCAAGCGGGGGCCTTTGGGAGTGTCCTCGATGGCCCAGCCTTTGGCTTTCAATTCGTCGCGGATGGTGTCGGAGCGTTTGAAGTCTTTCGCCTTGCGGGCGGCCTGGCGGGCTTGGAGCAATGAATTCATTTCTTCAGGAATTTTAGATTTGACAGGTGCGCCAATGCCAAGAACGGAATCCATTTTGTCCCATCCAGCGAGATCAGATGCAGCCCAGATTGGAAGAAGTGTACCTTCACTCATGGCCTTGTTCATATTGCGGACCCACTCAAAAATTAGCCCCCATGCAGCGGACACATTAAGGTCATCGTCGAGAACCCCCGAGAACATTGAAGGCAAAACTGAGCCTGGATAATCTGTGACGTCACCCGCGATAAGGCGAAGTTTGCCGAGACATTCGTCAATGCGCGCCAGCGCGGCGCGGGCGGCCTGCAAGCCTTCCAGGGTGAAGTTGAAGGACTCGCGATAATGCGCTGTCAATAACAGATAGCGGACTTCCCGGCCGGTGAAGCCTTTGGCCAGCAAATCGCGCAGGGTGAAATAGTTGCCGAGGGACTTGCTCATTTTTTTGCCTTCCACCAGCAGATGGGCGCCGTGCAGCCAATACTTGACAAATGGCTCCCCCGCCGCCTGCGCGCCCGCGCCTTCGCTCTGGGCGATTTCGTCCTCGTGATGGGGAAAGACGAGGTCTTCGCCGCCGAGGTGGAGATCGAAGCTGGGGCCGAGGGATTTCATGCTCATGGCGCTGCATTCGATGTGCCAGCCGGGCCGGCCTTCGCCCCACGGGCTGGGCCAGAAGACCGCGCCGTCGTCGGGGACGCGCGCTTTCCAGAGGGCGAAATCGGCGGCGGCTTCCTTGGCGTATTCATCGCTGCTGACGCGTTCGCCGGGGCGCATTTCCTCAAAATTCAATTTGAGCAGGCGGCCATAATGGCCGCCGGCGCCCTGGTATTTTTCGATGCTGAAATAGACCGAGCCGTCGGCGGCGCGATAAGCCACGCCGCGCGCCACGAGCTTTTCGATCAGGGCGATAATGTCGGCAATATGTTCGCTGGCGCGGGGCGTGTCGTGGGGGAGCAGGCAGTTGAGCGCCTGGAAATCCTGGAAGAACGCGGCCTCGAAAGGGGCGGTGTAGTCGCGCAGCGGGGCATTGGTTTCGCGGACGCGCCGGATGATTTTGTCCTCCACATCGGTGATGTTCATGACATGGCGGACTTTGAGGCCCTTGAATTCCAGGTAGCGGCGCACCAGATCGGCAAAAACGAAGGTGCGGAAATTGCCGACATGGGCGAAGTCATGCACGGTGGGGCCGCAGCAATAGAGGCCGACGGATTGGCGGCGGGGATCGCGCGGGACAAATTCCTGGACCGAGCGCGACAGCGTATTAAAAAATTGCAATGCCATGCCGGGGCGAGTCTAGGGTCTGGAGGGGAAAAGGGGAAAGGGAAAATGGCGGGACAAACAGCTTGCAATGGCTGGCGCGGGGTGATAGAGTCGCCGCTAAAGTTCCGTTGAGCGAGGTTGGTGGCAATTGGAAAACCGATGAAAATGATTGTCAGGACGGCTCTCTGCGGGTTGGCCGGCTTTGTCTTTTTCCTTCCGGCGCACGGGCAGGCGGTGGTGGACTGGATGCAGGCGGCGCGGGGCGCGCAACACCTGGTAATTCCCCGTTACAGCGAACCGGACAAGACGCTCTACGCCGTGATCCGGGTGGACAAGGTTTATACCGAGTACGAGAAGAGGGGGTTTTTCCGCATCGGCGCCCTGCCGGTGGCGGTGCTGGAAGGGGTCACCTACGAAGTCAAGGATCCGGGGCCGGCGGCGAAAAATCTGGCCCGCCTGCGCTCCTGGCTGGGAGGGGATGCGGCCAGGCATGTGGAATTGCGCGGAGTCAAATTGGTGGCTTCTCCCACGAGCAGACTGGAAGGCGGACGGCTGCTGTTTTTGGACAATAACCGGTGGGAACTGGCCGACGGGGTGCGGTTGATTTCAGGCACGAACGAATTTCGGGCGGGGAGCGCGATGCTCCAGGTGGGCGGGGCGCAGGCCGGGGAGGTGGTTCTGCGCACCACGCCACCGACCACGAACACTTTCCTTTTCGGCAACCTTTCAGAAATCCGCAACGCAACCGCAAACAACACCGTCTCCAAATGAAAAACTGCAAAGCCCTGATCGCCGCCTTGCTGCTCGGGGCCTGCCCGGCAGCGTGGGCGGATTCCTACAGCCTGGGCCTCACCGCCCTGTCGAACACCAACTTGAGCGCGGCGTTAGCCGACTTCACCAGCGCGGTCGCGACGTCGCCGACGGGCCAGGCGAATGTGTATCTGGCGCTGACGCGCGTGCTGGCGCTGCCGACGAATGACGCGACGGCGGGGGCCTTTCTGACCCGGCTGGGGTTTTCGCCGACGGGCCGGGATGTTTATCACTGGAAGGCCAAACCCGCGACGAATAGCAGCGGGAAACTGGTGGTGGCGAACAACCTCGACGGGGACGAATTCACGGCGGAATTGCGCAAAGACATTTTGCCGGCGCTGGGGGCGTCGGAAACCAATTTGGCGCAGATCACCGACACGACCTTCACCCTGCCGATGCCGGGGAGCGTGACGCATTTCTCGGACGTGACGATAGATTACGGGGACGTGCAGATGGTGCGGGCCATGTTGAGCGCGGCCACAGTTTTTGGATACACGCTCCATACCTGGAACCTGAACGCGCAGTTTCAGGCGGTGTCCAACATTGTGCATACGGACCAATCCATTCAAGCGGTGTTGAGCGCCAATCCCGGCCTGCTGACGATCACCAACACGAGCGATCTGGCCGCATCGCGCGCGGCCTTCACCAACGCGATCCATTGTTACATGGCGGCGTCGCAATTCATTCGCACTATCCGTCCGTCGGGCGGGCGGTATTTGTTCAATCTGGATTTGACGAATGCGGACGATATGAACGCGGAATCGAATTTTCGCCTGTTCCTAACGGACTTGGAGAGTTCGTTGAACACCCCGTTCGGGGGGCCTGGATCGGACGCGGGCGCCATTCCCGGCGCGACATTTTATGGACCGATCAGCGGTTTGACGAATCATACGGTCTCGATGGCGGACTTCTTCGCCGGGGACTTCAATTTGCGGGCCTTGCTGCCGACGCTCACCCCCAATGGTTTTACGTTTATCTGGGACAGTTTTCCGGACCCGAATTTGGGCGGGGTGTTCACGGGGTTGACCGAGACGAACCTGGGAAAGGCCTTTCGCAAGGGATTCCACGCGCAGGCGCAGTTGAGTCTGCCCGGCGTGAACTTTACGGTGATTGGTTCTGTGGGCAAGAATGGGGGGCAAAACTCACTGAACGGAGTGGTGCAGGACGGGGCTTACCTTTATGGCACGACGCCCTACGGCGGGGTGAACGGGAGCGGATCGGTTTTCAAACTGACCACAGGCGGGGTCTTCTCGCTGCTCTACTCCGCCACCCCGGGGACCACCTCTCCGACGGGCAGCGACAATCCCAGCAGTCTGCTGGTTGGACACGATGGCAATCTGTATGGCACCTCGGAATACAGCGACCTCTACCCCAACGGATCCATTTTCAAATTGACGACTGCGGGCGTTGTGACCGGCTTTTTCAAGTTTGGCGAGAGTGGGGGTCCGGATAAAGGCGCCAACGGCGGCAACCCGCTGATCCAGGGAACGGACGGCAATTTTTATGGCACGACGCCAACCGGGGGCGACAATGGGTCCGGCATTATTTTCCAAATCACTTCCACTGCTCCATACCAGCTCAACCTCTTGTATTCGTTTCCGCCTGCGAATATGAATCCCGTCGGGCAGGGCATCGGCGCGGGCGCGCTGGTGCAGGGCCGGGACGGCAATTTCTATGGCGTCACGCAATTTGGCGGCGACTTTGGCTCCGGGAGCATTTTCCAATTGATTCCCGGCTCCGCCGCCAACGGCCCCCAGTTCAACACCTTGTATTCATTTCCGCCTCTGTCGGATGGATTCGGCAATCCGATCATCACAGGTGTCAACACGCTGGTGCAGGGCAGCAACGGCTTGTTTTACGGCTCGACGGAGTATGGCGGGACCAATGATCTCTATAGCATGAATAATAACGGGTTCAATGGAGGCGGGGACGGCGCGATTTTCAGCATTGATACCCTGGGAAACTTTACCAGCTTGTATTCCTTCGATCAAAATGGATTCGACGGGTTCGGCCCGATTGGGGCGATGGTGCAGGCAACCAACGGCTCTTTCTACGGCATCACCACTTCCGGCGGGGCCACGGGCGACGGGACCATCTTCCAATTCACGCCGGGCGCGGGCACCGGTTTCGTGGTCTGGTTTAACAAGAGTCTGGGCCAGCAAAATGGCAACAATCGCGGCTATTACAACTCCGCTGTCTCGGCGGGTTTGACCCAAGGGGCGGGCGGTTTTTATGGGACGGCTCCCGGCGGGGGCGCCAACGGCAACGGCACCGTGTTCAGTCTCACTGGCAGCAGTCTCAGTGGCAACTATCCTCCGTCCATCGGCGCTTCGCCTGTCAGCGTGACCGATGGGGTGGGATCCGACGTGACGCTCACGGTGACGGCCAGCGGCACGGGGACGTTGAGCTATCAGTGGAAGAAGAATGGAGCGGTGCTGGGGAACAGCGGCAGCCATGTGACGGGCGCAGGCACGGCCAACCTGACTTTGACGGGGCTGACGTTGACGGATGCGGGCAGCTATGTTGTGGTGGTCAAGAACAACTACGGCAGCGCCACCAGCGCGGTGGCGGTGGTGACGGTCGTCCCGCCGCCAAGGATCACCAGCCAGCCGCCAGCCACGACCAATATTGGGCAAGGCCAGATGCTGAGTTTGACAGTCGGGGCCGGGGGAACCGGTCCATTTACCTATCAGTGGACCTCCAATGAGGTCAACTTGACGGATGGCGGGAATGTCTCCGGGTCTGCCACCAGCAATCTGGTGATCAACCCGGCGGTCGCCGCCGACAGCGGCAGTTACGCGGTGATGGTGGCGAATGCCTTCAGTTCCACCAACAGCCGCGTTTCGGCGGTCACGGTGGGGGTCGGGCCTTTGGTTAGTGCGCCTGCCAGCACGAACGGTCTGGTGGGATCCAACGTGACGCTGACGGTGACGGCCAGCGGCACGGCGCCCCTGCACTATCATTGGATTAAAAATGGAACCACGCCGCTGGTCAATGGCGTTAGCGTGACGGGCGCCACGTCGAACATCCTGACACTGCGGACGCTGACCTTGGCAAATACGGGCAGTTACGACGTGGTGGTCACCAATATCTTCGGCAAGGCCACCAGCATGGTGGCGGTGTTGACGGTGCGCCAGGGGCCCATCATCAACAGCCAGCCGCCGGCCACGCTGAGTCTTCTGCAAGGCCAGCCGCTGAAATTGAAGGTCGCCGCCACCGGTACCAGCCTCATTTATCAGTGGAGCTCCAATAACGTCAACTTGACGGATATTCCCGGCTTTATTTCTGGGTCGGCCAACAGCAATCTGATAATCAACCCGGCGGTCACCGGCGACAGCGCCAGTTACTCGGTGGTCGTGTCCAATTCCGTCGCCTCGGTGACGAGCCTGGTCTCAGTGGTCACCGTCAAGGCGGATACGTTCAAGCCGGGGGTGACGATCACTTCGCCCGCGCTGGCCGGGACGCGCAGCAACGCGCCGGTGACGTTCCGCGGAACGGCCTCGGAAACCACGACCACCCCGGAGAACTATGTGCTGATCACCAATGTCAATTATTGGATTACCAACTTGAACGGCTCGCTCCCCATGAGCGGACAGGCGGCGCTGACCGCCGGGCCAGGCTCGGTGTCAAATTGGACGGTCAGCGTTACGCCTCCGGCCGGCTCGAATGTATTCGCGGTGCAGAGCCAGGATTATTCAGGCAACACGTCCGCCGTGATTTCCTTGAAGTTCTTTTTGAAATCGCCGGCCCTGTTGACGGTGATTACCAACACCGGCAGCGGCAACGGCAGCGTGCATGGGGCCTCCTTCATCCCCGGAGACGCGGCCCCCTCCAATAACGCGATGCTGAATGTGGGCGAGTCCTATTCCATCACGGAAACGCCCGGGCGGAACAGCTACTTCGTCAATTGGACCGGCACGGCCTTGATGCCCATTGGAGCGACGACCAATCCGACACTGGACTTCATCATGGAGAACACCACGTCCATCACCGCCAATTTCATCACCAATATGTTCGTGGGGATGGCGGGAACTTACAACGGGCTGTTTTCGTCCGAGGCCCTGGGCGTGCCGACGGAGGAAACCGCCGGGTTGATCGGCAACCTGATTTTGAAAACCAACGGAACCTTTACCGCGACGTTGAACCTGGCAGGCGCCGCGCCCGGCATCTCGGGATGCTTTAACCCCGCCGGCTATTGGAGCAATGTCGTCGGGAAAGTGAAGGTGGAGTTGACTGTGAATGCGATGAGCGCGCCGCGAACCATCACCGCCTCCGTCACGCCAACCAACAGCATCCTCGTCAATGGGGTCAGTCAGCCGCCCTGGACATCGGAAGGGACGTTGTTCGCCAGTCTCGCCTATCCCCATGTGAATGCCGGGGCTTACACCCTGCTGATTCCGCCGGCGACAGCGAACGCCCTCGGCGCGCCCCTCGCCACGCCCCCCGGCTACGGTTATGCGCTGTTGACCAATACTGCGGGAACCGCAGCGGTTCTGCCCTCGGTCACCATCACGGGCATGCTGGCGGACGGGACCACCATATCGCAGAATGTTGGGATTGGCGAAGACAACGGGATTCCGGTGTTTCCAAGTCCTTTCACGAGCACGACCAACGGCTTGCTCTTCGGCCGGATCAACCTTTCCAGCACGCCAACCTTCCCCGGCCCCACGGGCGATCTGACGTGGATCAGGAAAGCATCGGCGACCGGTTTGTTTAAGGCTGGATTTACCAATCCCGCCGTAGCGGTGCAAGGATCGCCCTGGCTAAACTCGGTTCTCTTCCTGCTCAATGCGCAACTGGTCCTGTCGAATTACGCTACGCCCACCCCTCTGCCGCCCATTTACGTCTCGGTGGTGAACAAGACCAACCTTGTGCCGGTGGCCACGTCTCCATATTACACGTCCGGCTCCATCAACACGAACACCGGCCAATTGACCATCACCTTCACCAACTACGGCGTCAGGGTGACGGGGCGGGGAGCCTTCCTGCAAGAGGCTGGATTCGGCGGCGGCTTATTCGTCATGCCTCCTGCCTCCGCCAGCCCAACCAACGCCGGCTCCATCTCGTTGCAGCCGTAATCGGCCGGAGACTGAAATCCAAAAGAGAGCCGCAACGCCTCCGTCATGGAGGGCGGGGCGGGCAGTTTTTTGCCGGCCGTGATGGATTGTGCATTTTGAAGAATTTCGTCTCACGACCCAGTGCCAAGGGCGCATCTTGATACCACCACCATTGGATGGATGGAACCCCTCACCCTAACCCTCTCCCCACTTCGTGGGGCGAGGGAATTGGCAAATCGCATGGTGGTGGCATCAAGATGCGCCCCAGTGCCAAAAACGGTCAAAAAATTGCTTGCAATTTTCGGACCGCCGGTTCAAAGTAATGGAGTGCCGGTTGAGGCGGCAATTTCTTGAATCAAAGGAGGATTCTGCTGATAATCGCGCCGGCTGATTTGCATGAAAATGACTGCTGTTCCGTGGTTGATGAGGAGACCTGTTGGCTGGCGGCTGTTGCCTGATTTTGCGGCGGTCATGGACGGCCGCCACGGTCTGGCGCTGCTGGCGGCGGTGGCGCTGCCGTGCCTGTCCAGCCGGGCGGCGGCCGGAGCCGGGGTCGCGGTGGTTCACACTTTTTCCGCGCTTCAGGGTTCTTTCCCTTCGCCCATGCTGAACGCCGACGGCGCCAGTCCGGGGGCCAGGATGACCCTCGGCAGCGACGGGACCTTCTATGGAACCACCACCACCGGCGGTGTCCATGGGGCGGGCATTATCTTTAGTCTCTCCCCGGCCGGGAATTTGACGGATCTCTTCGATTTCCAGGGCGTGGTGGACATCAACAAGCAGGAATACTACGACCTGGGTTTGAACGAATTGACGCCGGGGCCCCGGAACTTCCTCTATGGCACAACCCAGCGCGGCGGGACCAACCGCAATGGCACCATCTTTGAAATGGCGCCGTCGGGACAAGAGCTGGACCTTTACGTTTTCAGCGCGGAAGGGACCGATGTTGCCGGTTCCAACCCCGACGGCATCAGTCCGTCCGGCGCTCTGGTGGAGGGGACGAACGGCATTTTTTACGGGACAACCCAATACGGCGGGGCCAACGGCAACGGGACGATCTTTCAGATAACGCCCAACGGGATGTTCAGCAACGTCTATTCTTTCAGCGCGCTGCCCCCCCCTTCATACAACGTCAATGCCGACGGCGCCACGCCCAACGGTCTGACGCTGGGAACGGATGGGAATTTTTACGGCACCACCCAGGCGGGCGGCGCCAATGGATCGGGCGTGTTCTTTCAGTTCACGACCGCCGGAGTGCTCACGCCGCTTCATTCCTTTGGCGCAACGGACAGTGATGCCGCCTCCCCGCAGGCCGCCCTGGTGCAGGGTCCGAACGGCAATTTTTATGGAACGAGCGAGTTGGGCGGTTCCGGTTTCAGCGGGACGATTTTTGAAATGACGCCCTCCGGCACGGAGACGGCGCTTTATTCCTTTTCGGGCGGCAACGACGGCGGGCTTCCCAACACCGCGCTGGCCCTGGGATCGGACGGCAATTTCTATGGCACGACCTCCGGGGCGGGCGTCAACTATAACGGGACGCTTTTTAAAATCACGCCGGCGGGAGCGTTCAGTTCCGTCTATTCCTTCGCGGCGTTGAATGCGAATGCGGAAAATGCAATCGGGGCCAATCCGTCGGCCGCCCTGGTGCAGGGCCGGGATGGCAATTTGTACGGCAGTTGCCTGGCGGGGGGCGCGAACGGCACCGGCACGATTTTCCGTTACACCAACGCCGCATTTGCCTCGCCCTACCAGCCTCCCTTGATCACGGCCCAGCCCCCGGCGAAAACGAACGGGCTGGCGGGGATGTGGGTGACCTTGACTGTGGCGGCCAAAGGAGCCCCGCCGTTGAGCTACCAATGGTTGAAGAATAAAACGAATCTGTTGAGCGACGGCGGCGACATCTCCGGTTCGGCGACCAGCGCCCTGCGCGTCGGCCCGCTCCAGGCCGGTGATGCGGGAAGCTATGCCATCGTTGTCACCAATAATTTCGGCGCAACCACCAGCGCGGTCGCGGTTTTGACGGTGACGCCCGACACCACGCCGCCCACCGTTAAAATCGCCTCGCCGGCGGCCAATGCCCGCACCAACGCGCCCGTCTTCAACGGCACCGCCGCGGACAACGCGCGCGTGACCAATGTGGTCTGGTGGCTGACCAATTTTAACGGCGGCCCTCTCCTCAGCGGGACGGCGGCGCTGGCGCACGGGGGGTCAAGTTGGTCCATCGCCGTGACGCCCTTTCCCGGCACCAATGTTCTGGCGGTGCAAAGCGTGGATGCGTCGGGGCTGAAATCAAAAACCGCGGCGCAGACTTTCTTTTACAAAGTGACCAACGCCCTGGGCCTGTGGGCGGGCGGGGACGGCATCGGCACGTTCAGCGGCGGCGTGGCTTCGGTGAAAAAGGACCCGGTTCCCGCCAATGGCGCGGTGTTGAATATCGGGGAGGGGTATTCGATCCAGGCGGTGGCGGGCCGGTATTCCCTGTTCAGCAACTGGGTCGGCTCCTCCGTCGTGGGCGTCTTCACCAACACCAACGCGGCGCTGCCGTTTGTCATGCAATCCAATTTGGTGTTGACAGCCAATTTCGCCACGAATTTCTTTCTGGCCGCGCACGGGACCTACAACGGCTTGTTCTGCAACACCAACGCCGTCGCGGCGGAATCCTCCGGGATGCTCCAGGGGCTGTTGCTGGGGACCAACGGGACCTTCAGCGGACAGTTGTTGAAGGCGGCAACCACCTACAATCTGACGGGCCGCTTCGATGTTTCCGGACGCTTCTCCACCAACCTCGGCCCCGCCACCGCGCCCGGCGGCGCGTTGAAGATCAACTGGATGGTGGATCGGGCGGCGCAGCAAATCGTGGGGACGGTTTCCAACACCCAGTGGAACGCCAATTTGACGGCGGAGCCGGCCGGAACCAATCTGCCGTCGGCGGAGTACACCCTGCTGCTGGCGCCGCCGGCCGGCGCGCCCGCCAATACGCCGCCGGGCGACGGCTATGCCGGGATTACCAACCACCTCGGCACCGTCACGTTCTTTAAGGCCCAACTGGCTGACGGAACCTCATTGACTCCGTCACCGGCTGAATCCCAGAACGGGGATGTGCCGGTCTATGCCAGCCTCTACGGCAACACCGGCCTGCTGCTGGGATGGATCAATCTGACCAATCTGGAAGCCGCCCCGCCCAGCAACACGCTGGTCTGGATTAAAAAGGCATCGCGCAGCTACCCGCCGTACACCAACGGGTTCACCAATACGCTGGTGGTGCAGGGCGCGCCTTGGACCAACCCGCCGGCCGGAACGCCCGCCATTGCCTTGTCGGCGGGGCAGTTGGTCATTTCCAACGCCAATTTTTTCCTCATGTTTACAAACGTGTCGGTCAGCAAGAGCAATACTCTGGTGAAACTTGGAACGTCGCCGACGAATTTGTTGACAGGTTCGATTGCGCCCAAGACCGGGCTGCTGACGTTGAGCTTTGGCAATGGCAATGGCAAGGCCACCACGCCGGGAATGGGCGCGGTCCTGCAAAGCCAGACCAATGGCGGCGGATTTTTCCTTGGGACGACCAACGCCGGCAGCCTTTCCCTGCTGCCGCCGCAGTAAAGCATCCGGCAATCAATCCCAATCTTAATCCTCCTCCACCCCCTGCCAAAGGAGGAGCGAAACCTGTCAAACTAATTACTCCTGCCCTGCCAAAAAGCAACAACCTCTTTCCAGTCCCCCGGCGTCCGTTCCGTCACCGTCCCATGATTGGCCCCGGGGAATTCCCAGATTCGTTTCGGTCCGGCATACCCTGCATAGAGACGCCGGCCAAATTTTTCCGGCACGACATTATCTTTGCCCCCCACAAATACTGCCACCGGTCCATGATACTGGCGCAAATAATCTTCGGATGGAAACCGTTCCACCAGCAGCCAATCCACCGGCAGGATGCGAACATGATACTGGGCCACGTCCGCCAGCCGGTTATAGGGCGCGAACAAAACCACCCCCGCCACCTTCTCGGGATAAGTTCCAGCCAGATACGCCGCCACCCCCGTGCCGAGCGATTCGCCCACCAGATACACCGGCCCGTTGGTCCCGAGCAGCCGCAATCCTTCGTCCGCCGCGCGAAACAAATTGTCCTGACTCGGCTCGCCCGCTCGATCCGCATACCCGGGATACTCCAGAATGAACACATCCAGGGCTGCGGCCTTTTGGATGACATCCGCGTAGCGCGCGCAACCGGTCGCGCAACTGCCGTTGCCATAGACCAGCAATACCCGGCCCTCCGCCGGCTGCGTCGGGGACAACCGTTTCATCCCCACCGATTGCCCGGCGGGATTCCTCCAACGTTCGAGCTTGGCGGCCCTGGCAAAATCATCCACCTGTTCCGTGGTGAACACAGGCGGAAAGTAAATAAGCCGCCGTTGCCAGGAAGCGCAGCCCAGACAGGCCGCCAAGTAGAGCGCGACACAAATCAAGAGCGGCAGCCGAAGACGTTTTCCCATGACCGGCTTGGAGAGTTCGGACGATTGGCTCATGCGGGCAACCCTAGCACGAAAGGAATTCCCCGCACAATTGCCATCCGGGGCACTTGAAGCCGAAAAGCCGAAAAAACCGGCGTGGCCCTGGTACATCGTGACCCCCCTCCGCCGGCCCCGGTCAAGCTGACCAAAATCAATTGTATTTCGATGAAAACACTGCGCTTTCTGCAAGCCTGGCAGCGCGAGCTTTACAA
>JBEKVM010000059.1:0-60249 GCA_049513975.1 Verrucomicrobiota bacterium | reverse complement strand
GAGGAGTTGGTGCCGCCACTACCAGGCAGCGGCGGCGGGCCACTAACCAGCATCGCGCCCATACCGCCACTGTTGGCCGTTGCCGCTGCCAGGGATGTCCAATATGACGGGTAATCGAAATCCCGGTCGTCAATGACAAAGAACTGGTTGCTGGCGGGGCCATAGGCATAGACCGGCAATTGCGGCAGCCAGTCAAACGGCCACGGCGGCATGGACAGTTGAGCACTCCAAAAGGTGCCGCTGGCGGGCACGGAGGAAAGTGGCGCCAGCGTGTCCGATTGGTTGGTGAATCCCCCCACCAGGATTTGGGCGCGAGAGACATGCATCGGGCCGGACAGGACTCCGGCCAGAATGAGAAGGCCAACACCGAATGCAGCTTTTAGAGTTTTCATCTTTCCCTTCCTTGGTTTGGGTTCAATTAAAACCCCTGACTCCTTAACACGACCACATGGCCACCACATCCCTAATTCTACGCCCGTTACTTGCGCCAGGCAATGGACATTCATTGGCAATTAAGCCCCGTTTTTTGACCTTCTCCTGAATGGCTCAAGCCCGGAATTCTGACTCATGATTCTGTCCAGCCATGATTCCGCCGGTTCTTTGGCCAAACTGATATTTTCCCCTCCCTCCCTTCAAGGATTCGGTTCCTCGACGTTTTCAGTGGATTCCCGCAGAAGCGTGAAAGGATTGGGAGCGCGACCGTCCCGGTCGCCGTGGGGCGCGTCTCGCGCCCCACCTCTTCGCCGATTCCTTCCCATGGCCTCATTTTCGGATAGGTCGCCTTCAAGGAGAAGCCAAGCCGGAATGTGTTTGGCGGGACGCCAAACACGGCGCGCGAGACGCACGCGCTCCCCGAATCCACCGTTGCCCGATCAGATCCACTGAAAACGTCGAGGAACCAAAAAATTCTCTCATCCAGGGCTTGACATCAATTAGGTACTATGGTTAAATCATCAACATGAAGGACGCAGGAACAGTCGGGCCGCAGGGCGGGAGGATGCGCCAAAAACCCCGTTCCCGATCCAGTCACCCCTCCCTCACCATACCACTAAATGGCGCTAAATACGGCCAAATACGACCAAATACGACCGATGAACATCTCCCCAAACGGTAAAATCGCCCGCCTGCCCCATCTCATTCGGCAGGAACTCCACCGCCGTCTGCGCGACGGCGAAAAAGGCCGGCGCATCGTCCTCTGGCTCAACTCCATTCCCGAAGTCCGGCAAGTCGTCGCCGCCGAGTTTGGCGGCCGGCCGGTGAACGAGAATAACCTCTCGCAATGGAAAAAACGCTCCCACCGGCTCTGGCTCCTCCAGCAAGCCGCCCTGTCCGAGTCCAACCAGCTCATGGCCCAATCCCGCCAACTGGCCCAAGCCGGCGAAGGGGCCACCACAGACCACTTGGCCAGTTTCGTTGCCACCGAATATGCGCTGGCCAGGAACATGCTGGGGGACGATCAGGATGAGAGGGCACAGTGGAAACTCTTGCGCAGCTTCTGCTACGATGTGGTCGGCCTGCGCCGCGGCGATCACAGCGCCGAACGCCTGCGCCTCCAGCGTCAGTTCCTCGCCCTGCGCCCGCCCAACCTCCCCTCGCCAGACCCCTATGAGCCTCATGAACCCCATGAATCGTAATCTTAATCCTCTCCATGAACCCTCACCTCACCCTGGCCCTCTCCCCTCCCATCGGATGGGAGCGGAGAGGGAACAGCAGACGGACACGAATTGTTCCACCGAGGTCTGTCGAGCAGCGGCAGGTTCATGGTCCCAATGCACGCCAAAATTTTGGCGTGGAGGCTTTCCAGGAACCCTCACCTCACCCTGGCCCTCTCCCCTCCCATCGGATGGGAGCGGAGAGGGAACAGGAGACGGACACGAATTGTTCCACCGAGGTCTGTCGAGCAGCGGCAGGTTCATGGTGCCAAGGCCCGCCACAGTTTTGGCCTGGAGGCCAATCTTGCTCGGGCGCATCTCACCACTGCCCCCTTGCGATTTGGCAATTCCCTCGCCCCACGAAGTGGGGAGAGGGCCAGGGAGAGGGGTTCGATCCATCAAAAGGTGGCAGTGCCAATATGCGCCCGAAACCGCGCGGCCCGTGGTTTCGCAATTTGCGTTTTGCTTTTAACGATTTACCCGTTAGACTCCCCCTATCGCCAAAGCAGCGCGGTTCTTAATGATTGAAATTCTGAATTATTTGAAAATCGGCGCCGGGGTCGTCCTTCTCTTCGGGGCGGCCATTTTCGTCCACGAATTCGGCCATTATTGGGTGGCGCGCCGCCGCGGCATGAAAGTCGAGGCCTTCGCCATCGGCTTCGGCCCCAAGATTTTTGGCTGGGTGCGTGACGGGATTGAGTATTCCGTGCGCTGGATTCCGGCCGGCGGTTTCGTCAAGCTGCCCCAAATGGTCACCTCCACTGCCATTGAGGGCGAAGCCAGCCAGGAGGAAATCCCGCCGGCCCCGCCCTTGTCCAAAATACTGGTGGCTGTGGCCGGGCCATTTATGAACGTGGCTTTTGCCTTTGCCATCGCCTCCGTCATTTTTTGGGTCGGACTGCCCGTGCCGGTCAATCCCTCCATCATTGGCTACGTGGAACCGGGCACGCCCGAGGCCGCCCTGGGAATTCGCGACGGCGACGAGATCGTTGCCGTCAACGGCAAGCCGGTCAAATCCTGGGAGGACGTGAACAACGTCACCGCCCTGGCGCTGACCAATGTTTTGCCCGTCGCCATCAAGCGCGAAGGCAAGACCAACACCTACCTCTTGAAGGCCGCGGCCAACGAGGCCCCCGAAGTCAAATCGCTCATTGACCTCAAAACGCTCAATCTAAGCCCGCGCGATCTTCTCATCGTCAAAAGCATCAATGCGGGCAGCGCGGCGGAAAAAGCCCACTTGCAAACCAACGACGAAATCGTCAGTTTTGCGGGAGTGCCGATCAGCGGCATTAAACAGTTGACCAATCTGTTGCAGAAGTGCGCCGGCCATCCCACCCCGCTGGTGGTCAAGCGCGGCGGCGAGCGCCCGACCCTCAGCGTGACACCCGCCATGGAAATGACGGCCAAAAAGGGCCGGCTCGGCGTCAACTTCGGTTATGGCAAGGACGTTTACGTGCTGGAGCACCCGACCCCGATGGCGCAGATCACCGAGGTCCTCGACCAGTTGACCAGCACGATCAGCGCCCTGGTTCACTCCCATTCCAGCGGAGTCAAGGCCAGTGATTTGGCCGGCCCGGTTGGGATCATCAGTTTTCTGGCCGTCAAAGTGAACACCGATTACCGGCTGGCGCTGGGTTTTCTGGTCATGCTCAATATCAATCTGGCCATCATTAATATGCTGCCCATTCCCGTCCTGGATGGCGGACACATCATGATGGCGGTGTTGGAGCGCATTCGCCGCCGGCCCCTGGACGTGCGCGTGGTCGAATACACCACCACCGTCTTTGCCCTCCTGCTCATTTCCTTCATGCTCTACGTGACGTTCTTCGATTTGCGCCGGCTGCCTCTCATCCGGGTCCTGTTCAGCCAGGAATCTCAAATCGAGCAGCCCGCCAAACCCGCCCCGCACCCGCCCAGCCCGGGCCAATGACCCCATGCGCTACTGCCAGTCCCCTTTCTTTTACACGCGCCGCAAGACGCGCGAAGTCACCGTGGGCGATCCCGCCAATGGCGGCCTCATCCTCGGCGGCCATCATCCCGTCATCAAACAGTCCATGCTCACCTGCGACACCATGGACACCGCGGAGTGCGTCAAACAAACCCTCGAACTGGTCGCCGCCGGCTGCCAGATCGTCCGCATCACCGCCCCCACCGTCAAGGACGCCGCCAACCTCAAAAATATCGTCGCCGAACTCCGCGCCCGTCACTGCCGCGTTCCCATTGTAGCCGACATCCATTTCAAGCCCGACGCCGCCCTGGAAGCCGCCCGGTGGGTCGAGATGGTGCGCGTCAATCCCGGCAACTACGCCGACAAAAAGAAGTTCGCCGTGCGCGAATACAGCCACGACCAGTACGCCGCCGAACTGGCGCGCCTGGAGGAACAATTCACCCCCCTGGTCAAGCTCTGCCAGCAACTCGGTCGCGCCATGCGCATCGGCACCAACCATGGTTCCTTGAGCGACCGCATCATGAACCGTTACGGCGACACCCCGCTGGGCATGGTGGAGAGCGCGCTGGAATTTGCCCGCATCGCCCGCAAGCACAACTACCACAACTTCAAATTCTCCATGAAGGCCAGCAACCCCAAGGTCATGATCGAGTGCTACCGCCTCCTGGTGGCCCGCCTGGTCGAACTGGGGCCGGATTGGAACTATCCCATCCACCTCGGCGTCACCGAAGCCGGCGAAGGCGAAGATGGCCGCATCAAAAGCGCCATCGGCATCGGCTCCCTCTTGTGCGACGGCCTGGGCGACACCATCCGCGTCTCCCTCACCGAAGATTCCCGCCATGAAATCGCCGTCTGCACCGACCTGTTGGCCCAAGTGCCAAGCCTCACCGTCCAAGGCAGCGCCGATTTTCTGGTCCTTAAATCCGCCGTCCGCAATCCGCAACACCCCATTCCCAACCCCTTCGACCCCTTCGGCTTCACCCGGCGCAAGACCCCGGAAATTGCCTTGGGCCAGTCCAGCAAATGCGGCGGCGAACAAACCGTCCGCGTCGTCGTCACCCGCGCCACTTGGGATAAGGTCGCCCCCAAAATCCGGCCCAACGCCGATGTCCGGCCCGAGGCGATTTACCAAGACCTGGACCTGCTTGAAATAGATCCGTCGGCCGATTTCACCATCCCTGGCGACTCCCGGCTTGTCACGGTCAAGGACGGCGTGGCGCTTCCCGCCATCCCCGCCTTTCGCCTCCTGGCCGCCAAGCTCAAGGCCCTGGGCCGCCACAACCCCATTTTACTCAAGGACTGCCTCCGCTTTGAGGCCGCGCCGTTGCCGCCCAAAATCGCCTTGCTGCGCGCTTCCGTCGTCCTCGGCTCCCTGCTGGCGGACGGGGTGGGGGACGCCATCCTGATTCGCGGCGAAGCGGGGGCGGGCCAAAGCCTGCGTCTGGCCTACAACATTTTGCAAGCCGCCGGCTGCCGCTCCTTCAAGACCGATTACGTGGCCTGCCCTTCCTGCGGCCGCACCCTTTTTAATTTGGAGAACGTCACCCGGCGCATCAAAGAGCGCACGGCTCATTTGAAGGGAGTCAAAATTGCCATCATGGGCTGCATCGTCAACGGCCCCGGAGAAATGGCCGACGCCGATTTCGGCTATGTCGGCGGCGCCCCCCACAAAATCAACCTCTACGTCGGCAAGAACCCTGTCAAGTTCAACATACCCCAAGCCGAAGCGGTGGACCGCCTGGTGGATCTCATCCGCGAACACGGCAAATGGAGGGAACCGGAGAAGGAAGCCGCCGCCGCCGAAAAGCGCTGATTTGGCTGGACGGCTGCTCAGTTTATCTCACGCAGCCTTGCCACGTCCGCCACGTCCTGCGGACGCCCTGCCGCCAGCTTGTTTTGCACCAGCAAATCTTTGCTGATCACCCAGACCGGCAAGCCGTCGAGGCGGGCTTCCGCCCGGGTTTTCCAGGCCTCCTCGAAGGAAACCGCCGTCAGCGAAGTCAGGAGGTCAATTCGATTGGGAGCGCGCCCCAGTTGGATGATGGTTTCGGTCTCGCGAAAATCGCCCTCCTTGAGACCGAGACTGGCAAATCCAAAATCGCCGACTGCCGCCGCAACCAAGGCGGCATTTTCAGGCGAAGTGTCAATTAAAAAATCCACATCCCCCGTGTAGCGCGGATGGCCGTGAAAGGCGACGGCGTGTCCTCCCACCAGCAGGTACTTAATCTTCCTGGAGTTTAATAATTCGACAAACTCTCTCAAGTCTTTGCTCAGTTCCATGGGGATGTTGGGCTGCGACCAGTCCGAAAAGGATTTCCAGGCGCTGTTCCGGGGTGAGCGAACTGTAATACTCCCGATCCGCCTGCTCGGCCTCGGCAAAGGTGTGAAATATGCGGCAGACCTTTTCCATCCCGCCAGCATATCATGCTGCCAGCGCGATGCACGGAATTATTTTGGCCTCCGGGCACACGGTCGCCAGGCCGGCACCCACAACAGAATCAACCTTTGCGCGGGCAAGAATGCTGTCAAGTTAAACTTTCCCGAAGCCGGGGCCGTGGACCCGCCTGGTGGATCTCATCCGCGAACCCGGCAAATGGAAGGAACCGGAGCCTTAATAGAAGAACATGGGGTCACCCTGACCGCCTGCGCGCGGCAGCATTAGTGTGAAGGACTTCCATTCCCCATGGCCATCCAACATCCCGACATTTCCCCCAAATGGAATCGAGCCCGGGCTGGGAGACTTCAAATGGGCGGCTTCGTGGTGAATGGGATAACCGCCTTCCACATCGGTCCAATTGTAGCCCAGTTCCGCGGCGTTGAGTTGGGCAAAGCCAGTATTCACAGATGGCGGGTCGCCAGGGTCCACGCAGAGCGTGGCGCAGGCGACCAGTGCCCGCGCTGCAGGCACGACGGGTATAGTAATAGCGAAATATGGCACAGACGTGGTGGTCAATTTTTGATTTGTGTTCGTGCCAAAGAGATAAGACCCGACCTCTTGGTTGGTCCAGTAAGAGGGCGTTCTATAAAAAGTTAGAGCATATCCAACCACCCCATACCCACCTGTGTAGTGCCAGAGAGCCGCGAAATCGGCATCCCCAAATCTCGGTTCCACCCCAGGGTCGTACCAAGATTTATAGGTGGTGCCATTGTTGGTCACGTAAGTCTGAATATCAATGGCCATGTCCCATGCCCAGTAACCAGCGGATCCATCGGGAAGATTATCCTTATTTTCATTCCCATACATCGTCAGGGCAAGGGTCTGCTGATGTTCATCGTTGAGGCATTGGACTCTGATGGCATGGCGCTTGGCCATAGCCAGAGCGGGCAGAAGCAGGGCGGCCAGGATCGCGATGATGGCGATGACCACCAGCAATTCGATCAGGGTGAATCCGCCTGTGCGCTGGCTCGACGCCTTGTTTTCCGGCTTTGAAAAATCCGCATATTCCGCCCCGGCGTCCGTCATTCGGTTGAATTGCACAGTTTTCATAATTCTTAATTAAACACTTAAGCTAATGGCTTTGCCTCCCGCTGTCTTGGCTCAAAATCACATCAATTCTGTTAATTCCAACCTAATCCAACCCCGGGCAAAACGCCATTTTTCATTTGCGCCATGCCGGGGAAGGCTGGGGTCTCATTTCCAAGCCTCCGCGCCCATCCAGACACGCGGCGCCAGCCCCAGGAATCCGCCATAAATGTTTGGGCCGCCGCGCCTCCGCCCGCTGCCCTCCATTCCCCCTCTCCTCGAAGGAGACGGACGGGGTGAGGATTCTCCTTTTATTATTCTTCGTTCTGCATTCTGCATTTCCCCTCACCCTCCCGCCTCCCGGAACTGCGTCGGCGTCATCCCCGTGGCCGACCGAAACGCCCGGGTCATCGCGCTGTGATCATAAAATCCGGTGGCATGGGCGATGTCCGCAATAGAGCGTTCCGTTTCCCGCAATAATTGCGCCGCCGCCGTCAGCCGCGTTTGCATGATGAGCTGGTTGGGGCTGATGCGAAATATCCGCTTGATCATCCGGGCAAAGCGCACGGAGGGCAAACCGGCCTGCCGGGCCAGCGACCTGGGTGAGTGCGGGTCTTCCGGGTGCGCTTCCAGCGCCTCCAGCGCGCTGGCCAGCCGGGCCGGGATGGCATCGGAGTCGCCCGGCGCCCGCAAATCGTGGGAGATTCCCACCAGCCCCATCACCCGGCCCTCGGCGTTGCGGATCGGCAGTTTGGTTGTCAGACACCAGCCCGTTTTCCGGCTCTCGTACCAATGCAATTCCAATCGCTCCAAAATCGGATGCCCGGTTTTGAGCACCAACTGATCCTCCCTGGCATAAACCTCCGCCAGTTCCTTGGGATAAATCTCCCGCACATGACGCCCGATCAGATCGTGCTTGTCCCGCACCCGGCAGCGTTGCACCATGGACTGGTTGACCGCCAGGTAGCGGCCCTGAATGTCCTTGAGAAAAAAAGCGGTTTCCCGGACATGATCGAAAAGCTCTTCCAGCGCCGCCATCGCGCCGGGAAGGTCCGGCGGTTGGTCAGCGGCGGCTTTTTGCGGTTGGATTAGGCTGAAATTCACATTTTCCGTGTTATTTTAAGCCAAGACGCTTTCCCTTGCAATCTATAAATTAGCCTGATAGCAGAACCTGTGATCCGTCCGCCATGGCTGTTTGGGGGTGCTTCCGCGCCGCCAGGCCAGCGCGGGGACGCGGGTTTAGGCAATGAATTGCCGACGAAAGTGCAGAACCGGCAGTTTGAGTTAAATGTTGACATTAACAATCAGGCCTGTAAAGATGCCGGCGTAAGAAAATCACAAAAACGTCCCAAATAAGCATTCACAGAGAACTCCCCGCCACCATGAAAAACCCGGACGCAAGCCGGGGGGGGTGGCTGTATGACACGATGAATTTCGCATTGTTAGCGTTCAAAGATTGGGCTGGCCCGGGGGTGGGAACACCCCCGCTCTCGTGCTCCCGGATGTCGCGCAAACCCCTTTCTTTCCGCCCCTTGCTTTCCCCAGTCCCAAACCTCGACCAACCACTCAGTCATTAAGCAGTATCCAACCTCATAAATCACTATGAAAACACAGCACACGCAAAAGCCGTTCAGTTCGTTTGCCAGGGTCGCCGCGCTCCTCTTCCTTCTGGCGGGAGCCGTGGCCGTCCGGGCGCAAGTCCTCACCAACGACTTCTTCACCCCCGTCAATTATGTTTTTACCGGCATCATCGGCGACACCAATTGGGACGGCGTTTATTTAAACAGCGGCGACATCCCCTTCGGCCCCGGCTTTTCCGCCGCGCAGAGAGAAGGCAACGGTGCGAGCACAACGCTCGCCGCCGACACACAGAATGTTCCCGCGCCCGTCAATAGCGGCATTGGCCAGGTCAACAGCGCGCTGCGCGTTTCCCAATCGGGTGGTAGTTACACAGGAGAAAGCGACTCTTATTTCTTCCTGTGGAAGGCGGTCAGCGGCGATTTCTCTGTCTCCGTGCGAAGCCTGCCGCCCTGGCAAACCACCGATGACATCATGGCCGGGCCGCTGGTTCGCGCTTACAACACCAACCAAACCGGCGCCCCGGTAAGTTTCAACCAGGTCGCGCAGGACGAAAACTCCTTCGGAAATTTCCGTTTCGACGATTTTTCCTTAAACGATCTCCGCATGGAATCCAACGGCGCCGTCAATTATGAATTCACGACGGCAGACGCTGATGCGACGGGCATCAACAGCCGCATGTTCAGAATAGATCGCATCCAGCTAACGAATTTTTACTTCTACTGGGCCACCAACCTTGGTGATCCTTGGACTCCCATCACCTCCATCGGGGCGGGCGGACTGAAAGTGCGCTCAGATTTGGCCAACGACCTCGTCATGCAGGTCGGGATCGGTTACAGTGCCTACGGCACTCTCAGCCTCGCGGGCGGGATTGAATGGTTCGACAGTTTCCAAATCACTCCTTTGACTGTGGCTGGCGGAACCCCGGGAAATTTGCTTCTGCCCTCCCAGACCGGCTACCCCACCGTCGCCAGCGGGCTTGCGGTGACAGCCACGGACCCAAGCGGCAAAGTAACGTTGAGCTGGACCCCGGGCCTGAACGGCGACGGCAGCACCGCCAACAGCATGGTCATTATCCGTCCCAATGCCAACATCATCGCCCAGCCCATCTCCGGCCTGCCTCTGCCTATGGCGGATGCCAACTTGGCGGATGTGCTGCTGCCCAACCAAAACAATGCCCAGTACAACGCCAGCAACAACATCGTTGTTTATGAGGGCAAGGGCAGCAGCGTCCAGGTGAGCGGTCTCCTCAGCTACCTGAACAACTACACCGCGGCGGTTTTCTCCTATTCGAACACTTCCACCAACCTGGTCGCCCTCACCACCAACGCCGTCTTCAATACCGCCGTTGGTTTCAGCACCGCCACCAATGTCTTTCCCGGCCCCGGCACCGTTACCAGCGTCACGGTCAATGTCGGGCCGGCGTCCATCCCTGTCGGTGGTGTCGGTTTTGCGCAAGTGACCGCCTATTTCAGCACCGGGGGTTCCGCTCCTCTGAGCAGCACCACGACCGGCCTCACCATCAGCTCGGATACCCCCGGGGTGATCGCCGTCGTAGGGTCAACCCTTCAGGCTCTGTCC
Source organism: Verrucomicrobiota bacterium (assembly GCA_049513975.1). Taxonomy (GTDB): domain Bacteria; phylum Verrucomicrobiota; class Verrucomicrobiia; order Limisphaerales; family Palsa-1400; genus JBEKOF01. The sequence goes on along the minus strand of JBEKVM010000059.1, from coordinate 50,027 downwards.
GCCGGTTCCGCCAGTATCTCCGTCTCTCTTGTCACCAGCGGTGGAACCTTCACGAGCCCCAATGTTCTGGTCACCACCCACAACCCGGCTTTTACGGACAACTTTACCAACGCGCATGATTATGTGGCCAACGGTCTGGCGGGCACCGGTTGGGACGGCCTCTTTCTAAATTATGGTGACAATCCCACCCCCGGCAGCAGCCTCGCCAACGGTACGGGCGGCATCGGCGTGCCGGGCTCCACTCAAGTCATGAGTGTAAATACGGGCGTCCTTTCTCCTCAATACTATACGAACGCCCTCAACATCCAGGCCACGGCCGGCTCCTGGGGCAACTTCCCCGCGGCCGGTGGCGGCAACCCCCGGGGCAGCGATGGTCCGTTCTTGTTCAAGAATGTCCCCGGGGATTTCCAGTGCTGGGTTCATGTCACCAACATGAGCATTATCAACAACGATTGCGTCGGCTTGCTGGCTCGCTTTTTCCAGCCCTTCGGGACGGCCCAAGCCGGCGGCTATGCTGGTCCTGATGGGAGCCTTCTCGAAAACCATCTCAACCTGTTTAAGGTGCAGAATGGCGCCGTGGATTCCTTCGCCGTCTTTCGCTTTTCCACCCCGGAAACGACCGATCAGGGGCTTTGGACTCCCGTGCAAGGGACAAATGGTTCGGGCACTGTGAACACCTGGCTGTTGATGCAGCGGTTCCAGCACACCAACTTCTACTTCTATGCGAAGAGTTCCGCTACTGACAACTGGGGCCCCATCGGCTACCTTTACGTGGACTCGACTGGCGACTCCCTTCCGCTGCAGGTCGGCATCGCCCAGCAAATGGTAACGGCTGGCGGCGGCTATGATTCCCTGGATAACTTCAACCTGGATGCCGCCGGCATCACGACTTCCGCTGGAACGGATCCCACGGGTCTGACCAATGAGCCGCCTCAGGCCACCAGCCTGGCGGTTACAGCCAACGTTGACCAGACGCTTACCTACACTTGGACGGCGGCGACCAACGGCACCACTCCGGTGGCCAGTATTCTTGTGCTGCGCCGGGCTGAGCCAGTCAATGCGGCGCCCGTCTTTGGTGAAGGTTCCATTCTGGCCGCCGGGCCTTATCTCCATCCCTACGGGTTGGCGAGTGACAACATCGGCAGCAGCAATTACGCGGTCTATCGTTCCGCCGACGTGCCGAGCTCCATCTACAACACCGCCACCATCCATGGCCTTGCTAATAACACAGTGTACTACGCCGAAGTCTTTACTTATGACGGCACCGGCGCCGCCACCCTGTTCAATGAGACCGGCGCGACCGCCGAGGTCCACGTCACCGCCTCGACTGGCTCGCCCTCCGGTGTTGAGGTCGGCATTCCTTCCATTCCGGTGGGTGGACTGTCCAGGATGCAGGTAATAGTGCAATTCCTGCCCTCGACTGGAACGATTGACGATAGCGCCAATACCACGTCCACCTCATCGGATCCAACCACCATCCAGGTCAGCGGCAACCTGGCTTCCGGCATTAAACTTGGTTCGGCCTGGGTGACCAACATCGTCAGCGTCAATGGCACGCCACTTACCAATGCGCAGCTTGTCACGGTGCGGCCACCCGTCTATACAGACCCCTTCAACGTCAATCACGACTACCTGCAAAACGGAGTCGCTGGCACGATGTGGGATGGGGTTTATACCAACGGTGCCGGAATGATTCCTGAACAAGTCACCCAAGGTTCGACATCGGTGACAACTTGGTGTGTGGCGACTAATACTTACCTTGATGAGTTTTTGTTTAATACGAATGCGGCTGGAGTAGCCGTTGGTGGAGCTGGAGTAGGAGGTCCGACCACCAATGATATCCTCTTGAACAATGTTCTGGTGGTGACCAATACGGGTGGCGGTTGGGAATTTACGGATGACGCCTTCTTCCTGTTTAAGGTCGTGCCAGGCGATTTCCAGGCGGTGGTGCATTTGGATGACTATAGCGCCAATATCGCCTACTGCGAAGAGGGCCTCATGGCGCGCGCCTTCAGCGACGCCACCAATGCCGCTGACGCCACCGCCGTGTTTGGGACGAGTTACGCGCCGTTTGTTTACGGCACCAATGCCGACGGGTCCCTCAATCAAGCAGAGACCTGGGTCAGCATGAACCGTTTTGACGAATACAACATTGGTCAATATGAACGGCAAGTTGTCCTTGGTAACGTTACCGAAAGCTTCACCACCTCCGGCAGCGGACCCACCGTCGGCAATATTCCGTTCAGCCAAGTCAACTGCACCAGCAACGGGGCGGACGGCAAGGGGTGGTTGATGATTCAAAGATACCAGCTCACGAACTTCTTCTTCTATGGCAGGACGACCAGCACGGCGCCGTGGACGATGGTGCAAACGGAGGTCGCCGGCACGCCCTTCTACGTCATTCCACAGGTGGCTGGCGTGCCCATGCAAGTGGGTATCGCCGACATGTCCTATAACGCCCTGTGCTGGGCCAAGTTTGATTCGTTCATGCTGGATGCGGCCCCCACGTCCATCAGCCTGGTGAACAACGGCAACGGGACCCTCACGCTCAGTTGGCCTGCGACTCCCGGTTTCGCCCATCTCTACTCCTCGCCGACGATTCCCGCCAAGTTCACGCTGGTGAACGGCGTTACGATAACGACGGCCAATGGAATCAGCGCCGCCACCGTCCCAATAAGCGGCATAGGGGACTTGTACTATGAAGTCGGGCCTTGAGGCCGGTGCATGGTTGCGAAAGTAGCTCCATAAGGTAATTGCACAGCGAGGGTCGGAGATAGCTCTCCGGCCCTCTCTCTTTTTGACTTGTTTCCTTTCCATGAACCCTCACCTCACCCTAACCCTCTCCCCTCCCATCGGATGGGAGCGGAGAGGGAACAGCAGACGGACACGAATCGCATCCATCGCACTTTGCCCTGCCGCCACCCGGCTCCTCTTTCTCCATTCACCATTCCCTGTTCTTAATTCCGTGATCCGTCTCCTCTTTCTCTGTTCAACATTCACTATTCTTAATTCGTTCACCCCGCTCCTGGCCGCCACCGTCACCATCAACATCAACGCCACCAATCCCGGCCCCCGCCTCAATCCCAGGATGTACGGCATCTTTTTGGAGGAAATCAACCACGGCGTGGACGGCGGCCTTTATGCCGAGATGATCCGCAACCGCGGCTTTGAAGACGCCAAACCGCCCGAAGGGTTCACCTTTCGACCGGGCAACGGCGGCCGCCCGGGCCGTTGGATGGCCGGACAATACGACGCCGAATCGTTCGCCGGCTCCATCCGCCTGGATTATTTCAATCCGGACGGCACCATGAAGGATTTCCCTTATTGGTCGCTGATCAAGGACGGCGCGGCCCAAGGGTCCATGAACCTGGACACCAACAACCCGCTCGACCCCGCCGGTCCCCGTTCGCTCCGCCTGGAAATTGATGACCCCGGTTCCGGACGTCTTGGCATTGCCAATGAGGGCTTTTTTGGCGTCGGCGTCGCCGCGGGCAAAAAATATAATCTGTCTTTCTGGGCGCGCGGCGAGGGGTTTTCCGGCCCGCTCACCGCTTCGGTGGAAGACTCCGCGGGCACTCCTTGCGTCGTGCCGGTCACCCTGAACGGCGTGACGGGCCAATGGACGCAGTTCCATGCCGCCATGACCGCCACCCAGACCGATGCCAAAGCCCGCTTCGTCCTCACCGCCGGCGCCCGGGGCAAAGTTTGGTTTGACATGGTTTCCCTCTTCCCCGCCGACACCTTCAAGAACCGCCCCAACGGACTTCGTCCCGACCTGGCCCAATTCCTCGCCGACCTCAAGCCCGGCTTTGTCCGTTTTCCGGGCGGTTGCGTCATCGAAGGCGGCACGATTGAAACAGCCTTCAACTGGAAGGATTCCATCGGCCCGCTCCCCGGCCGCCGGGAGCAATTCGGCCCGTGGGGCTATCGCGAAACCCACGGCATGGGGATGTTCGAATACCTCCAATTCTGCGAGGACATCGGCGCGGCTCCTCTTTACGTCGGCTTTGCCGGGGAGACCTGTCACTTTCGCGACGTCAAGGACGTGCCGATGGACGAAATGGGGTGGGTCACCACCAATTTTCTCGACGCCATCCAATTCGCCAACGGCCCCGCCACATCGCCCTGGGGCAAACTCCGCGCCGGGCAAGGACATCCGGAGTCCTTCAACCTCAAACTGGTGGAAGTGGGCAACGAAGGCCAGGCCCGCACCTTCCCGCCCCGCTACCAACTGGTCCATGCCGCCCTCAAGTCCCAATACCCCGACATTTCCTATATTAACGATTTTTCCTTCATCCGCCGCAACCAGATGGGCGCGGAACCCGCCGACATTGAGGACAACCATTACTACCAGAATCCGGAGTGGTTCATGAACAACACCCATCTCTACGATAATCGCGACCGCAACCTCCCGCCCGTCTATGACGGGGAAGTCGCCGTCACCTCCGGCGACAACAGCAACGAGCACGGCACACTCCTGGACGCTTTGAGCGAAGGGGCCTTCCTCATGGGCTTGGAGCGCAACGCCGACGCCGTCAAAATGGTTTCCTACGCCCCGCTTCTCGCCAATGTCAGCGGCCGCACCGACTGGCACGGCATGATCTACTTCGATTCCCTTCACTCCTGCGCCACCGTCTCCTATTACCTCTGGAAAATCTTCGGCCTGAACCGCCCCGACTACACTGTCGCGGCCGACATTGATTATCATCCCGGCGAGCTTGCCGCGATCACCGGCGCGGTCGGCGTCGGCACCTGGAACAACAGCGCTGAGTTCAAAGACATCCGCATCGAGAAGGACGGCCAGCTCCTTTACGCCTCCGATTTCACCAAGGGCACTGCCGGCTGGAAAACCGAAGGCGGCAATTGGTCCGTGGTGGACGGCGCGTATCGCCAGCGCAACTCCGACCCCAATGGACTGCTCAGTTACATTGGCGACGAAACCTGGTCCAACTGCACCATCACCCTCAAAGCCCGCAAAGTCGGCGTCCGCGGTGAAGGTTTCCTCATCGCTTTCGGCAAGAAGGGCGGCGACAAATACTGGTGGAACGTCGGCGGATACGGCAACAGCCAGCACGATGTCGAGCTGAACCAGACCATCATCGGCCGCCCCGTCCGCTCCGCCCTGGAACCCGACCGTTGGTACGACGTTAAAATTGTCCTGCAAGACCGCCGCATCCAGTGCTTCCTGGACGACAAGCAGATTCATGACATTAATGTCCCGGCCCAGGACCGTTTCTTCGCCAACGCCGGCCGCGACGAGGCCAGCGGGGAATTGGTCATCAAAGCCATCAACGTCTCGCCCAATCCGGTCTCCGGCACCCTTCACGTCGCCGGTTTCTCCCAATTTGCCTCCCAGGGCGATCTCACCGTCCTCTCCTCCGCCCGTCTTGCCGACAACAACACCCTGTCCGACCCCCAAAAAGTCATCCCCGTCACCGGCCGCATAACCATTCCGGGCGACACCTTCACCTGCGATTTCCCGGCCAACTCGCTCACCCTGATAAGGGTCAAAGCCAAATGAGACTCACCCATTTGACCTGGCTCCTTGCCTTCTGTTGCGCCTCCCCATCCCTCCGCGCCCAAAACGCCGATGCCCCGGCCACCAACGCCCCGGCGCCCCTCTCCCCCATTATCGCTGCCAGCAAACTCACTCTTTCGGATTACGCGCCTCCGCAGCATCAGATGGTTTGGGTGATGCGTCCGATGAGCCGCAGGAACGATCCGACCAATTCGACCGACAGCCACTTTGATTGGTGGCCACACAAAGACACCAACGAATGGATCGAAGCCGCCTTTGCCAAACCGGAAACCATTTCCGAAACCCAGGTCTATTGGTTTGACGACTCCCAGAAAAGAGGCGGCTGTAGCACCCCGGTCTCTTGGCGCGCCTTCTACAAGGACGGCGGGCAATGGAAACCGGTCGAGACCACCAACGAGTACACCGTCTCCAAGGATCGGTTCGACAAGATAACCTTCAAGCCTGTCACCACCACCGGCCTGCGACTGGAAGTGCAACTCAAGCCCAACTGGTCCGGCGGCCTTGAGTCATGGAAGGTCAAATAACCTGAAGCCCCTATGAGAAACACATTCAAAGAATTGTTTAAAATCACGGTCATTCTGGCGCTTTTCCTCCCGCTCGCTTCTTGGGCCGACGACGCCCATTCCAGCCCCGGCGGAGGCCGTCGCGGCCCTGGCGGCTTGGGCGTCCCTCCGCAGGGCGTCTATAAATCCATCATCATCCCGCACTGGTTTGCCGGCGACACCAAGTTTTGGTACCGGAACGCCCTGCGTGGCGGCGCCAGTGAATTCGTCCTTGTGGACGCCGAAAAAGGAGCGCGCCAGCCCGCTTTCGATCACGAGAAGCTCGCCGCCGCCCTTTCCAAAGCCGCCGGGAAGGAATTCAAGGCCGATCATCTGCCATTTACCAACATCGAATTCAGCGATGACGGCAAGTCCGTCAAGTTCGACGCCGCCGACAAGTCTTGGCGTTGCGATTTGGATTCGTATCAATGCGCCTCCCAAGCCGCCGCGGAAAAGAGCGCCTCGCTTGCTCCCATGAAAACCCCGCCCATCGCCTCTGCCGGCATCTCAATCCGCATTCCGCAATCCGAAATCCGCAATGATGCAGAGCCTTCCCCCTCTTACGATGAACTCGATCCCGCGCCTCCTCAACAAGATCAAGCCCAGGGACCGGGGCGGGGTGACCGGGGCGGCCGCGGCGGCGGTCGCGGCCCCGGTGGCGGCGGTGGCCGCTCCCCGGATGGAAAGTGGTCTGTTACCGTAAAGGATTACAACCTCTACTTGCGCGCCCTGCCCGACGGCCAGGAGGAGCAGATCACCCAGGACGGCAAGGAAGGCGACGCCTACGGACGCCTCCAATGGTCCCCCGATTCCAAGATGCTCACCGCATGGCAAACCGTGCCAGGCGACCGCAGGCTGGTCTATCTCATCCAGTCCTCGCCGGCCAATGGAGGCCGCGCGGTGGAACGCTCGCGGCCCTATGCCCAGGCAGGTGATAAGTTCACCACCTACGAATTGAGCATCTTCGATGTGGCCAGCCACAAGCTCATCAAGCCGCAGGTGGACAAGTTCGAGCACGAATACGAAACGCCCCAAATCCATTGGAGCCTGGACCGTTCTCATTTCACCTATCAGTTGGAGGACCGCGGCCATCAGCGCATGAGACTCATCGAAGTGGACGCCCGCACCGGCTCCGTGCGCAACCTGGTGGACGAGCAGACCAAGACCTTCATCTGGACCGCGCATACCGAAGGCCCGCAGCGCTATGGCTTCACCATCTTCTGGTATTTGGAACAGACCGACGAAGTCCTCCACCAATCCGAAAAGGACGGTTGGCGGCATATTTACCTGATTGACCCGAAGACCGGCGAAAACAAACAAGTCACCAAAGGCCAGTGGATCATCCGCGGCATCACCAGCGTTGACGAAACCAATCGCCAGATTTGGTTCGCCGCCAGCGGCATGTATCCGGACCAGGACCCTTATTTCATCAACTATGGCCGCGTCAACTTTGACGGCACCGGCCTGGTCATGCTGACTGACGGCAACGGCAACCACAGCATCGTCCATTCGCCGGACAAGAAATACATTATTGACACCTACAGCCGCGTGGACATGCCGCCCGTCAACGAACTGCGCCGCGTCTCCGACGGCAAGCTCGTCTGCAAGCTGGAGGAATCGGACATCACCGAACTGACTGAGCGCGGCTTCAAGACGCCCGAGGTTTTCCGCGCCAAGGGCCGGGACGGCGTCACTGACATCTGGGGCATCATCACCCGCCCGGCCGACTTGGATCCCAACAAGAAATATCCCGTCCTGGAAAACATCTACAATGGGCCGCAGGATTCCTACGTGCCCAAATCGTTCAGCGCCGGCGGCGGGCGCGGGGCCGGCTATGGGGCGTTGGGGTTCATCGTCGTGCAGTGCGACGCCATGGGCACCGCCAACCGCTCCAAAGCCTTCCACGATGTCTGCTGGCACAACCTCGGCGACGGCGGCTTCCCCGACCGCATTGCCTGGATCAAGGCGGCCGCCGAAAAATATCCGTATATGGACACCAACCGCGTGGGCATATTCGGCACCTCCGCCGGCGGCCAGAACGCGGCGGCGGCGGTGATTTTTCATCCGGAGTTTTACAAGGCGGCGGTGGCCAATTCCGGCTGCCACGACAACCGGCTGGACAAAGCCTCCTGGAACGAGCAATGGATGGGCTACCTGCCGCCCGACAAAATCTGGAGCAAAGACGACGACAATTGGTATTCCAAATCCTCCAACATAGACAACGCCGCCAAGCTCGGCGCCAAACTCTTCCTCATCGTCGGCGAAATGGACTCCAATGTGCCCCCGGAATCCACCCTGCGCCTGGTGGACGCCCTCATCAAAGCGGGCAAGGACTTCGACTTTTTGGAAGTCCCGGGCGCCGACCACGGCGCCGCCAGCCGCGTCACGCAGCGGCGGACCCAGGATTTCCTCGTGCAAAATTTGCTCGGCAAATTACCGCCCAACCGGAACGCCGGCGAAAAGGACCCCGTCAATGCCGCCAATTGAAATTCGGAATGGCATGGAATACCGTGGCGCCAACGACGCCGGAAGCGGCCGGCCTGAATGAAAGAGTTGGAAGATTGTTTCGGGCAAAAGGTGCGGCTGACGGCGGAGCGGTTGGCGCATATTTTGGAACACCCGGAAATGATTGGCATGGCCGCCGAGATTGTGCATGTGCTGCGAGAGCCGCAGTTGGTGCGCCGCTCCCTTTCGGATGCCGCGGTGCGTTTGTTTTATGAGTTTTACGCACGCACATTGAGCGGTGGCAATTGGCTCTGCCTTGTGGTTAAATACTTGGAGAATGATGCGTTTGTCGTCACGGCCTACCTGACCGACACGCCGAAAGCTGGAGAAGAATTATGGCCGAAAAAATAAAAGTCTGGTTCGATGCCGAGGCCGATTTCCTGGAGGTGCGCTTCTCAGAAGCCGCAGGCTATATGAAACAAACCGCCCATGACGCCGTCATGGAACGTTTGGACGCGCAAGGTCATGTCATCGGATTCAGTATTATGGGAGTCAGCCGCTTCAAAAAGGACAACCCGATCGAGGCCGACTTGACCGCAGCCTGAGGTCGCTGTTTCCGCCACAAACCGCGCGGCGGTACGGCGCACTCAAGACCCGCGGGTCACCCCACCACATTTTTATGAACCAATTCATGCCAAAAAACATCCGCTGGGTCTTCTGCCTCTGCGTCATTGGCCTTTTGTTCACCTCCTCCCGGCTGGCTGAAGCCCAACGCCGCGGCGGCGGCGGGCCTCCCACCTTGGGCCTGACCAACGGCTACATCGAACTGGAGACGCCGGACTTCAAAATCAAGCTGGTCAAGGATTCGCAGACGCTGGCGGCCTTGCAGCCCAAAAATGCGGATGGATTCGATTTCACTCCCGCCGACCAACTGCAAGCCCGGCAGGCCAACCGCTTTTATCACATCGGCGACCTGACCTTCCGGCTGCGCACCAACCAGGCCGAGGCCTGGGCCAATTATTCCACCGCCGCGGCCCGCCAGCCGGTCGCAGCCCTGCCGGTGACCGCCCCCGCCCTGGCGGCGGCCGACGTCTCCGCCACCCTGCCCGACGCCTGCCCCTTCCAGGTCATCCGCACCTGGACGGTGGAGAAGGACCGGCTCGTCCTGAGATTTGATGTCAAGAATAAGTTGGATGTTCCCGTGGAAATCGGCGCGCTGGGCATTCCGCTGATTTTCAATAACAACGCGGGTTACAACGGCAACAAGGGCAGAGTGCAGTCCATGTCCGCCTTTTCCGATCCGGCCATCGGTCTGGACGGCGGTTATGTGCAGGTGACCCGTCTGAACGGGCATGGGCCGGCGCTGGTCGTGGTTCCCGCAGGCAAAACGCCGCTGGAGGCTTACGAGCCTTTGCAAAGCGACAAGATCGGCGACCTGACCCCAACCACCCAAACCTTTGAAGCGTTTTATGAATGGATGGCACATAGCGCCGCCTACGCCGAAAATGAGTGGAAAACCGAAGGAGACCGCTGGGTAAATACTCACGGGATGAGCGCGGACTATGCCGCCACTGACTGGAAGACCCTTAAACCGTGGAACACGCCCACATCGGAAACGCTCGCGCCCGGCGCCACCAGGACGTTCGGGCTTGGGTTCCTCGTCGCGCCCGAAATTCGGGACATCACCAAAACACTGATCGCAAACAACCGGCCTGCGGCCCTTGGCATCCCGGGCTACATCCTCCCGATGGGGATGGATGGCCGGCTTTTCCTCAAGTATTCCAAGGATGTCAAGTCTATTGCCGCCGAGCCGGCAGGGGCCATTGAAGTCCAGAATAATGGGCCCGCCAAAGACGGCTGGGCCGGTTACACGCTGCACGGAAAAACGTGGGGACGCTGCAACCTGCGGATTGAATACGGCGACGGGCTGGTGCAGACGATCAGTTACGATGTCATCAAGCCCGAGGCGCAAGCCCTGGCGGACATGGGCCATTTTCTGTTTACCAAGGATTGGTACACCGATACCAACGATCCCTTCCACCGCGCTCCGTCGGTGATGACTTATGATCGCGGCCATGACCGGATTGTGTTGCAGGACAGCCTGACTTGGAAGGCCGGTTTGCAGGACGAGGGCGGGTCGGGAGGATGGGTGTCCGCCTGCATGAAGGAATTTGGCGAGCCGGACAAGGCCGAGGTGGAGAAGGAAGAACAATTCATTGATGGCGTTCTCTGGGGCGGCATCCAATACAAGGACGGCCCCAGGAAATACACCGTTGTCAACAGCATGTTTTATTACCAGCCGGATGAAATCACCAATTATTACACCAACCGTTTCAGCACGACAGACTGGACCAAATGGAATAAACAGCGCGCGCTCACCGGAGGGCAGGATCGTCCCCGCGCCTACAACTATCCGCACGTCGTGGCGGCGTATTGGTCCCTCTACCGCCTGGCCCGCAACCACCCGGGACTGGTGACCCATCGCCCGTGGGATTGGTATCTGGATCAGGCCTATCAAACCGTCTATTCTCTCACCCATGGTCCGGTCGGTTACCTGGATGTGGGCCTGATGGAAGGCGACGTTTTTGTGCTGCTTCTGCAGGATTTGAAACGGGAAGGATGGACGGAAAAGGCGGACGAATTGGAAAAGGCCATGAAGGTGCGCGCCGACCGCTGGAACACGGAGCCATATCCGTTCGGGAGCGAACAGGCCTGGGACTCCACCGGCCAGCCGGAGGTTTATGCCTGGACGGAGTACTTCGGTTACCACGAAAAAGCGCAGGTTTGCCTGGACTCGATTCTTGGCTACATGCCCGCCGTGCCAAGCTGGGCCTACAACGGCAACGCCCGCCGCTACTGGGATTTCTACTACGGCGCCGCGCCGCCTGGACAACAGGAGCGCCAGATCCATCATTACGGCTCGGGCATCAACGCCGTCCCGGTCCTGTCCGCCTTCCGCACCCATCCGGAGGACCTCCATTTGTTGTACGTCGGTTACGGCGGCTTGATGGGCGCCCTGGCCTGCATTGATCAGGACGGGTTTCCCTCCGCCGCCTTTCACGCCAATCCCGCCATCCTCAAGTGGGACACCTATACCGGCGACTGCGGCCCGAATCTGTTCAGCCTGGCCATCAACACCGGGACCTACCTTGTCAATCATCCTGATTTCGGCTGGCAGGCCTTTGGGGGCAGCCTGAAAACCAGCGGCGACTGGGTGACGGTCACGCCGCTGGACGCCTTCCGCATGAGGTTCTACGCGGCGCCGCTGGGCCTCTGGCTGACCCTGGACGCCGGCGCCTTTGAATCGGTTTCAGTCAATACTAAAACTCACGCGGTGCGCACGGAGCTTTCCCCGGCGGACCCCTTCACGCCCCTGGCGCGCCTGCGCCTCGAACAGCCGGCCAAAGTGGCCGGCGTGGCCGGCTTTCATCCGGCTGGCGGCCTGGCTCCGGCGCAGGAGCGCGGCGCCTGGGTGATACCCCTCTCCGCCCGGCCCACGCAAGTTGATTTGAACGACTTGCCTGTCCGATAGACTTTGCCCAGGTTGCCTGGGCCGTTCCTGGCAGGGCGGACCGTCCCGCTGCCCGCCGCGAACGAATCCAGCGTTATTCAGGGCCATGCCAGGCTGATTGCAATTGGCGGGCGGTCGGCGGAATGGCCTCCACTTTAACCAGCACGACCCCATGATGCGGCACCAGGGTCTGGAACTGGCCGGCGAACATTCCAAGATCCTGCTGCCGCCAAAGATCGCGCACCATTCGTTTGCCGCTGAGGCCCAAGTCGGACCACTTGGCGACGATATTGGTGTCGGTATCGTTGCGGTTAAAAAGCCCGACGGCTTTTGAGCCATCCGACATGGGCTTGGCCCAAATTTCCAAATTGCCGTTCTTGACCACTCGTCCGGCTTGCCGTCCCAGCGGGTCCTGGCTGACCGCCAAAACTTCGTCATTGCTCAACAGGCTCAGGGTAAAATCATCCATCGCCGTCATGTCGCAACCGATCAAAAGCGGCCCGGTCAGCAAGGCCCACAAGCTGACGTGGATGTATTGCTCGTTGGGCGTCAGGCGCGTCGGGTGCAGTTGCGGTCCCCAACCCACTTTGCCGACGATCATCATGTCCGGGTCATTGAAGTGGCCGGGGCCGGCAAATTTCTCGTGGCCGAACTGGCTGAAGCCGATGCTGGACAGGCTGCGCCAGGTGTCGGTGATGTCGCCCGTGGTGCGCCAACTGTTGCCGCGGATGGATGGGTCCGCGCCCCATTCCCAAACTTTTCCCCAGCCGTACTGGCAGAGGCTGAACATGATGTCGCGGGGCACTTTGTCCAGCGCCGCCCGCATTACTTGATACGGCTTTTTCAGGGTGGGGAGATCGAAATCATTAGCGCCGCGACGGCGGGTGGTGTTGGTGCTGTTGGTGCTGACCGGCGCCACTTGCGAGTAACTGCACCAGTCATATTTCAAGTAGTCAAAGCCCCAGTCGGCATAACTCTGGGCGTCCTGCTCCTCGTGCTGGTAACTGGCGATGCAGCCGCCGCAGGTGGTCGGGCCGGGTCCCGAATAAAGCCCCGCCTTCAAACCAAGACTGTGAATATAGTCGGTCAGGCCCTTCATATCCGGGAAGCGCAGGTTGGGCACGATCTTTCCGCTCTCGTCCCGTCCGACCCCGCCCAGGGTGGGATCGGTGCGCGCGCGCCCGTTGTTCTTTTCCCAGTAATCATCAATGTTGATATAGGTCCAGCCGTGGTTGATGAGGCCGCTGGAAACCATGGCGTCCGCCGCCGCTTTGACGCGTTCCTGGGTGACCGCGCCGGCAAAGCAATTCCAACTGTTCCAGCCCAGGGCCGGGGTGAGACCGACCTCAGAGCCGCAAACGATCTTGAACTCGCTGTTGGTGGATCCCAGGGCGTTTTTCGCGCCGAGCCGCACATTATACGTGCCGGTCTTGCTGACGACGCCGGTAATGTGTCCCGTCGCGGTGTCCAGCGTCAGTCCCGCGGGCAATCCTTTGGCGCTGAAAGTCATGGGACGGTCGCCGGTGGCGGCGACGGTGAAGAGGAAGGGATGACCGGGGCGGACGCCAAACACCCTGGCGCCGTTGATGCGCGGCGTGGGCGGCGGTTTGGGCGTGAGAATGATGGCCTCCTCGGCATTGGCGGAAGTGGCCGCCGCATTTTGGGCCGGGACGGCCGGGCTGGAAAGCAGGGCGGTTAGAACCGCGGCAAATTTCAGAGAATGAACGATCCTTTTTTTCATGGGAGTGTTGTGTTGAGCTGGCAATGTGCCGGTTAGTTTGCCTCCAAGCCGCCGCGGCTGTCGAGGGAAATTATAAATTATGAAGTATAAAGGATAAATGATAAATGGGATGCGTCAGCGCATCGGGCGTCCGCCGCCGCTGAAGCGATGGGGCGATAAAAATTTGAGCATTCGGATGATAAATGAGGTTGGAGGCATGGGGTCCCCCCGGGGGGGCCGGGAAGTGGAATTAAGTCGAATTAACTCATATTGACTCATACTGACTCATACTGACTCAAATTAACCGGCGGCGGCTTTGAATCGCGAACGCCGCGTGGAGTGGTGGAGTGATGGAGTGGTGGAGTGGTGGTGCTGGTTTTGGTCCGCGAATTGGGGACGGTTGGCCGATTTTTGCCATTTCGAGACATAAAACTTATTTTTTTGGCTTAATTTGGCTTAATTTACCTTAATTGGAATGGGGCTGGAATGCCGCAAAAAGCGCACAACGAGGGGGCGACAAAGGAATCCAGCATTGCCCGAAGATCCCTCGGATTGACGCAGATATGAGCCGCAAATGAGCGCAAAGAACGCAAAAGGATGACGGGGATAGGCATCCGCCTTCGCTGCGCAGGGCGGAGCTTCCGCCGTCGCGGGGCTATGGCGTGACGAGTTGGCGTGACAAGCCGGCGCGGCAAGCGGAGCGGGCACAGGGACGCCCCCGGACGCCGGCCCAACCTGCGCCCTCCGGCCCTTTCTCCCCGGCTCTACGCTCCTTGCATTCACAGCGAAAGTTTATCAATTAAGCGCGGATTGTCAACGGGAAAACGCGGAAAAATGAAGATTTTTGCAAAGCCTTAATCATTAGGTACTTGGATAGATGGCTCACCCCATAGTAAACGGCAAGACGGACGGGGCGGCAAAACCGCAAGCAAAGGAATTGAACCGCGGATCCTCCTTCGCCGGGCCTGCGGCGGACAGGTTTCGCGGATTTCACGGATAAAAACGCCTTTCAACGCAAAGCCGCCAAGTCCCCAAGTCGCCAAGCAGGGAAAGACTCTTTGCGCCTTCGCGCCGTTGCGCCTTTGCGTTAAAGATCCCGCCGCTAAAGGATGAAGGATGAAGGATGAAGGATGAAGGCGGAAGGCGAAAGGCTGAAGGATGAAGGATGAAGGATGAAGGCGGAAGGATGAAGGATGAAGGCGGAAGGCGGGATTAAGATTAAGATTAGGATTATGATTATGAGGGGGAGGGTGAACAATCCGCAATTCCCCGCCTTGACGCGGAGGCCGGCGTCCGGTAGTTTGCAGCATTATTACTTGTGAAACTTATGGATAATTTTCTGGTGCCGATGGTGGTCGAGCAAACCGGCCGCGGGGAACGCGGCTATGACATCTATTCGCGGTTGCTGCGGGACCGGATTGTGTTTTTGGGAACGGCCCTGGAGGACATGGTGGCCAACTTGATTATTGCCCAGTTGCTCTTTCTGCAAATGGACGATCCGAAGAAGGACATCCATCTTTACCTCAACTCGCCCGGGGGCAGCGTGACGGCCGGGCTGGCGGTGTATGATACGATGCAGTTTTTGACCTGCGACGTGAACACCTATTGCATCGGGCAGGCGGCGAGCATGGGGGCGATCCTGCTGTGCGGGGGCACGAAAGGCAAACGGTTCGCCCTGCCCAATTCCAACATCATGATTCACCAGGTGCTGGGCGGGGCGGAAGGGGCGGCCAGCGACGTGGAAATCCGGGTCAAGTACATGCTCAAGCTCAAGCACCGCCTCAATTCCATCATCGCCAAACACACGGGCAAGGCCTTTGAACAGGTGGAAAAGGACTGCGACCGGGATAATTTTATGACGGCCGTCGAGGCCAAGGAGTACGGGCTGGTGGATGAAGTGGTGAAGTCGCGCAAGGAGATTCCGGGTTTGACGGATGGAAAAACAAATGCCATCATACCGTAGATTCCGATATGGCGCGCCCCAACAACTTCACGCAATGTAGTTTCTGCGGGAAACCCCACGCGGAGGTCAAAAAGCTGATTGCCGGCCCCGGCGTCTTTATCTGCGACAATTGCATCACGCTTTGCAAGAGCGTGCTGGACAAGGAGCTTTCGGCGGACAGCCGGAAAACGGCGTCCAAATTCAGTCCGCCCAAACCGCACGAAATCAAAGCGCACCTGGACCGGCATTGCGTGGGCCAGGATCACGCCAAGAAAACGCTGGCGGTGGCGGTGCATAATCACTTCAAGCGGATCATGCAAAATCCGCCCGTGGAGCCGGAAAGAGGTGGCGATGAAATTGGCGCGGCCCGGCACGCGGAGGTCGAGATTGAGAAAACGAACATTCTGTTGATCGGCCCGACCGGCTCGGGCAAAACGCTGCTGGCCCGCACCCTGGCCAAAATCCTCGACGTGCCCTTCGCCATCGCCGATGCCACCACCCTGACCGAAGCGGGCTACGTGGGCGAGGACGTGGAGAACATTATTTTGCGCCTGCTCCAGAACGCCGACTACGATGTGAAACGGGCGCAGATGGGGATCGTCTATATTGACGAGATAGACAAGATCGCGCGCAAGACGGAAAACGTTTCGATCACGCGCGACGTGTCGGGCGAAGGGGTGCAGCAGGCGCTGCTCAAGATCCTGGAAGGCACGGTCTGCAACGTGCCGCCGCAGGGCGGGCGCAAGCATCCCCAGCAGGAGTACATCCGGGTGGACACCAGCGGGATATTGTTCGTCTGCGGCGGGGCGTTCATCGGGCTGGAGAAGATTATTCAACGGCGGCTGGGCAACCGGGTGATGGGCTTTGGGGCGGTGGAACAGGGGCACAAAATCACCTCGGTGGACCGGGACAAGGTTTTGCAATATGTGGAGCCGGAGGATTTGATCGCGTTTGGCTTCATCCCCGAATTTGTGGGCCGTCTGCCCATGACCACGGTGCTGGAGGAGTTGACGGAGGAGCAACTGGTTTGCATCCTCACGGAAACGAAGAACGCCCTGATCCGGCAGTACGCCAAACTGATGGCGATGGAGGGCATCGAGCTGGAATTCACCGAGGACGCGGTGCGGGAACTGGCGGCGCAGGCCATGAAAAAAGGGACCGGAGCGCGGGCGCTGCGCAGCTTGCTGGAAAAGTTGATGCTGGATGTCATGTTCGAGTCGCCGTCGAGCGACGACATCGCGGGGATCAAGATCACGCGGCCGGTGGTCTTGGGGGAGACCAAGCCGTTGCTGCGGCGCAAACCCGATCAGGCCGCCGCCTGAGCACCTAATGCAGCGGCACTCCTAAACCGCCGCTACACTGACTCCGTGGAATTCGAATCCCAAAAGTTCATCTCGCAGGCGGTGTCGGCCATCCCGCGGTCGGGCATCCGCGATTTTTTTGACATCGTCCAAAGCATGAAGGATGTCATCTCGCTGGGGGTGGGGGAGCCGGATTTTGTCACTCCCTGGCACATTCGGGAGGCGGCCATTTACGCGCTGGAACGGGGCCGGACCGGATACACCTCCAACCTGGGCCTGCTCTCCCTGCGGGAGGCGATCGCCACGAGCGTCAACAAACATTTCAAGGCGGGCTACGACCCGGCGCTGGAAATCCTCATCGCGGTGGGGGTGAGCGAGGCGATGGATCTGGCCTTCCGCGCCCTGATCAATCCCGGCGACGAGGTGATCTATCACGAACCCTGCTACGTCAGCTATGCCCCCGGCATCGCCCTGGCCCACGGCGTGCCGGTGGCGGTTTCCTGCCGCCCGGAAGACGCCTTTTCCGTGACGGCGGCGGCCATCGAAAAGGCGGTCACGCCCAAAAGCAAGGCGCTGGTGTTGAATTTCCCGACCAACCCGACGGGCGGAACGATGGAGCGGGGCGAGCTGGAAAAAATCGCCCGGTTGGTCCGGCGGCACAACCTGGTGGTCATCACCGACGAAATTTATTCCGAACTGACCTTTGAAGGCGAACACGTCAGCATCGCCGCGCTGCCCGGCATGAAAGAGCGCACGGTTTTCCTGCACGGTTTTTCCAAGGCCTACGCCATGACGGGCTTTCGCATCGGCTACGCCTGCGGCCCGGCGGCGATTATTGACGCGATGATGCGCGTTCATCAGTATTCCATGCTTTGCGCCAGCATCATCAGCCAGGAAGCGGCCTTGGAAGCCATTCAACACGGCGAAGCCGACACTCTGGAAATGCGCGAGCAGTACCGCGGCCGCCGGAATCTTATCGTCGGCGCCTTCAACGAAATGGGGCTGCCCTGCCATCTGCCGCGCGGTTCCTTTTACGCCTTTCCCTGCATCCAATCCACCGGGCTGAGTTCAAAGGACTTCGCGCGCCAATTGCTCGAGGCGGAAAAAGTGGCGTGCGTGCCCGGCAGCGCGTTCGGCCCGACGGGGGAAGGCTATCTGCGCTGCTGTTTTGCCACCGCGCTGGATCGCATTGAAGTCGCGGTCGAACGGATGGCGCGGTTTGTGAAGCGAGTCCGTTCGTAATTCACGCTTTGGCCGTGGAGCAGACAACCTGCGGAGGCGAAGGCGCCGTGTTAGCTCGTTGAGATTAGATCACCGACGCGCCTTGGAAATGATTTGATCGCCGTCTTCATCAACCGCGTTCTCTCAGAAAGCGTGGCCTCAAGCGATTGTTTCTTGCGTATCGTCAGTTTGGCGAATGTTTTTTGGAGCAGCACCTGCACACTATGCACATCAGCGCCCTTGATGTGTAGAATCTGAAACCCAGTCGGTGCGCCTGTGTACATTCCGAAATCGACCACAACATGGTCATCAATTTCTTCACTAAAAGACGGCTCCCCCGTACCGAGGCTGACGTAAAGCACATCGGCGCCTTCATCGTAGTCGAATTTCATCCGCTTGCTCATTTTTTGGGCCATAATCTCTCCCCACCTTTCATTTTTCGGGTGGGATAAAAAGTTTTAATGATTGGGGTCATCTTGTGGCTGGCGGCTTCGGCCCTTTTTACAGGGCCTCCGCCACCAAATCACCCACTTGCGAGGTGGTGTAACCCATCTTCCCCGCCGCCAGGCTTTTGACTTTCTCGCGGGTGACTTTGATCACCGCCGCCTCAATGGCTTGCGCCGCCGGGTGCTCGCCCAGAAAAGCCAGCATCATCTGCCCGGCGCAGATGGCGGCCAGGGGATTGATCACGCCCAGCCCGGTATATTTGGGGGCGCTGCCGCCGATGGGTTCGAACATGCTGGCCCCTTGCGGATTGATGTTGCCGCCGGCGGCAATCCCCATCCCGCCCTGCAACATGGCCCCCAGGTCGGTAATAATGTCGCCAAACATATTGTCCGTGACAATGACATCGAACCACTCCGGATTCTTGACAAACCACATGGTGGTGGCATCCACATGGGCGTAATCGCGCTTGATGGCGGGAAAATCCCTGGCGCCGACCTCGTGAAAGGCGCGCTCCCAGAGATCGAAGGCGTAGGTCAGGACGTTGGTTTTGCCGGAGAGGGTGAGCTGGGCTTTTTTCCCGGCCTTGAGGTCTTCCGGCTTGAGGCCGGCCCACGGCTGGCCGCCGCGGCGCTGGCCGGCCAATTCAAAGGCGAAACGAAGGCAGCGCTCCACCCCCCGGCGGGTGTTGACGCTTTCCTGAATGGCAATTTCATGCGGGGTGCCTTTGAAAACAAATCCGCCCGAGCCGGTGTAAAGCCCCTCGTTGTTTTCGCGGACCACGACAAAATCAATGTCTTGCGGCGTCTTGTCTTTGAGCGGGCAGAAGCGCTGGTCGTAAAGTTTGACGGGGCGCAAATTGATGTACTGTTCCAGCTCGAAGCGGAGGCGGAGCAGAATTCCCTTTTCCAGGATGCCCGGCTTGACGCCGGGATGGCCGATGGCGCCGAGGAGGATGGCGGGGAATTGGCGCAACTCCTCCACCACGCTGTCCGGCAGCGCTTCCTTGGTGCGCAAATAACGCTCGCCGCCCAAGTCGTAGGAGGTGTAGTTGAGTTTAAGTTTGAATTTCCGGCTGGCGGCATCCAGAACCTTGACCGCCTCGCGCACCACCTCCGGTCCGGTGCCGTCGCCGCCGATGACTGCAATATTGTAGGTTTTCATATCCTTGTTCCGTTCTCACGGGTTGATGACTGGCGATGCTAAAGAATTGCCGCCAACTGGCAATCCAAATCGCCGCGGAATCGTCACCCAGGGCTGGCGGGGCGGGCAAATCATCTTTACAAGATGCCGGGTGGCTGCTAACTTGCAGGTGATGAGCCAAACCGCCATTTCAGTGACCGAGGCCGCCAAGAATTTTCTGCGCGTGGTTGAAGAGGTTGAGCGCAAGGGCGAGCCGGCGGTGCTCACCCGGGAAGGCAGGCCGGTAGCTACGCTCAACCCCGTGCCGGGCGTCGCCCAAACCTGCGCCGAGCTGGCCGCGCGCTGGCGGGAGTTGGAAAGATTGCCGGTGGATGAAGCCAGCGCCTTTGCCGACGACCTTGAACTTGGGCGCGCCACGCTGCCACCCGTCAAGCCGGCATGGGACTGATCCTGAAGCATCCCAGTGCGTTGAAGCTCCGCTAGGAGCGGAATATTTATAGCCAGCAATCCAACAGAATCTCAAGCTCCGTTAGGAGCGAAATATGCCGCTCCTGACGGAGCTTGAATTTATTTCCATCACCCAACTACAAATATGTCGCGCCTGACGGCGCTGGCGGGAACGGTCTTGGATTTTCGGCGATTATTCCCAAACTTGCGGCGCCTGGGTTTGACTTTGAACTGGCGGGCGGCGGCGGTGTCTAAACTGGATATGGCCCGCAAAACCAGCAAAATGGGTGGATTTACGGCGACTGAAATATGCATCGTGGTTGGGCTCATCGTTCTTTTGGCTGCGGTCGTGATTCCGAGGTTTGTTCGCAAACCCCCTATGCCCCCGGCGCATATGGCTTGCATCTCCAATCTCCGATTCATTGATAGCGCCAAGGGGCAATGGGCGTTGGAAAATCAGAAAAAGAAAACGGATACTCCTGCCGACAGTGACCTCCAGCCTTACATGGGCCGCGGCTCTGCGGGCGAACTACCCGTTTGCCCGGTTGATCCCAATCAAACGTTTGACACCAGTTATTCAATCAACAATGTTGGCACCAAGCCGACCTGTAAAATTCTTCCAGCCAAGCACATTTTGCCCTGAGCAACCGGTCGGCTTTGAACTGGCCGGGAAAGGCAGAAACGCCGCCGGGCCGTGGAATTCTCCCAAGAAATCGAATCTTGCCTCGACCGAGTTGCTCTGCCGCTCGTGACGCCTTTCATCGGCGCAATCACAATCGCCGGCGGAATGGACTTGGAATGGGGAATTTTGCCGGTAGAGTCTGAAACCGAGCTTGAACATGGAACCCATCGCTTTCGTAGCCGCGTCGGCCGAGGAGGCCGTGGCGCAGATTCGCGCCAGGTTGGGGCCGGAGGCGGTGGTGCTCAACGTCCGCCCGCTGCCCGCGCACGGCCTGGCCCGCCTCTGGCAAAAGCCGATGATCGAGGTGCTGGCTTATCGCCCGGAATCGGCAGCGGCGCCCACGGCTCCCCTTTCCGACGCCCTGGCCGAATTCCGGCAACGCCTGGACCAAATCGAACAGCACGTCAATGCGCCCGCCGGAAAAACGGAGGCCGGCCCGGCCGTTCTGCCGGAATACACCGCGCCCGTTTCCCCATTGGACTCCGGGGGCTGGCGCATCGGGGAGGTGCTGCAAAAGACCGGCCTGCTGCCGCTTCATGCGCAGCGCGTTCTGGACCAGGTGCGCTCGCAACACGGAGATAGACCGCCTCCTTCACTGGGGATCGGGCAAAACGACCTGCCTTTGCAAATGGCTCACCCAGGCGGCGCTGGTGGAAGGGCGGCTGGCGCGGGTGTGGCGTCTGGACGGAACGACGGCGAACATGGCGGAATCCCTGACCGTCTATTGTGAAATTCTGCACCTGCCCAGCGAACGGGCCTGGGCAACCGGTGTCAAACAAATTGCCGAGGACATTGGTTTCATTGATTTGCCGGGGGTGGATTGGCGCGCGCCCGGGGCCATCCAGGAATTGGCGGGCCAACTACAGCAATTGGGCGAGCCGCGCCTCCATCTGGCCCTCAACGGGGCCTACGACATGCCCGTGATCATGGCGCAAGCGCGGGCCTTCGCCGTCCTGCCGGTGGAGGATTTGATCATCACCCACTTGGACGAGGAAAGCCGCTGGGGAAAGATATGGAATCTGGTCCTGGGCACGAACCACCCCATCCGCTATCTGAGCACCGGCCAGAACATCCCGGGCGATTTTTGCGCCGCCTCCGCCGAAACCATCCTGGCCCGGCAGTTTCCCCAGGTGCGATGAGGAATTCGTCCTCCGCTTCGGGATGAATCGCGTGTCTCACAGCCCCGCGATTTTGCGGATGCGGTCGAGGGATTCTTCAACCGGGATGCCCTGAACCTTGCCGGTTTGAATTTCCTCGACGCGGCGGGAGATTTCCGTTTGCCAGGCCGCTTCGGTTTCCGGGTCGGCGAGGCGCAGGTCTTCAGTCAAACGGCCCACCAATTCCCCAACCTTCTCCGGCGGCCAATGGCGGGTTTCTTCCACGATTTGTTCCAGCGTTATCGGCATGGTGTCTTTAGCATAAGAGATTTCGGTTTTGGATTCAACCCCCTTTCTTTTATCACAATTAAATAATAGAAAGTGAAAGAAATATGTTGCAAATAATAGTAAATGATGTACAATGAAGTTAAATAGAATAAATTCACCTATGGAAAACACTGAAAATACTAAGAAAATGAAGTGGTACTCGATCCGGGAAGCTGCCGAATTCCTGGATGTCGGCGAGCCAACCCTCTACCGCTGGATGCGCGACGGCAAAATCACCTTCCGCAAGGTCGGCGATTCCACGCGCTTCTGGCAGGAGGACCTCGATTCGGTCATGCAGATCTCCTACAGCACCAAGGACTTGGACAAGGCGCGGGAGGTCTGCCCGGTCTGCCGGCACAACGAATTGGTGGAAGGCAAGGTGCGGGGTGCCGGACTGGTTTATTTCGTGCCAAAAAAGACGAAATTCTGGACGCTCAAGGACAGTTTCGTCGAAACGACCGGGCGCATGTGTACCCGGTGCGGGGCGATTTCCTGGTTTGGCGACACCGCCAAACTGGCCAAACTCCGCATCCCATCCCCGGCGAAAGAGGCCGATGAGGTTGCGTCCCCAGCAGAAAAACCGGAACCTTGAATTGCACCCACCAACTCACAAAGGCGTTATGAAACCAATTTTGCATCAACGTCGGACGGCTTTCACTCTCCTCGAGGTGATCGCCATTATCCTGGTGATCTGTGTGCTGGCTCTAATCTATTTGCCTACCGTGAACAGGCGCCACCACTACTACCCTCGCATGACTTGCCTTAACAATCTCAAAGAAATCGGCGTGGGGTATCGCCTTTGGGCCGGGGATAATGGGGATTTGGTGCCTGCCCAGCAGACGGTGGCGAGCAACGGGTGGGGGAATTTCCTCACCAATGCCAATCAAGGCTCAAACTGTTGGCTGAATTACGCGATTATTGGGAACGAACTTGGGCAATCTCCAAAACTGGTGGTGTGCCCGGCTGACGAACGGCAGGCCGCGCTCACTTTCACCAACAACTTCGATAACACTCACGTCTCTTACTTTGTGGGAGTGACCGCCAACGACGTCTATCCCCAGTCAATCCAGGGCGGGGATCGAAACCTCGGCCCCGGCACCGTCCCCGATCCCGAGTACGGCTACTCCCCCAAAAACGGGAAAGGCAACGACGTCACCATCCCAATCTCCGGCTCTGTTTCGTGGTCGTTGAAAATGCATTCAGCCGGAAATCGCGCAGGCGCGGGCAATATTTTGCTCGGCGATGGCAGCGGCCAACAAATGTCCAGCGCCAGTTTCAATCAGAACTGGCTGCGCAACGCGCAAGGAACCAACAACTGGCCTGCCGGCCGCATTCCCGCCACTCCCTCCATCCGCCTGGTTTTTCCGTGATTATGAAACCAACCCTGGATAAACGGCGGACGGCATTCACATGGATTGAAATGGTTGTGGTCCTCTTCGTCCTGCTGGTGCTCGCTTATGCGGTGGTATTGCCGAGATTAGCTCATAGTTCGAAGGTTCCTCCCTACACTTGCCTGAACAATTTAAAAGAAATCGGCGCGGCTTATCGCCTCTGGGCCGGGGACAACGGCGGCTTGGTTCCTTTCCAGCAGACGGTGGCCAGTAATGGATGCCTCGATTATCTCACCAACGCCAACCAAGGCGTGGTATGCTCGACAAATTATTGGCTCATGCAAAACGAACTTGGGCAATATCCGAAATTGCTTCTCTGCCCGACCGACGAACGGACGCCCGCCACGAACTTTGCCACGAATTTCGACAACAGCCACGTTTCCTACTTTGTGGGCGTGAGCGCGAACGCGACCTTTCCTCAGTCAATCCAAGGCGGAGATCGCAACCTTGGACCCGGCACCTTCCCCGCTCCCGACTATGGTTACTCGCCCGCCGACAGAAAGGGCAACGACGTCGCCGTCCCCATCACCGGCCCTGTTTCGTGGTCGTTGAAGATGCACTCCATGGGCAAATCCGCTGGTGCCGGCAATATCCTGCTTGGCGATGGGAGCGCTCAACAAGTCTCCACCGCCAGTCTCAATAAGAACTGGCTGCGCAACGCCCCGCCAACCACCAACTGGCCTGCCGGCCACATTCCCGCCACTCCCTCCATCCGCCTGGTTTTTCCATGACGAAACGATTTCAAAGTCTTAAGGCGATTCGGTTGGCGACTTATTTGCTGCCGCCGCTGGGGATCGTGCTGCTTTGGCGCTCCTCTCTGGTCGGGTGGGGACGGAAGATTCTTGGGACGATTTTCACGCTGATTTATACGTTGTTGTATCTCACGATTATTCCCGGGTTTTTATATTTTGTGGCGGGAATTGACGTGGTGGAATGGCGCGGGGGGTATATGCCGGTTCTGACGTTGTCGAAAACTTTGCCGGATTACAAAACACTCGAGGAGAATCGCGCAAAGCAGGCGAAATTGGCGGCGACGAATTCTTCGCCGAAAATGGCGCAGGGGGAAACAAATTATTGGACGAGTTTTCGCGGACCAAATCGGGACGGGCATTATGACGAAAAACCGATTCTCACGCGCTGGCCGAAGGAAGGGCTGCGGCAGCTTTGGCGGCAGCCAATTGGCGGCGGGTATTCCTCGTTCATTGTGGCGGACGGGCGGGCTTACATCATTGAACAGCGGCGGGATCGCGAAGTGGTGGTGGCTTACGCGGTGTCGGATGGACGGGAACTCTGGACGAATGGGTGGCCCGACCGATTCGAGGAACCGATGGGTGGAGAGGGGCCGCGCGCGACGCCGACCTACGATGAGGGGCGGGTTTATGCCATGGGCGGCAATGGTGAATTTCGGTGTCTCGAAGCTGATTCGGGCCGGACGATTTGGCGGCGGAACATCCTCGCGGAAAATCATGGGGAGGAGCTGGCCTACGGTGAGGCCGTGTCACCGCTCATCGTGGAGGACAAAGTGATCGTCTTGCCGGGCGGGACGAACGGGTCTTCGGTGGCGGCCTATAATAAAGTGACGGGGGCGCCGATTTGGAAATCGCAGTCGGACCGGCAGGCGTATTCGTCACCCATGCTGGTGACGCTGGCTGGCCAAAGGCAGGTGCTGATCATGAGCGCACAAGGGGTGATGGGGGTATTGCCTGAAAACGGCCGCTTGCTCTGGCATTTGACGTGGCTGGTGGACAATTTCAATTCCATCGCGCAGCCGGTTGTGCTGAGCCCGAACCGTTTCCTGTTGTCGGCGGGATACGGCAAGGGATGCGCGGCGTTTGAGGTGACGCAAAGTAATGCCGTGTTCGAGGCGCATGAGATCTGGAAGAATATGTTTCTCAAGAACAAATTCACCAGTTCGGTGCTTTACGAGGGCTGCATTTACGGCCTGGACGATGAAACCCTGGTTTGCCTCGACGCGGAAAGTGGCGGGCGCAAATGGCGGGATGGGCGTTTCGGCTATGGGCAGGTGCTCCTCGCCAGCGAGCATTTGGTCATCCTGGGTGGGAATGGTGATTTGGCGCTGGTCAAGGCCAGCCCGGTGGCGTTTGAAGAATTGGCGCGCTTCCCGGCCCTGCACGGGAAGACTTGGAATCATCCGGCGATTGCAGATGGAAAAATCTTCGTTCGCAACGCAGTAGAAATGGCCTGTTTTGATTTGGGTGGAGATGACGCACCGAAGAGCGTTCGCGCATTTCACTGAAACCCAGCTGGCGCCTCTTACGCCAGATGAATTGATTCTCAATGATTGTCAATCCAATTGACCCGCTGGGGCAAGACAATCGCAACTAAACTGTCGTGCCGAATCTCTGCGCCTTTGCGTCTTCGCGCCTTTGCGTTAAGATGTCTTTCTTGGGCGATGGGGCCTCTCACCACGGGGAGCTATAGGCCATTGACCACGCGGCGAATCCCATTTTAGTCTTTTTTAACGCAAAGGCGCAAGGGCGCAAAGCCGCAAAGCCAGATTTCCATTCCGTGCATCGCGCTCATGCCCGCAATTTACTCCACCGCGCTGAGTTTCTCAAAGCCCTCCTCGATGAAGGTGGTGTTCTGGATGCGGGAAAGTCTGGCGTAAAGACCGTCGAGGGCGAGCAGTTCGGCGTGCGTGCCCCGCTCCACGATCTCCCCGTGGCGCAGGACCAGGATTTGATCGGCGTTGCGAATGGTGCTCAAACGATGGGCGATGACGAAGCTGGTGCGGTTGGCCATGAGCCGCTCCAGCGCCTCCTGAATCAGCTTTTCCGTCGCCGTGTCCACGCTGGCGGTGGCTTCGTCCAGCACCAGGATGGGGGTGTTCTTCAACAGGGCGCGCGCGATGCTGACGCGCTGCTTCTCGCCCACGCTCAACTTGACGCCGCGCTCGCCGACATGGGAATCGTAACCCTGCGGCAGACGGGCAATGAAATCGTGGCAGTTGGCGGCGCGCGAGGCGGCGAGCATCTGCTCCTCCGCGGCGGCGGGGTTTCCGTAAAGTATATTTTCGCGCACGGTGCCGTTGAAAAGAAAGGCCTCCTGGCTCACCACGCTGATCTGCGCGCGCAACGATGGCAGGGAAACGGCGGCGATGTCCTGCCCGTCAATGGCGATGCGGCCGGAATTGGCCTCATAAAAGGCCGGCAGCAAGTTGACCAGGGTTGATTTGCCCGAGCCGGTCGGCCCGACCAGCGCGATCATTTCGCCGGGAGCGGCGCGCAGGGAAATGTTCTTCAGGGCGGCGCGGTTGGGGCCGTAGCCGAAGCTGACGTTCTCGTATTCCACCCCGCCGCGGACGGGCCGGGGGAAGGCGATCCGGCGCGGCCCGTCGGCGGGAGAGGGCCGTTCTTCGGTGGCATCCAGAATGTCAAAGACCCGTTCCCCGGCGGCGCGGGCGGCTTGTAACATTTGATTCAATCCATGCAACCGGCTGACGGGATCATAAAAGAGGGCGAGGAAAAAAATGAAGGCGACCAGTTGGCCGATGGTCATTTTATGGGCCGCCACCTGCGCGCCGCCAAACCAGAGAACCAGGGCGGTGCCGAGGGAGGCGGCAAAAGTCATGGCCGGCGAATAGACGGCCCAGACGCGCATGACGCCCAGGTTGGCTTGGCGGAGGGCGTCGGCGTGTTGAGCAAAGCGCCGGTCCTCATGATCGTGGCGGCCAAAGGCCTTGATCTGGCGGATGCCTTGCAGGCTGTCCATCAGGAAGGCGCTCATCGCGCTGGAGGCCACGCGTTGGGCGCGGTAGCGGCGGTGGGCCGTCAGGGTGTACCAGAGCACCCCGCCCGTCAAAATCGGGATGGGCAGCAAGGCCACCGCCGCCAGAAACGCGTTCTTATAGAACAAAAACGCCAGCACGCCCACCACGCTCAAAGTGGCCACGGTCCCTTGCTCGGTGCCGTCAATCAACACCCGCTCCACCGCGTTGACATCCTCGATCACCCGGGTCATCAAGTCGCCCGAGGCGCGCTGGTCGAAGTAGCCGACGGGCAGGCGTTGCAGGCGGGCAAAGACATCGCGGCGCATGTCGAAAATGACGTTCTGCTCGAAGATGTTATTGATGCGAATGCGCAAACTGTTGAAAAAATCCCGCAAGAGGAACGCCGCTGCCAGCATGGCGGCCAGCGCCAGGTAGTTGGTCTTGGCGCCGCTGATCAAATCGTCAATGATGGATTGGAGCAATTGGGGAAAGGCGAAGGCAAACCCCAGGGAAATAACGGCGCACCCGACGTTGGCCGCCGCCATCCCGCGGTAAGGCCGCAAGTAAACCGCCACCCGCCGCACGATTTCAAGGGTGGACCGCTTGCGGACATGGAACCCCGGCCCGTCGCCGGCATCGAAGTGTGCGGGGTGACGCATCATGGCCTGAAAGTTCCAGGCGGGGGCGCTGCCACGCGCCTCCCTCCGGTAAAACATCCGCTCGCATCCATCTTGGACATAATGTAGTATATTCGCCAAATAGATTGAAGCCATCTCATAAAAAACCGGGACGCGAGATGAGACGCCTTCTGAGGAAGATCCTTTTTAAGGGGCGCGTGTTTTGTTTGGTTGGTTCGTTTGCTGAATGATTGCGAAACTGAAATTAGCCGGCTACGTGATATTTATTGCCCTGGCCATGTGGTTTGGCCGGGAATTTTATTCCAGCTACACGACAATTGGCGACGCGGGCGCCGGCCCCGCCACCAACGCCGCGAACGGCCAAACCAACCCGGCTGTCCCCCTGCCATCGCCGGCAGTTGTCACCAACCAATCCACGAATAATCTGGATGGGACCAACGACGCCACCGGCCCCAATGTCGCGCAGCCGCCTGTCACGCCGGCCGCGCCCGCGACCAACGCGGCCGTCAGCAATGCCACCGCGGAGGTGGCGCAGACCGCCGCCAGCGGCGTTCTGGCCCCGAACGCGGCGCAAGGCGGCAGGTCGGTCGGCTCTTTGGCAGCGTTTGTGGGGGCACTGGTCGGTTTGGGGGTGTTGATAGCCTATGACCTGACGCAGTACATAGGGTCGCGGGTGGTTCATTATTTATTCGACGATCAGGGCGAAGGGATGCGCGACCCGGAATACGAGCGCGCCGAACAAACCTGGGTCAACGGGAAGCCGTTGGAAGCCATTGAAATGATGAGGGAGTATCTGAAGAAACACCCGCGAGAGCAGTTTGTGGCGCTGCGCATCGCCGAGATATACGAAAAGGACTTGCACAATTATGTGGCGGCCTCGCTGGAATACGAGGAAGTGCTCAAGAAAAGGCTGCCCGGCGAACGCTGGGGTTGGGCCGCCATTCACCTTTGCAACCTTTACTCCCGCCTGGGCAAGCAGGACCAAATGAAGGCGCTGTTGGAGCGCATCGCCAGGGACTATCCAAAAACGAGCGCGGCCAGAAAAGCGCGCCGCAATCTCGGCCTGCCCGAGCCGGAGGAGGAGGAGGAGGCCGCTCCCGCCGCCGCGCCGGAGGAACCCGCCGGGAGACAGAGCTATAGCACGGGGCAGGTCTTCGATTTGGATGAGATGATCGCGGCCAGCGATGAGGAAGTGCCCGAGCCGCCTGCGAAGGGCGCGCTGCAGACGCCGGAGCCGCCCAAATCAAATCTCCCGCCTGGGTTTCGGAAAAAATAGGGAGGCGCGTTGTGACCGGTTCTTACATTCAGAATTTGCTGGCCGAGCGGATCGGCGGGAGAGACTACGGGAAATCCACGGCGATTTATAAATTTGAAAAAATCAAACGGGCCAAACGGGCCGCGCTGGCGGCCCATCCTGGCGCGGAAATCATTGATCTGGGCGTGGGCGAACCGGACGAAATGGCCTGCCCGGAAGCCGTGGCGAAACTGGACCAGGAAGCGCGCCGCCCCGAAAACCGGGGTTACGCGGACAACGGGGACAGTGTTTTAAAGGAAGCGGCAGCGCGGTATCTGGAAAAAGTGTGCGGCGTCCGCGGCATCAATGCGGAAAGCGAAGTGATGCACTCCATCGGGAGCAAGGCAGCATTGTCCATATTGCCCGCGGTGCTGATCGATCCCGGGGATGTGGTATTGATGACGACGCCTGGTTATCCGGTTTTCGGGGTCCACGCCAGATATTATGGCGGCCAGGTGCATAATTTGCCGCTGGCCGCGGCCCGTCATTTTTTGCCCGATCTGGCCTCCATCCCGTCCGAAGTGCTGGGCAAAGCCAAGGCGCTGGTGCTGAATTATCCGAACAACCCGACAGGGGCGAGCGCGACGCCGGAATTTTTCGGGCAAGTGGTCGCGTTCGCCAGGAAGCACGGGCTGGCGGTCGTTCACGACGCCGCCTACGCCGCGCTGGTGTTTGAAGGCAAGCCGCTGAGTTTTCTGGCCACGCCGGGGGCGAAGGAGGTGGGCGTGGAGCTGCATTCGGCCAGCAAGAGTTTCAACATGACGGGGTGGCGCTGCGGATTTGTCGCGGGCAATGAATGGCTGGTGCGGGCTTACGGGGATGTGAAAGACAACACCGATTCGGGCCAGTTTCTGGCCATCCAACATGCCGCCGCGTATTGCTTTGATCATCCGGAAATCACCGTAAAGATCGCGGCCAAGTATTCCCGGCGGATGAACGGTCTGGTGGAGGTGCTGAAGAAGTCCGGTTTTAAGGCGGTGAAACCGAGAGGCTCTTTTTTCCTTTATGTGCCGGCGCCGAAAGCGGCGGTCTGTGGCAACGGCCGGCGGCTGGAATTCAAGGACGCCGGGGAAGTTTCGCAATGGCTCATAAGCGAGAAGCTGATCTCCACGGTGCCGTGGGACGATGCGGGGGCCTGTCTGCGTTTCAGCGTGACCTTCGTGGCCAAGGACCAGGCCGAGGAGGAGGGTGTCCTGCGCGAAGTGGCGGCGCGGCTGGCGGATGTGAGGCTGGAATTTTGATTTTCCGGCGGCTTCAGCCCATCCGCTCCAGTTCGGCTTGCAGGGCGATCTGGAAGTCCTGCAGGTCGGCGGGGGACGGTTTGTAGCCTTTTTCGGCCGGAGCCAGCCCGAGCCGGCCCATCTGGTCGAGGTACCAGTCGGCACTTTTGTCATCGCTGAATTTGACCTTGCCGCTGATCATGGCGCCGGCCCGGGTGATTTGGTCCAGGGTGATGCGGACCTTGCCGGCGGGCAGATTGGGCGGGGGTGGATTATCCGCGGTTTTTGCGGCGGTTTGGGGAGGTGGCGGTGGCGGGGTGGGGTCTTTGGGGGTCAATTTGAGATCGTCCACCAGCAGCCGCACCTGGAGATAGGTCTGGCGCGAACCCCATTGGGCTTCCATGCGTTTTTGGATATCGGCGATTTTTAGCCCTTCTTCAATCCAAGCGGCCACTTGTTTTCTTTTTGTTTCGTCCAAGTTCATGGGGGAAGGGTAGCACGCTGGCCCGCAATTGACACGAGCCGAATTGAGGAATCTGGAGAAGGGCGGAGGGGCGCCGGCCGGCGGCGGCCTCGGCGAGGAGGACATTAGAGCAAGACGGGCGGCGAATGAACGGGATCTTCCAGGTTGGTTTCGGGCGATTGGGGCGGGCGATGTTGAGGGCGGACATGGCCATCCACCCATTTCATTTCGTAGAGACGGGAGAAGACTCCGCCACAGTTGCATTGGGTTTGGCCCGCGCTGACGGTTAAGCAGTGGCACTTTTGGCAAATCAAGGTGGTGTATTGGTAGGCGGTCGAGCGAGTCAACCAGTAACAGTCCGCCAGCGCCAGGGCGGCGGCGGCCAGGTTGGAGAGCACTGCGGGAATGACTTGAGGGATGGGCAAAAGCAGGACTCCCAGGCGCTGGCCGTGCCAGAAAGGAGATACGGCAGCCAGATAAAGGGACATCCCGCCGGACATGACCAGGAGCAAAATTCCGGAAAGGCGCCGTTTTGCCTTTGCCGCGCGCATTTCGGCGGCTGTTTTTGCGAGCCACATATTACAATCGGTTTCATGTTCGCGGTTGTGGATCTCGTTCGTTGTGCATCCACCTCCGCGAATAGTTCCAGTCTAACCCAAAGCCCCTGCCCAGTCTGTGGTATTGTTTACCAAGAAAATGCAAGGCCATTCCCCGGCCTGCTGTAAGGGTTTGCCTCTCACCATGAGCGCCCGCGCCCGGCCCGGTCATCGGATGGTCCCCAAGCCCGCCGGGCGGTCCGGCGGCGGATGGGGGAGAAGAAACTCTTTGACAGCGGAAAGGATCTCCTCCCGGGCGGTGAAAATGGCGTCATTGTGATCGCCGTGGATTTCCCGAAAGTATTTTGGCGGGTTGGCCGCGGCAAAGTTTTTTTCCGCATGGGCAAAAGGGATGATGGTGTCCTGGCGGCCGTGCAGGATGAGGACGGGTATTTTCAGGCGGGGCAGCTTGCGGAGGGTGTCAAATTTGATGGCGCCGAGCAGGCGGACGGGGAGCCAGGGAAACAACTCCGCGCCCAGGTCGGGCACGCTGGTGAAGGTGCTTTGCAGGATGATGCCGCCCAACTCCTGGCGCAGGGCGAGTTCGGCCAGGACGGCGCCGCCGAGGGATTCACCATAGCCGAGGATGTTGGCGGGGGCGAAGCCTTTTTGGCGGAGCCATTGCCAGGCGGCCTGGGCATCGCGGCAAGTGTTTTCCTCGCTGGGCCGTCCCGAACTGCGGCCGTAGCCGCGATAATCAAAAACGAGGACGCTGGGGCCGGTTTGGAGGAGGAGGCGGCACAAATCGAGGCGGTGGCTGATGTTGCCGGCATTGCCGTGACAGACGAGGAAGACCTGGCGGGAGCGCTGGGCGCCGCCCGGATCGGCCGGGAAGAACCAGGCCTCGATCCGGCCGGTCTTGTCAACAGGAATATAAACATCCTCCGCCGGGCGCCCCAACTGGGCGGCTTCGGCGTCCAGGGCGGCGGAGGGCTGAAAGACACAGTGGTGCTCAAACCATCGCAACATGAGGACCCCCAGGAGCGGATAGAGGACGAGCCTGGCGGCGAGGCGCGCCCAGCGTTTTTTGAAAAGGTTCACAAGGAAAGCGGCTCATGATCAAGGGGCCGGTTCATAGTTCAAGTAAGGGCCGAGCCATTTTTCCACGGCGGGCAGGTCCAGGCCTTTGCGCCGCTGGTAATCGAGCACCTGGTCGCGGCCCAGTTTACCCACCGCGAAGTATTGGGCTTTGGGATGGGCAAAGTAAAGGCCGCTGACGCTGCTGGCCGGCCACATGGCGCCGCTTTCGGTCAGCTTGATGCCGGTATTGTGTTCCACGTCGAGCAATTTCCAGAGGGTCTGCTTTTCGGTGTGGTCGGGACAGGCGGGATAGCCGGCGGCGGGACGGATGCCGCGATATTGTTCGTCAATGAGTTGCTCGACGGTGAGATTTTCATTTTTGCCATAGCCCCATTCGGCGCGGACGCGGCGGTGGAGGTATTCGGCAAAGGCTTCCGCCAGGCGGTCGGCCAGCGCCGCGGTCAAGATGGCGTTGTAATCGTCGTGGGCGGCTTTGAATTGACGGGCCAATTCGTCCGCGCCGAGGCCGGCGGTGACGGCGAAGAGGCCGAGGAAATCGGGGGCGGCCTCCCTGGGGGCGATAAAATCGGCCAGGCACAAATTGGGCTGGCCGGCGGGCTTGTCCATTTGCTGGCGGAGGAAATGGAAGGCGGCCAGGGGGGTGTCGCGCGCAGGGCCGGAGAACACCTCGACGTCGTCGCCGGCGGAATTGGCGGGGAAAAATCCATAGACGCCGCGCGCAGTCAACAATTTTTCGCGCACGATGCGGTCGAGCAGTTGGCGGCCGTCGTGGAAGAGGGCGCGGGCCTCCGCGCCGTATTTGGGGTGATCCAAGATGGCGGGGTAGCGTCCGCGCAGTTCCCAGGTGTGGAAGAAGGGGGACCAATCAATGCACGGGGCCAGTTCCTCGAGCGGAACGGAGGGGAGCACGCGGGCGCCGGTGAATTCCGGCCGGGCGATGTCCTCCGCTTTCCAGGCGATTTTGGTCCCGCGCCGGCGCGCCTCCCCGATGGGGAGAAGCTGGACGGCCTGGCCGGCGTGTTGGCGGCGGATTTTCTCCTGGTCCTCGCGGTTCTGGCGGGCGAAGGCCGGGTGGAGGGCGGGATTGATCAATTGCCCGGCCACGCCGACGGCGCGGGAGGCGTCCACGACATGGACGACCGGCTGGTCGTAATGGGGCGCGATCTTGACGGAGGTGTGGGCCTTGCTGGTGGTGGCGCCGCCGATGAGGAGCGGGAGGGAAAAGTTTTGCCGTTTCATCTCCCGGGCGACATGCGCCATCTCGTCGAGCGACGGGGTGATCAAGCCGCTCAGGCCGATCATGTCCACCTTGAGTTCGCGGGCGGTCTGGAGGATTTTTTCGCAGGGCACCATCACGCCCAGATCAATGATCTCATAATTATTGCAGGCGAGGACGACGCCGACGATGTTTTTGCCGATGTCATGCACGTCGCCCTTGACGGTGGCCATGAGGATTTTGCCCTGGGCTTGCGGCGCGGCGCCGCCGGCCTTTTTCTCCGCCTCCATGAACGGGAGCAGCCAGGCCACGGCTTTTTTCATGACGCGCGCGCTTTTGACGACCTGGGGCAGGAACATTTTGCCGGAGCCGAAAAGGTCGCCGACGATGCTCATGCCGGCCATGAGGGGGCCTTCGATGACGAGGAGGGGGCGGCCCAGTTTTTGCCGCGCCTCCTCCGTGTCCGCTTCAATGAAATCCACGATGCCCTTGACGAGGGCGTGGGCGAGGCGGTCCTCGACGGTGCCCTGGCGCCATTCGTCCACGAGTGTTTCCCCCTTTTCCTTTTTCTTGACAGACTCGGCGAATTTGACCAGGCGCTCGGTGGCGTCGGGGCGGCGGTTGAGGAGGACGTCCTCGACCAGTTCGAGGAGGTCCTTGGGGATTTCCTCATAGATGCCGAGCATGCCGGCGTTGACGATGCCCATGTCCAGGCCCGCCTTGACGGCATGGTATAAAAAGGCGGTGTGCATGGCTTCGCGGACGGCGTCGTTGCCGCGAAAGGAGAAGGAAACGTTGCTGATGCCGCCGCTGACCTTGGCGCCGGGGAGGTTTTGTTTGATCCAGCGGGTGGCTTCGAGGAAATCCACCGCGTAGTTGTTGTGCTCGTCCATGCCGGTGGCGACGGTGAGGACGTTGGGGTCAAAAATAATGTCCTGCGGGGGAAAGCCGGCCT
This sequence comes from Verrucomicrobiota bacterium, assembly GCA_049513975.1. Classification (GTDB taxonomy): domain Bacteria; phylum Verrucomicrobiota; class Verrucomicrobiia; order Limisphaerales; family Palsa-1400; genus JBEKOF01. The sequence continues at coordinate 15,122 of JBEKVM010000059.1, read as the reverse complement.
GCTCCGTGAGAATTTTATAGGCGCGGGCGCAAATCTCCCTGCGGCGCGGGAGGCTGTCGGCCTGGCCGCGCTCATCGAAGGCCATGACGACGACGGCCGCGCCGTAGCGGCGGACGAGGCGGGCCTGCTGGAGGAATTTTTCTTCGCCTTCCTTGAGGCTGATGGAGTTGACGACCGCCTTGCCCTGGACGCACTTCAAGCCCGCTTCGATGACGGCCCATTTCGAGCTGTCAATCATGATGGGGACGCGGGTGATTTCCGGCTCGGAAGCCACCAGGTTGAGGAAATGGGTCATGGCCTTGACGCCGTCCAGCATTCCTTCGTCCAGGTTGACGTCAATAATTTGGGCGCCATTTTCGACTTGTTGGCGGGCGATGGCCAGGGCCTCCTCGAATTTGCCGGCGAGAATGAGTTTGGAGAAGCGGGGCGAGCCGGTGACGTTGGTGCGTTCGCCGATGTTGACGAAATTGGTGTCGGGCCGGATGGTGAGGGCTTCCAGGCCGCTGAGGCGCAGGAAGGGTTGGACTTGAGGCGGAAGGCGGGGTTTGAATTTGCGCACCGCATCGGCGAGAGCCTGGATATGGGGCGGGGTGGTGCCGCAGCAGCCGCCGACGATGTTGAGCCAGCCGGCGGCCGCCCAATCGGCCAGTTGGGGCGCGAAGGATTCGGGGGTTTCGGGAAAGCCGGTGGGGGAGAGGGGATCGGGCAAGCCGGCGTTGGGATAGGCGCTGACGCAAATGGGGGCGAGGCGGGACAGTTCGCCGATGAAGGGACTCATCTCTTTGGGTCCGAGGGCGCAGTTGATGCCGATGCTCAAGAGGGGAAAATGGGAGACGGCGTTCCAATAGGCTTCCACCGTCTGGCCGGAAAGGGTCCGCCCGCTTAAATCGGTGATGGTAAAGGAAAGCATGACGGGGAGGCGACGGCCGGCCTCCTCGAATAATTTGGCGATGGCAAAAAGGGCGGCTTTGGAATTGAGGGAATCAAAGACGGTTTCGACGAGCAAAATGTCCACGCCGCCGTCCAGCAAGGCGCGCGCCTGCTCATAATAGGCGGCGGCCAACTGGTCGAAAGTCACGCTGCGGGCAGCGGGGTTGTTGACATCGGAGACCATGGAGGCGGTTTTGGCGGTTGGGCCGAGGGCGCCGGCCACGAAGCAAATTCGCGCCGGATGGGCGGTCATGAAAGCATCGGCGGCGGCGCGGGCGTTTTTTGCGCCGGCCAGGTTTAATTCGGGGACGAGCGATTCCATGCCATAATCGGCCATGGAAATGGCGGTGGAGTTGAAAGTGTTGGTTTCGATGATGTCCGCGCCGGCCCCGAGGTATTGGCGGTGAATGGCCTCGATGACATGGGGCTGGGTTAAATTGAGCAGGTCGTTGTTGCCCTTGACATCCCGCGGCCAGAGCTTGAAATGAGGGCCGCGATAGCCCGCTTCATCCAAATGATAGGTCTGGATCATGGTGCCCATGGCCCCGTCAAGAATGACGATGCGCTCGCGCAGCAGCCGGAGGAGGGCGGCGGCGCGGTCGGAGGAGGGCGGATTGCGGTCGTTCAGCATGGGGGAATCATAGACCAAGCCGGGGGATGTGCAAGTTTAAAATCAACGTATCCTGATATGAAGATATGTATTTTGAGATGGTTGGTTTGGAGAAAAAGCACCACGATTAGGCACGATGGGACACGATTGGACACGATGGGACTGGATCGGGCGGCATGGGGCCGGGTGGGATGGATTGATCTGGATTTGACTGGGTTGGGGGTGTGGCTTGCTGGTGGACTTGGTTGACATTGTGGACTGGGTGGACTTGGTGGACGGGCGGAACGCGGGGGCTGGCCGGGGGCGGAGGGCGGGGGCTGGTTGGGCGGCGTTTGGCCGGCTTTTTAGAACGGCGGGAGGACTTTGACGGCGATGGGGAGGCCGCAGCTTTGCTTTTGGATTCTTTACTCTTAAGGTAGGTGTCGAATTCCTCGATCATTTCTATGGCGGCTTGGGCCGGGGTTTTCTGGACCGGGGGGTGTTTGGCCATTTCTTGACCATAGCGGCGCCACTCTTCCAGCGATTGAGCGGCCAGGACTTTGCTGTTGGCGTAAAAGTGGACGGGGTCGTCGCAGGTCTCGATTTCGCGGAGCATTTCGGCGGCGAACCTGGCGGCTTTGCCGCCGCCGAATTCCACCGCCCGCTCCGCCGATTTCACCGCGGCCCAGATGGGGGCGGCAAGGGCCTCGCGTTGCTTGCGCAGGATGGTTTCGGCCCTTTCCTCCGTCATTTGGCGGCGGGCGAGTTCCCAGCGCTCAGTTTCGATTTTGAGGCGGGCGGCGTTTTGGTCGCTGCGGCGCAGTTTGACGGCGGCCTGACAGAGGCGGGTCAAGAGGCGCAACTGGCCGCGGGCCGGTTCGTCGAACTGCTGGCCCTGGCTGGCGAGGATGGCGGCAAAGCGGAAGCTGACGGCAGCAGCGAGATGGTCGGCGAGGGATTGGCCCGGGGCGACGGCTTGCAGCTCGTGCTGGTTGTCGGCGAGGTCGCCGACCTGGGCAAGGATGTCCTCGTGGGCGAGCCACTCCTGGTAGCCGCCGAGGCGCCAGTCGGAGAGGTTTTGTTCGGTGATGGGGCGGGCTTCGAACGATTCGGCGAGGACCTTCTTGACATCCGGCAGGGAGTTGAGCCAGTGGACGATTTGTTTGCCGTCCTGGCCGTCCTGGAGGCGGGTGTTGAGTTGAATGCGAAGGTCCCGGGGAAGCCGGGCAATTTTTCCGTTGCGTGCCATAGATAGGATCTCTTTTTTTCGATTTGCCATATTTCCATGTTTTAGATGTGAAGGTATATGGGACTGACCTTCAGTGGCAAAGTAGCATAGTGGCTATTCTATGTCAATTGGAATTACTTAGAAACTGTTTCCGGAGTGGCCGGGGAAGGGTGCGAGGGAGGGGATTCTGCGCAACCCGCTTGACGGCAATGGGTTGGAAATGACCATGTAGGAAGTGACAAAGGCGGAAGGCAGAAGGCAGAATGAAGAATGCAGAATGCAGAATGATAAATGGAGGGAGTGGAGCGGGTGGGGAATTTTGAAGGGCGAATTCGCGGCGGAAAGGACTTAAAGGACGAAAGGGACGAAAGGGACGGAGGCGGACAAAAAGGGAGGAAGAGGGACGAAGGCCCGGCGGTTGCGCAGGCCCACGGCACCGGGTGGGTTGGAAACGGTGGCGGAGCGGGGAGGAGGACAGAAAGATGGGGGCGGAAAGACAAGGCGCCCCACCCCCCGCTTGGAGGGAAGGACTGGAAGAGCCTTGTGCAATTTCAGGCAAGGAAATGGCAGAAGAGGGTGAGCAGATTCCCGAGCCGGTCATTATTCTCGACAGGTTATGGCTGCGATTTCATCAGCCGGGGCATTTCGGGGCGTTGCCAAGTTTGCGGCCCGCAATCAGAATGGCCTTGGGAAAGCCAAACCGGGTTGCTCCCACATCCGGGTTCGAGAAGGCAAATTGACCCGCAACCTCTTTCCGCGATGAAAATAATATGGCCGATGCTTTTAGGGTTGGTGCTCTTGGCCGCACCGGCTGCGGTGCAAGCCCAATTCACTTACACCACAAATAACGGCGCGATCACCCTCGGCGCATACAACGGCTCCGGGAGTGCGGTGGTTATTTCCAACTTCGTCACCAGCATCGCGACGAATGCGTTCGAAGGATGCAGCAGCCTGACGAGCGTCACGATTCCCGCCGGCGTCACCAGCATCGGAGCGCCTGCATTCGAAGGCTGCAGCAGGCTGACAGCGATCAATGTGAATACAAACAATTTGTTTTACAGCAGCAGGAACGGAGTCTTGTTCGACATAACCCAATCCACGCTCGTTGAATATCCGGCCGGTTTGGCAGGAAGTTACGTGATTCCCGGCAGCGTCACCAGCCTCGGGGCCGTTGCGTTCTATACATGCACCAGCCTAACCAGCGTCACCATTCCCGGCAGCGTCAACAGTATCGGGTCGGGTGCCTTTTTCGACTGCCCCAGGCTGACAAACGCCACGATGGCCGAGGGCGTCACCAGCATCGGATTGAATGCGTTCCGGCTTTGCACCGGCCTGAGAAGCATCACGATTCCCGGCAGCGTCGCCAGCATCGGGACGAATGCGTTCTACAACTCCAGCCTGCTGACCAGCGTCTATTTTCAGGGCAACGCCCCTGCCGCTGATTCGACTGTGTTTCTTTTTGACAACGGCGCGACGGTGTATTATGTGGCTGGAACCACAGGCTGGAGCAACACTTTCGCCGGTCGTCTGGCCGTGCTGTGGAACCCGGTGATTCAAACGGGCGACGGCAGTTTTGGCGTGAGTAACAATCAATTTGGGTTCAATATCACCGGGACAAACAATTTTACGGTGGTGGTGGAAGCCTGCACCAATCTGGGCAATCCTGTCTGGGTCCCGCTGATGACCAACCCGCTTGTCAATGGAAGGTTCTATTTCAGCGAACCGGTGCAGACGAACAGTTCCGGACGCTTCTACGGACTGGGCTTGCCCTGAGGGCGCAGCGGGCGGGAGGAGGCAAGGCCGGAAAAGACATTGCCCGCAGATTGACGCAGATGAACGCAGATGAATTCCTCTTTTCCCGCAGAAGATGCCGCTCCTCGCGGAGCTTGAAACGCCGTTTGGGCCGGATTCTACAAAGATGCCGCCCCTGACGGGGCTTTGGCATTTCATTGCAAGCCAAAGTTTATACACCAACCAGGCGCCATTCGGGACCTGCCCCTTTGGGACCCCTGGGATTGATTAACGCAAATTCTGATTACCGATGGCAAGAAGGAGATTAGGATTAGGATTATGATTAAGATTGGGAGCAGATGCCCAAAAAAGTGACATGCGCTCTTGCGTCCGCGTGGAGATGGGTTGCGCGCGGGCGGGGGGAGTGGCAGGCTCAGGGGCATGAAAAACCTGTTTTTTTGGCCGGCATGTTTTTGTTTGACTGCACTGGGGGGCGCGGCGGGGGCGGAGAATCCGTACGGGCTGCCGGACGGGCTTTACACGGAGATCACCACCCCGCGCGGGGTGGTGGTGTGTGAATTGTACTTTACTAAAACGCCGATGACGGCGGCCAGTTACGTGGGGCTGGCGGAGGGGACGCTGGGGCAGCAGCCGCGCAAGCCGTTTTTTGACGGGTCGGCCTACCACCGGGTGGCGCCGGATTTTGTGGCGCAAGGGGGCGCGGCGGCGGACGGTGCCGAGGGGGCGGGCTACTCGTTTCCGGATGAGTTTGTGCCGGGATTGCGCCACGATTCGGCGGGGGTGCTGCAAATGGCCAACGACGGGCCGGACTCGAACGGCTCGCAACATTGCCTGATGTTGAGCGAGCAGGAACGGCTGAATTATTTGCACACGGTCTTCGGCCATGTCGTGCGCGGGCTGGAGGTGCTGCCGAAAATCCAGCAGGGGGACAAGATGATGACGGTGAGGATTCTGCGCCTGGGGGAGGCGGCCAGGGCGTTTCGCACGGAGGAAGCGGCGTTTCAGGAGATGGTGGCCAAGGCGCCGCGCTACTCGGGACCGCGCCGGCCCGGGGCGGACGCTTCGTTTGACGACCCGGACAGGGTGCTGCCGACGGATATACCGCGCGCGTTGCATTTTAATTACAAGCTGACGAGTTTCGCGCGGGTCAACGGGCGGAAGATTTATGGGCGGGTGTTCGCCAAAACGCCGGAAGGGCCGGCGGAGGATTATGTGCGCGAGCTGGCCGCCCGGCTGGGAGTGGCGAAAACGGGGGCGCTGGCAGTGTATTTTGCGGACCATGACGAGTGGCGGATTTGGATAGGGGAGGAATCGGCGGCGGGGTTCGGCGGAGGGAAGACGCTGGACGCGGCGCGGCAGGAATTTCTGGCGGAGGCGCGGAAGAGGGCGGCGGGATTTGTGGAGACGGCCCAGAAAGCAGCCGGGGCGGACAAACCGCTGACGGCGGGGCAGAAAATCAAGTACCAGGTGGATGCGGTGTTGGATGGGCTGATTTTTAGGATGGAGAAGAGGTGAGGCGGGGGGGGAGAGGATGAAGGAGGAAGGAGGAAGGAGGCAGGATGAAGGAGGAAGGATGAAGGATGAAGGATGAAGGATGAAGGATGAAGGATGAAGATTGAGATTAAGATTAGGAAAGGGTGGAGGGAGGATGCGAAGGCGGGGGTGATTATTTTTTGGATTTGGCCTGGAGGATGAGGCGGAGGGCGTCCAGACGGGCCTCGGAACCGGTGAAGATATTGTCGGGGAATTTGCGGTAGGCCAGGAAACTGTCGGAAATCATGGTGGCTTGGGTGAGGTCGGAGGCCAAACCGGCCAAGTACTGCAGACGCAGATTGCGGTCGGTGTTGATCTGGGCGCCGGCCAGCCAGGGTTGCAGGTCGGAGGCCTGGCCGCCATAAGTGGCGAGCAAAACGAAAATGGATCCAAAGCCCGCGTCCTTGAGCGATTGGGCCGCCGCAGTCTCGCGCTGCCACCGGGCCTGGAGTTGGTCCAGGTTGATGGTGAGGGGTTGCTCCGTGCCCAAGACGATGGAGTCGTAGCCGGTGCCGTTGTCGTCGTTGTTCCAGATGGTGCCGTTGGGAAAAACGTTGAAGAATGTGGCCATTTCGCTTTTGACGGCGGCGAGGTCGCTTTCGTAAAGGGGCACCCATTGAGTGACAATGCCGCCGGGATTGAGGTGCTGGCGGCACATCTGGAAATAATCGCGGGTGTAGAGAGTGGCGGCGCCTTTGACCCAGGGATGGATGGGGTCGGAGGTGATGATGTCGAATTTGTCACGGCTGGTGAGGACAAAATGGCGGGCGTCGTCGAAGAAAATTCTGACGCGCGGGTCGTTGACGACGTCGTAATTTTCCTTTTTGAAGAAAGGGGCGATTTTTTTGGGGATCAAAGGTTCGATTTCACAGATGGTGACGTTGGTGACCCCGGGATAAGTCAGGAAAGAGCCGGCGGTGACGCCGGCGCCGCAACCGACGACGAGAATGGAGCGGGGGTGGGGATTAAACAAGGCGGGCAAGTGGCCGAGCATGCGTTGGAGGCGCATGTCCTGCGGGTCGGTGGAGGCCTCGATTTTGCCGCTGATGTGGAAATTGAGGACGCCGTCCTCCATTTGAGTGACGGCGACGGAGGCGTTGATGCCCTCGCCCATATAGATCAGGGTGCGGTCGTTGCCATAGGTGGCGATGTAGCGGCCGTGGGCGATGAGTTGCCAGGGAACTGGCGGCACGGAGGAGACGAAGAAGCCGGCGAGCAGGCAAGCGACCACCAAGGAGACGACGGCGGCGGTGAAGGCGGAGTTGGAGGATTGGCCGGAAGCCCGGCCGGGCGGCTGCCGCCAGAAAGAGGAGAGGAGCAGAACAACCCCGGAGGCGGCGGAGAGGCCGATGAGGAGGCGCTGGGTGTCTTGGGTGCCGATCCAGGCAATGAGGAGAAGGCTGGCGGCGAGGGCGCCAACAATCGCGCCGAGGGTGTTGGCGGCATAGATTTTTCCCACCAATCGTCCGGGATCAAGACCGCGGGCGGCGACGGCGGCCAGGGCCAGGGGAAAACTGGCGCCCCAAAGAAGGGTGGCTGGGAGCAAAGCCCAGAGACAACGGACCAAATCGAGTTGGAAGGTGTACCAAGGACTGGCGGCGGCCAGTTGCGGATTGACCGGCCAATAAGGCAGGGAACTGGCCAACATGCAAGCGGCCCAGGCCATGGCCGCCGCCAGCAACACCTGGCACCAGCCCAGGGCGAGTTCCGGGCGTCGGCTGCCGCGGGCCAAAAAGGACCCGGCCATGCTGCCGAGGCCAAGCCCCGCCAGAAACACCGCCAGGATGATGGAAAACGCATAGACCGTCGCCCCGAGCATCACGGAGAGCAAGCGGGTCCAGATCACTTCGGCGGCGAGGGCGCACAAGCCAGACAAGGCGATGGCGAGGCAAATCAATTTTGAACCGGCGACGGCCACCGGCGGGCCGGCGTTTTCCGCCCTGGCCGGGGGGCGATGCGGGGTGAGAAAGGCGAGGAGGAAGGCGGACAAAGCGACGGTGGCGTTGATGGCGGCGGCGACGAAGGTGGCGGTCGCCATATCGAAAACGCGCAGCAGATAAAACCCGGCCAGCAGACAACCGAGGACGGCGCCGGCGGTGTTGCCGCCGTAGAAAAGACCGAGCCAGGACATGCCTTGGGGGGTGGATTCCACCCATCTGGAAATGGCGGGGAGGGTGGCGCCCATCAAAAAAGTGGGGGGCAGCAAACAAACCGAGGCGACGACGCCGCGCCAGAGGATGCCGGCCAGACCGTGGCCTGCATGCGGGGCGTAAAGGCGTCCGAGGGCGGGGACGGCGAACAGGACGGTCAGGCCCAGGATGGCCATGGCCGACTCCAGCAAGGCATAGACGCGCAAGGGATGGCAGTGTTGGGGAATGAGGCGCGCCAGAGCCAGACTGCCCAGGCACATGCCGCCCATAAAAGTGCCGAGCAACAAACCCAGGGAAACGGCGGAGGAGCCGATGACAAGCTGGAGCAATTGGAGCCAGACGATCTCGTAAATCAAGGCGGCGCAACCGCTGCCGAGAAACAGCAGCAGAAGCAGAGGCAGGAAGCGGGGCGGGGCGGCAGGCTGTGGCGGCAGTTTGGTTTGGGGTGGAGTCATCAGCAGTTGGGAGAATTGAAAAAATTTCGCCGCGCCGAAGGCCGGGGTGCCTCAGCGCGGCGAATGAATTGTCCGAGGGAGAATTATTTCGCGCCTTGGTCAATCCAAGCGCGAATCAGGCCGATTTGTTCGGGCGTCAGTTCTTTGTGAACGGGGCCGCCCATGCCGGGACCACCGGGACCACCGGGACCACCCGGGCCTGGCGGTGGCTGGGGTGGCGCGCCCGCAGCGGGGGCATTGTTTGCGCCGGGGCCGCGGGGACCGCCGCGAGGGGCGCGCGGCTTGGGAGGCATCGGGTGTTCGGGGCCGGCCTCCCAACAGATGTTGATGACCAGATCGCTCTTGTCGCTTTTGCCGGGGACGATGACGTCGCTGTTGTCCCGGCTTCCTTTGAGAGCGGCGGCCAGACTGTCGAGGCGGAGGTCATTTTTGTGGACTTTCTCCGCGTGGCAATCGAAGCAGTTGGCCTTGAAGATGGGTTGAATGTCCTTGGCGTAGGTGACGCCTTTTTGGGTGGAGGGGGGAGGCAGCTTGGAGAGGTCAACGGCGAGGACCGTGGTGGCCACGCCCAAGGCCGCAAGGACGGCGAGGCGGACTGCGGCGGTGATATTCTTATGAGTCATGATAATTTGTGGCATTGTAATTCTAATGTTTGGCCCTCAGACGGCGGGAGGGCGACGGGGGTTACACTGGCGGCCATATTTGGCATTGGCGGGTGAAACTGGCAGAAAACGGGGGGGAAAGGCAAGGGGAAACTGCGGAATCTCGATTAAGATTAGTATAAAGATTAGGATTAGGATGGGAAGCAGGTGGCACGGCGGCTGGGTGGCGGAAGGGCTGGTGCGCCCATTACTTGGACAGCCTGGAAGGGGAACCACTTTATATGGTAGTTTTCGCTTTACATTGGGTTGGGGATTTGGTTCACTCACGAAAGCCATTAATTTATGTATTTAAAGAATCTAACGGTTTTGGGGTTTAAATCGTTTGCCGATAGAACGTCGCTGAATTTTCAGCCGGGGGTCACGGCGATTGTCGGACCCAATGGTTGCGGCAAGTCGAATGTGTCCGACGCCGTGCGATGGGTGCTGGGGGAACAGTCGGCCAAGGCGCTGCGCGGCGGGGAAATGGCGGATGTGATATTCAACGGCACGGACACGCGCAAAGCGTTGAGCATGGCGGAGGTGTCGCTGACGATAGGCGGGGTGGATGAAGAGCACCTGTCGGCGGCCGGGGTGGAGATTGCTTACAATGAGGTGACGCTGACGCGGCGGGTATTCCGGGACGGAGCGAGCGAGTATTTTCTGAACAAGACGCCGTGCCGGCTAAAGGACATCCAGCAGTTGTTCATGGGGACGGGTGTGGGCCGGACCAGTTACAGCATCATGGCGCAGGGAAACATCACGCAGATTTTGTCGAGCAAGCCGGAGGAGCGGCGGGTGGTTTTCGAGGAGGCGGCGGGGATCACGAAATATAAGACGCAAAAGAAAGAGGCGCTGCGCAAGCTGGAGGCGACGGAACAGAATTTGTTGCGGGTGGCGGATTTGATCCGGGAGGTGAAACGGCAGATTGGATCGCTGCAACGGCAGGCGGGCAAGGCGCGGCGCTACAAACAGCTCATGCTGGAATTGCAGCATTTGGACACGCAACTGGCGCGGCATCAGTTTGATTTGTTGCAGGTGGAAATCCAGGCGCGCCAGGGGCAGTCGGAAAAATTGCGGGCGGAAGCGGAAATGACAGCGGAGAAGGTGATGAGCCGGGAGGGGGAAATCGGCCGGCGGCGGGAGGATCTGTCGGTCAAGGAACAGGAGATCAGCCAGGCGCAACAGCGGGGGATGGAACTCAAGGGGGAAATGGACCAGCACGAGCACCGCATCCAGTTCAACGAGGACCGGATGAAGGACTGGCAGGCGCAAAACGCGCGGGCGAGCAGCGACATCGCGCAGGCGGAGGAACGGCGCCTGGTGGCGCAAGAGGAACTGGCGCAGGCGAGCGGGCGGCTGGCGGCTTCGACGGCGGCGGTGCAGTCGCATCAACGGGCGATGCAGGCGAAAGGGGAGGCGTTGCAGGCGGTGGAAAACCAGTTGCGCGGCGCGCAGGAGGCGTTGCGCCAGGCGCAGACGGAGTCGTTTTCCGCGGCGCAGGAATTGAGCCGGGCGCGCAATGAAATGGTGGCGCTGGACCTGCAAAAGGAGGGCAACGCGGCGCGGCTGGAAAAACTTTCGGCGGAGAAGGCGCAGTTGGAGGAGGAGCGGGCGGGGCTGGCGGCGCGGCTGCGGCAATTTTCGGCGAGTGTGGAGGCGGAGATAATAAACGCGCAGGCGCATCGCGGCACGCTGGAGGAGCGGCAGGAGCGATTGCGCGCGATTCAAGAGGAACTGGGCGGGGCGACGCAGGAGACGGAGGAATGGCTGCGGCAGCAGGCGGAGAACCGCTCGCGGCTCCATCTGCTCGAACAGTTGGACGCGGAGCGGGAAGGGTTCGGGGCGGGGGCGCTCTCGGCGCTGAAAAACGCGGAGCAGGCGCTGGGGTTGCTGGCGGACGGGATGCGGGCGCCGGAACCGCACGTGGCGGCGGTGGAGGCGGCGCTGGGGCGGCATTTGCAATTAGTGTTGACGGCGCGGGAGGAGTCGGCCCGGCAGATTCTGGACGGGCTGCGGGCCAGCAAATCCGGGCGGGCCAGCGTGGCGGCGCTGGATTTGCAAAACGGGAACGGCGCCCCGGCGGCGGCGTTTCCGGCCGGCATGATCCCGGTCATGAGCGTGGTGGAGGCGGAGGAGGGGGTGCGTCCGCTGCTGCAGAATTTGCTGGGGCGCACCGTGATCGCGCCGGATTTGGCGGCGGCGGGGGCGGCGTGGCGGGAGTGCGGGGGCGCGTTTGATTTTGTGACGCCGGCCGGCGAGATGCTGGACCGGCACGGGGTTTTCACGGGCGGCTACGCCAACGGGAACGGGCCGGGCAAGGCGCCGGCTTCGATCCTGGGGCGGAAGAACCAGATGACGGAATTGCGGAAGGCGGGGGCGGCGTTGCAGGAGAGGGTGAGCGAAGCCAGCCGGCGCAAAGGGGCGCTGCTGAGCGAGCAGACGCAGTTGCAGGCGGGCTGGCAGCAGGCCCAGACGGAATTGCGCACGCAGGAAGTGGCCATCGCCACGCGGCAGGGAGAATACAACGCGCTGGAGAATTCGGCGCGCGTGCTGGAACAGAAAATTGAAACGGTGGTCTATGAGATCGGCAGCCTGGCCGCGCAAGCGGAGGAAGGGGCGGGCCGGAGGCAGAACCTGGCAGCCCAGGCCGCCGCGCTGGAAGGACGCGAGCAGGAGGCGCAGGCGGGCTTGTCGGAATGGACGGCCGCGCTGGAAAATCTGCGCCAGCAGCGGGAGGCGGCCAATGCGGCGTTGACGGAGACGAAAGTGGCGCTGGCCACGGAGGAGCAGTTGTGCGCGTCGTTCGGCAACCAGAAAAGGCCGCTGGAACAGCGCCTGACGGAGCTGGGGCATTTGGTGGAACAGCGGCGGCATGAGATTCAATCCTTCCTGGAGCGCAAGGGGCAGGCGGAGGCGGAGATGGCGGAATCGCGGCAAAAGATCGAGGCGGCGCGCGGCCAACGGGAGCAGGTGAACGGGCGGATCGCGGAATTGCTGGAGCAAAAGAGGGCGGAGGAGGAGGAAATCGCCGGCGTGGACGAGGCGTTGCGCGGGCAGCGGCGATTGTTGACAGATTTACAGGAGCAGCGCGGCGCCCTGGAGGTGGAACTGGCCCAGAAAAACATGGCGGCGCAGAATTTGCGCGAACGCGTGCGGGAAAAATACCAGGTGAACCTGGACGACATCCGCAGCGAGTGCATCACCATCACGCTGGCGGAGGAAGGCCCGCCGAAGGTCCACACGCTGACGCCGGAGGAAATGGCGGCGCACGGGGTTTCGACGGATTGGGCGGCGGTGGCGGAGCAGGTGGGGGCACTGCAAAGGCGGATCGAGGAAATCGGGCCGGTCAACCTGGTGGCGATTGAGGAGTATGAGGAAACGGAACAGCGGCACCAATTCTTGACGGCGCAGAACGAGGATTTGACGCAGGCCAAAACGCAGTTGCTGGAGGTGATCCACCGGATCAACACGCAGACGCGGCAGATGTTCGTGGAGACATTCGAGAAAATCCGCGACAATTTCCGCGCGATGTTTGTGGAGGTTTTTGGCGGGGGCACGGCGGACCTGATCCTGGCGGAGGAGGCGGATGTTTTGGAATGCGGGATTGAGATCGTGGCGCGGCCGCCGGGCAAACAGTTGCAGAGCATCGCGCTGCTTTCGGGCGGGGAACAGACGATGACGGCGGTGGCGCTGCTGTTTTCCATTTACCAGGTCAAGCCCAGCCCGTTTTGCGTGCTGGACGAACTGGACGCGCCGCTGGACGAGGCGAACATCAACCGTTTCATCCGGGTGTTGCAGCGTTTTTTGGTTCACTCGCAGTTCATCATCATCACGCACAGCAAGCGGACCATTGGGATGGCGGACGTGCTCTACGGAGTGACGATGCAGGAACACGGCGTGAGCAAGATTGTGAGCGTGAAGTTCCACAAAGCCGACGAGGCGGCCGGCGAGCAAAAGCTGCAGCCGCTGGAAGCGTCCGAAGCCGGGAACGGGAACGGCGCGCCCGCGGGGGCGGAGGCGGACCAGGCGGAGGCGCGGGACGAGGCCAACGAGGTGGTGATGGCGAAATAAGTTCCGATTGTGGAATTTATTTTCGGGGAAGGTTTTTTGCCGCGGATTTCACGGATTTCACGGATGGGAAATCAGCCGTTTTTCATCCGCATCGGTGGTTCTTTCTTTATATTTGATTCTGTTTTTGCGAAACCTTCCCGCAGGCAAGGCGCCGATTTCATGCCCATCCAGCGCGTGAACTGCCAAACAAAGGGGCCACAATTGCGTTTTAAATGCTCCAGGGCGGTTCAAGCGGGCGTCAAGCATTGCATTTTGTTCATGGGTTGCCGGCGTGCGCTTTGATGCCACCAGCGGAGAGTCGCCGCTCCGCCCGCAATCCGCCTCACTCCGCCATGGCCCGCCCCGCCATCCATCCCGTCGTCCAGGCGGCCTGGAAATTGAAGCCGCCGGTCAGGCCGTCAATATCGAGCAGTTCGCCGGCGAAGTAGAGGCCGGGGCAAACGCGGCTTTCCATGGTTTTGAAATTCACCTCGTTGAGCCGCACGCCGCCGCAGGTGACAAATTCGTCCTTGTTCAGGCTCCGTCCGGTCACCGGCAGTTCGGTGCGGATGAGTTGCTGTGTCAGGGCGTGGCCGGCGGCGCGCGACAAGCCGGCCCAGCGCGTGTCGGGCGGAATGCCGGCGGCGAGGAGGAGTTGCGCCCAGAGGCGGGCGGGCAACGGAGGCATCGGAGTATTGACAATCATCCGGGCGCGCTGGGCGGCGCCGAGGGAGCGCAATTCCACCGCAATTTGTTCCGAGTCAAGATGAGGCAGCCAGTTGAGGTGGAGGGGAAACCGGCAGCCCAGGGCCTGCAGCGTCCGCGCGCCCCAGGCGGACAACCGGAGAATGACCGGTCCGCTCACCCCCCAATGGGTCAGGAGCAGCGCGCCGCGCTCGCGCAGCCCCGTCTCCGGGATGGAGGCGGCCACCGCTTCGATGGAGATGCCGGAGAGGTCACGCACCCAGGGCGTGTCAATATGAAAAGTGAAGAGCGACGGCACGGGCGGCTCCAGGGTGTGGCCGAGGGAGACGGCCAGCGCCCCCGCCGCGGCCGCGCGGCATCCGCCCGTGGCCAGGAGCAGCCGGTCGCAGGCGAAGGATTGGCCGCCGGCCAGAGCCAAATCAAACCCGCCGCCGGCATTTTTTGAGGCGCGCGCGACCCCGCTGTTAGTCCGCAGCGCCACCCCGGCGTCGGCGGCGGCGCGGAGGAGACAGTCAATAATTGTTTGCGAGGAATCGGTGACGGGGAAGATGCGGCCGTCGCGTTCGGTTTTGAGTTTCACCCCGCGGGCCTCGAACCAGGCGGCGGTGTCGCGCGCCTGGAAAACCTGGTAGAGACCGAGCAAGGCCCGGCCGCCGCGCGGATAGTGCGCGGCCAGTTCGCGCGGGTCGAAGCAGGCATGGGTGAGGTTGCAACGGCCCCCGCCGGAAATGCGGACTTTGCCAAGGAACTGGGCCGAGCGTTCCAGCAGGGTGACGCGAGTGCCGGGCCGGGCTTCGGCGCAGGCGATGGCCGCAAAAAAGCCGGCGGGGCCGCCGCCCGCCACCACAATATGCGGGGAACTCATGGGGACAAACGTAACAGGTCCCAGTCCTAATCTTAACCATAATTTTAATCTCCTTCGTGTAATAAAGAAGTGATTAGGATTAAGATTAGAATTAAGCGACAGAGGGGCGCATGACAAAAATCTTCGAGTGCTTGATTTTCCTCCTTTTTTTCTTGCCAGTTATAGATGTACATATATACTTCTGCCATGAATACACCCATTACCCCTCAATCCCTGATCGAACA
>JBEKVM010000058.1:0-32656 GCA_049513975.1 Verrucomicrobiota bacterium | reverse complement strand
ACCTCACCCTAACCCTCTCCCCTCCCATCGGATGGGAGCGGAGAGGGAACAGCAGACGGACACGAATTGTTCCACGGAGGTCTGTCGAGCAGCGGCAGGTTCATGGTCCCAATGCACGCCAAGATTTTGGCGTGGAGGCTAATCTTAATCTTAATCCCGATTTTCAGACCAACTTGGCGGGCTTGATAAAAGCCACGAAAGAGATTAAGATAAAGATTATGATGAAGATTAGGCGCAAAATCCCAATACTGATATGAAACTTTGTTCCCTGGCCCTCACCCTCGCGGCGGCAGCCGCGCTCCTGGGCAACACCGCTGCTGGCGCGGCGGACGAACCGGCGCTGATGGAGCCGGTCAAGTCCGTTCTGCACCACTACTTGACGATCCAGACCAACCTCGCCAGCGACACCCTGAAAGGCCTGGACGAACAGGCCAAAGCCATTGCCGCCGCCGTCAAAGGCGACGCCATGAAAATGCTTTCGCCCGACGTGGCCAGGCAGGCGGAAACACTCGCCCAAGCCAAGGACCTGAAAGCGGCGCGCGAAGCCTTCAAGCCGCTCAGCGCGTCGCTGATCAAATATCTGGCTGATAAAAAAGCCGGCAAAGGGGTTTATCACGAGGTTTATTGCCCGATGGCCAACGCCAGTTGGCTGCAAATGGGCAAGGAGATCAGAAACCCCTACTACGGCAAGGAGATGCTCGACTGCGGCGAGATTAAGAGTTAGGCGACACCCTAAATCCAGCGATGTCAGCGGCGAGGGCGTCGCTGACTGCACGCGGGGGCGCGTGCGCTCCCCGAAACGCTGGAGGCTGCTTCTCAACTCAGGCAACCACTCCGCCCCACAATTCTTGAAAACCCGGCCGGGTTTGCTATGCTACCCGGCAGAAGATGAAGCGCATTATTTTGCTGGCTTGGTTGTTTGCCGCCACCGCCGCCCTGCAGGGCGGGATTCTGCCCGGGATCGAGGCGGTGCAGGTCACCTTCGACACCGTGGCCGGCAAGGCCGAGCAGCGGGCCCGCAAACCGTTTCATTCGCCCAAGGCCGACTTGCCCGAATTTCTGCGCAATCTGACTTACGACAGCTATCGGGAAATTGAATTCCGCCATGACCGGGCGCTGTGGGCGGATGGAAAGAGTCCGTTCCGGGTGGAGTTTTTTCATCCGGGCTATCTTTACCAGGAACCGGTGCATTGCAACGAATTCACCCTGACGCACGCCCAGCCCATCCGGTTTGTGCAGGATTTTTTTGATTACCGGCAGTTGCAAATGCCGCAGAAAATTCCCGCCGACACCGGGTATGCCGGTTTCCGCCTGTTGCATCCGCTCAACAGCACCAACAAATGGGATGAACTGGGGGCCTTTATCGGCGCCAGCTACTTCCGGCTCCTCGGCGCGGGACAAACCTACGGTGCTTCCGCCCGCGGCCTGGCCTTGGATTGCGGCGGCAATGACCGCCCGGAGGAGTTTCCCGTGTGGACAGATTGGTGGCTGGGCAAACCGCAACCCAACGACAAAGTGTTGCTGCTCTATGCCATTATGGACAGCGTCAGTTGCGCGGGGGCCTATTCGTTTATTATCAGACCCGGCTCACCCACCAATCAGACCACGGTGGTGAAAATCGAGGCGGTGCTTTATTTTCGCGAGCCGGACCTGGTCCATGCGGTGGATGCGCAGCGCAAACCGCTGGCCACCATCGGCCTGGCCCCGCTGACCAGCATGTTTTGGTTCGGCGAAAACTCCGAGCGCAAGTTTGACGATTACCGCCCGGAAGTTCACGACAGCGACGGCTTGCTCATGCACATGGAAGGAGGCCAAATCCTCTGGCGTCCGCTGGACAACGGCCCGGTCATGCGCCACCAGAAGTTTGCCGCCAAACACATCGGCGGCTTCGGCCTGCTGCAACGCGACCGCGAATTCAGCAGCTACCAGGATATGTTCAACCCCTACCAATCGGTCCCCAGCGTGTGGGTCGAGCCGGAAGGCACCAATTTTGACGACGGGGAAATTCATCTGGTGGAACTGACCACCCATTACGAGGGACTGGACAACATCGTCGCGTTCTGGAATCCCGCGAGCAAACCCAGGCCGATGCAGCCGTACCGCTTTGGCTACAACCTTTATTGGACGCGGGAGACGGACATGAGCCTCTCGACCAACAAAGTGATTTCGACGCGCGTGGGGGTGGACCCGCGCAATGCCAATCAGCGCCAATTTGTTATTGACTTTGATATTCCCAGCCTCGCCTCCGAGGCGGATCCCCCCAAGGCGGACGCCAGTTGCAGCGAGAACGGGGTGCTGGCCGACACCCAGTTGTTTTGGAATCGCGCGTCCAAGACCTGGCGGGTGATTCTGCAAATGGAGCCCAAAGCCGGGAACAAGGACCCCGTGGACTTGCGCTGCACGCTGAAAAAGGGGAACGACGCGATCAGCGAAACCTGGACTTACCTTTGGAGCCCGCCATGAGCCTGCGGGTCCTGACGGAGTCGCCTGGGCGTCGGAACTTTTCCACAGAAAGCAAAGGCAAAATCATAAGAATTCATCTGCTTCCCATGATTTTGCCCTCAATGATTTTGCCGTGGTGTTCCGTTCCGGCGGCGGCCATTCCGCCCTTGCGGACGCCGCTGGTGCGGGTATAATTTACTCCATGATGAACGCGGTCGAGTCCTCTCCAGTCCCGTTGCGTGGCGCGCAAATCTGGCCGCTCTCCGTGGCCGCGTATCGCGTCTTGGGAGAGGCGGGGCTGATTCCAAAAAACACGGAACTCCTCAACGGGTTCGTTTACACCAAAATGTCAAAGTCTCCCTTGCACAGTTTCTTCCTGCAATTCTTGCAGGAGGCTCTGGCCCGCGTCCTTCCGGCCAGGCGGCTTTTACGCACGGAACAACCCATTACCTGTGGTGATTCGGAGCCGGAGCCGGACCTTGCGGTCGTCGCCGGTCGCAAGGAGGATTTTCGCGATGACCACCCTCACACCGCCGAGTTCGTCATCGAAGTCTCGATCACCAGCCATGATTACGATCGCTCGAAACTGCGCGCCTACGCGGCAGCCGGCGTGAAGGAATGCTGGCTCGTGCTCGGCCCGGAAAAGCGGATCGAAGTCTATCGGCAACCCAAGGATGGCCAATTCACGGAACAGTCCCTCCACGGGCCAGGCGGCCATTTGACCAGCGCGGCCTTGCCGGAATTCACACTGTCCCTGGACGCCTTCTTCGCCAAATGACCTTGGCCCGCGCGAGCACAATGGGGCGATAAAAAGCGTGAAGTTGATGGTTCGTGGGGCCAGGCTTTGACAGAGGGATATGAAGATTAGTGCCAACCATAGATTGGGCCTGTTCATAGGAATATTGGGCATGGGGACACTGTTGGCCGGTTGCGGTCGAAACAGCAACAATGTCACGAAAGCTCCTGCAACTTCTTCTGGCCCGCGGCCGGAGATCAAGAGCACGGCTGATCTTGGGCGGCTTTTGGCGGCGGGAATGACGACAAATGAGATTGTCGCACGTTTGGGGCAACCAACGGACACATTGCCTTCGCTTGGAGGCGCGGATTGGTGGGTGTACGATTTGACTCCATTTCCAGCGGGGAATGAATGGGGATCGTACGTTTATGCGGTGGATGTCTTTATTACAAATGGATATTTGGCCTCTTGGGGTTGCTCGTATTACACCCCCGGGCCTCGGAAGGTTGGCCCTGAGATGACGATTCTGGGCGAGGGAGCAACAACGTCCAGTACTCAGGCCCCAACTTTCTTGAAGTTTTTCATTGTTAGCAGCAATCAAATCGCCGGGGGCCGGTTTATTGATACCGATCAGTTTCCAAAATTGGGTTTCATTCCGCCTGCGCCGGAGCTTGTCATCAGTACGTTAAAGGAAGTGTGGTTGCAGGAGCAACGCCCAAACGCCGGGGCACGGAATCCAAACCAGAACTTTTGGGAGTTTAATTTCTCGCTCACAGAACCGGATGCGGCGCGCTTTGCGTCATTCACAGCAAGCAATATTGACAATAAGTTTCTTATGATGGTCGGAGATGAACCTGTTTTCAGCGCAACCATCGTCGAGCCGATTTCAGGCGGCAATTTCCGACTCACCACAACTAACCAAGTGGTTATAGAGGAAGCGAAGAAGCTGCTGGCCAATATGGCCCGGGAAAAATAACAGGCGACCAATTGCAGCGGGCGCGTCTTGATACAACCATCATGGATGGAGGGAACCGTTGATCCCGCACTTGATTGAAGCCTCCTCACCCCGCCCCTCTCCTCCACAAGTTTGTGGAGGAGAGGGAGAAGAAGCGCGCGGAGGCAGTGGCGAGATGCGCCCCAACCGCAGAGGGTGTTCCCGACGATTCTTGAAAACCGGGCCGTTCTTGCTAATCTTGCCGCCGAAGATGAAGCGAGTCATTTCATTGGGCCTGTTTTTTGCCAAAGGGCGGGGAGCGTTGCGCCGCTGGAGCCCGCCATGAGCCTGCGGGTCCTGACGGAATCGCCCGGCCGTCTGGCGGCGCGGCCGCTGGACGACTGGAACGCGGCCTACACCAAGGTGGAAAGTTATTTTTACGCCTTGCGGGTGCGCAACAAACTGCTGCTGGGTCAATTGGTGGCGCTGGTGCTGGAACGGGCCATGGCCCGCGCCGTGCAGGAACCGGCCCGCCCCACCACCGAACTGGCGGTGGAGGAAATGGACCGCCTGGTGAACGAGTGGTTTGCCCAGGTGCTGCAAGACCATTCGGCGGGCGCGGAGATGCTTTCCACGCGAGGCCGGCTGGCGCTGCTCCTGGCCGATCTGTCGGGCAAATGGCAGGACCAGTTCCTGCGGCCCGGGCCGTGGCCGGCGGAATTTGTTTCCGCCATGCGCAATGCTTATTTGCGCGCCGGCCCGGATTTTCAAATCTCCAATATGGCGCCGCGTCCGCTCAACCTCGGCCCCATTGCCGCCCTGACCCAGATCGGCCGCCTGCCTTACGCCAAAATGGCCGCCACCTGGCTGTTGTTCGTCTGCCTGCTGGTCTTGCTGTTCATTCTCACCCACGACTGACGCCATGGCCCCTCCGACTTCACCTCCGTCCGGGTCTTTGGGGCCGGCCCTTTATCCGGCGCGCCGCATCCGGAGAGGCTGGCGGGTTTTTCTGTTTTACTCGTCGGCCCTGCTGTTGACCGGGCTGGTTTCCATGATGTTCGCGGACCTGATATGGCGCGCGGGTTGGTCCACCTCGGGCTTCTGCCTGATGGGTTTGTTCGTCATCCTCTTCCTGCTCACCGCCATCGGGTGCATGCACGCCATTTATGGTTTTGCGGTGCGGTTGATGAATGGCGACGCCCGCATCACCCGCTTTGCGGACTACCGGGCCAAAAGTCTGGAGGGAATCAGCACCGCGCTGATATTCCCGATTTACAACGAGGAAATCGTCCGGGTTTGTGAGGGCCTGCGCGCCACGTTCCAGTCGCTGGAAAAAACCGGCCAGCTCCAACGCTTCGACTTTTTCATACTGAGCGATTCGACGGACCCGGACAAATGGATCGAAGAGGAGCGGCGGTGGTTTGAATTGATCCGCGATCTGGACGCGCTGGGGCGGATTTATTACCGGCGGCGCGCGGCCAATGAGGCGAAGAAGAGCGGCAACGTGCGCGATTTTTTGAATTCGTGGGGTCTGCGCTATCGCTACTTCATGGTGTTCGACGCCGACAGCGTGATGCGGGGCGGGACGGTGGTGGACCTGGTAAAATTGATGGAGGCCCATCTGGAAACGGGGCTGATCCAAACGGTGCCGGCGCTGGTGGAGGCCGCATCGCTTTTTGGGCGGATGCAGCAATTTGCCAACCGGCTCTATGCGCCGGTGTTTATCGAGGGATTGAATTTTTGGGCGCAGGGATTTGGGAATTACTGGGGCCACAACGCCATCATCCGCACCGAAGCGTTTATGCAATGCTGCGACCTGCCGCAATTGCCGGGGATCAAACCGTTCGGCGGGCAGATCCTGAGCCACGATTTTGTGGAGGCGGCCTTGCTGCTCAAGGAAGACTGGCAGGTCTGGTTCGCCTGCGACCTGGAGGGAAGCTACGAGGAGGCGCCGCAAACCATGATTGACAATGCGGCGCGGGAGCGGCGCTGGTGCCAGGGCAATTTGCAGCACGCCCTGGTGATCCTGGCCGGCGGCCTGCGCGGGGTGAGCCGGATGCACCTGGCCATGGGCATCATGGGTTATCTGGCCAGCCCGCTCTGGCTGTTGTTCCTGCTCACCTTCAACTGGATGCTGTGGTACAAGCAGCACACCGGGCTTTCCGACATCGTGGTGCGGAACTTCACCCCGTTCCTGCGCTTGAGCGGGACGGAGCACGCCTTTTTTATTTTTGTCATTTGCATGGCGGTGCTGTTTTTGCCGAAGGTCCTGGCGCTGGTGGATCTGGCTTTGGACCGCCGGCGGCTGCGCGACTTTGGCGGCATGGCCCACGCCGCGGTGGGGGCGGTGGCCGAAACCGCCTTCTCCGCGCTGCACGCACCCATCCTGATGCTTTGGCACTCCCAGTTTGTCGTCTCCGCGCTTTTTGGCCGGGACACCCAATGGGGGCCGCAGAAACGAATCGCCGCAGGGGTGGGGTGGGCGGAATCAGTGCGGCGGCTTGGTTTGCCGACTTTGATCGGGCTGGTCTGGGGCGGGGCGGTCTGGCGGCTGGACCACCGGACTTTCTGGTGGTTTGTTCCGGTGATGGCGGGGATGGTTCTGAGTATTCCATTGTGTGTGCTGACCAGCCGCGTCAGTTGGGGCGGGCGGGCGCGCGAGTTGGGCCTATTCTTGACTCCCGAAGAAACCAGACCGCCGCTGGAACTGGCCGGATTGCGCGCGCGCATGGCGGAGTTGCGCGCGGCGGGCAAAACGGCGCCGCGCCCGCGCGATTCCGGCCTGGCGGCGGCGGTATTGGACCCATACGTCAATGCTTTGCACGCCTCGTTGTTGCGGGAAAACCGGCTCAACCCCGTCCATGCCAGGGTGCTGGCGGAAATGGGGGTGGGCGGGCCGGAGGTGCCGGGCCTGCGCGAGCGTCTGCTGGCGGAAGGCCCGGAGAAACTGCAGCCGCGCGAAAAGCTGCTCATTCTGTCCGACGCGGAATCGTTGCCCTGGCTGCACCGGCAGGTCTGGCTGCGCCCGGCCGGGACGCTGGCCCCGTGGTGGCAGGCCGCGGCGCGGGCCTACGCGCGTTGAGGCCTGCCCACCGGAGACGCGCAGCGAAAAATTGTTTTGACTCATTTCACCTCGTTTCTTCCCGTCACTTGGACCCTCACAAAACCCTTGATTCTATTGGCTGATTTCCCTCGTAAATCGCACGATTCCGGCGCTTCCGCGCTTGGGCGGTTTTAGCCGGATTGTGCCGCCAAAAATCGTCCAAGGATGCAAAAAGGGATACGATGGAAGTCCTATTGCCAATCCAGCCATGCTTGAAATCTGAAAGATTTGCTTTTCTTTGAGATAGTTCTTTTGTTCTTATTCAGCAGGCAATATATGAAACTCCCGGGCGCCGAATCTGCCATCGTCCCACGCAGCAAAGTCGGGGATTATTTGCTGAACCTCGAACATCCGATTGGCGGCGGAAGGCGAAGTTTTTTATTCATTTCGGCTTTCGTCGTGAGCGGTGGGAGGAATTGGCAGGCGCATTGCGTGGGCACGCGCAGGAGAATCCTGTGGCCGAGACATTGCAAGACGCGGACGGCGTCACCTATGTCATCGAGGGCGGTCTTAAAACCCCCTCGGGACGCCAACCGGGCGTACGCTCGGTCTGGTTAGTGGAGACGGGCGAACTTGCTCCGCGCTTCATTACAGCGTATCCTTTGCAAGCATGATTTCTGAACTTGATTGCGTGGCGTTAACCGCGAACCTGCCTGAGCATGGACTCACGGCGGGTGACGTGGGTGCGGTCGTCCACGTTTACAAGGGCGGCAAGAGTTTCACGGTTGAGTTCACCACCTTCGACGGTTCGACGGTTGCGGTCACAAAAGTTTCCGCGGCTCAAATCCGTCCACTGTCGCGCAACGAAATTCATCATGCCCGTCCGTTCGAGCCGGTCGTCCATTGAGACCGGGAGCGCCGGGCAACAAATCAACCCCGGGCGCGAAAGCGACGGCTGAATGGAAAACAGAACTGGGAGCAGGACCGGCGGCAACCCAGCGGCGCGGCAAAGGTGTTGCTCCGGGTGGCCAAACGACACCCCAAAATCGTTTTGCAAGCGGCGGCCTGAGCCGGCCTGAAGGCCGGCCTGAAGGCTTGACTTTTTCGGGCCATCTGACTTTTTAAGCCGCATGAGACGCGCGTTGTTCAGATGGGCGCTGGCGGGCGTTTTGGCGGTTCCGGCCTGGGCGGTCTGTCGAGCCGGAGATCGCGGCGTGCCGGCCTGGCACGGCATTACCAACTTTGGCCGGGTCAACGACCACCTTTACCGCGGCGCCCAACCGGATGCGGCCGGCCTGGCCAGCCTGAAAAAGCTCGGCGTCACAACTATTCTCTGTCTGCGCATGCCCAACGAACTCTGGGCGCCGGAACAGGATGAAGCGGCCGGCAACGGCATGACTTTCATCAACATCCCTCTGAAAGGGCTTGGCCGGCCGGAGGAAGGCGAGGTGGCGCGCGCGCTTTCCATTATTGAAAATTCTCCCGGTCCGGTCTTTGTGCATTGCTGTTTCGGCTGCGACCGCACCGGCACGATCATCGCCTGTTACCGGATTGAGCATGACCATTGGACGGGCGCGGCGGCGCAAAAGGAGGCGGACCGCTATGGGATGTCTTCGCTGGAGCTTGGGATGAAAAGCTTCATCGCCGATTTCGCCGGAGCCGCTTCCAAAAAACGGCGCGGCATGCCGCACCAGCAGCCGGCAAAATTTAGGCTCGCGCCGGCGGGCGCGCTTGCTAAATTGACCCCATGCGCACGGCGATTTATCCCGGCAGTTTCGATCCCATCACCAACGGGCACCTGGATCTGGTGCAACGCGCGGCCAAGCTTTTTGACCGCGTCATCGTGGCGGTGGCGGTGAACGAGGGGAAAAAGCCGCTCTTCACGCTGCCGGAGCGGATGGCGATGGTCAGGACTTCGCTGCAAGCGTTCCCCAAGGCGGAGGCGGATTGGTTTGACGGTTTGCTGGTGGATTATGTGGAGAAGCAGGGCGGACAGGCCATCATCCGGGGTTTGCGGGCGGTGTCGGATTTTGAGTTTGAATTTCAACTGGCGCTGATGAACCGGAAGTTGAACGAGAGTGTGGAGACCATTTTCATGATGCCCAAGGATACTTACACCTTCCTCAGTTCGCGCATCGTCAAGGAAATCGCGCGGCTGGGGGGTGACGTCAGCTCCTTCGTGCCGGAGCCGGTGCGGCAGGCGCTGTCCGCAAAACTCAAGAAACAGGAGCCGCCATGTCCTTAAAAATCAATGTCCGCCATCTGGAGGAAAAGGACCTTCAGGTGCAAGGGAAGCTGCCGGCGGCGGAACTGGAACTGGACGAGGACGACGAGTTGGTGCGGGCGCGCCTGCCGTTGCACTATGACTTGAGGGTGCATCAGGCGGGGCAGGATGTTCTGGTGAGAGGCCGGTTGGAAATGGCGCTGGATTGCGAGTGCGCGCGGTGCCTCAAGCCCTTCCGCTTCCGGCTGAAAATACCGGATTGGCTGCTGCATCTGCCTGCGGAAGGCCCGGAGGAGGCGGTGTTGAAGGATGATGTCGTGGACTTGACGCCCCACCTGAGGGAAGCTATTCTGCTTGAGTTTCCGCAACATCCGTTGTGTGATAGCGATTGCGCAGGGTTGCCCCAGCGGGCAGACGCGAGCGGTCAGAAAACAGAAGGGTCCGGCCCGATGCCAGAGGCGTCGGCCTGGGCTGAATTAAACAAACTAAAGTTCTAAAAGACAACAAGTTATGGGAGTTCCAAAACGCAAGCCTTCCCACAGCCGGCAGAGGATGCGCCGCGCCTACAACAGCGTCCTGAAGCTGCCGCAATTAAGCACCTGCCCGCAATGCGCCGCGCCCTATGTGCCGCACCGGGTTTGTCCGGCTTGCGGTTACTACAAAGGCCGCCAGGTCATTTCAGTCCAAGTTAAGGCATAATGGGTTTTGGGGAGCGCGGAAGCCACTTTTCCGCGCTCTTTTCGTTTATGCGAATCGTTGTGGATGTGATGGGCGGGGATCACGGGCCGGAAGTTATCATTGACGGCGCAAGGCTGGCCTTGGAATCCAATGCCAGCATCACCGAGCTTTATTTCGTGGGTCGGGAGGACGAGATCAAAGCGGCCATGACCCGGGTCGGCTGCGCCGATGCGCGCGTCCACGTCCTGCACGCCAGCGAAGTCGTCACCATGGATGACAAACCGGTGGAAGGGTTGCGGCGGAAAAAGGATTGCTCGATCCTGCGGGCGGTGGACCTGCTGGAGGAAGGGAAGGCGGACGCCTTGATTTCTCCGGGCAACACCGGCGGGATTGTGGCCGCCTCGATGATCCGGTTGCGCCCGCTGGCCGGGCTGGACCGTCCCTGCATTGCCACGGTGATCCCGGCGCCGGAGAATGAATTTGTGCTGCTGGATTCCGGGGCGAGCGTGGAATGCCATCCGCGGAATTTGCTGGAATTTGCCATCATGGGGAGTATTTATTCGCGGGAGATTCTCGGCTACAAGACGCCGCGGGTGGGGATTTTGAGCAACGGCACCGAGCCCAACAAAGGCACCGAGTTGACGAAGGAAACCTGCAAACTTTGCCAGCAAGTCAACCTGAACTTCATCGGCAACGTGGAAGGGCACGACCTTTTTCACAACCGCGTGGACGTGGTGGTGTGCGACGGATTTGTCGGCAACATTGTCTTAAAGACAATGGAGAGCCTTTTCAAAGGCATGGCGGCGTGGCTTAAAAGTGAAATCAGCAAGAACCCGAAACGCCAGTTGGGGGCGTTGCTCTCCCGGAACGCCTTCCGCGCCATCGCCCGGCGGATGGACCCCGACGGGCGGGGGGGAGCGCCGTTGCTGGGATTGAACGGCACCATCGTCAAGGCGCACGGTTCGGCGCGCGAACGGGCCATTATGAACGCGATCCACCTGGCGGCCGAGGCGGTGCAGCACCACATCAACGACATCATCCAGGCGGAGGTGGCCCAGGCCGCCGCGCGCCTGACGGAGGCCAAAACATGACACACCCGGCTAAAAAATTCATCAACCCGCGGGCCCGCCACCAATTCAAGAGCCGCACCTGCTCCATCGCCTCCGTCGGCTCCTACCTGCCGGAACGGGTGCTGACCAACGACGAGCTGAAAAAAATGGTTGACACATCCGACGAATGGATCACCAGCCGGACCGGCATCAAGGAGCGCCGCATCGCCGCCAAGCACGAGCACACCTCCGACCTGGCCGCCAAAGCCGCCCTTGTGGCCATGGCCCGCGCCAAGGTGACGCCCGAGGAGATTGATTTGATCATCGTGGCCACCATCACGCCCGACATGCCCTTCCCCTCCACCGCCTGCGTGGTGCAGCGCAAAATCGGGGCCAGGCATGCGGCGGCGTTTGACATTGAGGCGGCCTGTTCGGGTTTTCTTTTCGCGCTGGAAATCGGCCAGCACTTCATCATGGCCCACACCGCCGAGACGGTGCTGGTCATCGGGGCTGACAAACTTTCCACCATCGTCAATTGGAGGGACCGCAACACCTGCGTCCTGTTCGGCGACGGCGCCGGGGCGGCGATCTTGCGCAACCGCCCCAACGCCCACGGCCTGCTCACCACCTGCATGGGTTCGGACGGGACCAAGGGCGATTTGTTGTGCATGCCCGGCGGCGGCTCGCAATGCCCGCCCACCGCCCATTCCCTGGCGGCGGGAATGCATTATTTGCGCATGGACGGCAAGGAGACCTTCAAAAGCGCGGTCACCGCCATGTACACGGCGGCCCGGGAAGTCTTGCGCCGCTGCGAGGCCGACATAGCCCAAATCAAGTGCGTCATACCCCATCAGGCCAACCGTCGTATTATTGACGCGGTGGCCGAGCGGCTCGGCGCCACGCCCGAGCAAGTCTTCACCAACCTGGAAAAATACGGCAACACCTCCGCGGCCTCCGTGGCCATCGCGCTGGACGAGGCGGTGCAGGAGGGCCGCATCAACAAAGGCGATCTGATTCTGCTCATCGCCTTTGGGGCCGGCCTGACCTGGGCGGCGGCGGTGATTGAATGGTGAAGTTGCGGAGCATGCCGCGCGGCAAGTGCCGGGGTGTTCAGCGCACGACACTGAAGTCAACGTTTTGCCGAATCTCGTCCGACGCTGAAGCAATCATCAGACGGTATTTACCAACTTCGACGGTGTAGTCTTCTTTGGTGGCATCCCAATAGCGCAGGCGCTCCACCGGGATGTCGAGGGAAACCTTGGCGGTCTTGCCGGCAGGGACATGGAGGCGCTTGAAGGAGCACAGGGCCTGGATCGGCTGCGGCACCGCGGAATTCAAGTGGGCGAAGTAAACCTGGGCGACTTCGTCGCCATCGCGCCGGCCCGTGTTGCGGACATTGAACGTGACGGTGATGGTGTCGCCAGATTTGACGCGCTTGGAAGAGAGGGACGGCGAGGAATACTCAAAGCGCGTGTAGCTCAGGCCATGACCGAAAGCGTAGAGCGGCTTGCCGGTGAAGTAGCGGTAGGTGCGGTTGGCCATCGAGTAGTTGGTGAATACGGGCAAGTCCGCGGTGGACCGATAGAACGTCACCGGAAGCCGGCCGGAAGGGTTCGCGTCGCCGAAAAGGACTTCGCCGACGGCACGGCCGCCTTCTTCACCGGGATACCAGGCCTGAAGGATTGCCGGGAGGTGCTCGGCTTCCCACGGGAAGGCCATGGCCGAACCGCTGCAATTGATCATGATGACTGGCTTCCTGGTCGCGGAGAGCGCCTGAATGAAGTCTTCCTGAACCTGAGGCAATTCAATGCGGGTGCGATCGCCGTTGCTGAAGCCCTCAACGCCGCCGCCGCCGCGGGCGTTGCCTTCCTCGCCTTCCAGTTGCGAGTTGATGCCGCCAACATAAATGAGAATATCGGCGGAGGCGGCGTTGCTGAGCGCCTCGGCCCGCAATTCCTCGGGTGGGCGGGCGGGAGCCGCCGGCGGACCGCCAAAGCCCCGGCCAAAACCACCGCCGGCACGGCCTCCGCCCCCGCCGGCGGACCGGATGACCAGCGGACAGCCCTGGGCATAAGTGACTTCAATATTGGTGCCGGCGACCGCGCGAATTCCCTGCAAAATCGTCACTGCGGAAGTCGGCGTGCCATTATAATTGCCGTAGAGCATGCGCTGATCGGTTGCGTTCAGGCCGAAAACAGCGATCTTCTTGATCTTGGAGCGATTGAGCGGCAGCACGCCATGGTTCTTCAACAGGACCACCGATTCGCGGGCAAGCCGCAGTGCCAGTTGCCGGTGCTCCAGCGTGTTGTTCTCGGCCAGCGTGATCCGGAGGTAGGGAACGATGTTGGTCGGATCAAAAAGTCCCAGCTTGAAGCGGGATTCCAAGACGCGCCCAAGTGCCGTGTCAATTTCGGCCACCGTGATCAGGTTCGAGCGGACTGCCGCAAGCAGACTGTTATAGGTCGCTCCGCAGCACAGGTCGGTGCCGGCTTTGACGGCGCGGGCCGCCGCCTCCGCCGCCGTCTGAACGGTATGGTGATTCCGCCAAATATCAGCGACGGCGTCACAATCCGAAACCACCTGGCCGTCAAAACCCCAGCGTTTGCGGAGCATGTCCGTCAAGAGAAAAGTGCTGGAGGGCGCCGGTTCGCCATCCACGGCGTTATAGGCGCTCATGATCGCGCCAACATGCCCCTCCCGGACAGCAGCCTCAAAGTGCGGCAGATAGGTTTCGTAGAGGTCGCGTTCCGACGGATGAATGTCAATCACATGCCGCAAAGACTCAGGCCCGCTATGAACCGCGTAATGCTTCGAGCAGGCCAGCGCCAGAGTGTAATTGGGATCGTCCCCCTGCAGGCCCTGAATAAAGGCCACGCCCATCCGGGAGGTCAGAAAAGTGTCCTCACCGTAGGTTTCCTGGCCGCGACCCCAGCGTGGATCACGGAAAAGATTGATATTGGGCGACCAGAAGTTGAGGCCCCCAAACCGGGGGCTGTCGCCATTGCGGCGCGCCCGATTATCGTTGTTTTTTGCCCGCCCCTCGATGCCAATGGCGTGGCCCATCTGCTTGACCAAGTCTGGGTCCCAAGTGGCGCCGTTGGCGATGGCCTGCGGAAAGACGGTGACCCCCCCCGTGTTGGCCACGCCGTGGAGAGCTTCGCTCCAATAGTCGTAAGCCGGCAAATCCAGCCCGGCACGATGGATCGCGGGAGCGGAGTTTCCCATCTGCCGCACTTTCTCCGCAAGCGACATCCGGCTAATCAGGTCCTTGACGCGCAAAGTTTTTGGTTGGGATGGATCCAGCCACAGCACCGGCCCGGAAACCTGCGGAACCTCCCGCGCCGACAAATCGGCTTGATCCACGAGGTCCGACGCGCGAACAGAGATCAGCGAGGTGGCCGTGGCGGGATCTTTGACTTCAAGTGTATTGATCTTGGCTGTGCCGGTCGTGGCCCGGAAACTCACGACGATCGGTCCGCCAATGGCATCGTCCCGATGGTCAATGGTGCCGGTCACAAAATGCACTTTGTTGGCGGCACTCGCAGCCGCGATGATATCCAAGTCCTTTGCCAACACCTGGTCTCCGACGGAGATATCGAATAGGCGCTGCCCAGTGTTGGTATTGTCAGTGCCGGCTTCCATCACCCCCACGATGATGGTGTATTTGCCGTCGGGCAGGCCGGGGATGGTGGCGGTAAAATTGGAGCCGAAGATGCCTTCGCGATAAGATTCATCGGTGCCGGCCGGCACGCCCTCGATAGTAATCCGGGCAGGAGCGCGACGATGGACGAAATCGCCGCTGAAACTGACCTTTCTGTCGCAGGAGACGCATGTTTCCTCAGCGGCGACGGCGGGGGTCCGCTCGAGACTGGCGAGCGCGGCCAGGGTGATGGACAGTTTGAGGGCGGTGGAGAGAAGGGAGTGCATGACGGGTAGCCGGGCGGGTTTTCGTGATAAGAAAAACAGGTCTTCCATGCCGTTACTTCCGACAATATGGGAGAATTGGACATAAATTCATGTGTCGGGGAATTGACGCTTCTCCGCTGCCAGAGCTTCGTGCTGGCCAAGCCAGCCGCAATGGCAGAAGATCGCCTTGGTCAAACCGCCGATGGCGAAGGCGAAATGCCAATGGCGGCGGAGTGTCCAAAACCTGCGGTTTGCCGGAAGTATGAGTACAAACCATATTGCCAATTGAGCCATGTCAGCAGATTCGACCGATCGGTTCGAAGATTCAAGCGCGGCGCAGCAGCAGTTTCTCTCCCTGTTTCTGCGCAGCGAGCGGGAGATTTTTCGTTATGTGGCGGCCTTGGTCCCGAACATGACGGACGCTGAAGACATTGTTCAACAGACCGCCATGGCGCTCTGGCAGAAGTTCGACGACTACGATCCGGCTCAACCCTTCACGCCCTGGGCCTGCCGCTTCGCCTTGAACAAGACCCGTCAGTGGATTGAGCGGCGCCAGCGATGGCAGGCCCTGCTGAACCGGGGTCTGGCGGAGGAATTGGCGCAGCGGCGGGAGGAATTGCAGCCGGAACTGGAGCAGCGGCTCAGGCGCCTGGAGACCTGTCTCCGGAAGCTTCCTCAGAGCCGACGTTCCCTGGTTGAGGGGTATTACTATGAGCGTGCCGGCATTGAGAAGCTGGCTGAGCGGTCCGGCAGGACCGCGGCCGCAACCTACAAGATGCTCCAACGCATCCGGCACAATCTGCAACTTTGCGTGGAAAGCCAGGCGAACCCGGAGGCGGCATGACCCTGGCCTTTCCCTCTCCGGAGTATGACGACGTGGTGGCTGCCGTGTGTCATGGCACGGCCACGGAAGCGGAGATGAGCGCCTTGAACGAATTGTTGCGGAGCAACCCCGATGCCCGGGACGAATATTTGATGCGGGTCGAGGTGCATAGTCGGCTGGCTTCCGAGCCGGACCTTTTTCCTCAGGTGACGGATGCGGCTGCCCCCAGCCGCGTTCCAGAAACCGGCTTCAGTGAAAGTCGCAATGTCTTTCATGCAAAACCCCGAATGCAGAAGTCCACAAGGACGCGGGGGCGATTGCTTGCGCTTGCAGCCTGTCTGGCCCTCATCGCTGCAGGGACGCGGGGCCTGTGGGTGCGGGGGGTTGCGGCCGGAAAGGGGACAACCAGCAATGCCATTGCCATGTTAACCCGGTCTGTTGATGCTCAATGGGGCCGAAGCACGCAACCGCTGCGGCCGGGCAGCGCCCTTGGGCCTGAACGGCTTCGACTGGAGTCCGGGCTGGCGCAAGTGGTTTTCTACAGCGGTGCGCGCGTTGTGATGGAAGGGCCCGCGGAACTGCAACTTATTTCGCCGTCAGAGGCCTTTTGTCCGGCGGGGCGGCTGCTGGCCGAAGTGCCGGGGCCGGCGCGGGGTTTCCGCCTGAAGACCACGCAGCTTGACGTGGTGGATTTCGGAACCTCGTTTGGGATTGATGCCATGCATGGCCGAACTGAACTGGACGTTTTCAAAGGCAAGGTGGAATTTAGCGGCGGGACGGCAGCCAAGCAGCCACTACGCGAGGGGCGTGCTGCCTTGGTGCAAGGGAGCGCTCCGCCGCAACTTATGGCGGCGCACCCGGAGGCCTTCACTGCCATGTTCGAACTCGAGGAGCGGTCACAATCCTCGGAGGCTATCCGCTTGGAGCAATGGCGAATCGCCAGCGCCTGGCTTGACCGGGACCCGTCGTTGGTGGTGCATTTGGATCTTGAGGGCCACAGCGGTTCGGACTGGACGTTGCGCAATGCGGCTGATAAGAACCAGTCCGTGCAAGATGCGACCATTGTGGGCTGCCATCGGGCTGAAGGGCGGTGGCTGGAAAAACAGGCTCTGGAGTTTCAAAGTGTCAACGACCGGGTGCGCCTCGCCGTGCCGGGGAATTTCGAATCATTGACCCTGGCCGCCTGGGTGCGCGTCCAGGGCCTGGACCGGCAATTCAATTCAGTTTTCATGTGCGACGGTTTTGAGCCCGGAGCGATTCACTGGCTGATACGCAACGACGGCGTTCTAAGTCTGACCGTGAAAGGCCCGGGTTCCAGAAACTCTGAGATTGTGGCCAGCCCTCCCGTGCTGACGCTTGACAAGTTCGGAATGTGGACGCATTTGGCGGCAGTCATTGATGGCAAGACCAGAAAAGTGGTGCATTATGTCAATGGATTGCCAGTGGCCAGTCATACGCTGAGATTGGGGCCACCGTTCCGGATCGGTTCGGCCGAGCTGGGCAACTGGAATGCGGAGAGCGGCCCCAACCCCGCGCCTTCCCTCATCCGAAATCTTAGCGGGTCGCTGGATGAGTTTGAACTGTTCAGCCGTGCGCTGACTGATACGGAAGTGCATGACCTTTATACGGAAGGGAAACCGCAGCTAGAGCCCTAACCACCGGGTGAATATCTCAAAATGACCAACAACACTCTATGAAAACAAAATTATCATTCCTCGCGCTCGCTTCCATGCTGGCGGGCCAACTCTGCACCGCCCAAACCAATGAACCGGCCAACGACTGGAAACCCGCGACATCCAACCAGCAGGGCAAACAGTATCCCCAGGTCAATTCGGATAGGCGCGTCCGGGCCCGAGTCGTCGCGGCCCAGGCCCAGAGCGTCATGCTCGATCTGGGTGGCGTAAGATACCCCCTGACCAAGGGCGAGGACGGCGCCTGGGTTGGTGACTCGAGTCCTCAAGACGAAGGATTCCACTACTACCAGATCTGGGTTGATAGCGCCCAGGTACCGGATCCCGGCAGCCTGTACTTCTACGGCGCCAGCCGCTGGGGCAGCGGCGTCGAAATCCCGGCCAAAGACCAGGACATCTACGCCCTCAAGAACGTGCCCCATGGCCAGTTGCGGGAGGTCCTCTACTTTTCCAAAACCAGCAGTTCGACCCGCCACTGCTTCGTTTATACCCCGCCTGATTATGACAAGGACCCCAAACAACGCTTCCCGGTGCTTTATCTGCAACACGGCATGGGCGAAGATGAAACCGGTTGGGGCAACCAGGGCCATGCCAACCTGATCATGGACAACCTGATTGCCGATGGCAAAGCCAAGCCCTTCATCATCGTGATGGAGAACGGCGGTGGCATGGGCGGTCCGGGCGGCGGTCGTGGCGGCCGGCGCGGCGGAGATCGGGGCGGCGCGGCTCCGGGCGATGCATCTCCGGCTGGCACACCTCCGGCTGGCGCGGCTCCCACTGCCGCGGCGGCCCCGGCTGGCGCAGCTCCTGCGGGCGCGGCGGGCGACGGTCCCGGCGGTCGCGGCGACCGTGGCGGTCGTGGCGGCTTTGGCGGCGGCGTTTTCGAGCGGGTTCTCCTTGACGACCTGATCCCCTATATTGACGCCAACTTCCGCACCCTGGCCGATCAGCCCCATCGGGCCATGGCCGGCCTGTCCATGGGTGGCATGCAGACCCATACCATCACCCTGGCCCACCTGGACACGTTCTCCCATATCGGCCTGTTCAGCGGCGGCAGCATCACCACCAACGAGATTACCGACATGGCCGCCTTCAAGCAGAAGGTCAAACTCGTGTTCGTCAGTTCTGGCAGCCGCGAACTCAACTCGGGCAACCGCAGAGGCGGAGGTCCTCCCGGCGTGGCTGCCGGCGATACGAACGCGGCCCCGGCTCGCGGCGGCCGTGGCGGCCGCGGCGGGTTTGGCGGGTTTGGCGGCGACCCCAAGGCGAGCACCGATGCGCTGAAAGAGGCTGGCATAAACAGTCACTTCTACGTATCTCCAGAAACTGCCCACGAGTGGCAGTCCTGGCGGCGCAGCCTGAATCAATTCGCGCCGTTGCTGTTTCAGGATTAACCATTAGCGTGCGTTCATAAAGTTGAGGAGAAATCATCATGAAAATCGCAATCTTAGTTGTTGCATGGCTGGCCGGTCTTCCGGCCCTGGCCCAGACAGAAGCACCCGCCGTTACGGGGCATCCTTCACCTTGCAATTTCGCGGGAGTTCAATACCCGCGGATTGAAGCCGACAGCCGGGTGACTTTCCACTTCAACGCCACCAACGCGCAGAAGGTGCAGGTCTCGATCGTCAATGTTCCGTTTGACATGGTCAAAGGCGACGACGGCGTGTGGACTTACACCACCAGCGAACCGCAGGCCCCCGGGTATCACAACTACTGGATGATCGTTGATGGCGCGATGTTGCTGGACCCGAACACCCAGGCCTACATCGGCTACGGCCATATGTGCAATGGCTTTGAAGTCCCCTCTCCCCAGGAGAGTTTCTATGACCTGAAAGATGTGCCGCACGGCAACGTGCTGCTTAAGAACTACTTTGCCAAGACGACCAATTCCTGGCGTCGCATCTTCGTTTACACGCCGCCAGGATATGAAGTCAACACCTCCACCCGTTACCCGGTGCTGTATTTGCAGCACGGCGGCGGCGAGGATGACCGCGTGTGGATTGAAATGGGCCGGGCCAATGTGATCCTCGACAACCTGCTGGCGGAAGGCAAGGTCAAGCCCATGATCATTGTCATGGAAACCAGTGTGGATCCCGGCCCCTTTGGCGGTCCTGGCGGAGGCCGGGGCGCCGGCAGAGGCCCGGGCGCGGGCGCTCCCGCTGGTGCGGGCGCGACGAACGGCGCTCCGGCTCGCGGCGGCTTTGGCGGCCCAGGCGGAAGGGGTCCCGGTGGACGCGGCGGCTTCAACGTCAGCGATTTCGAGCATCGTCTCATTGATGATCTGATCCCCTACATTGATAGCAACTTTCGCACCCTCGCCGATCAGCCTCACCGGGCCATGGCCGGTCTGTCCATGGGTGGCATGCAGACCCATATGGTCACCATGGCCCACCTCGACAAGTTCTCGCACATCGGCCTCTTCAGCGGCGGGAGCATCGGCACGAACGAGATTACCGACGTGGCCGCGTTCAAGGAGAAGGTGAAAGTTCTGTTCGCGAGCTGCGGCAGCAAGGAAAACCCTGCGGGAATCCAAGCCAGTCACGACGCCCTTGAGCAGATAGGCATCAAGAACACCATCTATGTATCGCCGGGCACGGCACACGAGTGGCAGACTTGGCGGCGGAGCCTCTGCGCATTTGCGCCGCTGCTGTTCCAGGACCAAGCCGTTTCGTCAACGTCCGCACAGAATGCGGCGGGGGCAAGTGCGGCAACGCCCGCGCCTGCCGCGAAGACTCTCCGGATCAAGGCCGGCCAGTCCACGCCCTTTACGGATTCGAGCGGCAACGTCTGGTTGGCGGAGCAAGGTTTCGAGGGAGGCTCCACGATTGATCGCGATCCAGGAACGGCGATTGCCGCAACCAAGGATCCAGGCCTGTTTCTGAATGAGCATTATTCCATGGACTCGTTTTCCTGCAAACTTCCCAACGGCAAGTATCTCGCGAAACTCTACTTTGCGGAGACGTTCGAGGGCATTGCCGGCCCCGGCCAGCGCGTGTTCTCCTACAATGTGCAGGGACGCGAGTTCAAGGACTTCGATGTGTGGGTAAAGGCGGGTGGCCCGAATCGCGCCTACATCGAGACGGTGCCGGTGGAAGTGACCCACGGAGAATTCCGCATTGTCTTCACGAGCCAGGTCGAAAACCCGGAGATCAACGCGATTGAAATCATTCCGCAGACAGCGGACGAGACCGGCGCGGTAACGCCCGCCCCTGGCGCGACCGCTCCGGGGCAACCGGCCGTGGCGCGCGGTGCGGCGCAGCCTGAACCGGCGAATCCTGAGGGGATCGGCGCGCGCGGAGGCCGCCGCGGCGGTCGTGACGGATTTGGCGGCCCCATCGTGCTCGGGCCGGACGACAAACCGGCCTTTCCGCCTGCGCCGGCAAGTTTCGACAGAGCTCGGGACGAGATTGCCCATGGCAAGCTCGAAATGGTCGAGTACGAGTCCACGACCGTCGGCAACAAACGCAAGACTCTCGTCTATTTGCCGCCCGGATACTCTGCTGACACGAAGTATCCCGTGCTTTACCTGCTCCACGGCATCGGCGGTGACGAAGAGGAATGGCACCGGGGCGGGCATCCCGAGGTGATTCTGGACAACCTTATCGCGGACAAGAAGGCCGTGTCCATGATCGTCGTCCTGCCCAACGGCCGCGCCCAGGCCGACGACCGCGCCAGCACCGGCATGGCGTCCGCGCCTGCCTTTGCGCGATTCGAGGAGGACCTGCTCAAAGACCTCATTCCCTTCATCCAAACGAAGTATTCGACGAAAACGGATCGCGAGAGCCGGGCGCTGGCCGGGCTTTCCATGGGCGGCGGGCAATCGCTCAACTTCGGCCTGGGCCACCTCGACACCTTCGCCTGGATCGGCGGCTTCTCCTCCGCGCCGAACACCGAATCGCCCGAGCAACTGGTGCCCGATCCGGCCAAAGCCACCCAGATGCTCAAGCTGCTCTGGATTTCCGGCGGGGACCGCGACGGGCTGGTCAACATCGGTCAGCGCACGCACGCCTATCTCAAGGAGAAGAACGTCCCACACATCTGGCACCTGGATTCCGGCGGCCACGACTTCGCCGTTTGGAAGAACGATTTGTATTTGTTCGCGCAAAGGATTTTTCAGTGAGCGAACCACGAAGAACCGCCGATTGGGAGAAGAAACCGCTCACCTGCGGCGGCAGGATGAGATTTTTAGTTATGACTCCGATCTGAGCAAATCCTGGCGACGAAACGAACTCCCCTCCCAAACCGCTTGAACCCGAACCTAACACTCATGAAGACTCGCATGCTAAACTTCAACTCACGAATCAGTCTGCTGACTTCCGCGCTGCTGATCATTGGCGCAACGGCACGGTCCGCCGACACGACCACCCTCAAGGACGCCTGCAAAGACCAGTTCTATGTTGGCGTGGCCATCAACCGCACCATTGCCATGAGCGCGGCGGTCCGCGCGGACAACGTCAACCGAAACCAGGAACAGGTCAACAAAGACGTTGCTCTGGTCAAGGAACAGTTCAACCAGATTGCTCCGGAGAACGACCTGAAGTGGGCACTCATCCATCCGCAGGAAGGCCCGGACGGCTATAATTTCGGCCCGGCTGACGCTTATGTGAACTTCGGCGTGAGCAATAACATGTATATTGTGGGACACACACTTGTCTGGCACGGCCAGACGCCCAACTGGGTATTCGCCGGAACGAATCTGCCGCCGGGAGTTACCAACGTCTCACCCGGCGCCGTCGCGGACACGAATGGGCCCGGGACAAACGCGCCAGGGCGTGGCAGATTAGGCCGTGGTTTCGGCGGCGGCTTCGGTCGCGGCGGTTTTAACGGACCGCGCGCGTCGCGCGAGGAGTTGCTCCAGAGGATGCACGATCACATTCACACCGTCGTCGGCCGTTACAAGGGCAAGATCAAGGTCTGGGACGTCGTCAACGAGGCCCTGGCCGACGGCGGCACGAACATCCTGCGGGACTCGCCCTGGTCGCAAATCATCGGGGCGGACTTCATCGCCAAGGCCTTCGAATACGCCCACGAAGCGGATCCTGATGCGATCCTCCGCTACAACGACTATGGATTGGAGAATTCGACGAAACGCCGCAAACTGATCACTTTGATCAAGTCACTGCAGGAACAACACGTTCCGGTCATGGCCATCGGCTCCCAAACCCATGTCAGCGTTTCGGGGCCGAGCTTTGAGCAGGAAGACCAGGCGCTGACGGAAATGGAGACACTCGGCTTGCCCATTCACATCACCGAACTCGACGTCAACAGCGCGCAGGGCGGTCAGCGCGGCACTGGGGCGGACATCGCGAACAACGCCGCGACCACCCAGGGCGGCCTGGTGGATGACGCCAACCGGCGGCTGGCCGACGCCTACGCGGGTCTTTTCCGGGCGTTCGTCAAACACGACAAATTCGTGAAGGTTGTCACGTTCTGGGGTGTGAATGACGGTGTCTCCTGGCGCGCACAAGGCCGCCCGCTGTTGTTCGACGCGGCCGACCAACCCAAGCCGGCCTTTGACGCCGTTATCGCTGAGGCGAAGAAGGCAGCCGCTGCAAAGTGACCGGCTTGCCATGAAACGCGGCACCTGTGCAGTTCTTGTCCCTGAATCACTCACCCTTCCGCGTTTCTGCGCCTTCGGCATTGTTCTGCTCCTGTTCACCGCGCTCGTCGCGGGCGCCCAAAGCTCCGCCCCCGGCCAGCCCGTCACGGCCACCGTTGATGTCTCGAGAACTGGTCCGCCCATCTCCCCCTACATCTACGGCCAATTCCTCGAGCACGGCGGCTTGCTCATGTACAACGGCCTCTGGAGCGAAATGATACAGTAAATCCAATGAACAAATCCCTCGTTTCAATTGCCGCCGTTTCGCTGCTGCTTAACGGCAGCGCAATCTCCATCCCCGCCGCGTCTCCAAGCTCGGCCAAAATCCCCGTCGCCGCGATGCAACACTGGACTGCCGACAACGGCAACGGCACCTACTCCAACCCGCTGTTCTATGAGGAGTTTGAGGATCCGGACCCCATCCGTGTCGGCAACGACTATTACCTCGCCGGCACCACCATGCACATGAACCCCGCCGTTCAGATCATGCATTCCAAGGACCTGGTGAACTGGGAGCTTGCCGGCTACTGCGCGGACAGGCTCGATCTTGGTCCGGCCTACCGCCTCGAACGCGGAAATATTTACGGCCGGGGCATCTGGGCGCCCTGCATCCGCTATCACGACGGCGTGTTCTATGTCTTCTCCAACGTCAACGGGGCGGGCCTCCAGGTCTTCCGCTCCAAGTCCATTTATGGTCCTTGGGAGCGCACCCAGTTGCCCGGGAGGCACGACCTGTCGGTTCTCTTCGATGACGACGGCAAGATCTACATCATCTCGGGCGGCGGCAGCCCCTATCCTATCGAAGAGATCGCACCAGACCTCAGGTCCTTCGTCCCCAACGTCCGCCACCAACTGGCCGGCAGGATGGGCGAAGGCCACCACCTCTACAAGATCAAGGGCAAGTACTACGACATTTCCGCCATCCCCGGCGGAACTGTGGATCAGATGGTCGCCCGCGCCGATTCGATTGACGGGCCTTGGACGGTCGAAAGAATGGTCCAGGGCGAGTCCCTGGGCATTACCACCGTGGCGCCCCTTGGCCGCCGCGGCGTCAATCCCAATGACCGCGGACTGACTCTTCACCAGGGCGGCATGTGCGATACCCCCTCGGGCGAATGGTGGAGCATCATCATGTCGGACCATGGCAGCGCCGGCCGTATGGTCGCTCTGGTCCCCATCACTTGGGACAACGACTTCCCGCTCATCGGCCTGCCGGGCAACCTTCGTAAAGCGCCCAATACCTGGGTCAAACCCAACACCGGCCATACCCAGGATCCCCAGCCGGCATTTGTCCATGACGACAACTTCGACAGCGGCAAGCTCAATCCGCTTTGGCAGTGGAACCACGTCCCCGATGACACCAAATGGTCCCTCACCGAGAAGCCCGGTGTGCTTCGCCTCCATTCCCTGCCCGCCAATGATTTCTATTCAGCCCGCAACAGCATCTGCCAGCGGCCGCCCGCACCCGAATCCATCATGACCGTCGAACTGGACACGTCGGGCCTGGTCGCGGGAGACACGGCGGGTCTGGCGCTTTTGAGTTCGCCCTATGCCTGGATCGGCGTGGCGAAGTCCGCCGAGGGCACGGCTCTGCAGATGTACACCGGCGGGAGCCGCGGCGGCGCTGCCCCGGCCAATCCCCCGACGATGGGTCCGACCAATCCTCCCCAACATCTCTGGTTGCGCGTGGCGTGTAACTTCGACACCGACGAGGCCATCTTCAGTTGGAGCGCCGACGGCAGGCAATTCACGCCTTTGGCCAATCCATTCACCATGACCTTCCAGTTGACGACCTTCCAGGGCGTTCGTCCCGCCCTGTTCAACTACAACACGTCCGGCCAGCCCGGCGGATATGCCGACTTCGACAACTACACGGTTGAGGAGCCGCGCGCCCGGGGCATCGAACGCGAGATTCCCGCGGGCAAGACCATTACCCTGACTAGTGGCGCCGACGGCAGTTTG
This sequence comes from Verrucomicrobiota bacterium, assembly GCA_049513975.1. GTDB lineage: Bacteria > Verrucomicrobiota > Verrucomicrobiia > Limisphaerales > Palsa-1400 > JBEKOF01. The sequence goes on along the minus strand of JBEKVM010000058.1, from coordinate 7,569 downwards.
CTGGCGGCTGATTCAACGGGCGCGGCACTCGTCAACGTGGCGGCCAATGATCCTGGCGCGACCGGCCGGAATGTTCTATTCGCCGTCGTTGATTTGGGCACGGGCCGTGTCGCGCTCAAGGCGGCCAATGGCCGCTTCGTCTCCGCCGCCGCCGACGGGGTTTCGTTGAAAGACCTCGCCGGGAAGAACCCTGGCGAAGCGGAGTCCTTCCAATGGGTCAACCTGATGCGCGGCGACACCATGCTCATGTCGCTTGTCAACCATCGCTATTTGGCGACCAAACCGAATGAACCCGGTCCCGTGACGGTCACTGCCACCGGTCCGACCCCGGCCCGCAAGGGTGGCGCTGAGTTCAAATGGAAGGCCGCCGAATGAAATACTCCGCAGATACTGTAAACTCTTCACCCAGATTACCTATGAATACTCACTTTGGCCTTTTTTTTAGCAAAATTATCTCCTGGCTGGCTGCCGCAGGGGCGGGCCTGATCATCACCAGCCACGCTTTTGCCGCCGACCCCGGCAAAATCGTCGTCCAAGTTGACAAACCCGGCGCCAAAATCAGCCCCATGTTTTACGGCCTGATGACCGAGGAAATTAATTATTCCTATGATGGCGGCCTTTACGGCGAACTGATCCAAAACCGCATCTTCAAGAATGCTCCTCGCGGTGCTCGCGGTCGTCGCGGAGGCGGTGACGACACCGCGCCCGCACCCGCTCCGGTTATCCCTCACTGGTCCGTCGTGAATTCTGACGGCGCTCAGGGGACCATCTCCCTGGACACAAACGATCCGGTCAACACGGTCGCCCTGGCCACCAGCCTCAAGCTCAACATCGCCTCTGTGGCTGCTGGAGGACGCGTCGGCGTGGCCAACGACGGTTTCTGGGGCATCCCCGTGCGGCCCAACACCACCTATCAGGCTTCGTTCTACGCCAAGGGGTCCGACGGCTTCACCGGACCTTTGACCGTTGCTATCGAGTCCAACGACGGCAAGACGCCCTTCGCCGCCGCCATCGTGCCAGCCGTCGCCGACAAGTGGCAGAAATACAGTGTCACCCTCAAGACCGGCGAGGTTCCGCCCACAGCCGCCGCACGCTTCGTCATCTCCGGTGCTTCCAAGGGCACACTCAACTTCAACCTCGTGTCACTCTTCCCGCCAACCTACAAGGATCGCGTCAACGGCAACCGCATTGACATCATGCAGCTTCTGGCCGACATGAAACCCGCTTTTCTCCGCCTCCCCGGTGGAAACTACATCGAAGGCAGTGATTACGCCAACCGCTGGGACTGGCCCCGGACTATCGGCCCGCAGGAAGAGCGCCCCACCCACATGAGCCCCTGGGGCTATCGCTCCTCGGATGGCTTGGGCCTTCTGGAATACCTGGAATGGTGCGAGGACCTCAACATGGAGCCGGTCCTGGCGGTCTTCGCCGCCTACACGCTCAATGGCCAGAGCTATCCGGGGGAATACGGCCGGTTCGCCCAGGAGGCGGTGGACGAAATTGAATATGCCACCGGCGACGTGAACACCAAATGGGGTGCGCAGCGCGCCAAGGACGGCCACCCCGCCCCCTTCAAACTGACTTATGTCGAAATCGGCAACGAGGATCCAGGCGGCGGCAGAGGGGGCCGGCGGGCGACCTACGCCGAGCGATTCCCCCTCTTCTATCTGGCCATCAAGGCCCGCTATACCAACCTTCAGGTCATTTCCACGACACGCGGCAATTTCGGCAACTACACGCCTGATGTCATTGACGAACATTACTATATGGACTTCAACAGCGCCCTGAGAAACGCCCACATGTATGACAACCGTCCGCGCACGAATCAGTTGGGGACGCCGGTTCCCAGAATCTTCGTGGGCGAGTGGGCCACGCGCGACAACAAACCCACTCCCTCCTTCCACGCGGCGTTGACCGACGCCGCCTTCCTCACCGGATTGGAGCGCAACGCCGATCTGGTCATCATGTCCTGCTACGCGCCGCTGTTCGACAACCTCAATCCTGGCGGGCAGCAATGGGCCACCGATTTGATCGGCTACGACACGATGACCGCGTTCGGCTCGCCCTCGTATTACGTGCAGAAAATGTTTTACAACAACAAGGGCGATGCGGTGCTGCCGGTTGCGCTGACGCTGCAGATCGAGCCGGCCCCCGCCGCAACGAACGCCGCGCCTGAAGGCGGGCCCGGCGGCTTTGGCGGCCGCGGGCGCGGCCCGATCACTCCGCCGCAGACGATGTTTGCCTCCTCGTCACTCGATGAGGCCACGGGCGATGTGATCCTGAAAGTCGTCAACGCGGTTGAGACGCCGCAGCAAATGGAAATCAGCCTGGAAGGCGCGCCGGCGATCGGCAAAACGGCCAGGATGGAGGTGCTCACCGGCGGCCTGACGGACGTGAACAGCCTCACGGAACCGATGAAAGTGGCTCCCAAGAGTTCCACGATAGACGCCAGCGCGAAGTTCGTGCGCGAATTCCCGGGAAACACGGTCACCGTGCTCCGGTTCCCGACGAAGTGACCAATACCCATGCGTCATCCAACTATTGCAGGATGGAAATGTGGCTGTGATTGTGACAGCATGTTTTGATGTCCATCCAAACCACCCCTAACCCGCAAAAAATCCCATGAGCAAGCAAGTGTTACTCAAGCTCCTCCTATGCGCCTTTTTGTGCGCCGCCGCGACCGGCGGCGTGCGCGCCCAGCCTCCCAATACTGCGGCGCCGAATGCGACGGCGCCCGGCGGCGGCGCGCCCGGCGGCCGCGGGAGAGGCGGTTTTGGGCGCGGCCCAATTCTGCCCCCAGGCCCACCGGCTCCCGTGCCGCCGGAAGTCGCCATTCCGCGACCCAGTGCCGATGACTTCGCCAAGATGAACGAGGATCTAAAACAATTCATTGCCACGTCGCCCGACAAGGAGCTGTTGCAGAAATGGGAATCGCTAATCACGGTTCAGATGCCGCGCGATAATCCATGCATACGCCCCACTGGCAGCGCGCAAAATCCCCGGCACCAAGCCTTCCTCAACATCGCCACCAACGGCGATTTCGACATTCTGTTCCTCGGAGATTCAATTACGGACCTGATAAATGTGGACAACGATGGGCAGGGCAATCCGGGCGGCAAGCGCGTCTTCAACAGCTATTTCGGCGACGTGAAGGTCGCCAACTTCGGCATCTCAGGCGACACCACGCAAGGCGTGCTCTGGCGCCTGCAGAATGGTGAAGGCAAGGGCCACAAGCCCAAGGCCGTCATGATCATGATCGGCACCAATAACACCGGCGGCAGCTCGGGGGCGGAAATCGCCGAAGGCATTGGCGCCATTATTCTTGAACTCCGCAAGGATTTTCCGGATGCCAAAATCATGCTCCTGGCCATCTTCCCGCGCGGCGCCGGTCCCTCGGATTCCAATCGCCGCAAGTGCGAGGAAGCCAACCAGATCATTGCCAGGCTTGACGACCAGAAACACGTCTTCTTCACCAACATCAATTCCAAGTTTTTGGATGACAAGGGTGGTTTGATCGGCTTCCGCACCACGGACAACCTTCATCCTGTGGAACAGGGCTACGAGATCTGGGCGTCCGCCGTCGCCCCCACGCTCAAGAGCTGGATTAGGTGACTTTGTCTCTATGCTTCGAACCCGATGAAGGCGATGGTGGCTGCGTCTCCATCGGCTCAACCACACGCCCCCAAACACTATTTACTTGATATGTTGAAAATTACGCTCCTCGCCGCGGCTTTGCTGCCGCTTGCGCCAACTCTTCATGCTGCTGACGCGGCCGACACCTCGACCTGGGTCCGGTTTTCCTCCTTCAGCTACAACGGCAAGACGGCCACCGCCCCAAAGGCCGGCGAATATCTTAACCCCGTTGTCGCCGGCTTTTATCCCGATCCCTCCATCTGCCGCGTCGGGGACGACTACTATCTCGCCAATTCCGCCTTCAACTACTTCCCCGGCATCCCCATCTGGCACTCCAAAGACCTTGTGAACTGGACCCAGATTGGCAACGTCATTGACCGCCCCTCGCAATTTGCCATGCACGGCGGCGCGGTCTCCGCCGGCACGTACGCCCCAACCATCCGCTATCATAACGGAACCTTCTATCTGGTATGCACCTTCGTCGGCGGCATCGGCAACTTCTACGTCACCGCCAAAGACCCCACAGGCCCCTGGTCCGAGCCTGTCCATCTCCGCAGCGTCGGCGGAATGGATCCTTCCTTCTTCTTCGATGATGACGGCAAGTGCTACATCGTCAACTGCGACGATCCCGTAGGCCAGCCCAAATACAACGGCCACCGCACCATCCGCCTCCAGGAAGTTGACCTCGATCAAAAGAAACCCGTCGGCGAAAAGACTGTCCTCGTTGACGGTGGGACCGACATCTCGAAACACCCCGTCTGGTGCGAAGGCCCTCATCTCTACAAAATCAACAAGACCTACTATCTCATGTGCGCCCAAGGCGGCACCGGAACCGCCCACTCCGAGGTGATCTTCAAGTCCGATTCACTCCGCGGGCCCTACGTCCCCGGCCCCAACAACCCCATGATCACGGCTCGCGACCTTCCCGCCAATCGTCCCAACCCCGTCACCTGCACCGGCCACGCCGACATGGTGCAAACGCAGAATGGCGATTGGTTTGCCGTCTTCCTCGGCTGCCAGCCCTATCAGGCCGGCTTCTATAACACCGGCCGCCAAACCTTTTTGCTCCCGGTCAAATGGGAAAACGGCTGGCCCTCCATTCTGCTGCCGGGCGCTCCTGTTCCCTTGACAGTGAAGAAGCCCAACCTCCCCGCCGACAAGCCTGTAGCCACACCCACCACCGGCGACATGTCGTTCACCGACAATTTTGATTCGGACACGCTCGCTTTCCGGTGGGTGGGCTTGCGGGCCCCGGCGTCAAAATGGCACGAGGCCTCGAAGGCCGCCAAGGCGCTTTTTCTTGAACCGCGCGCCGACCGATTCTCCGGCCAGGGCAACCCGTCCTACCTCGCCGTCCGCCAGCAGAACAATGACTTTGCCTGCTGTGTAACACTGACAGTTCAGCCCAATACCTCAAACTGCGTTGCCGGCCTTGCGGCCTTTCAGAATGAGGGGCATTACTACGCCATCAACGTCACGATTGACTCCGGCCATCTGACGGAGATTTCCGTGGGAAAACCCGCCGGTGGCCGTGGTTTCGGCGGCGGCGGCGACCGCGGCGCGCAGCCCGGCATTCTCACCACCCAAAAGCTCCCCGACAACCTCGTCTCGATTGATCTTAAAATCGAAGGGGCCGGGCCGGTCACCAGATGCTTCTACAAAACCGGCAATGGCGATTTCACCCAACTCGGCCAGGATCTGCAATCGTCCTTTCTCAGCACGGACACGGCTGGAGGGTTCCAAGGCGTGACGCTGGGGATGTTTGCGCACAACTAATACCCCGGCATTTGCGAACGGTTCAATCAATACCAGCGAAAGGCCCGAATGAAGATATGGGGATGGACAGCCGCATTTCAACGGCACGAACAGCATCACACAGAAAATCAGCGATGTGACGATGGATCACGGCACTGCGGCGAACCGGGTTCGTTCCTTTGTTTGGGCCACCGAAAACGTGGACGCCTCGAATTTGGTTTCGCAGACGGAAACATCGCCGGACGGTGACCAGACCTGGGAGACCAACAGTCTGGGCGCGACCAGTTACAGCCGGACGGGGTATCCGGGAGGGGGCACGACGGTGCAGACGAACATTGCCCCGGATAATTCCTCGACCGTGGCGGTTTCGCAAAACCAGCTTTTGTCAGGGGAGACAAACTTTGACGGCAACGGGAATCCGATTGGCTGGACGACCTGCGGTTACGACGCTCACGGGCGGCAAAACACGGTGACCGATGCGCGCAACGGAACGGCGACCAGTGTGTATATCCGTCGAGCACGCCGTCCGTGACCAGGGTTTATGACCGGTCAGGAAACAATTCGACCTTCACCCAGGGAGCGATCACGACGACATGGAGCGACAATAGCGCCAGCCAGGTGTTGAGCGAATCGTATTCGGGCGGGCTGCTCAGTGGCATTTCGGTCACGAACGGCTGCGACAGTTTGGGCCGGCGGACGATTCTCACCGCCCTTAACTCCAGCACTCCAGTTGATGTAACTCATTGAATATAAATGAGATGGTGCGCGCTGCAGGATTCGAACCTGCGACCCCTACCGTGTGAAGGTAATGCTCTACCGCTGAGCTAAGCGCGCAACTAATTGATGCTCAATTGATTGCACATATAATAAAATGTGTTGTGCTAACCGATGTAGCCCAGTATAGTCACCCGTCTGTCGGCAGATCAGCACAATTTGCGACTCAGCCACACAAGCTATATGAGCAGCAACTCGGCATCGGAAGGCAGGTTAAAGGGTATTTTTGTCCGGGGCAAGAAGTTTTGGTTCCGTTACAGCTACCAAGGCCACCAGTATCGCGTCCCGCTCGACACGGAGGACGAAGGGGAAGCGGTGACCAAGGCGCTGAAGATCAACGCCAACCCGCTGCTGGCTGGAGCCGATCCCCTTGCGCAGGAACTGGCAGGCTACCTGGCGGACAAGCGGAAAGACGGCACTTACACCCGCAATTCCGCGGAGACGCGGCGCGCTGTGCTAAAAGCGTGGCTGGCCGACCAGGGCTTGAAGGAAGTCCGCGAGATCGAGAAGGCTGAAATCAAGTTGTGGCTGCGCTCGCTACGCTGCGGCGAAAACAAACTCGAGAAATCCACCATCGAGAGTTACGGGATGATGATCCGCGCGTTTTGCGCATGGTTGGTGGAGAAGAAGAAACTGACAGAGAATCCCGCTGCATTCATAAAATCCAAGGTTTCCACCTCTGCCAAGCGACGGCGTTTTCTCCGGCGGGAACAAATGGACACCCTGATACGCGAATGCCCGAGTGCGGAACTGAAATTCATCCTGTTCGCTGGTTTCCGTGCTGGCTTGCGCAAGGAGGAGATCATCCAGGCCCGGCCCGAGTGGTTCGATCTTCGGGTGAAAACTGTTCAAATCATGGAATCGGACGACTGGAAGCCCAAAAACAAAGATAAGCGCACAATCCCGCTCAGCCAAGCGTTTCACGATTTCCTAGCAGCCTGTCGGACTTTGGGCGAAGATTTTTTGAAATGATTTGAACAGGGCGAGGGGCCAAGCAGTCAGTCAATGCAAATCTAGCAGCCTGTCGGACTTTGGGCGAAGATTTTTTGAAATGATTTGAACAGGGCGAGGGGCCAAGCAGTCAGTCAATGCAAATATATGGCTGCGCGCTTCGTCGACATTGATTACGACACCCCCTTGTTCCTGCCGCCCAATCTGCGCGACTGGGTGCCCGCCGGACACCTGGCCCATTTCATTCTTGAGGCCGTCGCGGAGATGGATTTGCGCCAGGTCCGTGTCAACGACCGCGGCTCGGGCTGCCCGCAATATCCGCCGCGAATGCTTTTGGCCCTGCTGCTCTATTGCTATGCCACGGGCGTTTTCAGCTCCCGGCGCATCGAACGGGCGGCGCTGGACAGCGTGCCGGTGCGGATGATTTGCGGCGGCACCCATCCCGATCACGACACC
>JBEKVM010000057.1:0-32426 GCA_049513975.1 Verrucomicrobiota bacterium | reverse complement strand
CGTTCCGCCTCGAAGCGGGCGATGACCGCCTTGGTGTCCATGCCCAGCTTGATGACCTTGAGCGCCACGCGGCGGCGCACCGGCTCGGTTTGTTCGGCCACATAGACAGCCCCGCAACCGCCTTCGCCCAGCTTCTCCAACAGTTTGTAGTGGCCGACCATCCTGCCGACCGCGTCGTCGGCCGGGTTGTCCGTGATGCCGATTTTGATGGTGTTGACGGGTTGGCGCTCCGGTTTCGGCGCTTTGGGTTCGAGGAATGAATCCCTGGCGTCGTGCGCGGCGAGCAGGGCCTCAAGACGCTGGCGCAAGGCCGGGTCGCCATGGCAGGCGCTGTTCAGGAAAGTTGCGCGCTCGGGGCCGGTCAGTTGGGCGGCGGCTTGAAACAGGGCTGCTTCACGCTGCTGTTCCGGCTTCATTTCGGGATTGGAAGCATTCATCTACTGATACATGCGTGGTTTGCCGGCAAAAAGTATGTGGAAATCTTCCACATGGCATTATCGGACCTGCGGTCCGCCAGGCCCCGCGCCTGTCATCTCCACCCGGAGCCAGGCGCGGGCGTAAGCCCACCACTGCTTGGCCGTGGGCACAGCAATGCCCAGCACTTCGGCGGCCTCCTCAAAAGTCAGCCCGGCGAAGTAACGCAATTTGACCAGCTCGGCTTTGCGCGCGTCCAGCGCCGCGAATTTCGCCAGCGCCTCGTCCAAGGCCAGCAAGTCGTCATCGGGCAGCGGCGACGGAATGTCGGCCTCCTCCGCTTCCACCCGCTCCCACTGGCCGCCGCGCTTGAGGCAGTTCCGGCGCCGTGCCCGCTCCACCAGGATGCGCCGCATGGCTTCGGCGGCGGACCCAAAGAAGTGGGCCCGGTTCTTCCAGTCACGGCTCTGGTTGCCCGCCAGCCGCAGCCAGGCTTCGTTGACAAGCTCAGTGGGTTGGAGCGTGGGACTCAGTCCCTCGCGGGCCATCTTTTGGCAGGCCACCTTGCGCAATTCTTCATAGATCACGGGGAACAGTTCGGCAGACGCCTTGGAGTCCCCTTGCTGAACGGCCTCAAGAACGCGGGTAATTTCGACCATATCAACAACATGCCCAAAGCAGGGCCGAAACCAATGGAAAAATCACGAAATTCCCCGGCGGACGTCTGGCAAATGTTTTAGAATTCGGCGTGTTTAGAGAATAGGCGAAATCGAAATAATCATTACGACAACGGTGTCACCCCAGCCGGTATTCACCGGGTTTGGCATGCACTCAAGCGCCATCTGAGCCTGCGGCTCGAATTCGGCGCACAGCGCCGACACTACAACACCTGTCAGCGCGGGCACCCGGCTGCCCGCTGCCGGGCTTTGGCAGACGAATCAACCTCGCACGGCGTCGTGCGGCGGGCAGAGAATTTCCGAAAAAATTCGCCCATTGATCCCCTGAACCCCCTCTCCGGTCCTGCGGACACCCTCTCCCCCGCTCGGCGGGGGAGAGGGACGGGGTGAGGAGGCACTCGGGTTCATAGGGAGGACTGCCCGCCCTGCCTGCATTTTGTTGCCAGCCCAAAACCGGCCGGTTTGGCAGGAATTGATTTTTCCGGCCGAGTGGCTATTATTATGGGCAATGAAGATGGAGAATGAGATATGAAGTTTTTTCAAATCGCAAAACGAACGGTTCTTTTTCTGGTGGTGAACATCCTGGTGATGCTCACGCTGGGCATCATTTTGAGTCTTTTCGGGGTGCAACAGCGCCTGGGGAACGCCAATTACACCACCCTGCTCATCATCTGCTGCGCGGTGGGCATGGGCGGGGCGTTTATTTCGCTGCTCCTTTCGCGGTTCATGGCCAAAATGATGCTGCGCGTGCAGGTGGTGGATCCCAACACCACCGACCAGGATGAGCAATGGCTGGTGCAGACCGTGTATCATCTGGCCCGATCCGCCCACCTTTCCGCCATGCCCGAAGTCGGCATTTATCCATCGCCCGAAATCAACGCCTTTGCCACCGGTCCGTCGGAGGCGCAGGCGCTGGTGGCCGTTTCCTCCGGCCTGCTGCACACCATGAAGCCGGCGGAAATCGAAGGGGTGCTGGGGCACGAGATGACGCACATCGCCAACGGGGACATGGTGACGATGACGTTGATTCAAGGCGTAGTCAACACGATTGCCATGTTTATGGGCTGGGTGCTGGCCATCCTGCTTTCGCAAAATTCCCGCGGCAATGACCGGCGCGGCGGCGGCAGTTGGTTCATGCAATACATGCTGCAGCAGCTTTTCCAGAGTGTGTTCATGGTGTTGGGGTCTTTGGTGGTGGCCAAGTTCTCGCGCTGGCGTGAATTCCGGGCCGACGCCGGCGGGGCGCGTCTGGCCGGGCGCGACCACATGCTCTTGGCGCTTCGGCGGCTGAAAGTCATTCACGAGGAGGGCGCCGACCACGCCGGCCCGCCCAATCCGGCGCTGCAAGCGCTGCAAATCTCCGGCAAGAGCGGAGGATTGATGGCGCTGCTGGCGGACCATCCCCCCATTGAAGAGCGCATCGCCCGGCTGGAGCGGCCGGTCATCGGATAAGCCAGGCCTGGAGTTTGCCACTTGCCCGGCGTGAGTTTTTGTGGATAATCATCCCATGAGCACTCAGGAAATGCTGCTGGCGGAAATCAAGAACCAGCCCGAACCGGTGCTGCGCGAACTCTGGCACTACTTGAGATTCCTCACCCGGCAGCGGGAGGAGGAGGGGTGGGCCGATGTGCTGCCAACGCGGGCAGTGGAACAGGAAGTATTGGACATCCTCGACGGCCATGAATCCGCGCCACGGTGAAGTCTGGCTGGTGGACATGGGGCTGGCGGGCAAGACCGGCCCTGCGGTGGTGCTGCTCGCCGACCACCTGAACGCGCCGCGCTCGCTCATTATTCATATTCCGATCACGCGGCAGAATCGTGACAGCGAACTGGAAGTGCCGCTGGGCCATTTGCCTTTTCTCGACCCTGAGTCGGTGGCCAACCCTCAGGGCGTTGGGGCTCTTCCTTCGATTCGTTTTGAAAAGCGCCTCGGCGTCCTGCCGGCTGCGGACTTGACAGCCATAAAAACCGCGCTCGTCAAAGCCTGCGCATTGTAAAAGTCCTGGACCGGCTGACCGGCATTTCGAGCAGGCGGCCTTCACCGCGTTGCTCAAATCAGTTTAAAGCCACGCCTTTGCGGATGTAGGTGGGCAGGTCCAAATCCTCGCCGTGACGGATGGTAGGCTCGCTTTTGTCGAAACGGCCTTTGAAAACTATTTCCAACGGGAGTTCCTTTTGCAAACGGGAGTTTTTCCGGCGGGCGTGGCCGGTTTGACGGGTGTAAAGCTGCTCCTTCTTTTCGTTGGACATCTCCGGCGGAGGCGCGACGAAACGCGAGGGAGGCCGCGCCGTGGCCGACGGGTCAAGGAATTGCAGGGCGGGGGCGTCCGCCTTGGCCGGGGCCTCCGCCGGCCCGCCCGCCAGGGCGGAGGAGCCGGCGGCCAGGGGCGCGGTTTCCCGGCCGCGACGGCTCGAGGCAATAAGCATGACCGAGAGCCGGCCGGTGAAAGCCTCGTCAATGACGGCCCCAAAAATCAGATGGGCGTTTTCACACTGGCGCTGCAGCGGCTCCATAATCTTGTTGACTTCGCTCATGGTCAAATCGGGGCCGCCCGCCAGACTGACCAGGACGGCGTCGGATTCGTTGAGGACATGCCCGCCCTCCAGGAGGGGATGGGCCAGCAGCTTTTCCAGGATTTGTTCGCTCCGTTTCTCGCCGCCGGCCTCGGCCGTGGCAAAGGAACTGGCGACATGACGGCCGCGGGTGACGGAACACAGGTCGGCGAAATCCACATTGATCAGGCCGGTCTGGGTGAGGAGACGCCAGATGCCGCGCAGGCCGTCGGCCATGAGGCTGTGGCCGAATTTAAAGGTCTCCAGGACGCTGGTTTTTTCATCGAGCAGCTTGAAGAGTTTCTGGTTGGGCAGGCAGATGACGGCATCGGCGGCCGCTTTGAGCTGCTGCAACCCGGCGTCCGCCTGGCCCTGGCGGCGCGGGCCCTCGAAGTCGAAGGGGAGGATGGCCAGGGCCAGAACGAGAGCGCCGCTTTCGCGGGCGACGCGGGCCAGGACGGGAGCGGCGCCGGTGCCGGTGCCGCCGCCCAGGCCGGCGAGGATGAAAACGATGTCGGCCCCCGCGCAGAAGGAAGCCAGGCGCGCCGCATCGTCCTCGGCGGCGGCGCGGCCCAGTTCGGGATCGCCGCCGGTGCCCAGTCCGCGGGTGCGCTGCCGGCCGAGGACCCATTTGTCGGGCAGGGGCGAAGCGGCCAGGGCCTGGGCATCGGTGTTGAGGAGCAGGAAATCAACGCTGTCAAACTTGGTTTGGGCAATGAAGCCGGCGGCGTTGCAGCCCGCGCCGCCCACGCCGCAGACTTTGATGCAGATTTTCTTTTTGAGGGCGGCCTCGTCCGCTTTTTCCGCGGGCGCGCCGGTGGGGCTGGCAAGTGGGGTGGTCATGGTTACCTTTTGAACATTTCGGCCAGGGTCCGCTTCAAGCCGTCGGCCAGGCCGCCGTTGTTTTTGCGTTTTTGCTGGAGGGAGCCAAACCGGACCAGGCCGATGGCGGTGGCAAACTCCGGCTGGTCCAGGGCGGACTTCAAGCCGCTCATGGAATTGGTCTTGCCGGGAAAAGCGGGCAACTGGAAAACACTTTCGGCCAGGGTCTGGAGGTGGGGGATGCGCGCGCCGCCGCCGCAGAGAAACACCCCGGCACGGAGGCGCTCCAGCCAGCCCAGATGGGAAATCTCGCGCCCGATCAACTCGAAAATCTCCTCCAGGCGCAAGGAGGTGATGCGGTGGAGGTGTTCCAGATTGACGGTTCTGGAGGGCAGCCCCATTTGGCCGGGCAGTTCAATGGTGCGGCCCTTGACCTCCGGTTGCAGCACGGCGGCGGCGTGGTCCAGTTTCAATTGTTCCGCCCGGCCCAGCGGCACCTTGAGACCGTAGGCCAGGTCGTTGGAAACATGGTCGCCCCCCACCGCCAGGACGCCGGTGTGTTTGATGATGCCGTCGGAATAGACGGCGTAATCGGTGGTGCCGCCGCCCAGGTCAATGACCAGGGAGCCCAGTTCCTTCTGTTCGTTGGAGAGCAAGGCCAGGGCGGAAGCCAGTCCGTTGAAAACGACTTCCTCCACATCCAACTGCAATCCTTTGACGACGGCGATGGAGTTTTTCAAGCGGTTGCCCTGGCCGTGGACGACATGAACATCCACCTCGACCTTGGCCCCGAACATGCCGACGGGGTTGAGGATGCCGGTCTGGGCGTCCACCTGGAAATGCTGGCGGATGGCGTGGATGACGCTGTTTTCCACCGGCAGATTAATCGCCTTGGCGTTTTTGATGGCGTCCTGCACGTCTTCCTCGGTGATTTCCCGGTCGGCGGAGACGACGGGATGAACCCCGTGATTGCTGAAGCCGCGGATGTGATTGCCGGTGACGCCGAGGTAAACGCTGCGGATTTCGACGTTGGCCATTTGTTCGGCCTCGACGATGGCGTTGCGGACATCCTCCTCCGCCAGGGCGGGTTCGGCGATCTCGCCCTTGCGCACGCCGCGGGAGCGGGCCTGGCCCACGCCGATGATGTTGAGGGCGTGGCCGGCGCCGCTTTCGCCCACCACCGCGCAGATTTTTGAGGTGCCGATTTCCAGGCCGACAATGATGGAATCAGACATTTTTCCTTTTCAGTTTATTAGGTTTGACAAATTGGTTGAGCAGGGGCGGCAGGGCGTTGCCGGCCACCCAGCGCACGGGCAGGTGGTTGGAGATGGAAAGGTCGAGCCAGGCGATGGCTTTGCCGCCGGCCTGGCCGTAGTTGTAAATCTCCCGCCAGCGGCGCAACTGGACATCGAATTGGTCGAGGGAAAAAGTGATGCGCGCCCCCTGGCTGGTGGTCGCCTCCAGAATTTCCGGCGAGGCCACATTGATGCTCTGCAACTCCACGATCCCGGCCATGGGCGAGCGGTCCAGCGCCGTGAGCAGGCGCAGGGCGGCCAGAACCTGGGGCGATTCGGCGGCATGGCCGGGGTTCAAATCCTTGGGCGGCACGCCCGTCAGCGTGGGCAGGAGCGCGTTGGTCGGGGCGGGCGTCAGGCGCCAGGCCGCATCCAAGGGCTGCATCACCACGCCCGTCTCATCAAAATCATTGGTCAGGGCGTTGAACCCGCCCCCGCGGCGCGGTTGCAAAGTGATGGCCTGGGCCATCGGCTGGCGCTCGGCCACGATGATCCGCAGCGTGCCCGGCAGCACCCGCTCGACCGAGACGCCGGCAATGGGGGAGTACATTTCCAGGTCGCGCTTGATGCGCATCAAATCCAGCGACAACAAATTCCGCCCGGGCCGGACCATGGCCCAACGGCGGATGACCGCCGGCGCGATCACCCCGTCGGTGCGGACTTCCACCCGCTGGATGGCGAAGGCGGGATTCTCATACACGGCGTCGGCCAGCAACCACTGCCCGCCGCGCCAAAAAAGCAGGGCGAACAAAGCCAGGCTGGCGACCACGGCCAGTCCCACCCCGGCGGCGCGCCAGCGGGCCACGCGCATCTGGCGCGTGCGCAGCTTGACGTCCAGCACGAACTGGCGCTCGCCGGAACGGCGGTTGCGATTGCGATGGAGCCAGCCGAACATGTTATTTTTGGGGAGATCGTTGCAAGGCCAGATCAATCATGCGCTGGCAAAGTTGCCCGTAATTCAGGCCGGCGGCGGCGGCGGCTTCGGGCAGCAGGCTCAACTCCGTCATCCCGGGGAGCGTGTTGACTTCGAGCACGACCGGGTCGCCGGCGGGGCGGACCATGACATCCACGCGCGCGTAATCGCGTCCGCCGACGGCGCGAAAGGCGCCCAGGGCGGCGGCCTGGATGGCGGCGGTGGTGGCCGCGTCGAAATCGGCGGGGCAAATGTGTTCGGCCGCGCCCGCCGTGTATTTGTTGCGATAATCGAACGGGCCGTTCTTGACGCGGATTTCCGCCACGGGCAAGGCGCGGCCGTCCAGGATGCCCACCGTGGTTTCCCGGCCGTGGATTTTTTCCTCCAGCAACACCTCCCGGTCGTAACGCAGCGCCTCCGTCAGCGCCCCGGCCCAGTCCCCGGCGCGCTCCACAAACTGCAGCCCGATGCTGGAGCCTTGCCGCACCGGCTTGAGCACGACCGGTGGAGTCCAGCCGGGCGGCAAATCCGGCTGCGGGGCGTCCAGCACGGCGAAGCGCGCGGTCGGAATGCCCTCTCGCAGGCAGCGTTTCTTTGTCAATACTTTATCAAAGGCGGTGCGGCTGGCCTCGGGGCCGCAGCCGGTGTAAGGCACGCCCAATTCTTCCAGGCGGGTCTGCACGCCGCCGTCTTCGCCATAAGTGCCGTGCAGGGCCAGAAAAACAACGTCGGTCTGCGGCGGCAGTTGCCAGGAGGAGTCGGCGGGATCCAGTTCCCACACCTTGTGGCCCAGCGCACGGAGGGCCTTGGCCGCCGCCGCGCCCGAGCGCAGCGACACTTCCCGCTCGGCGGACGGCCCGCCCAGCATGACACAGATATTTAAGGGCCTGTTCAACATGCGATGGAATCCTCCACGATTTTAATTTCCTCCGCCGTCAGCCCATAGAGCCGATAGACGATCTGGTCAATCAACCCGTCGGTGAAAGCGATTTGCCTTCCCAGCCTTATTAGCCTCTCTTTGGCTTTCTTGAAACGCGCGCGGATTTCGTCTTCTTCGGAAATCGTAAGCTCGAGCTTGTTGGCGCGGAAATGGGCGAAGACTTCAGGCACGTCGAGCTTCCAAAACTCGTCGAGCTTCGTTTCGGGCTTCAAGGCGTGCGCATCAATGTCGTAGAAATATTTGAGGGCGGGCAGGAATTTTGTGCAGGTGTCGCTCTTCTTGCGGATGAGCACCGTCATCTGCTCAACCAAGAAGGCAAGCAGGTCGTGCAGGACATCGGCGCTTTCAGGTTTAGCGGCAAGTTGCTCACTCACGAATCCCATCACAGTTTCCGGGTTTTCGAGTTCAGCCTCTGGTCCTATGCCGCCAAGGGCTGTCACCCTCGATCGTAAGGTCTCGATCACTTCCAGCGCGTCGCACGGGGCGGCGGGGGCGTCCAGTATAAGACAGAGATCTAATTGTCCGGGATTATTCAAGGGCCTGTTCAACATAAGATTGAATCCTCCACGAGTTGGATTTCCTCCGGCGTCAGCCCGTAGAGCCGATAAACAATCTGGTTAATCAAAGTGTCGGTGAAAGCGATTTGCGCTTCCAGCGGGAGGACTAGGTCTTTGGCTTTCTGGAAACTGGAGCGGATTTCTTTTCCGTCGAAATCTTTGAGGCGGAGTTTGTTGGCGCTGAAATGCGCGAAGACTTCACCGGCATCAAGCTTCCAAAACTCGTCGAGCCTGGTTTTGGGTTTCAAGCTGTGAATATCAACGCCGTGGAAATCTTTCAGGCCTGTCACGAATTCTTTGGCGACGGCATTCTTGTCCCGGCTCAGGGCCGTCATGCGTTCGGCCAGGAATGCGAGCAGGTCGTGGACGACATCGGCGCGCTCCGGTTTGGCGGCAAGCTGTTCCGTCGCGAAGGCCAGCACCGCTTCCAAGTTCCCGTCTGGCAAAGCGCGTTGGTAAAAGTGCCTGGCTTTGTCAAAGAATGAAGCCCGTTTCTTTTCTGGCGTCGTGACCTCAATGCGGCGGATGGGAAGACGGATTAGGTGCGATTTCTGGACGTGAGGAAATTTGACCTCTTCGTTTTGAAAAGCTGTCCGATACCAAAAATTGAGCAATCGCGAACAAAGGATGGCACAAAGAAAACCAGATTCTTCTCCGCAAGCAACGTGGTACACGAGATTGGTTGAGGCATAGCCGACATCGTCCCTCGCTGCCACTATGCCCGCTGACAAAA
Organism: Verrucomicrobiota bacterium; assembly: GCA_049513975.1. Lineage (GTDB taxonomy): Bacteria > Verrucomicrobiota > Verrucomicrobiia > Limisphaerales > Palsa-1400 > JBEKOF01. Next base: position 23,522 of record JBEKVM010000057.1, on the reverse strand, counting down.
ACCTGATCAGCAGTTTTGGAACAGTCTCATAAAGTGCCGGCGTTTTCAGTATGCCTGATTTTATCTTCGACGGATCCACAAACCAACCTCCGTGTGCCACCTGATGTCGGTTCAGGTCGAGATGATCTATGAGCGGAAGTGCGCCCTGCGTCTTGAGACGGGAGATCGCCGGGTGATTCATTCCACATTCAGCCCCGCGTGTTATTTCAGCCAAGTCACCCAAGGGGATGACTTCACCAGCCGCAATCTTGGTGGCAAGCGTGACAGAACTTGCTTCGCTATTGACGGGGATGATGTGGAAAGGCATCGCTTGGAAGGTCGATGACGGGACGGAATGAAACCTGAGGGAGGTTTTGTTGAAACGACTCCCAAGCATCGTTACGCCCGGTGAAGCAGCCCATTTGCCCGAAATAAGAATCGCTGCGTCGTTGTCAACGCCTTCAAATGCAACTCCGAGATCAACCGCCGAAGAGAGGTGGCGCTGGACGGCCAGCATCTTGCGCAAATCCTCATACGACTCATTAGTCAAGAGGCGCTTCGGCACTACTTCTCCAATGGCGGCTTCCCTGGATGACAAGAGACACGCCAACTCGCAGAATGTTGCAGCCAAATCGAATTGGCCGACGGAAGATCTGAAGTTAAGCCGAAGCCAGTTCAATAAATTTGGTTTTATCTCCCCGGTTCGCAAGCCAAGCCACGGCGGATTTCCAATGACCGCATCAAAGCCCCCGTTTTCTCTGGGCGCGCCGTCCTCGTTGAAAAAAACTTCAGGGAATTCGAGTTCCCAGTGGAAATAAGGTTCATCAAGTTCCTTGATGCGGTAGCGTGCCGCCGGTTCCTGCAATCGGTCAACGCTCGCCCGAACCTCCACCAGAATTGATTTGGCCGCGGCCACGTATTCTTCCTCACTCAGCGGCCCGTCAAAGAAGGCATTGATCCAAAGGTCTGCGATCTTCTTGTAGGGTGCGAGCCGGGGCAGGATTTCGACTTCCCAACGTTTTTCCTTTTCTTTCACGTCATCGACATCGCGGCTGGCCTTTTCTTCGATTCGGTGAATCTCGCCTATGGTTTCGCCAACGACGCGCTTGAAATCCGGACCGAACGTGAATTGGATTTGGGCTGGCGCGCCCGGTGGCCGCAGCCTGCCTTTTTTGGCGGGCAAGCTGCCGAGTTGGTCGAGACGCGCCCCAATGAGTGAGTTGCCAAGGCGCAGGTGGTGGTCGAGAAAGTTGAGCGGCTGGTCGGTGGAAATCGTAGTGAGCCAGAGGGAAAGTTTGGCCAATTCGACGGCGAGCGGATTCAAGTCCACGCCGTAAATGCACGCTTCAACGGCGCGCCGCCGCCAGTAAGCGATCTCGGCGTCATCTTGCGACTCACCTTTGACGAACTCCACCTGAAATTTCGTGGTCGGGTGATAGACGATTTGTTCAGCCAGGAAGGTGGTGACTTCGACGAGAAAATGGCCCGAACCCATTGCCGGATCGCACACGTTGAGGGCGAGGGCGGCGTTGGCAAAGGAGTTATCCTGGTTGCCGGCGGCGCGCGCGGCTTTCACAGGTTCGCGTTGCTCGATTTCCTGCAACAGCGGCGTGAGCGTTTGCTCAACGATGTATTTGACGATGTAATCTGGTGTGTAATACGTGCCAGTAGCTTTGCGTTCCCCTTTGTCGGTTTTGAGGAGGAGCTTGCCGTCCTCGCGCACGAAGCGGTGTTCGAGCAATCCCTCGTAGATCGAACCCAGTTGCTGGACGCTGAGGTCGGCGTAGTCCACGGACTCGAATGGAACAAATGCTCCGCCGCCTTTTTCCGCGGTGAACATGAGTTGCCGCAACACGTCCGCCAGCACGGCGTCCGCCACCGCCCATTCATTGAGCCGCGGGTGGCGGGCCGGGTCGAAAAGCCCCCCGTTGTAGCAAGGAACTCCAAATTCATCGTTGGCCTTCTTATCGGTCCCATTGATCAACATGCAGAGCGCCTGGATGTCCCGATAAAACCGCGTTTGGGTCTGGCTGTCGTAATTCGTAAAATTCTTGAGCGGCGTGAGCAGGCGGGCGAGGGACAGTTGCTTGTAATACTTGCGCGACTTGGGCTCCACAGGCAGCAACAGGCGGCCCTCCGCGTACAAAATGAAAAGCAGGCGATAAAGAAAGATGAGGCAGTTTTCGTAAACAAGGGGCAGGTCGGCGTCGGTGACCTTGTTTTCCGGGCGTTCCGCAAATCCGTTGGCGAGAATTTCGACGATGGTGAAGATGCGCTGACGCAGGTCCGCTTCCAATTCAGACTGCGTGGCGAGGGCGCTTTCGCGGACTTGATCCAGCCGGCATTTGCCCTGGGCGTCGCGCACAAACGCGGCGGGGCTGAACAGCGCGAGGAAAAACTTGAACTCCTCAAGCGAGCGGATGGCCAGTTCGAAGTTGATGGCAAAGAAGTAGCTTGGCTTGGTGTCCCGGCAATAGAGCCGCCATTCGCGGCCATTGGTGAGGATGCCCCAGGTGAGCGCTTGCGCCTCGTTGAGATAGTCGCGGATTTGTTGATGGGGATAGCGCTGCTGGCTTTTGCTCCTCTGGGAAAGCGGGTGCCCAAATTTCTTCGCTTCAAGAATGGCGATGGCCGCTTTGTAGCGCTGGCTGACCTCTTTATCCAGAACAGCCTCCTTTTCCTCCGCGCTCGCGTAGAGAAGATAATCGGGTTCAAGTTCCTGCTGGGTTTCAGGGAGGCGGAGGTTGTCAGACCAGGCGAACCCGATCTTCTCGATAATTTTATCAATAAACTCCTGCCGCACGCCCATTTCGTTGTCGTATTTCCCCAGGGCGAAAGCGCGTTTTTCATAAAGCGCCTTGCAAAACTCCCAGATGGGCCGCGCTGCTGCATCGGTCGGCCACCAATCGTTCAACTTCAGGCGGGCTTTGAGGTAGTGGTCGGAAAACAGGCCTTCCGTCTGCCAAAGTTTTCGCACTTCGGGCATTTCCAAAAGTTCCGGATCGCCTTGATTGTGTTTTCGTTTTGGCATGGGTCGCTTAGGAAACATCCTCGCCCACGATTTCCACTTCGGTTTGCAGGTCAATGCCCCGGGCCGCCTGGACCCGGCAGCGGATCAGCTCGATCAAATCCAAAACATCGCGCGCGGAGGCCGTGCCGTCGTTGATGATAAAATTGGCATGGACGGCGGAAACCGACGCCCCGCCGACGCGCGCGCCCTTCAGCCCGGCCTGGTCAATGAGTTGGCCGGCGGAAAGCGCCGGGGAAGGATTCTTGAAAATGCAGCCCGCGCTCGGCTCCTTGGGCTGGGAACGCCAGCGCCGTTCGCTGAATTCCCGGCTCCGGGCGGCAATGATCTCCCTGGGGGCCGTCTTCCCCTGAAAGGTCGCCCCCAGGGCAATGCAGGTCTGGAGCAGCGGGCAGCAGCGATACCCCGGTCTCATCCCGCTCCCGCTCATCTCATGGATTTGCCCCAGATCATCCATGAACCGGACCTGCCTGACCACGCCAAAAGTGGCGCCGCCCATCGCGCCGGCGTTCATCCGCAACGCGCCGCCCACGCTCCCGGGTATGCCCTCCAGGAATTCCAGCCCGGTCAAGTCCGCCTCGCGGGCGCGGGCCGAGACCTCTTTCAATTTTGCGCCCGCTCCGCAGCGCAGTTGCCGTCCCAGAACTTCTATCCCGCAAAAACTCGCATGGGCCAGGCAAATCACCACGCCGCGAATCCCGCCGTCCCGAATCAACAAATTGGAGCCGCGCCCCAGAACCATCATGGGCGCGCCCCGCTCCCGGCAAATCCGCACGACGCGCGCCAGATCACTTTCCGAAGACGGCTCCACGTAAACGTCGGCGCAACCGCCGGCGCGCAAGGTGGTCCGTTTGGCCAGGGGTTCCCCGGCCCGCACGATGGCCCCGGGCAACGCGGCCCGCAGCTCGTCGCAAAGTAAATTTTCGGCAGCCATGATTTCAGACATTGAGCACCCCCAGTTTAGGCGCGTTTGGGTCGGAGACAAGAGAGTCCGGGAGAGATTGGGCGCGGGCGGTCGCAGCGGGAGTTTCTGCCGGGGTGCGCCCGTCTCCGGGCGCAGCAACATCCGGATTTCCGCCGCGCCCGCCAAATCCCGGCGCAGCCGGACCTTTGAGTAATGCTGCGCCCGGGGACGGGCGCACCCCACACTGATCCGCTGCGGTCCAATGGAGCATGCGGTCGGCGATTTGGGCGGCGGCTTCGGGAAAATGCCAGGCGCGCAAAGCCTGCCGCATGGCCGTGCGCCGGGCGGCGTCGCCCAGCAAGGCCAGTATTTCCTGTGTCAACAATCCCGGCGAAAGGGCGTCCTGCTGCAGGGCACGGGCCGCGCCGCTGCGGGCGAAGGCCAGGGCGTTGTGATATTGATGATTGCCCGCCGCCCTGGGATAGGGAATCAACAGCGCCGGGAGCTGGACAGCGGCAAATTCAGCCAGGGAGGACGCCCCGGCGCGGCTGACGGCGAGATCGGCCGCCGCCAGCGCCAGGGCCATTTCGCCCAGAAAAGCCCGCACCACCGCCGGGCACTGGCGCGCGGCGTAGGCGGCCCGGACCTTTTCCAGATCGTCCGGCCCGGTTAAATGCACGAACTGCAACCGCGGCATGGCCTCCAGCAATTGGGGCAAAATGCCGGCGGTCAATTCATTGATCTTGCGCGCCCCCTGGCTTCCGCCCATGACCAGCAGGACCGGCGCGTCCGCTTTCAACCCCAGGGCGGCGCGCGCCGCCGCCGCCGGCGCCAGGCGCAGCAATTCCTCGCGCACCGGCATGCCGGTGACCTCGATGCGGCGCGCGCGCAACCCCTCCCCGGCCGCGGCAAAATAAACAAAGGCCCCGTCCACCCCCCGCGCCAGCCAGCGGTTGGCGCGGCCGGGAACGGTGTTGGATTCGTGCAGAAAGGTGCGCGCCCCGAGGCGTTTGCCGGCGAGGATGGGCGGCGCGGCGGTGAACCCGCCCATGGCCAGCACCAGGTGGGGCGGGCGCTTCTTAAAATATACGCTGGACAACCGGAAGGACTGCCAGAAGCGCCAGAGAAACCCCGGCGCGTTGCCCCGCCCCAGCCCCACCGCCGGCAGGCGCACCACGGCCATCTCCCCGGCGGCGGCGGCGGCCTGACGGTCAATTTCCTTGCACGAAACCAGCAGGGTGACGGCGCAGCCGCGCCGGAGCAATTCCCGGCCCACCGCCAGCCCCGGAAACAAATGGCCGCCGGTGCCGCCACAGGCGATGGCGGCAACTTGGGGAGGGCCGGAGGTGGCGGCGGAGTTATTCATCGCTCAACTTGGGGGAAGCATCGAAGGGATTGGATTTCACCGCCGCCGGTTCGGCGGCCGACCTGGCAATGCTCAACAAAAGACCCACGCTCACCAGCATCAACAATAAATTGGATCCCCCGTAGCTGATGAACGGCAGCGGCATGCCTTTGTTGGGCAGCAGGCTGGTGGCCACCCCCATGTTGATGAAGGCCTGGAGGCTGATCATGAAGGTGATCCCGGCCGCCAGCAGCCGGCCAAAGGGGTCGGCCGCCCGGCGCGCGATGCACAGCCCGCAAAAGAGCAGCGCCACAAAAAGCAACACCACCGCCAGTGTCGCCACCAGGCCCAGTTCCTCGCCGATGATGGGGAAAATAAAATCGGTGTGGTGCTCGAGGACGAATCCCAGTTTCTGGCGGCTGTCCCCCAGGCCCAGACCCGTCCAGCCGCCGGAGCCGAAAGCGATCATCGCTTCATAGGCTTGGTAGCCCGCGCCGTCCTTGTACAATTCGGGATGAAGCCACGCCAGAATCCGCCTCAGCCGCATGGGATCGTGCAGCAAGGAAAAGGCCAGCCCGCCCGCCGCCAGCAAGACTGGCGGGACCAGGTAGAGCAGGCGGACTCCGGCGACAACGAGCATGGCCCCGGCCACCAGAGCCAGAAGAATCGTGCAGCCGCGATCCGGTTCCTTAAAAACCAGCGCCAGGGGAATAATGAGAATGGCAATGGGAATGGCCAGACCGTATTTCAAAGTGCCCATTTGCCGCTGGTAACGCTCCGCATAAGCCGCCAGGAACAAAATCACGGCCAGTTTGGCCAGTTCGGAGGGCTGGAAGTGCGGAAGCTGGGGATGGTAGGGAACACCAATCCAGCGATGCGCCCCCGACGTGCCGCCGGCAGTGCTCCCCGCCTTGGCCGCCCAGCCGATGTGCGGCACAAAAACCAAAATGAGAAGCAGGATCGAAGCCCCCAGTATCCAGGGCGCCATTTTTTTCCACCGCCGGTAATCCACCGCCGCCGCGACGGCGCAGCCGGCCAGCCCAAACGCGCCCCAAACCATCTGGGACCGCAGAAAATCGGAGCCGACCGCCGAGCGGTGCAACTCCATGTTCATGCTCGAGCTATAGAGCATGACCATTCCCAGCCCCAGCAAAACGGCCACACAAAAGATGAGGATGCTCGTGGCTCTGTTCATAATAGCTCTTTTCGGCAGTGTCCTGATTTGAATGGGGCAGCGCCGCCGCTGTGCGCCCGTTTCGAGCCACCGGCCCGACCCGGCAACCAATCAGAACACGACCCGCTTTTCGCCTCACGAAAATGCAAAAAAGAAAGCGGACGTCCGACTGAGGCCGTCGGACGTCTCACTCCAACCGATGGGGCGATGAATTAATTCGCCCTGACCATGGGGGTCGGCGCGGTGCCGCCGGACGCGGCAGCCGGGACCGTCGTGGCTGGGGCCGGCGCGGGAGCCGCATCCGCCGAAGCCATCTTCATCACCGGCACCTTCAGTTTTTGGCCGGCCTTGATGGAGGAGGTCTTCATGTCGTTGAGCGCCTCGATGGCTTTGACCGAGGTGTTGTGCGCCTTGGCGATTCTCACCAACACGTCGCCGGATTTGACGATGTAGATGGTGGCATCGCCGGAAGCGGTGGCTGTGGCATCGGCGCCGGCCTTGGGCACATCGGCACTGGCAACCGCGGCGCTGGCCGGGATTTGCAATTTGTGGCCGATCTGCAGTTTCTTCGGATCAAGGCCCGGATTCGCATCTTCCAGAGCCTTGAGCGTAACCCCGTTCTTGGTGGCAATGGTGCTGAGCAAGTCACCGTGGGCAATCACATAGACACTGCCTCCGGTTGCCGCCGGAACTACGGGCGGAGCCACTGGCGGGGTCACCGTCGCAACCGGCGCAGCCGGCATGGAGGACGGAATGACGCTGGACCCCGCGGGCGGCGGTGTGGGGGCGCCGGGCGTCGTGCCCGGGGTCGAGACCGTTGGAGCCGGGGCGGGAAGGTCGGTGCCCGGTGCGGCCATCGGGCTGGCCGGGCCGCCGGCCGCATCATCCGTTTTGGGTTTCTCCGCCGTGGAGGTGTTTTTGCAGCCAACCATCAAGATGCCGCCGAGCACGACGATATGCACGGCAAAGATCATCAGGATTTTGATATAGAGGTTGGATCTTCCACGGGGGGGCAAAGTCCCCTGGGGCAGGAGTGGATTGGGATTATTCATAATTCTGGGCGCTGCTTTCTTTTTTTGAGGTTTATTTTTTTGTTAATTTGCCCCGGGGTTTTTCCTCAAAAAACCCCGGAGCAAAGCATAAATTCATCGCTTATTATTCCAACTATCTCTAATACATTGCTTTCGCCTTGCTAATGCCTGCTGCATCTTGTGGCCCCGGCGCGGCCAGCCACAACCCGTTGCGCGCCGCCACCCCCGTTTTGACCCAGGCAACAAAACCCCCGGCAGTTGAGTTGATTGAAATTTTCCAACGCGCCAACGAGCCGGACACGGCAAAACAAGTTCTTTTGAAACGAAGAAATCTCCGTTTCCTGGTTCAGTTTTATCAATCCGGGCCGCGGCTGGCAAGCAGGAAAATGCGATTTTTTTTCATCCCTCATGTTTATCGCGATATTCATGGTTTACCGGATCTTGAGGGTGGAGAGCGCCACCACGGCGCAGAGGACGCCCAGAATGTAAAACCGGGTGACAATCTGGGATTCATGCCAGCCCTTTTTCTCAAAATGATGATGGAGCGGAGCCATGAGAAAGACCCGCCGGCCCTCGCCATAACGGAGTTTGGTGTACTTGAACCAGGTCCGCTGAATGATGACCGAGCCGGCTTCGGCCACAAAAACCCCGCCGGCAATGGCCAGAACCAGGGGCTGATGGATCAGCACCGCGATCATGCCCAGCCCGCCGCCCAGCGCCAGGGAACCGGTGTCCCCCATAAAAAGGCAGGCGGGGTGGCAGTTGAACCAAAGGAACCCCAGCCCCGCCCCCAGCATGGCCGCGCAAAAAACCGTCAACTCGCCCGCCCCGGGCACATGCGGGATTTGCAGGTAGCCCGCGGTGCGGGCGTTCCCCGCCAAATAAGTCAAGACCAGGAAAACGAAGGAGACGATCACGGTGCAGCCGATGGCCAGGCCGTCCAGGCCGTCGGTCAGATTGACCGCGTTGGAGGCGCCCACGATGGTGCAACTGGTCAGGAGAAGGCCGAGCGCCGCGCCGGCCCCGCCCGTGAGCACGGGGTATTTGTAGAAGGGCACCATCACTTCGCTGATGAGGTTGGTGGTGGCGGGCAGCCGCCACAAGTATCCCGCCGCGAAAAGGGCCAGGGCGCCCTGCACCCAGAGCTTGATGAATTCGCGCAGGCCGTCGCTGTTCTGCCGCGTGATCTTGGCGTAGTCGTCTATAAATCCCAGCCCGCAGAGGACGATGACGGAAAAGAGGGCGAGCAGGATCTGGGTGTTCCATTGCGCCCACAGCATGGCGGTGATGTCCAGCACCAGGACGATGAGCAGCCCGCCCATGGTGGGAGTGCCCTTTTTGCTCGCCACCCCCGCCGACAGGCCGCCGCCTTCATGGGCGCGGTCCTCATACTCCTGCCCGAACTTGAACTGCTTGAGCCAGGGAATAAAGCGGGGGTAGAGCCACCAGCTCAGCAGCAGGGCCGTCACCGCCGCCCCCGCGCTGCGAAAAGTGATGTAGCGGAAAAGGCGCAAGGGCGAGGCGAACGGTTCCAGGGAGGTCCCGGCGGCCAAGTCAAGCATTCGTTGGCTCAGGTAAAAAAACATGTCAGTCGTGGCGCCGCGGTTCGGCGCCCGCTCCCGCCCAGGCGCGGCGCGCCGCCGCCAGGCGGAACAGGAATCTGGGATAGCCGGCCTGCGCCAGCCTGTCCCGTTGGGTCCCGGCGAATCCGGCCCGGCACAGCCAGGCGCGGCCCGCCCCGCATTTTTTGTCAATTTTCATTTTTTATCCGATGGTTGCACAAAATTTCGGTAATCCGTTCCAGCCGCATGGCGCGCGAGGCCTTGACCAGCACCGCGTCGCCCGGCCGGGCAAAGTCGTTGACGGCCCGCGCCGCGTCGTCCACGTCCAAAAATTCCACGACGTTGCGCAGGCCGCTGCCGCGGGCCGAGGCGGCCATTTCCGCGGCGCGCGTCCCGATGGCGAACAAATGATCCAGGCCCAGTTCGGCGACGCGGCGGCCGACCTCGGCGTGGGCCGGGCCGGAGGATTGGCCCAATTCGGCCATGTCGCCCAGCACCGCCACCCGGCGGCCCTGGCAGGGCAGCGCGCGCAGTGTTTCCAAGGCCGCCAGCATGGAATCGGCGTTGGCGTTGTAGGCGTCGTCGAGCACCCGCACCCCGCCGGCCTGGCAAAGTTTCAGGCGCATTTTCAAGGGAGCGCAGGCGGCGAGGCCGCGCTGGATGGCCGCGCGCTCCAGCCCCAGTTCCGCCCCCACGGCCAGGGCCAAAAGCGCGTTGGCCACCTGATGCCGGCCGAGAAGCTGGATGCGATATTCGCCTTCCAGCCGCGCCTGGCGGCAGTGGACGCAAAAAACCGAGCCGGCGTCGTCGCTGCGAATGTCCACCGCCCGATAGTCGTTGCCCTCCTTCAACCCGGCGCGGATGACCCGGGCGCGAGAGCGGGCCGCCATGGATTCAGACCAGCCGCCATCGCCGTTGATAAAAAGCGTTGCGGACGCGGGCAAACCTTCGGCCATCGTTCCCTCCTCGCGCGCCACCCCGGCCAGGTCGCCAAAAAACTCCAGATGCTCGCGGCCGATGTTGGTGACGACCCCGTGGGTGGGGGCGATCATTTGCACCAGCGGGGCCAATTCGCCCGGATGGTTGGAGCCGGCTTCCAGCACGGCGGCCTGGTGGGAACGCTCCAGCCGCAACAAAGTCAGGGGCACGCCGATTTCGTTGTTGAAACTGGCTTCGCTCCACAGCGCGGCCTTTTCCTGGCGCAAGACCGAGGCGATCAATTCCTTGGTCGTGGTCTTGCCGTTGGATCCGCCGACGGCAATGACGGGCAGATGGAAGTCGCGGCGGTAACGCGCCCCCAGTTGTCCGAGGGCGCGCCGCGTATTCCCCACCGCGATCACCGCGCATTGGCAAAAATCGGCGGGCAATTTGTCCCGCTCCGCCACGATGGCGCCCACCCCGCGCCGCGCCACCTCGGGCAGGAGGCGGTGGGCGTCGAAACGGGCTCCCGCCAGGGCGAAGAAAAGATCGTTCGGCTCGGCCAGGCGCGAATCGGTGCAGAGGCGCGCCACCGTTTTGTCTGGGGAACCGTGGCGCAGTTCACCCGAGACGGCTTGGGCGATGTAATGGAGGGGGCGCGGTTCCATCGGCTATTCCAATAAAAAGGGAGGCGGCATGGGGCCTGGGTTTTTAGGGTTGACGCATCAATTGCTTTTCACGGGACGGGACCCGGCCGGAACACCGGCGGCGGCGGCCAGCGTCTGGCCGGCGGGCGCGGCGGGGTCGAGGTCGGGTTTGAGGTTCAAATAATTGGCGGCGCGCTCGGCGATGGCCTTGAAAATCGGGCCGGCCGCCCCGCCGCCGAAATGGTCGCCCTTGGGCGGTTCGTCAATGAACACGGCGATGCACAGCTCCGGGTTGTCCGCCGGGAAAAAGCCGATGAAGGAACTGAAATACTTGTCGCTCACGTAGTGTCCGTTCTCCACTTTTTCCGCCGTGCCGGTCTTGCCGGCCACCGTGTAGTGCTCCAGGCGGGCTTTGGGCGCGGTCCCCTCCTTGCCCACCACCGTTTTCAGGGCGGTGACGATTTGATTCATGGCGTCGGCGCGCGCGACCTCCCGGACCGGCTGCGGGTTATATTTGACAACTATCCGGCCGTCGGCGTCCACCAGACGGTCCACGATCATGGGGCGCATCAGCACGCCGCGGTTGGCGATGGCGCTCACGGCCATGACCATCTGCAACGGAGTCACCTCGACCCCCTGGCCCATGGGAATGCGGGCCAGGGAGATTTTGGTCCAGCTTTTGACCGGGGGCACGCTGCCATAGACTTCGCCCGGCAGAAAAATGCCGGTGCGGGAGCCGAAACCGAAGTCGCGCATGTATTGGTAAAGGGCGGCCTCGCCCAGGCGCAGCCCAATCTTGGCCGCGCCAATGTTGGAGGATTTGGTGATGATGCTTTGCACCGACAGGTCGCCGTACGATTCATGGTCATGCAAGGTCGCCCCGGCGTAAAAGAAATGGCCGCGCTCGCAATTGAAGATGTCGGTCAGGCTGACCAGGCGCTCGTTGAGCGCGCCGCTGACCACCACCACTTTGAAGGTGGACCCCGGCTCGTGGTTGTCGGCGATCACCCGGTTGCGCAGCGCCTCCGCCGGAAACGCGCCGGGGTGGTTGGGATCGAAGGTGGGGCAATTGGCCAGAGCCAGAATCTCTCCGGTGCGCGGGCGCAGCATGACCGAGGAGATGCTGACGGGGCAAAGCTGGCGCATCGCCGCGGCCAGCTCGGACTCCACGATGTTTTGCAAACCGGCGTCCAGGGTCAGAACCACATTGAGTCCGTTGCGCGGCTCGATGTCCTCGTCCCGGTAAGCGACCAATTCGCGCTGGCGTTTGTCCAGCTCGGTGTGCCGCCAGCCGCGGACGCCGCTGAGCTTGGAATTGTATTCCAGCTCGATGCCGTCCTTGCCGGTTTGATCTTCGCCTTCACGGCTGACATAGCCCACGACATGGGCCGCCAGAGTCTGGCCGGGATAAACGCGCTTTTGCTCATCGGCGGCAAAAATCGCCCTGGCGCGCAGCGAGCGGTAGAATAATTGTTCCTCGCTCTTGAGCTTGGATTCGTCCACGCCCAGGGAAAGGGTGGCCATGCTTTGCCTGACTTTTTCCCAGGTTTCCAGGGAGGCCAGATGTTGGAGCACGACGTAGTGAGAGAGGTTGGTTTTGCCGCCCGCCACCACCAGGCGCGGGGCCAGGCGGTCCAGCAAATACTCCTCGTTGGTTTGCAGCAACGGGGCCAGGGCATGGGCCACCGCCGCGCGGCAGTTGCCCGCCAGGGACGGATTGGTGCAGAGGAACAGGGCCGGATCGGCGCAGATCAGCTTGGCCGGGATGCTGGTGGCCAGGGGATTGCCGCGGATGTCCAGAATCCGGCCGCGCATGGGATCGCGGGCGATGGTGCGGACGGTGTTGTTGGCGGCCAGGCCGAGCAATTCTTCGTGCCGCACGACTTGCAGATTCACCAACTGCCCCGCCAGCAAGGCGAAGGCGGCCACCAACCCGAGGGCCAGCCCCATCATTTTCCGATACTGCCAAACCACGCTCATGTTAGAAAATCAGCCAGCCGCCCGCGCTGTTCGGCTCCTCCAACCGAACGGGCGCGAGCGGCGGCCAAATTAGTTGTTCCTTTCCCGCAGAATGCCCTGCGCCCGCCGCTGCTCCGCCGGCGCCACCGGGGTATTGACCGGCGCTTCCGTCAGGCGGATGACTTGCGCCTGGGCGGGCGGGCCAAGGCCCAGGTTCATGCTTCTGACCTGTTTGTCCAGGGCCTCGGGCAGGCACAAGATGGCCAGTTGATCGCGCCGGGCGCGGTTGGCGCGCTCCAGTTCGGTCAGCGTGATTTCCTGCTTTTTGACTTGATCGCCCAGCACGTCAATCTGGTCCTTGAACCACACATAACCGATGCCCGGCGGCACGAGCAGCCCCAGCAGCGCCAGCGCGGTGAGAACCGGGCCGGGCCGGAAACCGGATTCATTTTTTTTATTGCGGGCCATGTCGGAATGGGGTGTTGGAGTGCTGGAGTATTGGAGTGTTGCCTCACTCCATCACTCCATTACTCCATCACTCCGTTTGTTTGTTCTTCTTCGCTTTCATCACTTTTCCGGCGGTCCGGGACCGCCGCTACAATTTTTCCATCACCCGGCATTGGGCGCTGCGGCTGCGCGGGTTTTCCCTCAATTCCTCCGCGCCGGGCAGAATCGCCTTGCGCTGCACCCACCGCAAAATCGCCGGCCGGGGCCGCCGCAGCTCCGGCACGTCCGGTTCGTGCGCCTCGTAATCCCGCGACAGCCGGCCGCCAAATTTCTTCACCACGCGATCCTCCAATCCGTGGAAAGAAATTGCGGCCAGCCGGCCGCCCGGTTTTAAAATCTTCACCGCCGCTTCCAGTCCCCGTTGCAGATGCCCCAGCTCGTCGTTCACCACGATGCGCAGGGCCTGAAAAACTTTCGTGGCGGGATGGCTTTTTCTTCCGCCGCGGGGCGAAATCCTCTCAATCAAATCCGCCAATTGCCGCGTCCGCTCCAGCGGCCGCGTCTCCCGCTCCCGCGCAATGGCCCGGGCAATCCGCCGGGCATTGGCCTCGCCCCCGTATTCCCAAAAAATCTTCGCCAGTTCTTCGGCCCCGGTCTGATTGACCAGCGCCGCCGCCGTCAGTTCCTGCGCCGGGTCCATTCTCATGTCCAGCGGGCCGTCGCTCTGAAAACTGAAGCCCCGCTCCGGCCAATCCAGTTGGACCGAACTAAGCCCCAGGTCCAAAATCACCCCGTCGCAACTCCCCGCCTCGATCCACTGGTCCAGGCCGGCAAAACTGTCCTGCCGGATTTCAAACCGTCCCGCGAACTCCGCCAGCCGCGCGCGGGCCGCCTGCACCGCCGCCCCATCCCGGTCGCACCCAAACAGTCTTCCAGTCGGCGCGCTGGCCCGGAGCAGCGCCGCCGCGTGCCCGCCGCCGCCAACGGTCCCGTCCGCGTAGCAACCCCCCGGCCTGGGCCGGAGGGCCGCCAGGACCTCCGTTGTCAAGACTGATTTGTGAAAATACGCGGGCACTTAACATGGGTTTCAGGGCGGCATCTGCGCCAGTTGCGCCGGACCCGCCGATGGCGCCTGGGGCGCAACGGACGCCAGCCTGGCGCCCTCCGCCGGGCTTTTCAGTTTGACCCAGCGCGCCGTCACGCGCGTCCAGGGATTTCGGGCCGGCTCGCGCGCTTCGGCCTGGGGGGCGCGGGAGTCCTGCGCTTTCGGTTGCACCGCCACGACCACCACATCGGCGTCGCTCAAATCGTTTCTAATCACCTTCACTTTCTCCAAAGCCAGTTCGGCCTGGGCGCGCGGACGGGAGTCGGCCGGCGGGGAGCGCAACCCGTCCCGGATGCGCGCGACGCTCTTTGGGACAAAGGCAGCCACCGCCGCCAGGAACGCTTTCAATTTCAATTTTGCGGATTGGAGAAAACCGGCCCTGGGCAGGGCGTCAGCCTTGGGCGGGTCGGGTATGGCAGGGCGGGCAGTCCTCTGCCCGCCGTCGGGCATTAGCCGGGGAATCAACGTCGCGCTGCCGTCGTGCGGCGGGCAGAGGACTGCCCGCCCTGCCTCCGATGGCTGGCGCATTGCCCCTTCCGTCCCTTCCACCCTTCTTTCCAGTTCCGCCGCCGGCGCTTTTGCCGCCGCAAACAGCAAAGGCTGGGCGGAGGGCGCGGCCGGGCTGGCGGAAGGCCGCGCCGCCGCCGCCGCGCGCGCGACCGGCCTGAGTTTTGGAAACTTGTTCACGTTGCGCAAGCTGTAGGCCCCCGTCCGGTCTTTCACCCGGTCCAGCGTATGGCCCATCGTCAGCAAGGTGATGAGGCGGTTTTTCATTCGAGGGATTTGAGCGCGCTCGCCACCACCCGCTTTTCCTGGGAGTGCATGTCGGCGTAGCGGGCGGTGCTCCATATTTCAAAATAATCCAGCATGCCGGCGAAAACCGCCTCGGTGCCGATGCCCACCGCCTCGGCCATTTCGGCGGGAATGACGATCCGCTTGGCGCTGTCCAGTTCCACCTTGACGGAAGCGCTGCCGATGTGGCGTTTGAGCGAGGTTTTTTCGGGGGCGGGCATGTTCTCAATTTTTTCCCGGAGCTTGTCCAATTGCTCCGGCGGCAACACCCGCAGGCAGGGGCCGCAATCGTGCTGGGGCCAGACGATCATGGTCAACTCGACCGGTTTGGCCGTGCGCCACGGCAGGGGCATCTGCACCCGCCGGTTCGCATCCACCGTATAACGGTAGAGCGACTGATACGTCACTTTCCTGGCGGCTGGGGCCGGCATAACTCGTTTTATATTTCAGTTGGCCATCACGGCGCAACCACAAAAAAATACATTATTATACAAACTTCCACAAGTGTTCCCGCATTTTCCCGCTTTTACCCAAATTGTCAATGGAAATCTTCCAGTTTTTTTCAATAAAGTTATGCACATTTTATTCACCGGATGTTAGCCTGCCTGGAGATGCCGTCCGGATTGCGCACCGCCGATTTCGAAATCGAGATCCCGCCCGGATTGATCGCCGCCCGGCCCGCCCCGGCCCGCGACCAATCCCGCCTGCTGCTGGCCCGACGCGATGTGCAAGCCATTGAACACCAGCAGTTTCCGGACTTGCTAAACCATCTGCGCGGCGGGGATGTGCTCGTCTTGAACGATTCGCGCGTCATCCCGGCGCGGCTGCGCGGACGCAATCCTCAGACCGGCGGCCACTTTGAAATCCTGCTGCTGGAAGAAACCGCGGCCAACGTCTGGTGGGCCATGCTGCGCCCGGGCCGGCGCGCGCGCCTTGGGACGCGCATCGAGATTCTCGACCATCGCCGGTGGCCCGCCGGCATCGCCGCCACGGTCGAGGAAATCAACCCCGCCGGCCACCGCCGCCTGCGCTTCTCAGATGTCAATAATATATTTTCCGAACTGGACGCCCTCGGCGAAGTCCCCCTGCCCCCTTACATCCAACGGGACGGGACGGAGCCGGAGGACCGCGAGCGGTATCAGACGGTTTACGCCCGCGCGCCCGGCAGCGTGGCGGCCCCGACGGCGGGTTTGCATTTCACGGAGCCGCTGCTGGAAAAAATCCGCGCGCGCGGCGTGAAAATCTGTTTCGTGACCCTGCATGTGGGCGCGGGGACCTTTGCGCCGGTCAAGGCGGAATTGCTGGCGGAGCACCGCATGCACCGGGAGCGGTTTGAAATCACTCCCGAAACCGCGCGTCTCCTTGCCGAAGGCAAGGCGGCCGGGGCGCGCATCGTGGCGGCGGGCACGACCACGCTGCGCGTTTTGGAAAGCGTGGCGGCGGCGAACGCCGGGCGGATCGTCCCCGGGCGCGGCGCGACGGATATTTTCATTTACCCGCCGTATGAATTTAAAATCGTTGACTCGCTCCTCACCAATTTCCACTTGACACGCTCCACCCTGCTCATGCTGGTGTGCGCCTTCGCCGCGCCGGGGGGGACCGGCGGGCGGGAGTTTGTCTTCCGGGCCTACCGCGAGGCGGTGGAGCGGCGCTACCGTTTTTTCAGCTATGGCGACGCCATGCTGCTGGTTTAGGAAATGCTAAAGGCTAAAGGCTAAATTTTAGCAAACAGTGGCTCACTTGGCGTCCAGAATGTTGATGCTGGCCAGGGGGCGGCGGCTCGGCCGGAGGTAGAACAACCGGGGTTTCTCGCCATTATAACGGCCCCTCCAGTAATTCTCTGGAGTAACCTGGAAAACGTCCCTCCAGCAGGAGATCGTGCCGTCCTTCGCCAAGGCCCAGTTCTCCCACAGAAACCCCCCCGAGGCGGCCAGCCAGTCCTGGTACCGGCTCGGGTGCTGGGTTTGAAAGGAGTTGCGGTTAATCGCCCAAAACGTGCCATCCGCCTCGATGGCCAGATATTGATCCCCGGCCATGGACACGCCAACCCAATCTGATTTGGTTCCGATGTGACCAAGCGCTAACACGCCGCCTCTGGGAATTTGAGAGCCAAAAATGGTGGGGATGCTGGGGCGGTCCGCCGGGTAAATATGGAGGGGACGTTGAGCGCCGGCCCACAAGGTGCCATCGCTGCGAACGCCCATCGTGAGCCAATCATCGCCCGCCAGGGACGACCAATTGGTCCCCTCCAGGTCCGCACGGACCAATCGGTGGTACACAGAATAGTTGGTGATTCGTCTGCTCACGGGCTTGCCGTCGTAGCCCCAGGTCCAGAGACTCCCGTCGCGCTTGACCGCCACGGGCTGTCCCTTGGCAAAGACATCCACCCAATCCGAATCCTGCCAAAGCTGAACAGGATCAGGAAAGGCAATCCTGTCCCCCTTCTTATCACGATGGTCGGGGAGAGTTCCCGAGTCATCGTGTCCCCATCCCCAGATCGTGCCGTTCTGTTTGAGGCCCAGGAAAAAACTACCTGCCGCCACCACCTTCTTCCAATCCGAGTCGGATCCAATCTGGCCGGAGCCGGCCCGGCGGGAAAACTTCCAGAGCGTTCCGTCGGATTTGAGGGCGGCCGCGCCTTCCGTGTAAGTGGCTGCCAAGTCCACCCAGTTTGAGCCGCTGACAAAACGACCGGAAAGATTTTTCAATTGCCGATCCGGCCTGGTCTGGTCTGTTTTGCCGGCCCAAAGCCGGCCGTCCGGCAGCAAGGCATAAAAACACCCATCGCCTCCCGCGCCGGCAATCATGGCGTGTCCCGCGCCGCTCAAAAGCGCCGGGCCGTGGCGCGGTTCCAGCGGCATGAAATACTCCCAGGAGCGGGCGTAAATCGCGCTGGCCACCAGCAACACCGAGGCGAAAACAGCAATGCACCGGGCGAAATTTCCCGCCCAGAGCGGCCAGCCGGCTTGCAACAATTTGTAATTCCGGAACGCCATCCAGAAATAGGCGATGAGGAAGGACGGAACGGCGAGGGCAGGAAAAAGCAAACCGCCAAAACTAATCACGGCCGAGCCAAGGCCGAATTTCGGCAGCAAAATTCCAACGGCTGTCAATAGCAGGATTGGAAACAGCAAGCCCACCGTGAAGGCTTGCAACATGCCACGGCTCATGGTGGAAGCGAAAAAGGATGCCGCGGCCATGCCGGCGGCGGCTGAGACAAGACCTCTCAACGGGCCGAATCCGATCCATTGACGGCTGTCGCCGCCAACATTCTCCAACACCCAGGGGAGGACCCCGCCCAGCGCGATTCCCAGCGCCATCACCACCGCGAATTTGATCAGGAATTGATTTCTCTTGCGCGCCGGCAGGCAGAGAAGGCTTTCCAGGGTGTTGTAGCGCCGCTCCTCCGCCACCGCCACGCATCCTACCACAAAGGGCGCCGCCAGCCAGAGAAACCCCGCGAAATCAAAGACCTGCTTCCGTGCCGCCCATTCCGGCGCAAAATGGCGCGCGCCCAAAGCCGCCAGATGCAAAAATGCGAGCAAGGGAAGAAGAACCATAGTGACCTCCTGCATTCGCAGTTCTTTGAAAATCAGCGCCGAGCACGGGCCGCGCCTTTTCTGGAGTCCGAAGCCAAGCCAGCGCAAGGGCAATCCTCGCACCTTCGGCAAAGATATTTGCCTGCCGGTCCAAGCCAAAGGCACATCCTCCGCGCCAAGAAAGAGCCGTCGCGCCACAAAAAATCCCAGCGCCGAATAGGCCGTCATGACGCAAAAGACGACCCGTTCCATCAAGGCATCGTTGTCAATCCAATGCAAAGAAGCGAGGAACGTGGCCATGAGCAACGCGGCTGGGGCCATGACGGCGGCAAAGAAAGCCGTCGTCAGGTCCCGCAACAACAGCGTGCTCCAGAGGCCGCTGGAAAAGGCCACGAGCGTCGCCACCCCGCTGCCCACGGCCATGTCCGTAAAAGAATCGAAATAAAAATCATAAAAGAAAAATTGACGGCTCAACCACCCGCACCAGACAAACACAGCCCAGGCGGACAGCATCGCCAGAGCGAGCAGCCCGGCCTTGATCTTCCAAAAACGCTGGCGCTTTTCCGGCTGGCTCAACAGGAGGCCGAACGTCCCGCAACTCATTTCCTGTCCAAATGGAGTCAAACCTAAGAATAATACCGCCAGGTCAAAACACGGCATGATCGCGCCTTGATAATTCCGGCCCGTCCAAAGCGGCAGCGTGGCAACCGCCAGCGCCGCCACCCAGGCCGGCAGCAGCAACCGCAGTTCTTTGCGCAGCAGTGTGTTCATGGGGTGTTGAAGAGGTTGAGGCTCAACAGCGGCCTCTGTTTCGGTTCGGGAAGACCCAATATGCTGCGATATTGCGGCGACCAGACCGACAGCGTCCCGTCCGCCGCCAGGGTGGTGATCCACTCGCCCGGCGCGATTGTCACCGCCATCCAGTCGGAGTAATCGCTGGGGCGCCAAGCCTCCGGCGATCCGGGTTCGTTTTGCATCCACAACGTGCCGTTAGTCTTGACAGCAGCGATGGACCAAAAAGCGCCGGCCACCTCCCGCCATTCCGGGCTGCCTCCGATGCGCACCGCCTGTTCATGCAGACCTGCCGGAGAATCTTGCCCAAAAAGGCGGCCAGACAACAGGCCCGCCGCCCACAACCCGCCGTCCCCGGACACCGCCACCTGGATTTGGGATTGGCCGGCCAGGGATGACCAATTGGTCCCTGTGAAAGCGCCGCGCGCCGCTTGGAAAATATCCCTGACGACGATACTTCCGTCCGGCTGCTCCTCCATCAACTGCCGATCCTCCAACTGCCATACGCTCCCGTCGCGTTTCACCCCGAAGACGCAGCGGCCGGCGGAATAAAGGCCGCACCAATCCGACCCGTAACCGAGGAGCGCCACCGGGGCGCCATCCGCAGCCGGCCGCGCCTGCCGCCAGCGGACGCTTCCGATCTTCCCGCTTTCATACGCATTTGTCGAATGCCACAGCGTGCCATCCAGTTTCAGCGCCATGAGATAGTCCTGTCCCGCGGCCACCGCCTGCCAATCGGCCGCGTCGCCGATTCGGGTGGCGCGGGCCGATGAATCAATTTTCCAAAGGGTGTGGTCGGATCGAATTCCCACCGCGCCGGCCGGGGCGGAAGCGAGATCAACCCAGTTCGAACTGTCCACAAATGTTCCAGGCGCGTGTGCGGTGTTCCGGTCAAAAGGAGGTTCGACTCGCTCCGCCCAAAGCCGGCCGTCGGGCAGAAGGACAAAAAAGCCCCAGGCTGGATTTTTCCAGTTGAATTCGTAGGAAGCGGCCACTTTCATCCGTCCAGGCCCCGCCGCGCTGATCCGCGGCGGACCATGGGCCGGTTCCAGTCGCATGAAGCATTCCCACGGTCGCGCATGGATCAGATTGGAAACCAGCAAGGTCAGGGCCGCCGCCGTCAATAATCCGAATAAATTGGCAAGCCACATCTGCTGGTTCACCTGGAGCCGCCGGAAATTCCCGTAGGCCAGCCAGAAGAAGGCCGCAATGGCCGCCGGCCAGGCCAGGGCGCGAATGTGCAAATCCATCACAAAAAACTGGCTGATTTCATCGTAGGCGCGAGTCAGCCGGGCCAATGTCGTTTCTCTGAGATGTCCTTCGTACCAATGCTCGCCCAAGAACGGAGGGACGTACCCGGGATGAAGCGCAGTGATCACGGAGACGGCGGAGAAGGCCAGCATGATCAGCACCAGGCCGATGCCGAGGGCTTGAATGGTGGTCCGGCTGAGAGTGGAGGCGTAGAAGGCAATGGCGGCGGTCAAAACGGACAGGATGGCGAAGGCATCGAGGCTGGACAGCCCGGCGAAGTTGGCCCTGACGCCCGCCCAATGGCTCAGGCCGCTCACCAGCCAGGGCATCACCGCGCCAAAAACAACTCCCAGGTAAAGCACGACGACTAACTTCATTCCAAAGAGCGTGCGTTTCCGCGCCGGCAGACAAAGCTGGTCTTGCAAGGTGTTGAGCCTGCGCTCCTCCGCCACCGCCGCACTCCCGAGCACCAGCGGAACCAGGAGCCAGGGCATCCAAAACAACTCGCCCAATCCAAAAATGAAACCATTTAATGCGGAGGGCTTTCCCGCCAAAACCAAAATTGCCGCCAGATAAATCAGCCCCAAAGCCGCCGCCATGAACAAGGTGACTTGCTGCATCTGCAGTTCCTTGCCAAGAAGCGCCGCCCAGGAACCGCGCTTTTGTTGGAATACCCAACCCAGCAGCCGCAGGGAACGTCCGCTCGAAGCCGGCAACGAAACCTCCTCGTTGCCCCACGGCGTGTCCTGCGCCCGAAGAAAAAGCCTTCCCGCCAGCGCGAATCCAGCGATGGAATAAACTCCCATCACCACCACCTCCGCCAGCAGAGCCTGGGGCCCGTCCCCCGCCAGCCATTGCACCAGGACCAAAATCGCCGCGGGAACAAACAGCGAAAACCAGAACGCCGCCGTCACCTGGCGAAACAAAAGCGTCGTCCAAAGCCCGCCGGAAACCACCACCATCGCCAGCAGCGCATCAAAGCCGGCCAGCGGGCCAAAACCGGTCAGCACCGAGGAAAACGGCATGTTCTTCATCATCACGATTCCACGGGTGCGCAGTTGCCAGGACAAGCACATGGCCGCCAGAGACAAGGCCACCGCGGCCGCCAGCGCGCTCATCTTGATCCACCACAGACGCCGCCGCGTTTGCGGCTGGGCCAGCATCAGGCTGAACGTGCCAAAGCTCAGCTCCTGTCCAAACGGCGACAGGGCCAGGAACAAAGTTCCCAGGGCAAAACAGGCGATGGAGACGATGCCGACGGCCAATCCATTCCGGGCAAACCACGCCGCGTGCGTACACCAGGCGGGCACCGTCGTCACCACCACGGTGGCCACCCAGGCCGGCAGCAGCAACCGCAGTTCCTTGCGCAAAACAATGCTCATGGCTTGGCCGGGCTGAGGATTTTGGAGGAGACAAAAATCTCTTCGAGCGACAACGTTTCGCAGCGCACTTCCTCCGGGTGGCTGGCGCGCAGGATTTCCAGCAGCGGCCCGCTCGACCCGTTGCAGAGCAATTCCAGTTCCCGTCCGTTGCGCCGCACCTCCAGCGCGCCCGGCAGCTTCACCGAGAGCGGCAGCGGTTCGGCAAAGCGGGCGCGGATTTTTTGGAAACGCTCGCGCGCGCTGTCCGCCTCCATCGTCAAAATACCCCGCCCTTGCTCGATGATGGTGAACTCGTCAATCAATCCCTCAAACTCCGCGATCAGATGGGTGGAGACAAAAACCGTCCGGTTCTCCGGGTCGCCCGACTGGTAGGCGCCGATCACCGTCTCGATGAATTCGCGGCGGACGATCGGGTCCAGCCCCGAAGTCGGCTCGTCCAGCACCAGCAATTCCGGCTCCGGCGCGATGGCGCTGATCAAGGCCAGTTGCGTTCTCTGCCCTTTGGACAAGTTGGACGTTTTTTGGCCGGGGTCCAAATCGAAGCGTTGCAGCAGGCCCGCTTCGACCTCGCCGTTCCACCGCGGCCGAAAGGACGCCAGGTAATGGAGCGTCTCCCGCACCGTCATCCAGGGATAGAAGGCCACGGCATCGGGCACGTAGCAAAGGCGCGACTTGACGGACACTTCCTCCTTCCGCGGGTCCAGGCCAAAGACGCGCACCGTCCCCGCCGTGGGCGCCAGCAGGTTGAGCAGGCATTTGATGGTGGTGGTCTTGCCCGCGCCGTTGCGGCCGAAAAAGCCGTAGCAGCGCCCCGGCCGCACGCTCAGGTTCAGGCCGTTGACCGCATCCAATTTGCCGTAGCGCCGGGTCAGGTCCTTGAGTTCAATAATCGTGGTGTTCATAAATGGGGGTGCCAAAATGCAGAATGCAAAATGGGGGGAATTGATGCTGTTTTCTTATTCTTCATTCCGCATTTTTCATTTTTCATTTTGCATTCGCTTTTTTGTCCTCAAAAAAGCTCAATCGCTCGCGGACCAGGGTCAAAAAAGTCTCCGCATCCACCTGCAGTTGGTGCGAGGCGACCACCGCCTCGTCAATTTCCTTGATCAACAGCTTGTGCCGGACCTGTTTGGTGAACCGGGAATGGTTCTCCTTGAGAAAACAGCCCTTGCCCGCGATCGTTTCGATCACTCCCTGGCTCTCCAACTCGGTGTAAGCCTTGGCCACGGTGTTCCGGTTCAAGCGCAACTCCTCCGCCAGCGGGCGGATGGACGGCAGCGGCTCGCCGGGCCGCACCGCCCCCGAAGCCGCCGCGTAGCGGATCTGGTCCACCACTTGCAGGTAGGCCGGCTTGCCCGATTTAAAATCAATCTGAATCAGCATAAATCTTTCACTGTCATAGGACAGTATGACAGTTTGCCCGGATTGTCAACGGAAAAAATAAAAAAAGAATGGCAGGGCGAGACTCCGTCGAGCAGTGACTCGATTTCCCTGGAAAAAGGGCAGTGTCCTCATTTGAGAAACAGCGACGGCCTGGGCAGGATTTTTGGGGAGCGCACGCGCCTCGCCAATCGTGTTCGGTGTGGAAGTTGCTTTCCGGTTTCGCGCGCAGGTTTGGCGGGTGAAAAGTCACGGGATGACTGGTGGGTGGCGCTGGTTGGGTGGTC
>JBEKVM010000056.1:0-32700 GCA_049513975.1 Verrucomicrobiota bacterium | reverse complement strand
CGCTCCTGCCCGCGGGCGGTTCGTCAACCCGTCAGCAGCTGGCCACGCCTACTCAAAAACACCTCATCGCAAGGACCCATCACCATCACAATCCTTCCGCCATGAATTTCCGAAGGGCATTATCTCTAAGGGCCATATTTGCCCTTGCTTTGACCGCAACTGGCTCTATAAATCCAACTTGTTACCGGCCTTATAATGACGCCAAAACAGGTCATGTCGCGCAGTCTCAATTATGGCAACCGCCTCCTCTTGTCCCTGGCCGCCGCGCTGCTCCTGCTGGCGGGGCCGGCCAGCCAGGCGGCGGGGCCGCGCTTTGACGTTTTCCTGGGCTACAACAACCTGGTGCCCGACCAGGGCTGGTTTCCCATCACCTGCGAGGTTCAAAACGACGGGCCGGGCTTCAACGCCATCATCGAAGTCAGCGCCGGGCAAATCGGCGGGGGACAAATCCGCCGCGTCAAGGTGGACCTGCCCACCGGCACTCTCAAACGCGTCGTCATCCCCGTCTTCACCGCCGCCCGCATCTGGAACATCCGTCTCCTGGATGAGCGCGGCAAAGTCCGGGCCGAGCAGACCGGGCAAAGTGCCAAACTGACCTCCCATGAACTGCCCCTGGTCGCCGGGCTGTGCCGCACCGTGCAAGGCTTGCCCTCCTTCCCCGATTTGCCCATGCCCGTCGGCTTCCAGAATCCTTCCTCCTATGGCGCCGCCCGCCTCCAGGCGGAAACTTTCCCCGACAATCCCCTGGCCATGGAGAGCATTGACCTCTTGTACCTCAATTCCGCCAAGGCGCTGGATTTGAAAGAACCGCAAGTCCAGGCCCTGCGCGC
Source organism: Verrucomicrobiota bacterium (assembly GCA_049513975.1). Classification (GTDB taxonomy): domain Bacteria; phylum Verrucomicrobiota; class Verrucomicrobiia; order Limisphaerales; family Palsa-1400; genus JBEKOF01. The sequence goes on along the minus strand of JBEKVM010000056.1, from coordinate 31,870 downwards.
CTGGCTGCAAAACGGCGGCCATCTGGTCGTGGGCGTGGAGCAGATTTCCGACATCACCGGCAACCGCTGGCTGCACGATTTGATGCCGTGCGATCTGACGGAGACCCGCACCCTGGACAACCATCCTCAATTGGACCAGTGGCTGCGCGGGCCTTGGACCAGCGCCCGCTTCCAATCCCCTGGCGCTCCGTCCGATCCAGCCGAGGCGGCTCGCCTGGCCGCAATGGCGCCTGGCCGGCGCGTTCAGTCGCTCCCCCGCCCCGCCATGCCCATGCGCGGCGGACTCCCGCCCCGCCCCGCTCTCGAACCCGCCATCACTTCCCCCGCCAGTCTTCCCGACGACCCCCAGTTTGAAACCGCGCCCCTGCCCATGCTCGCCGGCACCCTGCGCGACGGCGCCGCCTTGATCGGCGAGGACCCCGCGCCCCTGGCCGTCACCGCCGAGCGCGGACGCGGGCGGATCACCGTTCTGACTTTCAGTCCGGAGCGCGAGCCTTTTGTCTCGTGGATTAATCGCGGATGGTTCTGGGCCAAACTGGCCGAGATTCCCCTCGCCCGGCTGACCTCCAATGAAAATCGGGTCAACATGCCGCGCCTGGGCAGCGACGGCATTTTCGGCTCGATGATTGACAGCAAGCAGGTGCGCAAGCTGCCCTTGCCCTGGCTCCTGGCCCTCCTGGTCGCCTATCTGGCCGTGATCGGGCCGCTGGACCAGTACTGGCTCAAAAAAATCAACCGCCAGATGCTGACCTGGGTCACTTTTCCCCTCTATGTCGCCGCCTTTTCCGGGCTGATTTATTTGATCGGTTTCCATCTCCGCGCCGGCGAATTGGAATGGAACGAATTGAACGTGGTGGATGTCCTGCCCGACCTTCAGCCCGACCTTCCCAGCGCCGTCCTCCGCGGGGAAACCTATCTCTCCATTTATTCCCCCGTCAACGCCCATTACCAACTGGGCAGCGTCCAGCCCTTCGCCACCTTGCGCGGCGAATACGGCGGCAACTACGGCGGCGGCTCGGAAAACAGCGGCGCTTCCATCGTCCAAACCGGCAACTGGTTCGACGCCGAGGCCTTTGTCCCCGTCTGGACCAGCCAGCTCTACGTCAGCGACTGGATGCAACGGGCTTTACCGGTGCCCCTGACCCTGTCCGTCACCCGGCAGGAAGGCGGCTGGAGCGCGACCGTCGAAAACTCCACGGATCGCAACCTGCCCCAGGCCCGCCTCGTCCTCGGCCAGCGCCTTTACAATCTGGGCGCACTGCCTCCGCACCAGAGCAAGACCTTCACCCTGAACACCGCCGACGGCGCGCCGCTGGCCAATTTCGTCAACCAATACTCCCAGGCTTTTCGCAACGCCGTCCAAACCCGGCGCCAAAACTTCGGCAACAATGCCGTCGCCATCAGCAGCGTCGCCGAAGGCGCCATGGCCGCCTCCTTCCTCGCCAAAATGAACGTTTCCGAGCAAGGCTGGCAAAATTTCGAGGTCTTTCGCAGCCTGGACCTCAGCCGTTTTGTCGGCGCGGACCACGCCATCCTCCTGGCCTGGGACCCGGACCATTCCCCGGCCGCTCCCCTCAACCGTTTTACCGCCAGACGCACTCATCGCGACACGCTCTTCCGGCTGGTTGTCCCTGTCAAATAATGGAAACCAAACCCGCTGCCCTCTTGCACCCGCCCCACTAAACCGCTATGCACGCTCCTTTATCCTGATCTTAATCTTAATCCTAATCTTAATCCTAATTCCAATCTTGCACCCGCCAAACTAAACCGCTATGGACGCTCCGCCCATCCCCGCCGTGGCCACCGTCGGCCTGACCCGCCTTTACGGCAACATCACCGCCCTCAATTCCCTCGACTTGACTATCAACCAGGGGGATTTGTTCGGCTTCATCGGCTCCAACGGCGCGGGCAAAACCACCACCCTGCGCATCCTCGCCACCTTCCTCGCCCCCTCCGCCGGCACCGCCACAATCCTCGGCCACGACGTCGTGCGCGAGGCCGACGCCGTGCGCCATGTCATCGGCTACATGCCCGATTTCTTCGGCGTTTACAAGGACATGGAAGTCACCGAGTACCTGGATTTCTTCGGCGCCTGCTACAAAATCCCGACCGCCCAGCGCGAAAAAACCGTGGCCGACGTGCTCGAACTGGTGGGCTTGACCGAGAAACGCGGCTCCATCATCGGGGCCTTGAGCCGCGGCATGCAACAGCGCCTCGGCCTGGCCCGCGTCCTCATCCACGACCCCAGGCTCCTCCTGCTCGACGAACCGGCCAGCGGCCTGGACCCGCGCGCCCGCATCGAGATGATGGCCATTCTCCAGGAACTGCAGCGCCTGGGCAAAACCATCATTATTTCCTCCCACATCTTGAGCGAACTGCAAACCCTCTGCAATCGCGTCGCCATTATCGAGAAGGGAAAACTCATTTACAGCGGCCCGGTGCAGGGCGTGCGCCAGCAGATGTCCAGCGGCCTGATTTATTGGGTGCTCCCGGAAGGCGACCCCGCCGCCGCCCTTGCCCTTCTGCGAGCCTTGCCCTCCGTGGCCGAAGCCGTCGCCGTGGACGGCCAGGTCAAAGTCACCTTCGCCAGCCCGGAAGTGGACCCTTCCATTTTGGCCGTCGCCCTGGTGAATGGCGGCGTCAAATTCACCGGCCTGTGGGAGGACGAACTCGGCCTGGAAGAAGTTTTCCTGCGCGTCACCCGCGGCGAAACGCAATAGAGGAATGTCGTCTATTTCCAAATGAAGGGGCGGTTTTCACGCCTTGCACCGGCGGGATAAATCGGCGATAATCGCAACATGTCAACGCTCACAATAAGTCTTGACGACAGTCTCGCCCGCCAGATCGAAGAATCTGCGCGGCGCGAACAGAAGTCTGTTTCCGATTGGATTAGCGAGCGGATCAAATTGGATACGGAACGCATGGCGGCTTTGGAATCCCGCGCCGCGGCCAACGGCTACCCGCCGGGATGGCTGGCCCTTTACGGCTCGCTGGCCGATGACGAAAACTTCACTTCTCCTGCGCGGTTCGCCTGCCCCCCGCTGAAGCCGCTCAACGGCGACTGAGTGGTTCGTTTGAGCTTTTTTCTCGACACCAACATCATCGTCTTCTGCCTGCGCGGACGGTCTGCTGCCGCGATGCGCCATCTTCATGCCGTGCCGGCGGCGGAGGTGGTCGTTCCGCTCCAGGTCCATGCTGAATTGCTTGTGGGTGCGGCCAAGAGCGTGAATCCTCAAACAACAAAGAACCGTGTGCTGGCATTCCTGGCGCCATTTCACATTGCGTGGCCTGATGCTCAAATTGAGGATCACTATGTGACCATCCGGACCCTTCTGGAAGCGCAGGGAACGGCTATTAGCGAAGCCGACTTATGGATTGCCGCAACGGCCCGTGCCGCCGGTGGGACCCTCGTGACCAATAACACGGGTGAATTCTCCCGCGTGCCCAACCTGCTCATCACAGACTGGACATGACCGTCAATTTCTGCGCCGCGCCATTAGTTTGCGCAAAAGCTTGTGTCGCTAAAATCGGCAAAAATCTTAGGAGGAACCTGGCCCGTCGTGCAGCGCGAACTGCGCGAAGGCGCGCGCCGGCCCGTCAACCACCGCCTCCGCTTCTGGAGCGTGGCCGTGGGCACGCTGGTGCTCTGGGCCACCGTCGCCAACTCGGACAAACCGTCCGACCAACTGGGCGGCTGGCTCTTCGCCAGCCTGCACACCTTGCTGCTCGGCCTCATCTTCCTCATCGTGCCCGCCCTGGCGGCCGACTCCATCGCGCGGGAAAAGCGGGAGGGGACCCTGGGATTGTTATTCTTGACTCCATTGAGTGCCGGCGGCATCGTCGCCGGCAAGGCGATGGTTCAGGCGTTGCGGGCCTTCACCCTCTGGCTGGCCGTGCTCCCGCTCCTCACCATTCCCTTCCTGACCGGCGGCATCACCTGGTTCGACGCTTTCAGCGCCTTGAGCCTGGAATTTTGCGCCGCCGTGCTCTGCCTGGCGGCCGGTTTGCTCGCCTCCTCCCTGGCCCGGGAGCGCAACACGGCCTTCCTTCTCGCCTTCCTCTTCGCCGCCTTCTTCCTGCTCCTCTACGCCCAGCTTTTCCAGTTTATCCTTCTCGTCGGGTATCGGGGATTCGCCATCCTCAACGAAGTGGGCTGGTGGCGGGCGAGTCTGGAAACCTTGTCCATTTTCTCCGGACTCCTTGAAATTCGGGGTTTTGCCTCATGGAGCGCCTTGGCCTCGGTGTCCACTGTCCTTGGTAAAATCTGGGCCACGCTTTGTTGGACCGGCCCGCCCGTCACGCTCCTGATCTTTTATCTGGTCGCCCGCTTCGCGGCGCGCCGGGTCGAACGCTCCTGGCAGGACAAAGTCCCCTCCCTCCGCCGCGAGAGTTTGATCCGGCGTTATTGCACCCCATTGTTCCAACGCCGCTTCCGCAGCCAAATGCAACGCTCCCTGGATTGGAACCCCATCGCCTGGCTGCAACAGTATTCCTGGAAAGCGCGCCTGGGCAAATGGGGCCTCTGCCTGGCTTTTTTGCTGGTCGAAGGCCCGGCTCGCGCCGCCCCCCAAGGCGTCCGCCAATCGCTCCAGATGGCGTTGTTGTTGACGCTGGCCGGCCTTTGCACCTTTGTCGGCGTCAGCGGCTTCTTGGAAGAAAAGCGCAGCGGCGCCCTGGAGTTGCTGTTGGTCACACCCATTTCAGTCAACAAACTTATCTTCGGCCGCGTGTGGGGCTTGTGGAAACAAATCCTCCCCGCCGGCCTGATCCTGGCCGCTTTCTTTTTGTGCGACGAATGGAGCAGAAATGACTTTAATGATGCTGTCGCGGTGGAATTCATCCTGGCCTGTGCTTTTTTGACCCTGCCGGTCTTCGCCACCTACTTTGCCCTGCGGGTGAAGAATTTGATCGTCGCGGCGGTGCTCACCTGGGTTGCTCTGTGGGTTCCCTTTATTCTCGTGATGGAGGCGGAACAACTTGTCCTGGAGATGAATGGGGTGACCCCGGGCTTTATCCTCGCCATTTTCTTCAGCTATTCAGCCTTTGCCTTGCTGGCCTGCTTCCTCCTGCGCCACAGCCTCTCGCGGCGCATCTATTCCTTTTGACTTCCTTCGCCGAAACATGCCGGGACCCCAAAACCAAATGCCTCCTGTCATGGCTCCCGTTCCTCCCATTCGTCCTATTCTCTGCCCACCGAACCCGGCGCGGCTTTTGGGTCCCCCGCCCCGCCGGAAAGCCAAAACTTTGGCTTGATTTCACCCCCCTCGGCGGGCATGGTTTGCCCGCCGGCCTGGGATGGCCCATGCTCCGGCAACATTAGAATCCTGATACCAATTCTCGCATCGTGGCTAAAGAAGAGCCAATCGAATTGAACGGCAAGGTCACCCAGGTCTTGCCGGGGACCATGTTTCGCGTGGCCCTGCCCAACGGCCATGAGGTCCTCGCCCACATCTCCGGCAAGATGCGCAAGAATTTCATCCGCATCAGCGTCGGCGACAAGGTCAACGTCGAAATGTCCCCCTACGACCTCGGCAAGGCCCGCATCACCTTCCGCCACAGCTAACCGCTCCTCTCTCTCCTCCTAATCTTAATCCTAATCTTAATCTTAATCTTCCCATCCGTCCGCTCGCCGCTCCTCTCTCTCCTCCCAATCATAATCTAAATCCTAATCTTAATCTTAATCTCCGAAACCTCCCGTCCGAATTTTGCGCTTTGCTCCCGCCCTTTCCGTGCTAACTTGCGCCTGGCATGATTCTCACAAAGGCAGAAGCCCAAAGTCTGGTGCAACTCCAGCATCGCTCCCCCCATCAACTTCTGGGCATGCACCCCCTGGCCGACGGCTCCGGCGTCGTCGTCCGCGTCCTCGCCCCTCAGGCCAAACAGGCCGCCATCGTGCCCGTCCATGAAAAATCCCGCCCCTCCATCAAACTGAAAAAAATCCACCCCGCCGGCCTGTTCGAGGGCTTCACCCGTCTGGCCGACCGCGTCTATGCCTACGACGTCCTCCTCACCGGCCGCGACGGCGCGACCTCGCAGGGGCGCGATCCCTATTCCTTCCTGCCCACCGTCGGCGAGACCGATTTGTATCTTTTCGGACAAGGCAATGAACATCGCATTTACGAAAAGCTGGGCGCGCAATTGCGCACCCTGGACGGCGTGCCCGGCGCCGGCTTCGCCGTCTGGGCGCCGGAGGCCAAACGGGTCAGCGTGGTGGGCGATTTCAACCATTGGGACGGACGCTGCCACACCATGCGCCTGCTGGGCGCGTCGGGCGTTTGGGAGATTTTCATTCCGGGCGTCGGCCAGGGCGCCCATTACAAATTTGAAATCAATACCGCCCGGGGCGACTTGGTCCTCAAGGCCGACCCTTACGCTTTTTTCTGCGAGGCCGCCCCCAAAAACGCCTCCATCGTCTGGGACAACCGCCGCTTCGCTTGGAGCGACGAAAGCTGGCTGGAACAGCGCCGCCGGCGCAATCCCTTCCGCGGCCCCATGAGCATCTACGAAGTCCATCTGGGCTCCTGGAAAAAGAAAAACGCCGGCGAATCCTTGAACTACCGGGAGATCGCCGAACCTCTGGCCGCCTACGCGCGCAACATGGGCTTCACCCACGTCGAATTCCTTCCCCTGGCCGAGCACGCCTTTTATCCCTCCTGGGGCTATCAGGTGACGGGCTTCTACGCGCCCACCTGCCGCTACGGCACGCCGGATGACCTTCAATTCCTGGTCAACCACCTCCACCAGGCCGGTATTGGCGTGCTGATGGATTGGGTGCCGGCCCATTTTCCGCGCGATGACTGGGCCTTGGCCCGTTTTGACGGCACCGCCCTCTACGAACACGAAGACCCGCGCCAGGGAGCGCACCAGGACTGGGGCACCCTCATTTTCAACTACGGCCGGCACGAAGTGCGCAATTTCCTCGTCGCCAATGCCTTGTTCTGGTGCGAAAGATTTCATATTGACGGCCTGCGCGTGGATGCCGTCGCCTCCATGCTCTACCTGGATTATTCCCGCCAGCCCGGCCAGTGGATTCCCAATAAATATGGCGGACGCGAAAATCTGGACGCCGTGGAATTCCTCAAGAACTTTAACACCTCCCTCCTCTCCGCCCATCCCGGCGTCATCACTGTGGCCGAGGAATCCACCGCCTGGCCCCAAGTCACGCGCCCCCCCTGGCTGGGCGGCCTGGGCTTCTGTTTCAAGTGGAACATGGGCTGGATGCACGACACCCTCACCTACTTCAGCCGCGACCCCATTTACCGCAAATATCATCAGAACGACCTGACTTTCGCCATGCTTTATCAATTCACTGAAAACTTCATCCTCCCCTTCTCCCACGATGAGGTCGTCCACGGCAAAGGTTCGCTGGCGGGCAAAATGCCCGGCGACGACTGGCAAAAATTCGCCAACCTGCGCGCCATGCTCGCCTATCAATGGCTTTTCCCCGGCAAAAAATTGCTCATGATGGGATCCGAACTCGGCCAGTCCTCGGAATGGAACGCCAACGCCAGTATTGACTGGGGCCTGCTGGAGCAAGGCCCCTATCATCTCGGCCTCCAGAAATTGGTGCGCGACCTCAATCAATTATACCTGGAACAACCCGCCCTCTTCGAGGCCGATTACGATCCCTCCGGCTTTTTCTGGATTGATTGCGCCGACGCCGAACACAGCGTCCTTTCCTTTATCCGCCAGCAGCAGGATGGCGGCGGCCGTCTGGCCGTGATCCTGAATCTGACCCCGCAACTGTGGCTGGGCTACCGCGTCGGCCTGCCCCAGGGCGGTTTCTGGCGGGAAGTGATGAATTCGGACGCCCAAATCTACGGCGGGAGCAACCAGGGAAATCTGGGCGGCGTCAGCGCCGAGGCCCAACCCCTCCATCACCAGCCCTTTTCCGCCGCCATCACCCTCCCGCCCCTGGCCGTCATCGCCCTCCGCCCCGATCCCTCTTAATCCTAATCTTAATCTTAATCCTAATCCTAATCTTAATCCTAATCCTAATCTTAATCTTAATCCTAATCTTAATCTTAATCCTAATCTTAATCTTAATCCTAATCTTAATCCCATCCTGCCTGCTGCGTTGCGCCTGCGACACAAGGGCCGCCCGCAGCGTTCAATCCGCCTTCGTCAAAACATAGACGTGGCCAGGCTGAAATTCGGCAACGCGACGGAACACCTCTGGCATCAATGGATGCAGGATGCGCATTCAGGCGTGGGGGATCAGCACTTCACTGGCTTCCTCCAGGAAGGCAACCGCCTGTTCCCGGCCGACCGTCGGAAAATCCTCCAGAAATTCGTCCAGCGAGTCGCCGCCTTCCAGGTAATCAATCAGCGTGCGGGCGGGAACTCGCGTGCCGGCAAAGCACGGTGTGCCGCTCATGATTTCCGGGTCAATTCTGACTACCGAGTTTGTCTTCATCCCCGTAATTAAGCCCACCTTTAGGATAATGACAACCCTGCAATTGCCGCCCCCGCCCGTCATCACCCGGCGCGCCGAACCCGCCCCCAAGCGCAAGGGGTTCGCAATCCGCCATCCGCCATCCGCCATCCGCAATTCTTTAATCCGGTTGACAGCCGCGCCTTTTCTGTCAGGCTCTGCTCATGCTTTTGCAGGCATTAACCCCATTGTTTTATGAGCCTTAAACTCGAAGCCAAAGCCATTAAAGCCGCCGCCGCCAAACTCAAGTTCCGCACCCGCGCCTTCATTGACGGCCATTTCGTCAACGCCGCCTCCGGCCAGACCTACGACTCCATCAATCCCGCCACCGGCAAGCCGCTCGCCAAAATCGCCTCCTGCGACAGCGCCGATGTGGACCGGGCCGTCCAAGCCGGCCGCCGCTCCTTTGAAAAGGGCGTTTGGGCCAAACGCTCCCCGGCCGAGCGCAAGCACCTCCTGCTTCACTTCGCCGACCTCCTCGAGCAGAACCTCGGCGAACTGGCCCTGCTGGACTGCCTCGACGCCGGCAAACCCATTGCCGACTGCCTGACCATGGACGTGCCCGATACCGTCCATTGTTTCCGCTGGCACGCCGAAGCGGCCGACAAGGAATACGACAAAGTCGCCCCCACCGGCCCGGGCAACGTCGCCATGATCGTCCGCGAACCGCTCGGGGTGATCGGCGCCATCCTCCCCTGGAATTTCCCCATCCAGATGGCCGCCTGGAAGCTCGGCCCCATCCTCGCCACCGGCAACTCCGTCGTCGTCAAGCCCGCCCGCCAGACCTCCTTGAGCGCTCTGCGCCTGGCCGAAATCGCCGCCCAGGCCGGCCTTCCCGACGGCGTCCTCAACGTCGTCCCCGGCAACGGCTCCGTCATCGGCGCCGCCCTTTGCAGGCACATGGACGTGGACGCCGTCGCTTTCACCGGCTCGACCGACGTGGGCCGCCAGCTCCTCAACTACTCTGCCGGTTCCAATCTCAAGCGCGTCCTCCTCGAACTCGGCGGCAAGAATCCCCAGGTCGTCCTGGAAGACGCCGGCGATCTGGATTACGTCGCCCGCCAGGCCGCCAACTGCGTCTTCTGGAACATGGGCGAGAATTGCAGTTCCGGCTCCCGCCTCATCGTCCACCGCAAACTCAAGGATAAACTCCTCGCCAAGATCCTCCAGGTCAGCAAGGAATGGATTGTCGGCGACCCGCTCGATCCCGCCACCAAAATCGGCCCCATGATCGAGGAAGCCCATCTCAATAAAGTCCTCGCTTACATCGAAAGCGGAAAAAACGATGGCGCCCGCCTTGCCCTCGGCGGCAACCGCGCTTTGCTCAACTCCGGCGGCTTTTTCGTCCAAGCCACCATCTTCGACCAGGTCAAGCCTTCCATGCGCATCGCCCGCGAGGAAATTTTTGGCCCCGTCCTGTCCGTTCTCACCTTCAACACCGAGGAGGAAGCCATCGCCCTGGCCAACGACACCCCCTACGGCCTGACCGCCTCCCTCTATACCCAGGACATCAGCCGCGCCCATCGCGTCGCCCGCGCCCTCCGCGCCGGCACCGTCTCCATCAACTGTTTCTCGGAGGGCGACGCCACCACGCCTTTTGGCGGCTTCAAGCAATCCGGCTTCTTCGGCCGCGACAAGTCTGTTTTTGCCCATTACCAATACACCGAACTCAAGACTATCTGGACGCAGTTGTCTTAAAGAGGCAGCGCCGCAAACCGTTGGAGATCGAAAAGTGAAGTTTTTCAATTGCAGCAAAACCTGGCCTGTTGACAATGTGTTTTGAAATTCAAGGACTCCAATGCCATTTCCAGTTTGCTTTTGCACTGTAGCGGCGGTCTGCGACCGCCGCCAATCGATTTGGCAATAGTGCAGTTACGAACTGGAGGAGCTATAAGCAATTCCAAGATCAGAATTCCCCAATGAAAACCAGTCCCCCAAGAACAAAGGCCAGGACCTTCCGCGGCGTCTTCGCCGCCTCCGTCACCCCCATGAAGGCCAGTGAGGAAATTGATTTTCCACGCCTGGCCGCTTTCACCGATTACCTGGTCCGCAAGGGCCTTCACGGCCTGATTCCTCTGGGCAGCACCGGCGAGTATTACGCCCTCTCCGCCGACGAGCGCGAGCGCGTCCTCCGCGCCACCCTCGAAGTCGTCGCCGGACGCGTCCCGGTGGTCGCCGGCGCCAACGCCGGTTCCACCCGCGACGTCATCGCCTTTGCCCGGCAGGCCGAGCGCCTCGGCTGCGACGGCGTCATGCTCGCCGCCCCCTATTACTCGCTGCCGCGGCCGGAGGAATTGTTCGCCCATTTCCGCGCCGTCAACAACGCCATCGGCATTCCCATCGTCCTCTACAATTACCCGGGCCGCACCGGCGTGGACATGCCCCCCGAGTTTATCGAGCGCCTGGCCGCCTTGAGCAACGTCCGCTACGTCAAGGAAAGCACCGGCGAAATGCCCCGCATCACCGAACTGCTCCGCCGCTGCGGGGACCGCCTCGGCGTCTTCTGCGGCTGCGACACCATCGCCCTGGAAAGCCTCATGATGGGCGCCATCGGCTGGATCGGCGGCGTGGCCAACGTGCTGCCCGAGTCCCATGCCAGCCTCTACAACTTGGCCGTGGTGGAGAAAAGCTTCGGCACGGCGCGCAAGCTGTTTTTCCGGATGCTGCCCCTCCTCGAACTGATGGAAGGCGGCGGCAAATACACCCAATTCGTCAAAGCCGCCTGTGGCCTGGCCGGCCACCCCGTTGGCCCGCCGCGCCGCCCCCTCCTCATTCCCACGCCTGCCGAACGCGCCAGCCTCCGCCAGGCCTTGAAGCTTCTTTAGCTCCCTTCCCATCTATCCCATGAAACCTCCCATGATTCCCATAACTCCCATAACTCCCATTCGGACCTGATTCCCTTCCCATCCGTCCCATGCGAGTCTTGCTCACCACCACTTCCTTTCAAGATACTCCCGGATCATTCCACGATTTGCTCGCCTCCAAAGGCTACGAAATCATCCGCCAGCGCGGCCCCCTGCCCGAACCCCGCATGTTGGAACTGGTGGGCGACATTGACGCCCTCCTCTGCGGCGATGACGCCATCACCCGCGCCGTGCTGCAAAAATCCCTCCCCAGGCTCAAGGTCGTCAGCAAATACGGCATCGGCCTGGACAAAATAGACATGACAGCCGCAACGGAACTCAAAATCCCCGTCTGCTTCACCCCCGGCGTCAACCACACCGCCGTCGCCGAACAGACCTTCCTCCTGCTTCTCGCCCTGGAAAAAAATTTCCTCTTCGCCGTGGACGCCACCCGCCAGGGCCAGTGGAAACGCAAGACCGGCCACGAAATCATGGGCAAGACCCTCGGCATCATCGGCCTGGGCCGCATCGGCAGGGAAGTCGCCCTCCGCGCCCGCGCTTTCGGCCTCACCATCATCGGCTATGACATTCATTGGGACGAGGCCTTCGCCGCGGAGCAGGGAGTGCGCCGCGCCGCGACTGTCAACGAGATTTGCGCCGCCGCCGATTACCTCTCGCTCCACACCAATCTCACTCCGGAAACGCGCAACCTGATCAACGCCGCCAGCCTCGCCAAAATGAAAAAGGGCGTCATCATTTTGAATTGCGCCCGCGGCGAGATTGTCAACACCAAGGACATGGTCGCCGCCCTCCAATCCGGCCGGGTGGGCGGCTACGGCGCCGACGTGCTCGACCAGGAACCGCCGCCCCCCGATCATCCGCTCCTGCGCCAGCCCAATTGCATCGTCACCCCGCACGTCAGTTCCCGCACCTTCGAGAGCGTCCAGCGTCAGGCCACCATGTCCGTGCAAAACCTCCTCGCCGTCCTCGACGGCCAAAAACCCCTGGCGCAAGCGAATATTTTTTGAGCATGAAGCAGAATTTTAACGCCATGAAATTACTTGGACTCCTGTTTCTCCCAATTTTGATGGGATGTTCTGCTCCCTCCGGTCATGTTCCCGCACAAACAGCGCAAGAGCCGGTCATGGATGCCAACTATCGTGTGCCTGATAATCCTGAGCCGGGCCAGCTTGACGGCAAGCAAATTATTGTGTCCCCGATGCACACCGCCGAAGAAGGAACATATTTCCTGGACATGGGCTTCTCCGCTACCATTCTTGAATTGAAAGGCGGACACTTTCGATATTGGTTTGCGACCGACACGTTCATAAAAGGAGAACATCAGACACAATATCCGGTCACGGGCTATTATTCATTGAAGGACGCCACAGTCAGGCTGGAGCACAAGGAAGGCCGCATGGAGGATGTTTGGACATTTAGGAAGATGAACGGGGAAACGACACTTTGGCGTCCAAGCGCCGTCAAGAATTGGCATGATTCCAGGATTTTCGACCCCTATGGTGTCCTTCGCCCCACCAGCAAGAAACCGGAGCAACTTTGGATTCAACGCCTTACCTACAATAAGTTAAACCATTGACCCATGCCCGACACCTTTTACATCATCCCGCGCGAAAAACACGACGACCTTGTCCAGAAAGCCTATCTCGCCCAGGCCAACCCGGAAGTGCCGCCCAAGAAAGTGGTTTGATGCAAGAACCGCCAAAAGTCAAGAGCGACGTTGAGCGAGTAGTCCGCGAGGACTTTGCGCCGGAGCAATTCGCAAGCGTGATGTTCCTCTTGGATCAGATTAAGAAGGAGCCCCAAGAGGATCGGCTCAGGTATCAGTTTAACCTTCTGAAGTTGTGTTCCGGCGACATCGAGCTTCTCCACCGATCGATACCAATGACCTTTAAGGCCACGCACAGCGAAGTTGAAGAAACGGTGCACCGGGATTTTCCACGCGACCAATTTGCTGAGGCAATGTCTGTTTTGGATATGATCAAGAAAGACGCTGAAGATCTGCGAGCACACTTCCAACTTCACGTCCTGAAGTTGTCGCAAGGCAGAATGGATCTCCTTCGCCAAAACGTGGAGACGTGCGACAAGAAGTCTGTCGGACAGCCACATCCCAAAGTCACCAGCAAGCATGTGGAGCGAATTGTTCGCCGCGACTTCCCGGCCGAACAGTTCTCGGAAGTGATGGCTGCTCTGAGTGAATATGGAAAAGAGAGCTATGAAAACGAGGCGGACCGTGTTCGACTCGCAATTTTGAAACTAGCCCGTGGAAAATTGGACTTGCTCCAGCAAGCGTTGAAAACAGCGAAGACAGATTATCGCGATGTTATCACATGGGCTGAATATCCAGGATACTCTAAAAGATGGGACACCTACAAATTGCCTGCCGCAGAAAAGCAACAGATCATTGATCAAGATTGGCAGCAGTATTTAGCCTGGGCCAACGCCAAATAGAATTTAATCATCCAATAAATTTATGCCCGAAACCTACTACATCGTTCCCAAAGAAAAACACGACGACCTTGTCCAGAAGGCCTATCTCGCCCGCGGTTACACCCCGGACGAAGCCGCGGCGGGCGCGCGCTTTTGCGCCAGCGCCGCTTATTATGGCATCCGCACCCACAACGCCATCAAAGCCCTTCACCTGGACGAATTGTTCGGCAGCAAGGTCGGCCGCTGGAAACCGGGCGCGCAGATCGAAAAACTTCCCTCCCGTTTCGCCGCCGCCCAGGTCTGGAACGGCCATTTCAAACTCGGCCAGGCCATCGCCTACGAAGCCATGGACACCTGCATGAAACTCGCCGACCAATTCGGCGTCGGCATGGTCAGCGTGGACAACGCCACCCATTATCTGTGGGGCGGCGGCTACGTCATGGACGCCGCCCTCAAGGGCTACATCGCCTACACCAATTGCACCTCCGCCACCTCCGAAGTCGTCCCCTTCGGCGGACGCTCCCCCACCCTCGGCACCAACCCCCATTCCTGGGCCTTCCCCACCCAGGCCGCCATTGGCTTCCCCATTGTTGTTGACTGGGCCACCTCCACCGTGGCGATGGGCCGCGTCCAGCAACTCCAGCGCGAAAACAAGCCGCTCCCCATCAATTGCGCCGTGGACGCCGCCGGCGTGCCCACCACCGATCCCAACAAAGCCGTCGCCCTCCTCCCCTTTGGCGCCCACAAAGGCTACGGCCTGGGCTTGATTGACGAACTCTACGCCGCCTTCATCGGCGGTTCCCTGCCGGAGATTCGCGGAACCTCCCGCGGCGGCCCGGACGAAAAACGCAGCCCCACTTTCTTTTTTCAAGTCATCCACCCCGAGGCCGTGCGGGGAAATGATTTCGCCCAACGCCGCACCCAAATGGAAAATGTCCGGGCCGTCCTGCGCGACATCCTCGGCCACGGCAACGAAAACTGTCTGCTGCCCGGCCAGCCCGAAGCCCGCGCCGGCCAGCTGTCCAACAAACACGGCGGCCTTCTCTTCACCGCCGCTGAAATCGAACAACTGAGCCATCTCGCCCGCGAAGTCAACGACCCCCCCTGGCGCCCCTCCGATTTCCAATCCATCCAGGTTTAATCTTAATCCTAATCTCTTAATCCTCCGCAATCCGCAATTGATTCAATCCGCACCCAAAATGACTGCTCCCACTCCCATCCAACTCCGCGACCCCTCCACCTGCCGCTACGACCTCCTCGCCCTCGGCGAAATCATGCTCCGCCTCGACCCCGGCGAAGGCCGCATCCGCTGCGCCCGCCATTTCAATGTCTGGGAAGGCGGTGGCGAATACAACGTCGCCCGCGGCCTGCGCCGCTGCTTCGGTCTCAAGACCGCCGTCGCCACCGCCTTCGCCGACAATGAAGTCGGCCGCCTCCTCGAGGACTTTATTCTGCAAGGCGGCGTGGACACCCAATTCATCAAGTGGGTGCCCTTCGACGGTGTGGGCCGCTCCGTCCGCAACGGCCTGAACTTCACCGAGCGCGGCTTCGGCGTGCGCGGTGCCGTCGGCATCCCCGACCGCGGCCATTCCGCCGCCAGCCAGCTCCGGCCCGGCGATTTCGACTGGGACCACCTCTTCGGCAAACTCGGCGCGCGCTGGTTTCACACCGGCGGCATCTTCGCCGCCCTCAGCGACACCACCCCGCCCCTCGTCATCGAGGCTGTCAAGAAAGCCCGCCAGCACGGCGTCATCGTTTCCTACGACCTCAACTACCGCCCCAGCCTCTGGAAAAGCATCGGCGGCAAAAAACGCGCCCAGGAAGTCAACCGCGAAATCGCCCAATACGTGGACGTGATGATCGGCAACGAGGAAGACTTCACCGCCTGCCTCGGTTTCGAGGTCGAAGGCGCCGACGAAAATCTTCTTCACATTGATCCCGCCGCCTTCAAAAAAATGATCGCCAAAGCCGTCCAGGCCTGGCCCAACTTCAAAGTCGTCGCCACCACCCTGCGCGCCGCCAAAACCGCCACCCGCAACGATTGGGCCGCCGTCTGCTGGGCGGCCGGGCAATTCCACGAGTCCAGAAAATATCCCGACTTGGAAATCCTCGATCGCGTCGGCGGCGGCGACAGCTTCGCCAGCGGCCTCATCTACGGCCTGATGACCAGCGGCGACGCCCAATCCGCCGTTGACTACGGCGCCGCCCACGGCGCGCTGGCCATGACCACCCCCGGCGACACCTCCATGGCCACCAAGGACGAAGTCGAAAAGCTAATCAAAGGCGCCGCCGCCCGCGTCCAGCGCTGACCCTCCGTCAATTAGTGTCCTTTTCTTAATCCTAATCTTAATCTCAATCCTAATCTTAATCTCCCTTTCTCACCCTCCCTTCCCATGCCGGCTCCCAAAGAATGAAACTCCCATGCGCAAGAAACCGCTATTCAACACGGTTCTCACCGTGGTTGTGGCAGCCCTTCTAATTGGTGCAATGGTATTCCGCTTGCCCGCTGTCCGGTCCTATCTGAAGGACAGGGCTTACGCCAACGCACTGCGTTCACACCCACTGCCGTACCACGGTTGTTCGATCACCCTGCTACTTATTGACTCCTCCAAGCAGCAGTGGGCCATTGAGAATCACAAGACCACGAACGACCCTCCTCCGACCTTGAATGATCTTCGACCTTATATTGGAAGGGGCAGCAACGGCGTTATGCCGGAATGTCCCTGTGGCGGCACCTACATCCCCGGCCGTCTTGACGAGCCGGCCAAGGACACCCTCAGCCCCCAGGACCACACTTATGCACGGGAGAACGCCCATAAAGCCAAACGCCAAAACCAATAACCGTGCAACCCTTTGGAGTCCTTTGGAGTGCGGCGGCCCCGCCGTGAAGGCGAAAGCAATTCTGTCGTTCCAATCTCCGCCGCTTTCGCAAACCGTGACCGCGCCTCCCTCACTCCAAACAGGCTGCCGAGCGCACCATAAGCGCGCGGAGCTAATGCGTCAGGCAAGGCTGGGCCGGGAAAGGTAGGGCGGGCACTCCGCTGCCCGCCGTCGGGCTTTGGCAGACGAACCAACGTCGCATTACTGTCGTGCGGCGAGCAGCGGATTGCCCGCCCTGCCACCCATGACGGACGCATTGCGCGCAGATTCGTCACGCTCTTGCAATCCTCGCCGCCACAATGTATGGTTCATCCATGAAGACCAATACCTATCCATTGGCTGTTCCCTCCGATCTGCTTAAAGATCTGCGCAAGGCGGCTCAACAAACCGGATTGTCCATGGCGGATACCATGCGGCAGAGCATGAAACTCGGCCTGCCTGGCCTCGTGACGCGATTATCCCCCGATCCACGCAAAAACCTGAAACCCTTCACGGCCGCGGAATCCAAGCGCTGCTTCGCCACCCCGGACCCGGAATTTGACGCGCTCGCCGCGCACTGTGCCTCCCTCCCCGTGTCGATTCCCGAAGAATGAAAGCGTGGGACATTTTCAATTGGCAGCCTCCTGGCTGGCCTGAGGCTCATCCGGCGGTGATTATCTCCCATCCAGGCCGCGTCGCCCACAAGCCAGAAGTGAGCCTGCTGATGTGCGCTTCCAAACCCGCCACCCGCACCGCGGAACCCCACGAAGTTATCCTCGACGCCAGCGACGGGTTGGACTGGCCGACACTCTGCCGTTGCGACCTGTTTTTCATGGTGAGAAAGGCCGACTTAAAAAACCAGCGTGGCGCCGTCTCGCCAGAAAGGCGCCGGCAGATCATCGCCATCATCATCCGGTCCAACGGCTGGGTTTAGATTTCCCGGAAAGGGGTCGGTCCCACATAACCACATATTATTGTTCTTTTCCCACAGGCGCAGTAGGTTCGCCCAGGAACCGACCGCACCCAATTTTAATTGTTTGGCCATCCAGTTCAGCCTCATTTTCGATAAATTCCGCAAAATCGTATCCCACGCCGCTCCCGCCGGTGAAGGTGGGCTGAAAAGCGCCCCCCAAGTTCGCTTCTGTCTAAGGATCTGCCTCCCGAGGCCATCGCTTTTTGGACTCGAGTCACGGCTCGACGCCCGCCGCCGCCAGGCCGATGGCGGCCATGGAGTCGCGCCCCACCGTCTTTTTATCCGCGCCATCCGCGCCATCCGCGGTTTATGATTTCTTGTCCGCCGTAGGCTCGGCGAAGGTGGATGCCCTCCATGATTTTGCCTTCCGCCGGCTTTTACAATTCTCCAATTCACCATTCAAAATCCACCATTCCCGGCCCCCGCTTCTTCATTTTGCATTTTGCATTCTTCATTCTGCATTTTCTTCTCAACCGGGCCTTGACAAAAATTAGAACCTATGGTTGAATCCTCTGCGTGAGAAACGGAGGTACAATCCGGGGTTATGGGCAATCAGTTTGTTGCTCGTTGTCTTATCAGCCGGAGAGGCCAGGGCCAGGATACCGTTTTTTATACCAGTCCAACTCAGCTTGCATCTTCACCTTTTCGGCCTGAAGTGCATCTCGTTCTTTCGTTATCACAAGGAAACCGCGTATTTTCGTCTCCAAGTCGCGCACTTGCGCCTCAAGATGGCGATTAACCGTCTCAAGATCGCATATTTTCGATTGAAGCTCTTGCTTCTCTGGGTCCGGCACATTCGTATTGAGTTTAAATGACATCCCATGATACTACCGTGCGGTGTGCAAACCAGCAACAAAGTAATTGCCCACGACCCAATCCGGGGCCGCCTCCGGCAGGTGCCGGCCGGCGCAGGCACGGCGGGCGGGGAGCAATCCCCGGTGAGCGTTCGCGCATCCATTCACTCCAGCCATTCCCATCATGAATTTCGCCTGTTTCGCGGCGCCATCACCCCTCGGCGTGACGAGAATTCGCGGACAAGAACCACCCCTGATTTTCAGCTAATTTCACCTGGTTTCACCTGGTTTCAGCTAGTTTCACCTAATTTCACTTCCGGACCCCAGGGGGGGTCAATTCATTTTGGTTGTGGCTGCTGCGCTGGGCCTTTTGCGCCTTTTAGTGAAAAATCAACGGAAACTACTTTCCATGAACACTTTACATTTCAATCGAGTCATTTCCAACCACGGTCCAACAAACCAAATCAAACCAAATCAAAGTACTTTTTCCCCTGCACTCTCCTCTCCACCATCCAATCCGGCAACCCGTGGCGCCGCCGCGAATATCCCCCGAGCGCGCGCGCGCGGAATTATCGAGTCCGCAATCCGCAATCTGCAATCCGCAATCCGCAATTTCCCAACCCCACTCTTGACACCCTCCGCCCCGCCCCATAAAGTCACCCCTCTTTCAGCCCAACTGAACTGAAACACATAATGAACAAAGGCAAAATCGTCCAAGTCATCGGCCCCGTCGTTGATGTCGAATTTCCAGGAGACCTTCCCGGCATTTACAACGCCCTCACCGTCGAATTCGACGTTCCGGACCAGGGCAAAACCACCCGAACCCTCGAAGTCGAGCAACACCTCGGCGACAACTGGGTCCGCACCGTCTGCATGGGTTCCACCGAGGGCCTCAAGCGCGGCTACGAAGTCTTTGACACCGGCGCCGCCATTTCCATGCCCGTCGGCGAGGCCACCATGGGCCGCATCTTCAACGTCGTCGGCGAACCCGTGGATGAGCGCGGCCCCGTCGTCACCGAAAAGCGCTATCCCATTCACCGCCCCGCTCCGCCCCTGGTGGATCAATCCACCTCGCCCCAGGTTCTCACCACCGGCATCAAAGTCATTGACCTGATCTGCCCCTTTCTCAAAGGCGGCAAAGTCGGCGCCTTCGGCGGCGCGGGCGTCGGCAAGACCGTCGTCATCATGGAACTCATCAACAACATCGCCAAGCAGCACGGCGGCTACTCCGTCTTTGCCGGCGTGGGCGAACGCACCCGCGAAGGCAACGATCTCTACAATGAAATGTCCGAGGCCGGCGTCATCAACCAAAAAGACCTGGGCAAATCCAAGGTCGCCCTCGTCTATGGCCAGATGAACGAGCCCCCCGGCGCCCGCCTCCGCGTCGCCCTTTCCGGCCTGGCCATCACCGAATACTTCCGCGACGAAAAAAACCAGGACGTGCTCCTTTTTATTGACAACATCTTCCGTTTCTCCCAGGCCGGTTCCGAAGTTTCCGCCCTGCTCGGCCGCACCCCCAGCGCCGTCGGCTACCAGCCCACCCTCGCCGCCGAAATGGGCGACTTGCAGGAGCGCATCACCTCCACCAAAAAAGGCTCCATCACCTCCTTTCAGGCCGTCTATGTCCCGGCCGACGACTTGACCGACCCGGCCCCCGCCACCACTTTTGCCCACCTCGACGCCACCATCGTCCTGGAACGTTCCATCGCTGAATTGGGCATCTTCCCCGCCGTGGACCCGCTCGCCTCCACTTCGCGCGCCCTCACCCCGGAAAACGTCGGCGAGGAACACTACCAGGTCGCCCGCGGCGTCCAGCGCGTCCTGCAACGCTACAAGGATTTGCAGGACATCATCGCCATCCTCGGCTTGGATGAGCTTTCTCCCGAGGACAAAACCACCGTCGCCCGCGCCCGCAAAATCCAGCGCTTCCTCAGCCAGCCCTTCACCGTCGCCGAAGTCTTCACCGGCCGGCCCGGCAAGCAAGTTCCCGTCGCCGAAACCGTGCGCGGCTTCAAGGAAATCCTCGACGGCAAACACGACGCCGTCGGCGAGCAGAACTTCTACATGAAGGGCGGCATAGACGAAATCCACGAAGCCTGATCCTCATGCCCGCCACCTTAAAACTGGACATCGTCACCCCCGACGCCGTCACCTTTTCCGGCGACGTGGAAATGGTCACCCTCCCCGCCGTGGAAGGCGAGATGGGCGTCTATCCCCAGCATGTCCCCCTCATGACCCAACTCGTCCCCGGCGAACTCATCGTCCGCCGCGATGGCCATGACACCTACATGGCCGTGGGCGACGGCTTCGTCGAAGTCACCGCCGGCCATGTGGCCGTCCTGACCGACATGGCCATCCCGGCCGATCAAATTGACGAAGCCAAAGCCGAGGAAGCCCGGCGGCGCGCCGAAGCCCGTTTAGCCGAACACATGGACGACGAAGAAACCGCCACCGTCCACGCCGTCCTGGCCAACTCCATCGCCCAACTCGCCGTCAAACGCCGCCGCAAGTAACCCTGTAGCGGCGGTCTGCGACCGCCGCAATTTCCCTTTGGCCCGGCCCGCGCCGACTGCCGGATCATGAATCCAGCCATTGAAACCACCAACCTGACGCGCGACTTCGGGCAATTCCGCGCCGTCAACCAACTCAATCTCCGGGTCGAAGCGGGCCGGTTCTACGGTTTTCTCGGCCCCAACGGCGCGGGCAAATCCACCACCATCAAGATGTTCACCGGCCTGCTCGCGCCCAGCGCGGGCACGGTGCGCATCCTGGGCCAGGACATGAGCGACCCGCGGCCCGCTCTCGAGGTCAAGCGCCGCATCGGCGTGGTCCCGGAGAACCTCGCCCTGTTCGATAATCTGACCGCGCGCGAACACCTCACCTTCATCGGCCGCATGTACCTTCTGCCCCCGGCCACCGTCCGCGCGCGTTGCGACGAATTGCTGGCCATGATGGATCTGGCCCATGAGGAAAAAAAACTCACGCTCGAATTCTCCCATGGCATGAAGAAAAAACTCGCCCTGGCCGCCGCCTTGATTCCCAATCCCGACCTGTTGTTTCTGGACGAACCCTTCGAGGGCGTGGATGCCGTCGCCTCGCGACTGTTGCGCGACACCCTCAAGCAGTGCGTCGGCCGCGGCGCCACCGTCTTTCTCACTTCGCACGTCCTGGAGATTGTGGAAAAACTCTGCACCGACGTCGGCATCATCGCGCGCGGAGAACTGGTTCATCAAGGCTCGATGGAGGAGTTGCGGCGCGCCGGTTCGCTGGAGGACAAGTTCCTCGCCGTCGTCGGCAGCGACGGGCGCGAGACGCAAAAGTTAAGCTGGCTGGAAGGCTGAAGTGAACTGGGACCAACTCAAGACCATTCTCTGGCTGCGCTGGCGGCTGACGCGCAACCAGATGACCCGCAGCAAAGGCACCGCTGCCGTCGCGGCCATCGTCACCGGCGGCGTCTGTGTGCTGGGCGGGGCCAGCTTCGTCGGCGCCTTGCTCGCCGGGATGAATGGCCTTGCCCAGGCCAAACCGGTCGTCGTTTGGGCGGTCTGGTTCGGCCTGACAACGCTCTTCCTCTTCTTTTGGATGATCGGCCTGCTCCACGAAATCCAGCGCTCGGAGAGCATTGACCTCCAGCGCCTGCTCCATCTGCCCGTCGCCCTGGGCCAGATGTTCGTCATCAACTACCTCGCCTCCCATCTCGCCATCAGCATCGTCATCTTCGTGCCCGCGATGATGGGACTCGCCCTTGGCCTCGCCATCTCGCGCGGCCCCGCCATGCTCCTGCTGGCGCCCCTCGCCGTGGGCATGGTCTGCATGATCAGCGCCTGGACTTATTGCCTGCGCGGCTGGCTGGCCATGTTGATGAGCAACCCGCGCCGGCGCCGCAATGTCACCATGGCCATCGTGCTGGCCTTCATTCTTCTGGGCCAGGCCCCCAACCTCTACTTCAACGTCTTTCACCGATACAATGTCCCCAAGACCAGCGCCTCGCCCGAACAAACCAAACAACAGATCCAGGCCTGGAACAGCCATAATCGGCAAACGTGGGACCAACTCCGCTGGGCCCAGAAATTTATTCCTCCGCTCTGGCTGCCGGTCGGCGCCCTGGCCCTGGCCGATGGTCGCGCCCTGCCCGCTTTGCTCGGCACGCTGGGTTGCTTTGCCCTCGCTGCCCTCGGCCTGCGCCGCGCCTATCAGGGCACCCTGCGATTTTATCGCGGCGAGTCCGGCGGGAAAGTCACAGTGCAGATTAAACCAGATCGAATGCCGGCTGCCGCCCCGGCCCCGGCCAAAGTCGGAAGCCGTTTCCTCGAACTCCGTCTCCCCGGCGTGCCCGAACAAGCCGCCGCGCTTGCGCTGACCACATTCCGTTCCTTGCTCCGCGCGCCCGAAGTCAAAGTAGCGTGGGCGACTTCCATCCTCGTCCCGCTGATCGTTGGCGGGTCCCTTCTGTTCCGTTCCAACATGAAGTTGCCCGAGGCCGCCAAACCCTTCATGGCCACGGGCGCGGTGGTGTTCTCCGTCTTTATGCTGGTTCAGTTTTTCTCCAATCAATTCGGCTTCGACCGCGACGGCTTCCGGGCCTTGATTCTTTCGCCCGCCGACCGAAGACTCATTCTGCTGGGCAAAAACCTCGCCTGCCTGCCCGTGGGCGCCGCCTTCGGCCTGCTGCTGCTGCTGTTGGTTGCGGTGCGGCTGCAACTGTCCCCGCTGATGTTCCTGGCCGCCCTGCTCCAACTGGCCGCCGTGCTCCTGCTGGCCGGACTCGGCGGCAACCTGCTCTCCATCCTCGTGCCCTACCGCATCCAGCAGGGCACGATGAAGCCGACCAAAATGCCCGGTCTGGCCATGTTGGTGTTGATGGTTTGCCACCTGCTTTTTCCCTTGGCGATGGCGCCGGTCTTCGTGCCGCCACTGGCGGAATTTCTGTGGCAAATGGCAGGCGGGCCAAACGCCGTGCCCGTGAACCTGATCCTCTCCGTCACCCTGGTCGCGCTGACGGCGCTGGCCTACTGGCAGGCACTCGGCCCGCTGGGGCGTTTGCTGCAACGCCGCGAAACGAGCATCCTTGCCGTCGTCACCGTGGAGGTGGAATAGCAGCCATGCCGGCATCGTCACACAACCTTCAAGCCTGCTCGTTCCACCCCTTGACTCCATGTGACAGGTCATGTAATGAAGCGACCGGAGTTTGTGAGTCTCCTGGCGTGTTTCTCGCTGTAACTCTTTGAATATGAGAAGGCGGAGGCAGGTTCAAATCCTGTCGCTCCGACCATTTCCCCTCTTTTGACCCATTGTGACAGAGAGAGACAAAAGGGGACTTTACCCCCGTAAACAAAGGGTTTTTTTCACTTTCCGCCATCACCGGCAAAGTGACAATGGTTGACAGCAAATGACCCGATTTGACCAGAGTTTGTGTGTCTAGTTGTGTGTCATCCGCTCCAGGGGTTTCCGCGCGATGGAAGCTCAGTTTCTGAATGGCCTCTTTCAACGGCAGCATCCGCGCATCAGTGTATGTCTTGGCCGTCTGGCTTGGGTCACGGTGCCTCATCAGCGCCATCCGCACGCGCTCGCTCGGTGTCCCCGGCGCAAGCTGCGTGCAGAACGTCACGCGGAAGCTGTGGAAGTCCAGCCGCCCGTCACCAGTGTCTTTCCAGTCAATCGCCGCCGCCTGCAAGTCCGCATAAAAGCGTTTGTAACCGGGGAACATTCCCTTGAAAATCAGTTGGTCCTGATTGCACGACGCCGGCTTGATCTCCCGCAACGCCGCCACAAGGTCAGGATGCAACGGCAGATCGTCCTCGTAATGATTCTTGGAGATTGTGGCAGACACGGTGATTCTTGGCTCGCCACCGTCCAGCACCACGTCAGCCCACCGCAGTTGCTTGATCTCGCCTCTGCGAATGCCCGTCAGCACCGCCAGCAAATAAATCGCCGACCGACTCCCGGCTACGGCCAGCAGGCGCTGAATCTCCTCTGCCGTGTAAGACCGCCGCGCCCGTTTCTGGCGGCCTTGCACCCGCAGCAGTTCCACTTTCGCCAACGGATTCCGCGCGATGAAACCCAAACGCTCCGCCCACTTGAGGAACGCCCGCATTGCCACGAGATACTCGTTCAGGGTCTTTGGCGCTTTCGTCTGCTTTTGCCGCCACAATTGAAACGATTCCGCGCTCACATCTTTGAAATGCTCCCAGGCGCATTCCCTCATCAGCGAGCCGACATAATTTTCCACGCCTTGCACGTATCGTTTCACACAGCCGCTGGTTTTAAGCTCTTGCACGAAAACCGCAAAATGCTCCGCCAGCGGTCTTCCCGCCGCTTCCCGCATCCTCTCCGGCGCAATCAGACCGACCGATTCTTGACTGTGTTCTTTCAATATCTGTTGAAGCTTTTGGTCCGCCGAGCGCGGTTCCGTGACCTCAAGCGGAATATCCCTCATTCTGTGTTCGCCGGGAAAACGCACACGCGCCCGATACAACCGGGCATAAACCACCTTGCCGTTGCGCCGCCGTTTTGGCCGATAAATGTAGGCAATCATATTTTGCTCCTCTGTTCACGCATCCGCTCAAGAAACGCTTCGATATCGCTCTGCATCAATCCCACCGCGCGGCCCACCCTCACCAAATGCGGCAGTTCGCCCCGGTCCGTCATCCGCCGCACCGACCGCACGCACACGCCCAGGCTGGCCGCAACCTCTCGCAATCTCATAACCCGATCCAGTTTCTTTTCACCTTCACAGTTCATTTTTCCTTTCCACATCAAACCACCAGCCGACTTTCCAGATACGGCTTGGCCTTCTGCCGGGTTTCCGTGTTGATACAAAACCACTTCGCCCGAAGAATTCTGTCCGCCGACACCACATCGTCTTTCAGGAACAGCTTGGCACCCAGGCGGCCAAGCGGATTCCCAATGGCCTTGTCAATGTGACTTTCGTAGGCGACCCGGCTCTTAAACAAGAAAGCGAATGCCTCAGATTTCACCCAATTGGCAATGACCCGCGCGGAAGGCTCGATTGTGTCAAAAAACGCATTCCAACTCTTTTTTGGGTCGTTGAGCGCCTTCGTGATCGTAACGCCGCTCAATTTGACGCCTTGTTCTTCCAGCAGGAATCGGCTGATTGCCCGCGCACTCATCCTTTGCGACGCCTCGAAAATGAACGGGAAAAGCTCAATCACCAACCCGCGATTTGCGGTGAACTCCGTTGATTTTGCGTGACCGACCAATTTCAGGCCGATGTCAGTCGCATTCGTTGTTGTTTGATGTTCCGATGCCATATCGTTGGTGATCTTAACATGCTTCGCAACCTTGTCAACCCCCTATTTTCATTTATTTTGAAGACAGGGGCCAATACCACCACCGCCCACACCTGACCAAGGCATTTTCCCCTGCGGCTCGTTCCCGTGTCGTCATCCGGCTTGCTAAAGACGTGAAGGCCAAGCCGAATGCCAACACGCGAACGCTCCGCCCCGACAAGTGCCTGGTCGTGTCGTCATTGTCCCCAGGATTGCGCCCCGGCTGCCCTCGCAACTCTGTGGACAACGCCGCCACCGCCAGGGCAGGGCTTGCGCCGTTCGTCCACTCGGGGCAGATACCGAGCTTGGCATTTTCAGGCAGCATTTTCCGGCAGCATTTTCATGCTTGCAATTCGGCTTTCCCAGTGCTTCAATTCGATCGACCCGATAATTACGTATGTGACCAAAACGAACAACAGATTTGCGGCTTCGGCTGCCGTCCACATCGAAACTAGCACTTTCACTCACAGGACACGGTTCGAGGTACGCCCACATCGGGCGTGCCCGAAAACGTTCCTGTGAGGGCATGCTAGTGCCTGATGTGGGGCGTGAGTAGGTCACGCCTCTTTTCCTGTCGGACAAGCGGAATTACGAAATTGGGTTCAAAATTATTATGAAAACCAAATCGCCCTATTTGCTCATCGTGCTGTCACTCTTTGCTGGCCTTTACCAGGCAGCAGCCCAAGGCACGGCGTTCACCTATCAAGGCCAGTTGAGCGCCAACGGCGGGCCTGCCAACGGCAGTTACGACCTTCGTTTTGCCATTTTTGATTCCGCCGACGCCGAAAACCAGATCGGCAATCCCCTCACCAATTCGGCGACGCCAGTCTCAGCCGGGCTTTTCAGCGTCACCCTGGATTTCGGGACCGGTGTATTCACCGGGCCGGCGCGGTGGCTGGAAGTGGGCGTCCGCAGCAACGCGACCGGCGCTTTCACCATGCTCAACCCGCTTCAGCCGCTGACCCCAACGCCATACGCCATTGCTGCGGGCAATTTACTTGGCACACTGCCCGCCTCGCAGTTGCCCAGCGGGGTGGTCACGAATAATCAATCCGGTGTCAACATCAACGGCAACATCACCGGCAACGGCAGTGGACTGACGAATACCCCAGGAACCGTGGTCTGGCAGGTGCCCTCCACTACGAGTCTTCAAGCGCACCCAAACACGTCCTACCTATTGACCAATAACCAACAGGTAGTGACATTGACCTTGCCCTCCACGCCCAACCTTGGAGACGTCGTGCAAGTATTGGGAACGGGCACCGCCGGATGGATTCTTGCTCAAAATCCAGGTCAGTCTATCTCCACGGGCAACCCTAACGGCTATCTTCCTTTTAGTCCTCTCTGGTCTCAAGTAGGAGCTCCCATCCAGTCTTGGAATTCCATCGCGTCTTCGGCTGACGGAGCCAAATTGGCCGCCGGGGTCGTCAGCGGTTTTATTTACACTTCGACCAATGCAGGAACAAACTGGTCACAGCAAATCGTCATGCCCTATTACTCATGGAGTTCCATCGTCTCTTCGGCTGACGGAACCCAATTAGCAGCACTCGTCAGCGATGGTTATGGTGGTGTCTTTGGTAGCACGACCTATGGAATTTATTCCTCGATCGATTCTGGCAACCACTGGACATTGGATTCCAACGCTCCTCAAACCACCTGGACCTCCATTGCCTGTTCGTCAGACGGAACCAAGTTAGCCGCTGTGGTTTACGGCGGTGGCATTTATACCTCGGTCAACTCTGGTATTAGCTGGACGTGCCAGACCACTGCCCCTGTCACCAACTGGGCATCTATCTCCTCTTCATCCGACGGAACAAAATTAGCCGCCTTAACATTTGGCGTAAATGGCTCTCAAAGCGCCGCTCCTGGTGGGCTTTATACTTCGGTCAATTCAGGCACTAACTGGACCCTACAGACCAGCGCTCCTGTCACCAACTGGACTTCCATCGCTTCTTCATCCGATGGAACCAAATTGGCCGCACTGGGTGGTTACACCCTTGTCTGGTTTGGCGCATACGGTTATTATTGTTCTGGGATTTATACTTCGGTTAATTCAGGTACTAACTGGACCCTACAGACCAGTGCTCCGCTGGCAAGGTGGGTATCCATCGCCTCTTCGGCCGACGGAACCAAATTGGCCGCGTTGGCCAACGGCGGGGGCATTTATACTTCAGCCAACTCAGGCACTAACTGGACCCTACAGACCAGCGCTCCTGTCATCAACAACTGGACCTCCATCGCTTCTTCATCCGATGGAACGAAGTTAGCCGCAGTGGTTTCCGGCGGTGGCATCTATACAACGACCAGTTCAGGCATCAACTGGACAGAGCAGACGGGAGGACCGGGGCCCACAGGTTACTCGACCACAGTTGGAACCGCGGGCTTTCTTGAGGGGACCGGGGGCGGCATCGAACTAATCTACGCCGGTGGCGGAAACTTTATTGTGTTGAACATAGCACCCGGAGGGAATGCCATTTATGATCATTAAAGAATGATCGATCGATTATGAAAACAACATTCTTTAGATCGCATTGGCTGACACTATTCATTCTGCCGAGCAGCCTTTGCCTTCTCAACGCACAGACCTACTCGATTGACTCCTATAAGATCGCCGGCGGCGGTGGCACCAGCCGGGGCGGCCCTTATCAGCTCACTGGCACCATCGGCCAACCCGATGCGTTTGGCGCACTGACCGGCGGCACTTATTCGATCACCGGTGGGTTCTGGAGTTTGCTTGCGGTAGTCCAATCGGCTGGCTTGCCCAGCCTGTTCATCACTTTGGCCGGGCCTCACAGCGTGGTCGTGTCATGGCCGAACACGGGAAACTATGCCTTGCAGCAAAACAACAATCTCGCCCTGTCGCTGGGTTGGGCCACCAGCAGTTATCCCATCACCACCAACAACGGCACGAACAGCATCACCATCGCGCTGCCCGCTGGCAATTTGTTCTTCCGCCTGGCCAATCCCTGACATTCTGGATGCACCGGAAGTGTCAATGAAACCGTCAAGTCTGGAATTCGCAATTCCAATTGCGGTACTTTCACGAAGGCCGATCAATTTCGGCAGACGTTCAATCCAGAACTCGACGCTGCAATACAGCTTGGCCGTGAAATCTTCCGACCAGAGTTGGCTCTTGCGCAGAAACTTCCGCTTCTCTGGCGGCGTGTTCGCCACACGGTATCGCCGCATGACCCGCCGCAGTTTCACCGCCTGGCTGGCCGTCACTTCCCGATCTTCCCGCTTTCCAAGGGGCAGGTGTTTCCGGCCAATCACACCCCAATACCGCCCCGGCTTTTCTTCCATCACCGGCATTTCCTCCTTTTTCGCCATGTAACGCTTGCCCGCGTAGGCAAACGCGCCCTTGATGGACCTGAGACGCTCCACACGAGTCCCGGCCAGGTAGTGCGCGAAATCCCCGCTTCCGACCACACCAAACCAATTGCGGGACACCCAACACTTTAAGGAGTCCGCCCCATAGACTTCACCATTCGGGAATTCCCCGCCGTCCGGCAGTTCCGCCCAAACACTCATCACCGTACACTGTTTTGAGCCGTTCAACTCAATTTCCTCTTTCCAGTGTTCGCCGCCCTCGTGAACACGCACCCGGCGCACGCGCGCGGATTCCCCACGCTCCTCTTTGAAGCGAAACCGCCAGGGGACACCGAAAACCAGCAAGTGGTAATGCGGGGCGATCTTGCCCTTGTTCATGCCCGATTGTCGCTCTTTGAATTCCAGCTTCCAAATAATCGCTGCTCCCGGCCAACGCCGTTGCATCCGGTCACAGAACGCCTCCAAATGGCCTTTATAATCCTCCCGGTACAGAGGAAAGTTGTCCGGGTAGGTGAGTGTGAAGGCCAGCGGCACCGCCGCCTGTTCCACTTTCGCCAGCAGTTCCAGCATCCGCCGACGTGAAGCCGGGGTGAACTCGACAATTTCACCACGCGGGCCGCAACCGCTCGTGTTTCCTGCCGCCACATCCCCACGGAGGCGGACTTGGATCAGGCTGGCCCCACGGTAGCAGGTGACGCTTCCTTTTCGTTGTCGCGCCGAAATATGCGCTTTAGACAAGCCCAGCGGAGGCGGCGGGCGGCGCTGGGCGCCACCCCGCCGCCTCTCGCTGTCGCCAGTCGTCACCGCGTACGGCCGCAGAACCGGCGAGCAGTGGTGCTCGCTGTCCGGTTCTGCTCGCTTTAATTCGCCGCCGTGCCGCTCCGGTGTCACTGGCCCCCCTTGTCGGTGGCCGTGCTTGCAATGGCGAGGATTGCCGCTTTGAGCGCCGCGTTGAGCCGGGGCCACGCCTTGACTACTTGGGACAGGTCATGTAAGGAAGTGACCGGAGTTTGTGAGTCTCCTTGTGAGTCTCGCGTTGTAACTCCTTGATTTTCAGCAGGCGGAGGCAGGTTCAAATCCTGTCGCTCCGGCCATTTTTTGTTCCCGGCCAAAAACATGGGATGAAACTCAGCGAATACAGTTTGTTGGCGCTCAGCTCGCTCTTCGTGATCCTGGATCCGATCGCGGTCGTGCCGGCCTTTATCGCCATGACGCCGCAGGACTCGGCCGCCGTCAAACTGCGCATGGCGCGGCTGGCTTGCTGCGTGGCGGCCGGTGTGCTCATGATTTTTGCGGCGGCCGGGCCGGTCATTTTTAAGGTGATGGGAATCACCTTGCCGGCTTTTCAAATGGCGGGGAGCATCCTGCTGCTGCGGATTGCGCTGGATATGTTATATGCCAAACGGTCCCCGGCCAAGGAAACGGACGAGGAGGTGGCGGCCGGAGCGGCCAAGGATGACATTGCCATCACCCCGCTGGGAGTGCCGATGCTGGCCGGGCCGGGCTCCATCTCGACCGCGTTGATCCTGCTGAATCAGGCCAGCGGAGTTTATCAGGTGCTGGCGCTGTTTGCCTCGATAGTCGTGGTGTGCTTTGCCAGCTACTGGGTTTTTTGGCTGGCGGTGCGCGGCGCGCATTATCTCAACCCGCTCGCGCTCAAATTGGTGACGCGGCTGTTCGGGCTGTTGCTGGCGGCGGTGGCCGTGCAATTCATCGTCAACGCCGTGGTGGAACAGTTTCCCTCCCTCAAGAAATGACTTCACCCAGTGACCGTTCGGACCATTTTCGGGTGGAGCAGGCCGATGAAAGGCAGGTTGCGGTATTTCTCCCCATAATCCAATCCGTAGCCGACCACAAATTCATCGGGAATGGTGAAGCCGGTGTAATCGGCGGCGATGTTTTCGACGCGGCGGCCCGGTTTGTCGAGGAGGACGCAGATTTTGATCCGGCGGGGCTGGAGCGGGCGCAACTTCGCCAGCACCCGCGCCAGGGTCTGGCCGGTGTCAAGAATATCGTCGAGCAGCAGCACATCCCGCCCGCGCACGTCCAGGCGCAGTTCCTTGGTAAAAATCAGCCCGCCCGGCCCGGCCCCCTCGCGGTAGCTGGAGACGCCAATGAAGTCCAGCCGCAGCGGCAGGGAAAGGCCCCGGAGCAAATCGGCCAGGAACATGACCGTGCCGTTGAGCAGGGCCACGATCACCAGGTCGCGGCCCGCGAAATCCTTTTCGATCTGCCGTGCCAGGGCGTTGACGCGGCGGGCCAGACGTGCGCGCGAGATCAAAACCGAACGAATCTCGTGGCGCCACGCCTGGGGCGGTCGGTGCGAATGGGCCGGCTTTTTCAAATCTTTTTATTGCCTTGGGAAGTGAGTTTAAGTTCAAATCGCTGGGTTAAAAGATCAAAATTGGACGTTGCCGCGGCTCGTCAATTATGGGGAAGAACCTGTAAAGTGTTGGAAATGTTGACGATATGGCTTGGCGAGTTGCAAGTTGTTAAAGGCCAACATGATGCGAAGCGTCAAAGCTCTAAAAAGCGAAAAAGTGTCGGAAATCGTTACACTATGGCATGAATGTGTCTCTGGTGCATTTTCGGTTTAACTGGCTTGTAATCAATATGTTACATTCGAATTCCCGAGATTCCAAAAATATTGGCATTCTTCTTGCCCTGGGGAAAGCGGAGACCAATAACAATTTTGTAAATTGAGCTTTTGGCAGTGCATCCCGGTTTGGGGTGGCACTGCCGCGAATCCGAATGAGTTTGAGCGACCTGTCGGTTTCTGCCTAGCAGCCTGTCGGAATGGAATTTGACTTTGCCTGTTGAGGTATCGAAGTGAGACGGGCGGCAGCGGGTTTGCGTTCAAGAAAAACAAAAATTTCTTTTGACTCGATTTCACCGGCTTT
>JBEKVM010000055.1:0-32821 GCA_049513975.1 Verrucomicrobiota bacterium | reverse complement strand
ATCCGCTGGCAAATCTTTTCGATTCTTTTCAAGTCACCCGTTCTGTATTCGCCCAGGACTCTTCGCAGCCAGGCGTGAAGCGCGGACACCGAACCGAGTTGCTCAATAAAGGGATGATACATCAGCAGCAGGACGTAAATCTCGAAGTTGGTACTGCCAAATTGTCCAATGCCCGATGTTTTCGGCTTGTGCGAGAATCCCTCTGCGAAACCGCCAAGAAAGTCGGTCATGTCCTCGTAAGGTTGATCCACACAGGAGCAGAGGGAACGCTTTGCCAAGCGCCGCAATCCCGAATACCACCCGGAAAACTTCTCGGAGAATGCGTTTCCTCTTTCGGTATCGGCACCGCTGCCCGACTTCTGCCCGGTATTCAATGCGGCAGCCGCCTGTGCTGCAAACAGCTCCACCATCCAAACGCCATTGGCGCATTGATGCCCTAGAATTGCGCCCATTTGCTTCGGTGTAAATCTTGTGGCCCCTTTCAATTTAGCCCCAGGCATAAGGATACGTGCGATTTCGTCCGACACTTTTTCCTCCCATGCAGGACACGCCTCATCGGGCAACCTGCCCAAACCAAGTTCCTGCGGAAAAAGTTCGTCCAGCTTCAGAATCTCACCCCCCAGGCGATTTAACCACTTGGCTCGCTCCGACTCCACGCTGGCCGGCTCCGAAGACGGATGGCCGGTGTCCACCATTATGCGCTCTTCCATTCGGTTTGTTCGATCTTCCAACATAGCCGCAATTCTGGCGCACTCGGTTGGACATTGGCCGTCCATGCGAAATGATTTTTGCGGACGAAAGAAGGTCGGAACGGTCAGCGCCGCTGGTTACCCCGCTTTCGGCATGTAAACAATTTTGTCCTCAGCAAGTTTGGCGAAGGACACCTTTTGCGCCATGCTCACCGAGTGCTGGTCCCGGAGGTGCCCATAAACTTTCATCGCTAGCGCCCCGCCGTCTTTGTGGCCGAGCCACCGCGAGACCGTTGGAATATCCACGCCCGATTCGATGCAGCGGGTTGCGAACAAGTGCCGAAGGTCGTGATGCGTGAACCGGGCAATGCCCAATTTCTTGCAGGCTGAGTTTATCGCCCCCTGACACTCCTGCACCTGCATGACCGCCCCCGTTGCTGCTTCCTCCGCTCGTTGCGCCCGAAGCCCCTCCAAAAGTTGCCGCATTTCAGGGATCATTGGAACACGGCGAATGCTCCAGTTCTTCGTGCCGGTTTCAGCGTCACCCCGGACGACTATTTCCCCTTTGTCCAAATCGCAGTCACCCCAGGTGATCGCCGCCGCTTCACCCTTCCGAAAACCCCCAAATGCAAGGAAGCGCACCAGATCTGCGCAAACCCGACTACACCACGCCCCACCCTTCTCGATTTCAGCAACCAAGGCCAGGAATTGTCTTTCGCTTGGCAATTGAAGCTTTTTCGGCAGCACCCTCAACCGCTTGATGAACCGGGCGGGATTGTCATAACGTGCGCCAGCCTCAACCGCTATATCCAGCACCAGCCGCAAGGTGCCAACCGTGTTGTTGAAGTTCGACGGCGCCACATTCTGCCCGTAATCAGCCGCCCAACCCATGCAATCGCTCTTGGATATTTTCCGAGTATCGGTTTTTACCAAACTCGGCCATGATTTGAGCAGAGCCGCGATCCGGTCTTGCCGGAAAACCTTGCTGCGCGGCTTCAAGGAACCGTCCCCTGCCAGGCGTTGCTCGTAAATCGCCAACGCATCGGCAAAGGTCATCGTGCCCCCAGCCACCGCCGTTTGATGCTCCGCCCGCTGGCGCTCCTGTTTCTCCAAATCACCCAGCCGGAGCTTGGCGACCGAAATCTGGGCGGTTTTCAGGCTGCACCGAATCAGCTTGCCCTTCACGCGAAAGCGTGCGAAATACATGCCTGATGATTTGTAACGGACTAAATTTGCGTATGGCGTTTTCTGCCAACCTGAGTCTTTTCCTGTTTCGCTCGTATTCATGCGAACAGTATCAGATTGCAGTATCAGATTGTCAAGTTTTAAATCATCAAAACATTGTAAGTGATTGCGGTTAAATTGGTTGCCTCGGTAGCTCAGTTGGTCAGAGCAGTTGACTCTTAATCAATTGGTCGTGGGTTCGAATCCCTCCCGGGGCACCACTCCATCAAGCACTCGCGAAAGTGCAGCCGCCCCGCGAAGCCGCCAGGTAGTATCAAAAGTAGTAACAAGGGCGTTTATTCCGCCCGCCGTGCCGTTGCCGGAGTGTCGCCCCACTCTGCCCGCGTCGCTCAAAAACGCGGACTGTGTGCAAAGCGAGAGCGCAAGCTCATACCGCGCGGGCAGAACCTCGCGGGGCGTCCGGCGGGTGCGCGGCGTGGTGCGGTCTAAGCCGGGCGGATAGTCCTTCGACACGAACATTGTCGAACGCGGCCGCAAGACCGAGATCAGGCCGCGCGTAAAGGCCGCATTTGACGCAATACTCGCTGCAAGTGGCTGGTTTCGAGTGACCGCTGACAAATAGTTCGACAGAATCATTCGGCGACGCGTTTGATGCGAATGGCGAGGTATGGATTGCCCGGCAGCGGAAGGGAGCGCCCATTCGCATCCGCGTAAAAGGAATCATCCTTCTGCTTCAGCGTGAAATCGCCGGGCAAAGGTGTCACGGTCATGTTCCATGTGTCGAGAATTTCGGCGGTGAATTTCAGGCCGTTGGCGAGTTGAAGCTGGTCTTGGGCTGGTTTGGGAATTTGAAAATTCCAGTTCGTCGGCGTTTGTTTGCCAAGATAGACCAGATAATATTTTCCGGGCTGGCCGGCGTATTCCGGATGTGGCTGGTCAATCGGCTCGATTCCCTCGGCGGGCGCGTCGGCGAGAACCTGCTTGAGAAACGCCAGACGCGCCGGGCTTTGGCCTTTGAGCACGCCGCCCTTGGACCACCACAGGATCTGGTCGTCGCTCCGGTAAGTCTCGCCGTGGCCGCAATAAGTGCCGGCGACGGTTGCGTTCCAGAAGCGGAAGACAAGTTCTTCGGCGCTGAGTCGTCCCCAGCCGCTCGGAATGTTGCCTTCGTATTGCACTTCGTCAAAAACGACCGGCTTGTGATACATATCCCGGTACGTCCGCGCGCGGGCCGGGTCCGTCACGGCGCCGCCGTTTTGGATGCTCGCGTGCGTGATCCACGGCAGGTTGTGGTTGAAAAGTTTCACGCCGTGGTGAATCGAAAGCAGATGGTGATACGGGTCGTCGTGCGAAATGATTTCGCCGAAGCGCACGAAGTCGGATTCTTTTTTGCGCCTCATGAAATCCCATTCGTTGGCCAGCGACCACCACACGTTGCGATACGCCGAGAGCCGCGCGGCGACATAATGCAGATAACGATCATCTACCTCCGCCGGCATTCGGTCGAACCCCCAGTGGCCTTCGTCGTAAGGGTGAAACAAAATAATGTCCGCCTCGATGCCGAGTTTTTGCAAATCAGCGACGCGCTGTTCAAGGTGCTGAAAATACTTCACGTTGAAGTGCGTGAAGTCCCAGTTGGTCGCCGCCGCCTCACCGGGAAAGGGATACAGGGCCGGCTCATTGGTATTCCACACATAACGCTTCGGAAATACGCAGAAGCGGATTTTGTTGAACGGCGACGAGGCGAGCGTTTTCAACGTCTGCTCCTGCAACGGCTCCGGCTGCCACTCCCAAACGTAGCAGGTGGTGCCAAGCTCCTCGTAAGGCGTGCCGTCGGCGCAGGCGAAATGATACGTGTGCGCAACGCGGACCGGGCCGTGATTTTGCCGCGACGGTTTGGTGACGCTGAACGAGCCGGTCTTGCCATCCAGTTTGCGAACGTTGCTGACGGTCTTGTATTTCCATTTGCCTTGTAGATCCGGCATGAAGCGCACGCGGTAAATTCCATCGCCATCGTAGAAACCACCCGCCTCCACAACGTTCGTTTCCTGCGTGAACTGCGCGGAAAACTCCACGTCCGTGAACGGATTGCCGTCGGTCGGCCCCTTCAAGGCGAGTTCAAAAATTCCCCATTGTTCGACGGCCGGCGCAACGACCGGGAAGAAAAGAAAAATCGCAAGCGCAACAAAAGCGCTGCGGAGATTTTGACTGAACGAAAGGCGCTTCCCAGTGGGCGCATACGCAGACTTCTCCCGTGCCCCCGGGGGCAATGTGCGGATGTGCTCCTTTCCCGTTGGAAGCTCCGGAGTGTGAGAGGTGCCATCGTGTTGCATACTCAATTAGCGGTCGCAGTCCCGGGCCGACTTGTTCGGAAGATGGCACCGGTGGGCGGAAGTTCCCATACGCAAGCTTCCAAACGTCCGGCGCATAACCCGCGGCGAGATACGGCGGTTGTGGCAACCAGTCTTTCGATGTTCCGGGCCATGACCCGCCGGTTCATACAAGCGTCCATCCGGCCGCCAAACCACCCGCCAAAGGTCACCGACCCAGCCGGCAGCGGCGCAAAGACATCCGCGACCGTTTTTGGGAACTTTCTCCACGCGATTTTGGACGGGAAGGGCGTCGGACTTGCGACGCCATTGGAGAGCCCGCCCGCCGCAGGGGCAAAGCGCGCTACAAACAGCGCACCGGCGCCGGCAGCCAGTCCGGTTCTGAAGAAGCTGCGACGATTGGTCAGCGCGGAGACGGCCGGGCGCGCCGGGTCGGGTGAGGGATGAGGAGAATTTGTGGTCTCCATAACGAGTGTTTGATTTAACGACAGCCCTTCCAAGTGCAGGTGCAGGTCTCAGTCCCCAGTTTTTGCACTTTTTAATCAGGGGGGCACCCGTGAGGGCGTTGTGTCAACAAAAAAACACCCTGATGGGTGACCCCTGCATGGAAGGACGGATGATTTCTGATAAAGAACCGTTTCATGTTCCAGTTTATTGCGCCGCCGGCGCCGCCGGCAACGGCGCGGGCTTGAGATTGCTGCCCGTGATGCGCAACGCGCAGGTGAGGTCGCTCGACTTGTCGCCGGCCGATTCCACGACCAGTCCGTCCTCGTTCTGGTTGAACTTCAGCTCGCCGGCGCGGCCCAGCAATTCGACTTTGTTGATTTTGTTTTGTGCCGGGTCCGACGTTTTGGCGAGCGATTTGATGGTCACCTTGCCATCGTCCGGCCAGCCGAGCGCAATGGCGTAGAGCGTTTTGCCCTTGGTCGTGAAGCGGATGTCTTTGGCGGTGTAATGGGCGTCTTCCCTGAAAGAGCCGCCTCTGGCCCGGACCGGGCCTTCGCCATAGACCAGCCAAGGGCGCGTGCCGTAAATCGCCTCTCCGTTTATCTTCGTCCAGTCGGCGAGCTGATGCAGCATCGTTTCCACTTCGGGGTCCAGCGTGCCGTCGGGCCGCTGCACGATGTTGAGCAGCAGGTTTCCGTTCTTGCTGACGATGTCCACCAGCATGTGGACGGTCCAGCTCACCGGGCGGTATTTCCAATTCTTGTTGTAGAACCAGTCGCCGATGGAGGTGTCGGTCTGCCACGGATACGGATCCACGCCGGCGTTCACACCGCGCTCGTAATCATGCACCCAGCGTCCGCCGGAATCCTGTTTGCAGGTATAGACGGCCTGCGATGTGGCGGGTATTTGTGACTGATGGATCATTAGCAGTTCAGCGCCTTTGCGCCCGGGCCAGTTGCGGAGCCGCTTTGCGCGCTGGCACGCCAGTGAGAGGTTGTAAAGATTCGCGATCTGGCTCAAGCCGACAACGTTGCCGAAAGCCACGCCGCCGTCGGTGTAAAGCAGGTCGGGTTTATAGTTGTCCACCAGTTCCTTGATTTCGTCATACCACTGTTGCTGCCAGCGGGGGTTTCTTGAATAACCCATGCCGCCCCCGGCGCCGGGGAAATGATAGAGGTCCTGCCATTGCGGGTCGGCGCCGTCGTAATGTACGCCGGCCAGGGGGCCGGTCCTGTCGGCGCCATGGCTGGTTTGGAACCAGGTGAAGCTCGCGCCCAAATGTTCAGAGACGCCAAAGGGCAAGCCATACTTCTTCGCCGCCTTCTGCCACTCGCCAACCACGTCTCGGTGCGGGCCCATCTGCACCGAGTTCCAGCGGTGCAGTTTTGAGTCCCACAGGAAGAAGTCGTCGTGGTGCGAAGCCATGCTGACGAAGTATTTCGCGCCGGCGGCTTTGTAGAGTTCCATCAGTTTCTCCGGCTCCCATTTCTCGGCCTTCCAGAGCGGGATGATGTCCTTCCAGCCGTTGGTGGACGGATGGCCCCAGCGTTTGAGATGATCTTCATAGTCGGGGTCACCCTGCTGATACATCTTGCGGGCATACCAGTCGCCCATCATGGGCACCGACTGCGGACCCCAGTGCGCCCAGATGCCAAACTTCGCGTCGCGGAACCACTCCGGATAGGAGTAGTTCGTGAGCGAAGCCATGGTGCCGACAAACGGGCCGCTGGCAATCGGCAGTTGGAATGTGTTGGTTTGCGCCATCGCGGTTGCGAGCGAGCATCCCAGCGTCAACAGGATCAGTTGGGCTTGATTCACTTTCATAGTTCTTTGGTTCGTTAATTTATTAACTCCTTCACAAGATTCAGCAAACTAGACACAAGGTACTAATGGGTGACCCCTTTATGACCCCCAGGGACTGGTTGCTCGCCACATCAATTTAACCTGGAGTCCCAATAGACCACATAAGACCGGTTGCCATACACTTTGTAGAACGGTTCGAGTGTCATTTCGCGGCCCTGGCCGTCAGGCGCGCGGAACACCGTTGGCGCTCCCGTGAAGCTGTTGGGATGGCCGGCGATGGGCTTCAGGGCAGCCCGCAGCGCCGCGGTGTCGCCCACCACAACCGGGAACGGCTGGCCGGGCTGGACCTCGGCGCACAGCACGAGCGGCCCGTTCAGGATCGCGAAACGGTTGGTGTTGTCACGAAAGCCCTCGGTGCGGAGACCGAACGGCATTACGACCTCGACGGTGTCGCCGCTCTTCCAGATCCGGTCCAAGGTGGCGTAACTTCCGGGAGCGCTCGCCTTGGTCTGGGGTTCCCCGTTGACGCGAACCTCGTAGCCGGCGGTGGCCCAGAACGGATGGCGCACCTGAAATGCGAGGCGGAGCGGCTTGTCCAGCGAGAACACAAACCGGGTGCGGCCCTCATCCGGGTACTGCGTTTCCTGCCGCAGCTTCAGGCCCTTGTCCTGCCAATTGAGTTCCGAGGCGATGAAGAGATTGGCGTAAAGGGTCTGGTCGTCGTGGAAGTAGATGCTGTCGCCATACTTGGAGTGGTTCTCGACGCCGGTGCCGGTGCAGCACCAGAAGTCGCCGTTGGCACTGTTGTACTCCTTGTGTGAACCGGAATGGAGCGGGACGGAGTAGCACATCATGCCGGTTTCCGGATTCTGGGAGGCGAG
This sequence comes from Verrucomicrobiota bacterium, assembly GCA_049513975.1. Lineage (GTDB taxonomy): Bacteria > Verrucomicrobiota > Verrucomicrobiia > Limisphaerales > Palsa-1400 > JBEKOF01. Next base: position 25,486 of record JBEKVM010000055.1, on the reverse strand, counting down.
GATGTGATTGTAGAGCGCGCGCTCATAATAATCGGCGCACTCGGCCCTGGGGTCCCGACAGAACAAGTGCCGGGTCAGCTTGAGCATGTTGTAAGTGTTGCACGTTTCCGCCGTTTTCGGTCCGAGGGCTGTGGACAAGCTCTCTTTGGGGGTGAAATGCTCGTTGTCGCTATTGCCGCCGGTGACGTAAGAGCGTTCATTGACCACCGTGGTCCAGAAGAACTCCGAGGCGGTGCCGAGGGCGGGGGTGGCGGTCAACTCGAACTGGCGGGCGGCGCCGATGAATTTGGGGATTTGCGTGTTGGCGTGGAGGCCCGTGAGCCGGTCCTCGCGCTGGGACAACGGCGCAATCACGGCCTGATGATTGAACCGGAGGGAGATATCCAGATACTTCTTCTCACCCGTCAGCGAATACAGATTCGCCAGCGTCTCGTTCATCCCTCCGTGTTCGTTTCTCATCATCGCCTGCATCTGCGCGTCGGACAGGCGCGAGTTGCGCGCTATCACCCAGTCCCCGAATTTCGTTGCCAACTCGAGCGCCTGCGTGTTGTCGCAGTAGACGTACATGTCCTCCAGGCCGGCGAAGATCTTGTGCAACGTGTAGTAGGGCGCCCACACGGGCTGCTGGCGTTCGACCCAGTCAATGAATGACTCAGGGTAGGCGCTTAAATAGCCGGAGCCGAGCTTGGCTTGGCATTCCGCCAGGCCGGCGACCACGGCGTCGCCCTTGGCCTTGAAGCGGGCATCTCCGGTGCTGGCGTACATCTGCGCGCACGCGGAGAGGTAATGGCCGACGAAATGGCCGCGCAGCTCGCAGGAAGGGGCTTCCCACCCGCCCAGCGGCCGCGCCGAGGAGGGCAGCCCGGCATTGAGGCGAAAATCGTGAAGCAAGCGGTCCACCTCGAGGGCGAGCAGGTACTGGCCGTCCAACTCCATCGCGTGCTTGAAGGGGCCGTCGAGCAGGCGCACATCTTCAAGCGCGAAGGCCGTCGCCTTCATGGGGATGGCAGGTTTGACCTTGAGCTTGGGATTAGCGTCGAGCCAGGGGTCGGCCAGGGCGGGCAAGGCGAGCAGCACACCGAGGACACCGACGGCCACGCCCCCGGCAATCGAGGCGAGTTTGGTCGAGTTCAACATGCGGGATGGTAATGCAGATTTCATAAGGCGGTAACAAGTGGGTTGTGGTTTCATAGTGGGCGTTTCAATTCTTTCGCGTAAAACGATTTGAGGCGCAGGGGCCGTGGGCTACTTGACACGAACCGTAACTTCCGCGGCCGAAAGGCCGTCGGCCTCGGCACGGAGGGCCAGTTTGCCGGCCGGCCCCTGTGGACGCAGGATTGCCAGGCAGCGCCCGTGGCAGGCGGTGTGCTGGGGCTGGCGGAAACTCTCCATCACGTTCGGGGCGCCGCTGCCGACGGCGGCCAGTTCGCCCGGACCGATGAGCGTGAAGCGCACCAGGTTCGTGGCGTCGGGCAAGGGATTGCCGGAAGCGTCGGTGATTTCCACCGTTACGTAGGCCAGGTCGTTGCGATCCGCCCGAATGGTGGAGCGGTCAACGGTGAGCCGGACCTTCTTTGCGGGGCCGACCGTGCGCAGGACTTTGGTGGCGACCTTCGTTCCGTTCTTGAGTCCAACGGCCTTGAGTTCGCCGGCCGCGTAGGGGACCTCGAAGCGCGCGGTCAATCTGCCGCCGTTGATTTGCTTGGTGGCGATTTCCTTGCCGTTCAATTCCAGCCGCACCGAGTCGCACCGCGAATAGACGGCCACCTGCATGGGTTTGCCTTCACAGTCGGGCCAGGTCCAGCTTGCGAGTTCATCCGGCCAACCCCAGCCGGCGACGGACTCGCGGCGGCCTTCTGGAATCGGGCGATGCACGAACACCTCCAATTGGCTGAGGCCCCAAACCACGTCGCGGTAGCAGGACGCCGCCTTCTTGAAACCGCAGATGTCCAAGTCGCCGCAATATGAGTCGAAGTACACCCCGCGCTCGTTACCGAGGCGCGCGGCGCCGATGCCGGCCTCGCCCAGGTAATCCATGCAGGTCCAGACAAAGTCCCCCAGCACGTAAGGATTCCTTTCCACGATGCGCCAGATATCCGCAATGTCTCTGGGATACGACTCGGTGCCGACCATGATCCGGTTGGGGAATTTCTGGTGGTCCCTCTCGTATTGTCCGGCCTGGTAGTTGTAGCCGCCGACGTCGAGGAAGGTAAACGCCTTCTCGGTGTCCGACCATTGGCGGCCGGGGTGGTCCCAGAAGCCGCAGATGGCTTCGGTGACCGGGCGAGTGGGGTCCAGGCGGCGGACCTCGTCGCTCAACTGTTTGGCGACAACGTAGCCGCTCTCGTCGGCGCGCTCGTTGATTTCGTTGCCGATGCTCCACAGAATGACGCACGGGTGATTGCGGTCGCGCAGGATCATCGAATCCAAGTCGCGCTGCCACCACTCATCGAAGTATTTGCCAAAGTCGTTGGGATTCTTGGTTCGTTCCCAGCAGTCAAAGGCCTCGTCCAGGACCAGCACGCCCAGCCGGTCGCAGGCGTCCAGAAAAGCCGACGAAGGGGGATTATGGCTGGTGCGGATGGCGTTGTAGCCGCTGGCTTTCATCAGCTCGACCCGGCGTTCTTCGGCGCGGTCGATCGCCGCGGAGCCGAGCGGCCCGTTATCATGATGCATACAGCCGCCGCGCAGTTTCACCGACACGCCGTTGAGCGTGAAGCCGTTCTCCACGGAGAATTTGAGCTCCCGGATGCCGAAGGCCGCCGTGGTCGCATCCACCGCTTTGCCGCCGACCAGAAGCTCCACCTCGGCCTGGCAGAGGACCGGGGTATCGGGAGACCAGAGCGGGGGCAACTTGACCTCGACGGCAAGCGGGATTTCCAGGTGACCGCCAGCGGCCACCTCGGCGCTGGTTTCGCCGGTCTGCAAGGTCCGCCCGGTTGGGCCGCGCAGTTTGACGCGCAACATAAGGGCCGTTCCCGCGTTCCGCCCGTTCTCCACGGTCGTCACCACGTTGACGGTCGCCCGTTCCTTCGAGACCTGGGGCGTCGTCACGCTGACGCCCCATTGGCCGAAGCGCAGCGGGTCGGTCACCCGGAGAACGACGTGCCGGTAAATGCCCGAACCGGAATACCAGCGGCTGTTTCTGCCCAGATTGCGCACGCGCACGGCGAGAACATTCTCCTGTCGGGGCGGATTCAGGAATTCGGTGAGGTCGTAAGCGAAGGCGGTGTAACCGTAAGGATGGTTGCCGAGATGGTGGCCATTGAGCCACACGTCGGAATCCATATAGATGCCGTCGAACTCGATGGTGACGCGCTTTCCGAGAGTCTGATTGTCGAGCACGAAGTGCTTGCGGTACCAGCCGGTGCCGCCGACCGTGTAGCCCGTGGCCGTGCCGCCGGGGCTTTCCGGTGAGAACGGCCCGACCACTTCAAAATTAACGCGCCCGCGCCCACGACCGCCGCCAGTTGCGGGGGAGTTCGTCGGTTCCGGCAGGACCGAACGCGCAACCGAGGATCCATTACCGGCTGCTGGTTGCAGGTCTTCAAGGCTCCAGTCATGGGGCAGGTCGAGGGTTCGCCAGGCGGAGTCATTGAGGGCGGCGTTTTCTGCGCCGGGTGCATCCCCTTTTAGGAAGCGCCACTCGCGATCGAAGTTGTTCTCGCGTTTCAGTTCCGCAGGCGCGGCGGAAGACGCAGTGAAGGCTTGGACGGCGATCAGGCAACCGATGGCTACAGTGCAGAGTCTCGCAGTCAGCGCCTCCCACAGCTTTTCCGGCGTCGTGCGAACGTATGTCAAATAAACGAATTCAACCTTTTTCATACTGTTAACTGTCTTTCTTTTCTTTGCGGCCCTTCTTCAAATCGCTCAACGTCTGAAGGCGGTGGCGTTCGTAATTGCCAATCCAGCGCTCGCACAGCATAGGCAATGTCCCGTGCCGCTTACCGGACGATGAGGGCATCCACGGCCACCGGTCCGGGTCCGCGATTGACAATGTTAATGGCATGTTTGCCTGCCGTCAGACCGGTCACTTCAAACACCACCTGTTGCGCCTGGCGCGCACCCGTGGTGGATAAATCCGAGGTCGCACGGCTTTGGCCGTCAATCTGAATCTCGATCTTTCCGGCTCCCGCTTCTTTCGGGGCGATGACCTCGACGTTGCTGCCGGTAAACGAACAACTCCACACATCACCAGGCGTGTCGCTGGTGGTGAGATCGTTGTTGAAGTCGCCGGTGCCCAGGTTGCAGCGGCGAACCCATCCGGCAGCCACCGCACCCGGGTCGTCGTCATTGATCCAGCCCTTGTCATGGGTTAGGCGCAGGACCCGGCACCGCGAGGCCAGCCGCTGGTTGGTAATTCCCGCCAGCGGCTGCACCGCTCCGCTGGGCGTTGCCGTCAACCCCAGATCATCTTGGACAAATGTCATCTCAACATCGGAGCCGAGCAGTTCTACTTTGGACACTTTGCCCAGGGTCGCCCCGCCGGCGCGCAAAGCCTTGAGTGTGATCGGGCCGCCTTGCCAGTCCAGGAGCATGGCATAGACATTGCCATTGTTGCGCGTGTAGCAAACCGCGCTATCGCCATAGACTTCAAATGGGCGGGATGCGTAAACCGCTTCGCCGTTGATTTTCAGCCAGGCGCCGACGTCTTTGCAGATCTGGATCAACTGCGGATCCAGGTCGCCCCGGCCATGCTGGGTGATATTGAGCAGCAGGGTTCCGTTGCGGGAGACGTTCTGCATCAGCGACCGGATTACGCTTCTGGCATCCATGTATCCCTGCCCGGCCTGGTAGTGCCAGGCGGCGATGCTGGTCTCGGTCTGGAATGGATACGCCATGATTTGCGATTCGATGAGGGCCTCGGTGCTCTTGACCAGGGAACGGTCAACAAAGGGAATCAGTTCGGGGCTGTTTTGGAAGCTGTTGTAACGCCCGCCCACGCCCTTGAGGTTGAGCACGACATCCATTTTCCCCTGGTTCCGCTTCAAGGACTTGTTGTAGTAATTCGCGGCCAGCGGCGGAGCGAGAAATCCGAGTCCCATGTGAACGCCCAGATCCACCTGGGAATCGCCCGCATGTTCGTCGAAGTAAATCACATCGGGATGATACTTGGTGATGGCGTCATCCACCCGCCACATGAACTGGTTGGCAAAGGGTGACAGCAGCGGATCCTTGGCGGTGTGGACCGGGCCGTAAAGGTCCACCGGATCCATGCCCTCCCACCACTTTCCTTTTCCGTCCAGAATCGTTTGCAGCGCATCGTAGGGCACGCCCTGCTTCGGCCCCTTCTTGTCGCTGGTGTAACGCACCGGCATAAACTGGCCCCAGGTTCGCCCCGGAGAGTTGTGAAAACCGATGCCGAACCGCAGGCCACGCTGGCGCGCCGCCTTTTCCCAGGTGCCGACGACGTCCGCCTTGGGGCCGACACGAACGGAGTTCCAGGGCTGGTAAGCCGAATCCCAGCAATCGAAATTGTCATGGTGGACGCCCATGGCCATGAAGTAACGGGCTCCCATTTCCACAAACAGATCCATCAACTCATCGGGCTTCCATCGGTCAATCACCCAGTTGTGGCAGATGTCCTTGTAACCGTATTCCGACGGATGGCCGAAGTGTCTGAGGTTGTAATTATATTGCCCGCTCCCCTCCATATACATGCCGCGCGCATACCAATCGCCCTGCTCGGGCATGGACTGCGGGTCCCAGTGCGCCCATGCGCCGAACTTGGCATCGCGCCACCACTCCGGCACGGTGTAAAGCCGACTCAACCCCCGCCAGTCGGCGGGATAAGGAGCGGCGGCCACCAGTAACGGCGGCAAGTTCCAAATGTCCGGTGGCAGGCCCAGGTCTCCGTCGCCGACAACGATCCGGTCAACGTTCACCGCGACATCGTTGGTCGCCAGACTGACGGTCAGAATGGCACCGGCGGGAATCGCGATGTCAATTATCGCATGGAGAAAGGAAGCGGTGACGGCCCCCGAAGAATGAACGTTTAACTTGCGTGCCGGCCGGTCGTTGACAGCGACACTGATCGTGCCCACTTCGACGGACGCATAGCGAATTGCCAATTTGCCGGCGACCGGAAGTCCGCCGAACTTGACGCCTTGGCCGGGCTTGCTCAAACCGACCAGATAACCTCCTGAGGCCGCACCGTCAGCCACCTTGGACGCCCCGCCGATGAGTTCGGCAGCTTCCGCCTCGAACATGTGCTTTTCAGCAGCGATGGCTGAAGCCGAGGCGGAGAATGTTAACAAGGATCCGACCAGGAAAATCCGGAATTGGTTCCTTGTTTTGCCCGCCAGAACAGAATAGCATTTCATGCGGAAATATGACAAGTGCCGAAGACGTCCAATCATGTCAGCCTCTTTTTGTTTTGATTTACTCAAATTTCCACCAATCGAAGTTCATTAAAGGCCCGCCGCCACCAGTGAATTTCAAATACAAGTCGTGGACGCCCTTCGCGCCGCTCACGGAGCACGATTGCGTCTCCCACTTGTCCAGGGCACCGGTGGACTTCACGTTGAGGGTTCCGATCACTTCCCCCGACAGGCTGCCGAGCCGCAGCTCGATCGCGCCGTCATCGGTCGTGCCGGCCACGCTGGCGAGGAATTTCGCCGCCCCTTTGCCGCCGAAATCCACGCCCTTGATCTTGATGTAAGCCCCGTTGGTAGTGGCCGACACGTAAACGCCCGGCTTGTCGCCGTCCCGGCTCTTGGTTCTGACGCAGGTTTCCCAGCAAATGGTGGCCGCTTCGGTTTGCACATACGGATTCAAGGCGCCTATTTGAGAAACACCCTCTTCTGTCCACCATGGAACCGTCGGGATTGTGCCGTCGGGATTACATTCAAATTTCGCCACGCACACCGAACGCCTTTCACGGTGGGTGGGGGTGAGAGCGAAATTCAAGGCGTAATTGAAACCAAAAACGTACGAATTGCCTTTGTAATCGATGAGTCCCGGATGGTTCCCAGACGAAGCATTCGTCGGATTCATGATCATTCCCTTATATGTCCACGGCCCGGTGGGATTGGTGCTCATGCAATACCCAATGCCTTCGGGACAGCAGGTGGACGCGTATGAAAGGTAGTACAGTCCATTGCGCTTGTCGAGCCACGGCCCTTCCTGATAATTCCGCGGTTTCGACTCCACCCTGACGATGTTTCCCGAGTAGGAAATCATGTCTTCATTTAGCTTCACATAATAAAGGCCGCCGTGCCCCCAATACAGATAGGCCTGGCCGTCGTCATCAATGAACACGGTGGGATCAATGTCGTCCCCATTGTGATTGTAGATCAGGGGCTTTCCGATCGGGTCGGAAAAGGGACCGAAGGCGTTGGTCGAAACCGCCACTCCGATCACCATGGGGCCGCCTCTCTGCGCCAACGGACAATACAAGTAGAACTTGCCGTTTCGGTAGATGCACTGGGGAGCCCAGGCATTATTGCCTGCCGCCCAACTGAACGTCGCCAGGGATGCTATCGTCCCTCGATCTGTCCAATTCACCATATCCGTTGTAGTGAAACACTTCCAATTGAACATCTTGAATCCGAAGGCGTCGTCTTCGTCATGGCTGGTGTAAAGATAGACCGTGTCGTTATACACCATCGGAGCGGGATCCGCGGTAAAGCACGTTTGCACTATCGGATTGTCCGCATGGCACATCGTCGCCAAAGCTGCCGCGGCACCCACGACGAGTTTCTGGACTCCATGTTTTTTCGCTGATTTCTTCATAGCTATTTCAGTCTTAATCTGAGTTTACTCACACTTCCGGCAATCGAAATTCAGCAGCGGCTCGATGCCGCCGCTGAATTGCAAATACAGGTTGTGGACGCCTTTCGCGTCGCCTGCGGCGCACAATTGCATCTCCCGTTTGATCACAGCACCGTCAGCGCCGCCGACATCGCCGGGCCGGAATTTCCAGTCGCGGCTGCAATTGAGCGTCTGTCGAAGATCGGCAGCCGGCAAAGAAGCCGTCGAACAAACCGTCGCCGCGAGCATGCCGGCTGAAGCAAGAAGTGTTTTGGCCATTTTCATGCATCATGCAGTCACGAATCATCATTTACGGCCGCCGTCAAGTTCGGCGGGCAGGACAGAAATCTCCGCGGCACTCGTCCAGCCGTTTGTGTTGATCTCCTGCAGGGCCGTGAAGCGGAAGAACCGGGCGCTGACCGGAACAAAGGTGACTTCCTGAAGCGCAGGATTGTTTCGGATGTTGCCAAAACGGCCCGCGTCAACATTCGTGATCCAGTTGCGTCCATCCAGGCTCGTTTCAAAACGGCAGGTTTCAACGACGCCATCGAGAGATCCGTCCCGGCGCGGGAGGTAAGTCAGCCCGGCGATGCGGTGCGAAATTCCCATGTCCACGGTCAGGTAATGCGGCAAAGCCAGGTCGGCATTCAAACGAGTTTGCCAGATGGTGGAGGGGTTGCCATCAATCGCATTGGCGGCGGCGCCGTTGGCCTGATCGGTTTCCTGACTGTCCACGCTTGCCACCTTCCAGCCAATCGGCGCCAAACCCGCGAAGGACTTGGAAGCCACCATGCCCAGACGCCCGCGCGGTGTCAGGCTGGCGGCTTGCACCGTCCCGCCCATCGGCAGGGCGATGGGCGAACTGTAAACCGTCGAGTTGGTCGCCGGCGTTGTGCCATCGGTCGTGTAGACCATGGGGCAGCCGTCCGTGTTGCTGATGGTAACTGAACCTTTGCTGTCACGCTCCGCAATGGCGGGCGCTGGAACAGTCACGGCTTGCTTGAACAGCCCCACTTCGGCCAGCGTCGGTTCAAGGCGCGAGCCGGTGATGCGGATGCGCACCTGACTGGTCGTGACCGGCGATCTCAACCGCAGGAGCCGCTTGTGGCCAACCGTTGTTTGCACGTCGTTGGTGGTCCACGCGGAGCCGTTCCATGTCTCAATGGCAAAAGACTCGATCCGCTGACTGCGATGGTCCACGGCCTCTTGCAGCGAAACCACATCAAAGGTTATGTCCTTCGGAAACGTCAGTGTCAGCGTGGCGTTGGTCTTGCCCGGGGCGGCTTCCCACCAGGTATCCAAGTTTCCGTCCAGCGCCAGCGACGGGGCGTTGGTGGCATTGGAAGTGTCGGCTGTGAGCTTGCCGCCGGCGGCGAGGTTGACGGCGAAAGTATCGTTGACCACCTGCGCCATCCCGCTCAAGGCGGCAAGCTGGTTGTCCGGAATCAAGCCGCGTCTGTCGGGCGAGAGATTCAACAGCATGTTGCCGTTGCGTCCCACGGATTGGTAAAAGATGTCAATCAAGTGGGAGACGCTCGCGGGGCGCTTATTGGCCGCCCAGAACCAGCCGTTGAGAATCGGCTCATTCACTTCCGCGGGATACCACCAGAGATACGAACCGGGCGTCAGTTTGGCGCGGCTGCCGAGGTCCTGTTGCCCCTGGTCCGGCCACGTAAAGGTGTCGGGCGACGACGCCAAGGGAATGACACTCCATTCGGTAGTGCGTCCGACGCCGTTTTCGTTGCCGACCCAGCGCACGTCCGGCCCCTTGACGGCGATGACCGCTTCGGGTTGCAGGTGGCGGATCAGGTCATACCACGCCCGGCGGTCGTAAGTCTCGGGGACACTTCGGTCCGGGTTGGCGCCGTCGAACCAGACTTCGGCGATCGGTCCGTAGTCGGTCAGCAATTCGTAAAGCTGGTTCAGGAAGTAGCGGTTGTAGTCATCCACCTCGTAGGTGTAATTCGTGAAACCCGCCGGCGGTGGACGGCCCACCGCCGGATTGGTCTTGAAATTGGCCGGATCGGTGGGAATGACCGAGAGGACATTACTGCTGCGGTCCCCATAATATCCCGACGGATTCCTCGGATTTGTCCTCAATTGGTAAAGATCGGCGGGAGAAAGATAGACCCCCAGTTTGAGGCCCTGGGCGCGGGCGGCGTTGGCCACCCCCCTCACCTCATCGCCTTTGCCGCCCAGCCAGGGACTCGAAGCGACCGACTGCGAGGTGTAGCGGGTGGGCCAGTAGCAGAATCCATCATGATGCTTGCAAACGAGCACAATCATTTTGCCGCCGGCGTTCTTCATCGCGCTGATCCACTGGTTGGCGTCCAGCAAGTAAGGGTTGAAGATCGAGGGGTCTTCGCGCCCGCTGCCCCACTCGACGCCGTTGAAGGTGTTCACGCCGAAGTGGAGAAAGAAGGTCCGCTCCAGGCGCATCCAGGCAGTCTGATTGGGGCGCGGCAAAACCTTGGCCGTCTTCTCGGCAATCACAGAGCTGGAATCGTTGCTGGTGATGACTTGTATCGTGGCATAGTCAATCGGGTCGGGCACCGTGGCAGCGTTGCTGGCGGGCAATTGCCCTTCCGCCAGAACGAGGATCGTCACCCATGTTCCAACGAGCGCTTTAGCAATGGTGAATCGTGCTGCCATTGGCTACGGAGCGAAGATTTTGACGGCCTTGCCGTTGTAAGGAACGACGGCATCCGGTTTTTCCGTGGAAGAGATTCCGGCGCCGTGGTTTTCCGAAATCCAGACGACGTTGAAGGTGCGTTCTTTCAACATGCCCAGAAATGCGCCGGTGCGTTTTCCAATTTCCAAGGTGTGTTTGGCCTCGTTCCAGGAAATAGGAATGGTGGCGTATTTCCCTTTCTCGTATTTGTAATTGTCACCTTCGTCCTCATACAGCGTAAACTTGCTGTCCGCGCCGCGATAAATGCGCAGTTCAATGGGATCGGCGGGTTTCTCGCTGGAATACTGAACGAACGGCCCCAAGGGAATGATCGAGCCGGGTCGGATGAACAGCGGCAGGGTTTGTACGGGAGCCGCGGCCTCGACGCGCTGGCCGGCGGGGGAAGTCCCAGCAGTCCAAAAGTTGTACCACGGGGCGCCGCTGGCCGGCAGATAGACCGAGCGCGTCAGGGCTCCGCCGGTGGTGACGGGAGTCACCATGATTGACGGGCCAAAAAGATACTGGTCGCCGATGCCCAACACTCGCGGGTCCTTTGAAAAATCCATGACCAACGGCCGCATGAAGGTGCCGCCGTTGGTCGTCACTTGCCAAGCCACCGAGTAGAGGTACGGCAGGAGACGATAGCGCAAGTCCAGATAGGTCCTGAGGATCCCTTGAGTCTTCTCGTCGAAGCGATAGAATTCCCGGCCCGGGTTGAGACCGGAGGAACTGTGAACGCGGAACATGGGGCAGAAGGAGCTGAACTGGAACCAGCGGGCGAAGAACTCCTGAAATTGCGGGTTATTGGGATTGCCGTTGCCGGTGTCGCGGTTGTTGAAGAAGCCGCCGGTATCGGTGTTCCAATACGGTATGCCGGAGAGGGAGAAGTTCAGTCCGGCGGGGATTTGGTTGCGGAGAACCTGCCAGGTCCCCTGGATGTCGCCCGACCAGGTGATGGCGCTGTTGCGCTGCTGGCCGGCGTAGGCCGAACGAGTGAGGATGACGACACGTTTGTTGTCGGTTGCGGCTCGCTGCCCCTGGTAGATGCCGGTCGAGTGCATCAGGGGATAGGCGTTGTAAACCTCGCAGCCCGGCCCCATGGGGGTGGTGTAAGCGCGGAAGCCCATGCCGTTGATTTCCGGCTCGGGCGCGTCCAGCCACCAGCCGTCAACGCCCTTGGCGAAGAGTTGGTCGCGCATCTGCCTCCAGTAGATCTCCCGGCCCTTGGCGCTGAAGGGGTCGTACCATTGCCCCTGGCCGGGTGGAAAGACGTAGCGCGTGACCTGCGGGAACATGCCCCCGGCGGCATTGAGTTCCTTGCTGTTGTCGCTGCCGAGGTCGAATTTCGCCCAGACGGAGATGAGCGTATGGTAGTTCATCCTGTGCAATTCCTTGAACATGCCCGCCGGGTCCGGGTAGCGTGCCGGGTCGAACTGGTGGGAACCCCAGGTGTTGGTGCCGGGCGGCCAGTATTGCCAGTCCTGAATAATCCCATCGACGGGGACTTTGAGTTCACGCAACTTCCTGGCCACACCGAGCAATTCCTCCTGGGAGGCGTAGCGCTCCTTGCACTGCCAGAAGCCCAACATCCACTTGGGCATCAGGGGAGCGTCGCCGGTGAGGTGGCGGTAGGCTTTCATGGCCGTGTCAATGGTCCCGTCGCCATAGCAGAAGTAGTAGTCAATGGCCTTGCCCACTTCCGACGACCAGCGCAGGACTTTCTGGCCGGCGCCTGACTCACCCGCGGCGCTGGCGGAAATGGTGGTCACGGCAGGATTGTCCCAGAGGAGCACGTATCCTTTGCTCGATGTGATCACCGGGACACCCACGTCTGTGTTGGCTTGGGCGAGCCTGATGTTGCCGCTGCCGGAGGCATAGTTCCACGCGCCCCGCTGATGCTGGCCCAATCCGTAGATGCCTTCATCTGACGCCAGCTCGAAGGATTGAGCGCAAGAAGTGCCGGTGACGCCGGCTTGGGTGGCCGGCTCGATTTTTCGGCCCTGGGCCGCTTCCCGAAGCAAGAGTTGGCCGGCAGGGTCGAGAAAACACACGGCGCCGGTCTGCTTGTCAATTCTCACCTTCATGCGTGGTGCTACCAAGGTGAAAGCCTGGTCGTTTTCCCGCCGCGTCCAGCGCACGGATGCCTGGCTGGTGACGACGGAGAGGCTCTGAAGCGCCGGCAGTTCGGCGCCAGCGGAGCAGGTGACTCGGACGATTTCCGGAGACCAGAACTGAACACGGAGCGTGCCACCACCAACGGTGAATTGCTCTCCATCGGGCAATTTCTTCGACGCGGTAACCGCGGCCCCCGCGGAAGCCAGAGACATGGCCACAACTCCAATGATCAAAGTGAAGGAAAGACGTTTTCTCATAAAGGACCCTTTCATTTTTCAGTTTCCTCAACTACTTGTTGACGCCTCGCCACCGAAATGCCCCGCGTCCGTGATGTCCTCGCGGAACCGATAGTAACCGCCCTCGCGCCGTTTCACAAGCCAGCCGTTGACCCACACCATCGCGTGCTCAATTCCGCGCATCTTGGACGGTGCGCAGAAGAACCGCCCCATGCGCGGGAACCTGCGAGGAGTATTTCGTCTCGAATGCGCCGAGGTCTTTGTGCGCCCAGAGATCCCGCAATGTCTGTTTGCCAGCCAGCCCCGCCTCAGTCCAATTCAACTCGATCTCCGCCGCCGCCGGCGCGCGGTTGAACAAACCAATCGCCTTGCCGCCGTCTTTCAGTCCTTTGACCCAGATTTCCGTGCGGTTGGTCTGGACTGCGCGCCGCGCCGGACTTCCGAGCGCGTCCTGATTTACGGCGAGGACTTCGTCATTGGTCAGCAACGACAACGTCCATTCATCGGTGTCGGGCAGATTATTGCCGAGCATGAGCGGGGAAGGCGCGAGCGCCCAGAGCGACATCAGCATGACCTGTTCGTTTGTTGAAAAGCGCGTCTGGCGCTCCCTGCCGGCAATGGTGCATCGGATGCCAATGTGCCCGAACGGAATCATATCCGCGTCGGGCCAGTGACCAGGGCCACCCACTTGCTGCCATCTGCCGAGCAAATCGAAGGCGCGATCAAGGTCCGCCCAACGATCCCAAAAGTCCCCGGAGATGCGCCACATGTTTGCCTGAGTGCTGATGTGACCGGCGTGTGAAGTCGCCGTTGGCCCGGCCGATGTGCTGAAAACGATGGGATGCCCGCATTTGTCAAAGGCCTTGCGGAGCATTTCGATTTCATTCGCGCTATATGGATTTGAAAGGTCGTCCACCTTCACAAAATCAAGTCCCCACGCGGCCCACAACCTGGCGCACGAGTCATACCACGCCTGCCCGGCCTCGTTGTTGCTCACGCCATACATATCGGGACACCAACCGCAAGTGCTGTGGGTGTTGCCGGCATCCGCCGCGGTGAAGCCGCCGCCTGCGATGGGCGTCTTCGCATTGACCGACTGCCGCGGTATGCCGCGCATCATGTGAACGCCGAACTTCAATCCCATCGCGTGAATCTGATCGGCGAGCGGCTTGAAGCCTTTGCCGCCGACGGCGGACGGAAACCGGTTCGTCGCCGGAAGCAAGCGGCCAAACTCATCCGCAAAGAGCCGCGCCCCGGTGCGTTCCCTGGTGAAGTCCCGGTCGTCATCCGGCGAGACCGAGTCATACCAGCGCGCGTCAATGACAATGTACTTCCAGCCATGAGCAAGGAGATGCTCCTGCATGTAGCGCGCGTTTGCCAGCGTCTCCTCCTCCTTGACGCTCGAGCCCCACGCATCATAGCTGTTCCAGCCCATTGGCGGCGTTGGCGCCCACGTCCAATATGACGGCTCCGGGCTGGGCGAAGCTGCCGCGAGCTTGCCCGGAAAACCGGGCACGGTCGCGGCGGCCAATAACAGGCTTGGGATTGCCCTTTTCAACATGGGCGCAAGATCTGTTGGCGGCAGATTACATCTGCGGAATAAGCTCAATCGCGTTGATTTCCGGATTCTCGATGTTGCTGGTGAACGTAATGGTGAACTTCCCATTCTTCACTTCCACCGGCACCGTATCAATGTAGGCGCGGTTGGAACCGCCGGCCTTCACGAAAACATCAAAATCCTTTACCTCGTGCTGCCCGCCCTGCACATTGTAGGAAAATACGCGCTGGCCGGCCCCGGTGATGCCTTCGAAGGTCTCAGCGAAGTAGAGTTTGGCCGTATATTTGCCGTTCGGAACAGGGATGGAGAAGGAATCCATCGAATAGTGTTCGCAGAGGAAAAGTCCGGGGTCCTTTGTGTTCGCAATGGTCGTGCCAGGGTCGCGATCAACCGTTTGGCCGCCTTCAAATCCCTCTTCGGCCTTCCAGACGTTGCCGCTGGAATCGGTAAACGGCGTTGACTGGCCGGCTTTAATGCGAACAACAGACGGCGCTGATTTCGGAGCGGTTGCAACTGATGGTGCTGCGGGCGGTGTTGTCGCAGCCGGCGCGGTTTGCACTGTGGGCTGCGCGGAACCCTGATTTTTGGTCTGACAGCCGGCCATGAAAGTCAAAATGCAGGCTGTTGCACAGACAGGGATAGTTCGAATAATGATGTTTAGCATAGTATTTTGTTGTTGTTGTTGTTGTTTTCTGGTCTCACCGGGCGGTGATTGTGATGGGTAATTTCATCCGGATGTCGTCTGAGGCCGCACCGATGAGAATTTCATAGTTACCCGGCTCAACCACGTATTGCTTGTTCTGCGTGTCCCAGTATCGCAGGCGGGTGGCGGGGACTTCAACCGTGACGCGGCTTGTTTCGCCGCGCTTCAAATGCACCCGGGCAAAACCGCACAGCGCGAGTTTCGGTTGGGGAACGGCGGAGTGGACGTGGCGGAAGTAAACCTGGGCCACCTCGTCGCCGTCGAGCTTGCCGGAGTTCTTCACCGCGAACGTCACTTTCGCCGTGCCGCCGGCCGGGATTTTTTTCGACTCCAGCTTGCCGCTCTTGAAATCGAACTTCGTGTAGCTCAAGCCGTGGCCGAACGCGAATAGGGGCTTGCCGTTGAAGTAGCGGTAGGTGCGATTGGTCATCGAGTAATCTGTGAAACCCGGCAGGTCCGCGGTGGCCCGATAGAATGTGATCGAGAGGTGGCCGGAGGGGTTGACCTCGCCGAAGAGAACCTCAGCGACGGCGCGGCCGCCTTCCTCGCCCGGATACCAGGTCTGAAGAATCGCGGGCAGATTCTCGGCTTCCCACGGCAGGGCGATGGCGGAACCGCTGCAATTGACCATGACCATCGGCTTGCCGGTGGCATGGAGCGCCTGCACGAGTTTCTCCTGCACCGCGGGCAGTTCAATCGAATCACGATCGAACCCTTCGCCTTCCTGCGCCGGAGTGATGCCGCCGACATAAACGATCAAGTCCGCATTCGTCGCATGACTGATAGCTTCGGCGGTGAGTTCCGGCAAGGGACGGGTCGTGGTGTTATCCTGGGTGCTCCAGGCAGCCGTCCCGGGCTTGGTGGTGATCGGACTGCCCTGCGCAAAAGTGACTTCAATGTTCGTCCCGCACAATTGCTTGATGCCGTTCAGAATGGAGACCGGACGCGAAGCTGAACCGTGGTAATTGCCATGCAACATGGACGTCGAGTTGCCATTAGGCCCAATGACAGCAATCCGTTTGAGCTTGGAACGGTCGAGCGGGAGGATGCCGTCGTTCTTTAGCAGCACCAAAGATTGCCGCGCGATCTCCAAGGCAAGCTCCCGATGTTCGGGGGCGTCGTTCTGGTCAATGCCGATTTTGGAATACTGGCATTTTTCGGGCGGATCAAAAATCCCGAGCCGGAAGCGGGTCCACAAGGTGTAAGACAACGCCTGGTCAATTTCCTTTTCCGTGACCAGTCCTTGTTGGACCGCCCGCACCAAAGCGTTGTAATCTCCGCCGCAACAGAGATCGCAGCCGGCCTTGACCGCGGCGGCGGCGGCCTCCTCGGGCGTCTTCACATAATGATGCTGCTGGCGGCCCCAAACGTCGCGGATCGCGTCGCAATCTGAAACCACATAACCCTCAAACCCCCATTGTTTGCGCAGCAGATCGTCGAGCAGGAAGGAACTGGCGCTGCAAGGAACGCCATTGAGCGCGTTATAGGCGCTCATCACGCCGGCGACTTTTCCCTCGCGCACCACCCGCTCAAATTGCGGCAGATACGTTTCATACAAATCGCGTTCCGACGGCTGGGCATCGAAACGATGGCGATCCGCTTCCGGCCCGCTGTGGACCGCGTAATGTTTGGCGCAAGCCATCGAAAGCATATAATTGGGGTCGTCGCCTTGGATTCCTTTGACGAACTCCACGCCGATGGCGCCTGTGAGATACGGATCTTCTCCGTAGGTTTCCTGGCCGCGGCCCCAGCGCGGGTCGCGGAAAATGTTGATGTTCGGCGTCCAGAACGTCATACCATTCCACCATGCGGCGTCGCCATGATGTTTGGAGACGTAATCGTTGAACTTGGCCCGGCCTTCAAGGCCAACGACGTGTCCTGCCTGATGCAGCAATTCTGGATTAAAAGTGGAAGCCAGGCCGACCGGCTCCGGGAACACGGTGGCGACGCCGTTGTTCGCGACGCCATGCAGTGCTTCGTTCCAGTAATTGTATGCCGGAAGCTCAATTCTCGGAATGCCCGGCGCGCCGTTTTGCAACTGCGCGACTTTTTCGGCCAGCGACATCCGGCGGATCAGGTCCTTTTCGCGCGCCTGCAACGGCTGCGACGGATCCTTCCAAATTGCCGGCTCCTTGATTTCCGGGATGCGCATGGCAGCGGCTGTAAAAGGTTCCACCATCTCTGAAGCATCGAAAGCGGCGACCGATGCGCCCGAAGCACTTTTCACCTCGAACGTATTGAACTTTGCGGAGTTCTTGCGCGCCTCAAAAGAAACCGCAAGCGGTCCCTTGATCGAGTCATCATAATGCTCGACGACGCCGGTGATGTAACACACTTTTCGCGCGCTGCCAGCGGTGGCGACAATGTCGAAATTCGCGGCCAGCGCGAGGTCGCCGGAAGTCACATCGAACAATCTTTCCTCCGGCGCGCTCACCCGTGTTTCCACTTCGCCGATGACGATGGTGTATTTGCCCGCAGGCAAGTGCGCTATGCTGACGGTGAAACTTTTTCCGTTGATTTCTTCACGAAATGCCGCCGCATTGCCGGCGGCGCCTTCGATGGTGACTGACGCATTGTCCTTGCGAGGCGCAAAGTCTCCGCTGAGGCTCACCTGCTGGCCACAAGTGGCGCAGCTTTCCTCGCCCGCCGAGGCGTCCAATGCTAAAAGCGCCAGATTTCCCAAAGTCATCAGGGAAATGGCCGCAACGAGTGTTGACAGGTTCCAACCGCCTGATCGCTGGCTTCGAGCAGATTTCGCCGATGGCAGGCCAGAATTGTGGCGGCTGGCTGGCGCATCTGATTGGCCGGACGCCACCTGCGGGAAATGAATATTCATTTTTTCAATCATACAATCTACTTCTTGTAACTAATAAGTCCGATGAACGGCAGGCAACTCCCTCAAGAATTTCGGAACAGCAACGGCGCGAATTGATAGAAACTCCGCCGCCAGGTTTGCCATTCGTGCGCCGTGTCCGGCGAGATGTAATAGCTCATGTTCGTAACGCCCGCCGCGACAAGCGCATCGTGGTAGCCCTTCAGATTGTTGGCGCCGGCTTCAACCCTGCCATAGCTCACGAAGGCCACCTTGACAAGGCGGTTGAATTCCGCCGGGTTGGCCAGAGGGCTGTTCGTCGCCGTCGCATCACCCAGATTGCCGCCGCTGAAAATGCCGATGTGCGAAAATGTATCCAGATGCGCCAGCACAATCATTCGCGTTTGCATGCCTCCCATCGAAAGACCAGCCATGCCGCGGTGCTCGCGGTCGGGAATTGTGCGGTAAGTCGAATCAATCATCGGAATGATTTCGCGGAGGAGGACATTCTCGAACGGTTGAAAATTGAACGCGAAGCCACCGC
Source organism: Verrucomicrobiota bacterium (assembly GCA_049513975.1). Lineage (GTDB taxonomy): Bacteria > Verrucomicrobiota > Verrucomicrobiia > Limisphaerales > Palsa-1400 > JBEKOF01. Next base: position 7,095 of record JBEKVM010000055.1, on the reverse strand, counting down.
GGCCCCGGCCTGGCCCGCCCGGCGGAACGTCATTTGTCCCGGCAGGGCCGTTTGGTGCGTTCGTTCCCGCGGGCGCCCCCATGACTCCCGCCGCGCCGCGTCCACGCCCGCCGCGGCCGCCGCCCGCGAAGGCGGCGCTGCCCCCGCCGTTGTCCATGACGACAATCATCGGTTTGGCTTTTCCTTTGGCGATGAGGTTATCGAGGATGAAATTCACCCGGCCCTGAGTGGACCAGCCGCGTTCATCTTCACCGGCGCCGTGTTGGAGATAGAGCACAGGATAACGGGCCGTCGGGTCACCGGCATAATCCGGCGGGGTATAGACGAAGCATCGGCGCCACAGGCTGTTCGTTTTGGAATAATACCAATGCTCGCGCACTTCGCCGTGCGGCACGTTCTGGGCGTCGTAGAAAGCCTCTCCCGGAGAAGGCACTTCGATGCCGCTCATCATCTTGCTCACGCCGAAGAAGCTCTCACTGGCGGGGTCGGCCACGGCGACGCCATCGACAATCAGGCTGTAATAATGGAAGCCAACAACCAAAGGCGGCGTGGTGACCGACCATACGCCCTGCTCGTCCTTGGTCATGTTATACTGGTGTCCTCCGATGTCCACCTGCACTCTTTCAGCATTCGACGAGCGCAGCCGAAACTCCGCGTGGTGCTCGGAATCAATTTTTGGATACTGTTGCCCCGGGACATTTGAGCTGGCCGGTTCGGCGTCGCTACCGAGTTGATTGGTGGCTGCCGGCAGATTGGTTTGGGCAAGCGCGACAAGGTTGCCCGCCATCAGGGTTAGCGCAATGATCGATTTGGTTCTCATCGGTCTTACTCCTTGTTTAACGGTTGCTGCCTTCCGCATTCTGAAAGAGCAACGGCGCAAATTCGTGCAGGCTCCGGCGCCAAGTTTGCCATTCGTGCGCCGTACCCGGCGATTCGTAATAGACGTGCTTGATGCCCGCTTGTTCCAGCGCTTGATGGAACCTGCCGCTGCCGCTGGTCGGTCCTCCTTCGGCAGTTCCCACGCTGATGAAGAGCACATTGACTCGCTTGGCAAACGCTGCGGGGTCGTCCAGCAACCCATTAAACCCGCCAGGGACTTCCGGAAAACCAAACGGCGCGCTGAACGACCCTATGTAGGCGAATGTGTCAAGGTGTGATTGGGTGATCTGCCAGGTTTGCGTCCCGCCGAGTGAAAGCCCGGCCATCGCCCGGTGCTGGCGGTCCGGCATCGTGCGATAGGTCGCGTCAATCATGGGAATGATATCCTCAATGAGCGCTTTGGTGAAATCGCCGCCCCAACCTCCCGGGGGACCGCCGCGGGCTCCGGATCCGCCTCGACTACGTTGGACGCCCGCAGCGATGCCGCCGTCGTCCATCACAATCAACATCGGCTTCGCTTTGCCCTCGGCGAGCAGGTTATCGAGGATGATTCCAGTCCGCCCTTGCGTCGCCCAACCGCGGGCATCCTCTCCCATGCCATGCTGCAGGTAAAGCACTGGATAGCGTTCAGTCAGATTCGTGTCGTAATCCGGGGGAGTATAAACGAAACAACGCCGCGTGAGACCGGTCGATTTGGAGAAATAATACCGCGCACGGATGTCCCCGTGCGGAACATCTTTTGGCGAATAGAAATCTTCACCAGGAGACGGCACCTCGATGGCGCCACTCATCTTGCCGGTTCCAAAATAACTGTCGCTCGCCGGGTCCGAGGCCGTGGCCCCGTCGATCGTGAGCGTGTAATAGTGAAATCCAGGCGCGAGCGGACTTGTGGTGATGGTCCAAACGCCGTCGTCTCCTTTCGCGCCATGGGCGCCCGGAAGGCTGACAGAAACATTTTTCGCACCAGGTGCCATGATGCGAAACGAGGCGCGCCGCTCGGAATCTACTCGAGGATATTGCGCACCCGGCACATTCGAGGAGGCGGCATTGGAGCCGTCGGCGGCCATATCGATTTGCACATTGGCGGCCAAGCCGGCGGTGATTACAACAAGTGCAATGGCGAAGGTGCGTAATGTCATGGTCTCCTCCTAATTCTGCGGCTGGACGCGGTAAAAACCCGCGCCGTGGGAGTTGATTTCCGGAGCGAACACGTCCGTAAAGGCGCCGAGGTCTTTGTGGTTCCACAGATCGCCGACCTTAACAGGTCCGGAAAAGCCGATGTCAGCCAAGGAAACCGAAACGCCACCGGGCTGAGTCGCCGTCGCATCCAGTTCCAGCACGGCACCACGGCGATACGCGGTCGTCTGCGCGAGCGGCTCGTACCACTGGATGTCCAGCGTGATGATGTCCCACCCGTGCGGTTTGAGAAACTGCGCCATATAATCGGCGTTGGCAATCACGTTCGATTCCCGGACGCCGGCGCTGTAACAGTCCCACGAGTTCCAGCCCATCGGCGGCGTTTTCGCCCACGACTGGAAGGTTGGCTCGGCGGCGGATGCAGTCAGCGTTCCCACGAGCAGTCCTGCGACGGCGACCGTCAAGTTGAGCGTCAAGATCGGTTTCATGGAGCAATGCGAGTCAAGTCAGCGGGAAGGACCGCGGTTTCCGTGATGCTCAAATGTGCTTGCGTCGCACAATGCCAACGGAGCGCTGCTCACGTTCATTTGAGAGGCGTCTGTCCCGATGGAATCGAAGTGCATTGCACGAGAATAACGGCTGCAACCGATACGGCTATACGACGTATGTCATATATGGCAGAGGTCCTATTCACCAGTATTCTCGCCTTTACAATTCCTTGGACAGCCGGGAAAACTGCTCCGTGTTGGTTGCTTGCAGTGTTAGTTGATAGTTAGTGCCGATCATTAGCGGTGCAGGTGAAGAAATTGTGACCCAATTCCCCGACGCAGATTTGTGGATGACTGCACCGTAAACCCGGCGCACGCGAGCGGCCAGGACAATGTCAGGCCTGTGCCCGTCACCGTCATTTCGATCGGCGGACGGTTGGTGATCAACAGTTGGTCCGGCCCCAACGCGGCCGTCGCGGCGATTTCGGCGGCCGAGAGACCCACGCTGTAGATGCGGAAATCCCTGAGCGAGCCGTCCGGGTAAGGATCGGCATATTGCGACTTGCCAATGTAATTGTTCACGGTGCTGCCCAAACTCGGCGGGTTGAGAGTCAGGCCGGGGTTCGTTCCCACCGCCACCCCATCTACCTAAGGAATCCCGGTGCCCGAGTTCGAATAGGACACCGAAGCGGCGCTTCGCTGAAATCGTTTTCCCAATATTGGCTTACGGCTGGCGCAGCAGATAGAACCGCTGCGGCTCGTTGGCGTTGATGGCATTGGAAACGCTGAAGTTGCCATTGCCGTCAAAGTGGCCGGCGCCGACTTGTGTCCAGTTGGTGAGTGGCATCGCCAAGTTGGTGCAGGACAGAACCTCGTATGTGCCGCCCGGCAAACCGTTTGTGCCGCTGAACACCACATTGCCACCGGCAATCGAAGCCTGGACGACATGCGGCGGCGGAAGCGCCGGTGTCGTCGCACTGGCCGGGGCCGAGTTGGCGCTCTCGCCGGCAGTGTTTAACGCCGAGACAACGTAGTAATAGGTCATGCTATTGGCCAAACCGATGTCGGTGTAATTGGTCGTGGTTACGTTAGTGACCGTGGCATAAGGCCCGCCACTGACGGTCGCGCGCTTCACGTTGTAACTGATGGCGCCGCCTGAGGCCGCCCAGCTCAAAGCCGCCTGCGAATCCATAGCTGTGGCGGTCAAGCTGCCAGGCGCGCCCGGCAGGGCCGGCCAGTTTGGCGCCGTCACATTGTCGAATGCGGCCATGCACAAGGATGAATTGTTATGACTGGTGAGCGCCAAACCAATGTAGGCGGTGGAGGCGATGGTAAACGTCGTTGTTCCGAGCTGCGTCCAAGTCACGCCACCCGGGGAACGGTATCCTGTAAATGTGTTTCCACTCCTCACAAGTTTGACCCAGTAAGGCGCGCCCAGGCCGGCGGTGGCGGAGTTGCCGGTAGCGCCGCCGGTGGTCGAACGGGTTTGCCAGGTCACGCCGTTGCCCGGAGTCACGGCGATGAAGGCGTTTGCCGCATTGGTGGCCAGGCTCTCGCGGATCATGACACCGGCTTTTGACCAGGGATCAATGTCTTGCACCGCGGTGACGCGGGCAATGATGGTACAGTTTCCGGTCGCGACCACATAGACAAATCGAAAGGCATCGGCTGCATTCCAGATGTCATCCCCCGACCCCGTCACCGTGAACACGCCGCTGCTGTAAGCCACATTGCCCGTGAACCCGACCGAGCCGATGTCCTGTGTCACCCACGGATAAGGCAGAGTAACTGTCGCTTCCGGGCTGTTGGGAGTTTCCACGCCGCCGCAAATGGCACTTATCACGTAGTAATACTTCATGCCGGTGGGCATGGTGTCGGTGTAGTCGGTGGCGGTGACTCCCGTGGCGACAGTCGAGTAGGGACCGCCGCTGACGGCGGAACGCTTGACATTGTAACTTGCCGCGTTGGTGATAGCATTCCAGGTGAGGCTAATCTGGTTGGCCGAGACCGCCGTGGCCGTCAGACCTGCCGCCAGCAGCGTCGTCGCGCTGGCCTGGATGCTGTTGGTGCCTTCACCTCCAGCGTTCACTCCGCTGACCACATAGAAGTAAGTGGTGGTGCCAGCCAGGCTGACGTCGGCATAGTTGGTCATGGTCCAGCCCGTGGCGATGGTCACGTAAGGTCCGCCGTTCGTCGTCGAGCGTTTGATGTTGTAGCTGGCTGCGTTGGTGACAATGTTCCAAGCGAGGTTGATCTGGTTGCTGGAAACCGCCGTCACAGCAAGACCTGGCGCCGGTGGCCGCGGCACCGGTGTGCCCGCCAAATTGCCATAAAACTGCAACTCGGCCACGTTGCCATAGCCGCCGTTGGGCGAAAGGCAACGGACATACCGAAACCCCGACGTGTTGGTGATAGTCGCCGGCGTGAACACGCCCGTGGCAGGCTGCGTCGTCACGGTGAACAGCGTGACTGCGTCGCTGAAGTTGGCCTGGTTCGCGCCCTGGAAAATGCCGTTGACCATGCGCCCTTCAAAACCCGCGCGCGGACAATAGTTGATCTTTGTGATGACGTTGCTCACGCCGACTCCAAAGTCCAAGCCCACCCAGGCGCCATTTGCGATAGGTGCATCGAAGAACGTGTTCAAGTTGTTGTCGAAAACGTTGGTGATGGTGTTGCCTGAATTATTCCACGAACCCGGCGTGCCGATGATTGTGCCGGTGAGCTTGGGATGGCGCAGCGCGACTTCGGCGCTGTTTGTAGTTTCGCTGCCGCCGACGATGGCGCTGACGACATAATAATATTCCACACTAATGAATGCGGCGTTGTCGGTGTAGTTCGTGGGAGCAGCACCGCTGGCAATGGTTGTGTAGGGACCGCCGCTGGTGAGTGAGCGTTTGACGTTGTAACTGGTCGCGTTGGTGAGAGTGTTCCATGCCAGTTGGGCTTGACTGCTGGAGGTCGCCTTCGCGGTCAAACCTGTCGGGCCGGCCAGCAGCGGCACCGGTACGGTGATGGTGCCGAACACGTTGCTAAAGTTATTCCAACTAAAGGTTTTCCCGGAGACCACAATGCTTCCGGATGGGACCAGGCTGAAAGCAGAAAGATTGGTGCCGCTGGCCGGATTACCGTTGACCTGTTGAAGCGTGCCAGTCAGGCTGAAAACCAGGGTGTTGCTGCCACTCCCGGCCCCCAGCGTGGGTTCGATGGTCGGCAAGCCACTGATATATACGTTGACGTTACCGGCACCCCCCAGCCACGCCAGTCCGGTGAGGATGTCTCCGGAATCAACGAGAGTGATGGGGCCGGGCCAGCCCAAACCGAACCACCCTCCGCTAATCGTGCCAGTGTTTGTAACATAGGCGTTGCCAAAGGGGCCGCCGGAGTAGTTGGCTATCGCCAAGGCGAATGGCTCGCCGGAGGCGATCGTGCCCGAATTGTAAAAATGCATGTCGCCGCTGGTGCCATCATTTTCCATCCACACGCCCTCGCCACCCGGGCCACCGCTGTTGTTAATCGTCCCCGTGTTGATGAAGGTCACGTCGGCGTTATTCGCGCCGAAATAAATCCCGGAAGCATCCCCGCTGGAACCCGTCATGGTGGCGGTCATGGTGCCGTTGTTGATCCAAGTTATGTTGTTTTGGTCATCCCACATGGCCCCGCAGTGGGCGATGTTGGTCGCGCCGCCGGTGCAACTGACCGTGATCGAGCCGTTGTTCACGACGTAGATGGGAGACCTGTCGCTGGGATCGTAGGTGAACACATCAATGCCGGCGGCGTAAGCCTGGTTGGCGTTGGTTCCTTGCGTGGCGCCGGTTGCGGTCGCTACGATCGTCCCGTTGTTGACGATATACTGCGCGCCGCCGCCAGACGTGTAAATGCCTCCCGCGTAATAGGGCGCCGTTGCGCTCAAGGTCGCCCCGACATTGTTGGTCATTGTGACGTTGCCGGTCGCATACACCCCGGCCGCCGTGCCATCGTTGTTCTGCACTTCCCCGTCCATCGTGCCCGAATTGTTGATGGTGACAGTATTCTCTTCCGCATAAAGTCCGACTCCGAACGCCTGGCCGGAGCCCGTGACAACGCCTTGCATGGCTCCGCCTGAATTGTTATTGACGATGTTCGTCCCACCGCTGACGTCAACCAACACGCCTGCTCCGTAGTAGTAATCCCCCGACCGGGTGACCCCGGGTGTCAAATCCCAGCCAAATAGAGGGCCTGTGTCCCCAGGCAATGTGGAGGTGTTATAGGTCAGCGCCCCGGAATTGTTGAAAGTTCCTGCGGAGGTGATCAGGGCGTTGCCATAGAAGTGGTTTACGCCCCCTTGCCATGGCGACTCTTGGAAGTTCGTAAATTGCGCCAGCGCGCTCGACGCGGGCAGGGCGCACAGCGCTGCCAGGAGTCCAGCCCCCAGGACGGAGCGTTTCATTAGATTCCACCGACGGCCTGTTGTCTGAAGCCCGGCCTTCCGGTGGGCGCATGACAAAAATCTTCGAGTGCTTGATTTTCCTCCTTTTTTTCTTGCCAGTTATAGATGTACATATATACTTCTGCCATGAATACACCCATTACCCCTCAATCCCTGATCGAACAA
>JBEKVM010000054.1:0-33329 GCA_049513975.1 Verrucomicrobiota bacterium | reverse complement strand
GGGCTGGCAGGGACTCGAACCCTGGACCAACCCCGAAAGCATTCGGGGCTGCTCAGCCAACAACACCGATAAAATCGCGTTTTGAGAGTGGTGGGCTGGCAGGGACTCGAACCCTGGACCAATGCCTTAAAAGGGCACTGCTCTACCAACTGAGCTACCAGCCCATCCCAAATCTCACGCCAATGGCCGCCGCTCTCCCTGCGTCAGGAAAAACAAAGCCAATCGCGGATTCTTCTTTTTCTTCAGACTCTGCTCCAGCGCGCGAGCTTCCGACATCGAACCCAATTCCCTGCTGGCGACCAAATCCAGCGCTCCGTCCAATCTTGCCGTCGTGTGCGTTCCGCCACGCCGATGCTCGGACAAACGGCGCTCCAAATCCTCAGTCGCGCCGATATAGTGCCGGCCATTTGCGCCCCTCAATATATAAACCCAGGCCATGTCTCACAAGATCACATTCAAATCTCGCCTTCCACGACTCGAACCATGACGAACCCGAAAGTCTTCGGGTCGGCTCTGCCAGCCGCACAGAAGCGGCGCAAAGTAACGAGCAATCGCCCACCGCGCAAGTGATTTCTTGCCGCCGTCCTGGCGCCATGGTTTTCACGTCTGCCGGCGGTCCTTGAAGCGCATTCATTTGCGCCAGGCATCGTAGGAAAGTTTCAGGGCCAGCGCGATGACCATCGTCAGGAATATGGGACGGATGAATTTGGTGCCCCGGCTCACCACCATCCCGGAACCGATCTTCGCCCCGATCAACTCGCCCGCGCCCATAATCAAACCGGCCCGCCATACCACCTGGCCCGCCCATAGAAATAAAAGAAGCGAGGTCGCGTTGCTCGCGAAGTTCATCACTTTGGTGTAGCCGGTCGCCTTGGTCAGGTTGAACCCCAGGCCCAGCATGAAGGCCATCGTCCAAAACGCCCCCACCCCAGGCCCGAAAAAACCGTCGTAGAATCCAAACACCAATCCTGCCAGCGCGTAAAACCAGGGCCAGCCCATGCGCGGATGGATGTCCTTCTCGCCCAGTTGCGGCTTGAACAACACCCCAAGCGCAATGACCAGCAAAAGCGCCGGCAACGCCCGCCGCAGAAACTCCCGGTCCAGATGCTGCACCAGGAGCGTGCCGGCGGCCGCTCCCAGAACGGTGCAAAAAATCCCGGTTTTGCATTGGCGCAGCGAGACCGTTCCCAGCCGGGCATAATTCCACGTGGCGCTGGCCGAGCCGAAGACCGCCTGCAGCTTGTTGGTGGCCAGCGATGCTTCCACCGGAACGCCCACTCCCAGGAGAACCGGCCACGTAATCAGTCCGCCGCCGCCCGCAACCGAGTCCACAAAACCGGCCACCAAACCGGTCGCAAACAAAACAGGAGTGGTCCACCATGAAGCGGGCGCAGTCATCAGGCGATGGTCAAGGTTTCCACCGTGTCACGGTCCGCCCGCGCCGCCGCGGCCGGAAGAAAACCGCCGGGGCGCGAGGCCAAGATTCTCCGGCCGCCGGCCTTTTGCTTCAGCCTCATAAAACGGCCTTCTGTTTAATTTGCATTTGAGTGGCGATGCCTGGATCATAGGTTGTTGGCCTGCACAATGCCAAACCATTCCCGCCGGCAATCAGGGAACCGCCAAACTGCCGGGGTGAGGGTGCCGCGGGCCGCGCCTCGCCACCCGCCTCAACCCCGTCCATCCCCACGAGCGTGCCAGCCGGCAGACCCTCCCAAAATTGGGGCGGGGGCGGGAAAAAGCAAAAAATAAAACGATTTGCTTTTAACGGCGCACATGGTATTAGAACAAACCGATCCCGCACCGGACGGAAAAAGCACTTTTAAATTTATGTCACAGCATCGAAGTCTGCGCGCCGCCACCAACTTGGGGGCCAGGCGCAATGTCTTGAAACGGTTTGAACGCGTCGAGATTCTCAAAAAACGCGGCCAGTGGAAGACCGGAGATCGCGTCACCGGCCTGCGCAAAACTAAAGCGGAAGGGTGATCCCGTGGCGGATTGCCCGTGCCGGGTTGCGGATTGCAGACCGTGGATTCGCAGGCCCCGCAACCCTGTTTTTCAATCCGCCATTGGCTCTCCGCCGCGTCCGCCATAGCCTCGGCGGCCGTGGCCCTCTGTCATTTCAGTTGTGGTTCGTTTGCAAAAAATTTTGGCCCAGGCGGGCATCGCCTCACGGCGGGCCAGTGAAAGGATCATCGCCGCCGGCCGGGTCGCCGTCAACGGCACGGTCGTCCGGGAAATGGGCGTCAAGGTCCAGCCGGGCCGGGATGAGGTGGCGGTGGATGGCCGGGTGCTGGGGCGCAAAGCCAGACGCTACATTGCCCTGCACAAACCGCCCGGCTATATTTGCTCGCGCGCGCCCGATGAGGACCGCAAACGCATCGGCGATTTGCTCCCCAAGGAATGGAGCGACTTGTTTTCCGTCGGCCGGCTGGATTATCAGAGCGAAGGGCTGATTTTTTTGACCAATGACGGCGATTTTTGCTTGAAATTAACTCATCCCCGCTATCGCATGACCAAAACCTATGTGGCCACAATCCAAGGCCGGGTCAAAGCGGAAACGTTGCACAAGTTCACGCAAGGCCTGGTCAGCGGCGGGGAAAAATTGCAGGCCGGGCGCGCCCGGCTCCTCTCCGCCAATAATACCAGCAGCACGGTGGAACTGGAATTGGCCGAGGGAAAAAAGCGCGAGGTGCGGCGCCTTTTCGAGGCGGAAAACCTCACCGTGCAGCGATTGCAACGGGTCCGCATCGGGCCAATCAAACTGGGCGAGTTGCCCGCCGGCAAATGGCGGGCGTTGACAGAACCGGAGATTAAATCTTTACTTCAATCCTTATGAAATCGCATTCCTGCCTGTGGGGCGGGCTGGCCTGGCTGGCCGCCGCCTCTGTTTGGGCGCAAGATTCCGACCGGGAGGCCAGGCCCCCCGTCCTCTCGCGCAGTGTCACCGGCCCGCTCGCCAAAGACCTCCTCGTGGACCCGCCCGCCCTCGCCACCGTCATAAAACTGGATTCGCTCCTCGTGCGCTCCCAGCCCGCCTTCGCCGGCGATATCCTCGCCCATGTCCAAAAAGGCCAGTCCGTCACCGTCCTCGAGCAAATCGCCCTGGCCAAGCCCAAGCTCAATGAGCCGACCAATTGGGCCCGCATCGTTCTGCCCACCAACGCCGCCGTCTGGGTCTTTGCCGATTATATTGACACCAATTCCATGACCGTTTCCGCCCGCCGCCTCAACGTGCGCGGCGGTCCGGACGATGTTCACGATGTCGTGGCCCGCTTGGAAAAAGGCGCCCCCATCAAGGAAGTTCGCCGCCAACCGGGCTGGATTCAAATCGAGCCGCCCACCAATGCCTACGGTTGGGTCGCCTCCGATTATCTGACGATGCCGCCACCAACCGCTCCTCCGCCTGCCGCGGTGGTGGCGGCTGAACCGGCCGTCCCAGCCCCGGTCGCCGCCGCGCCCGTAGCCGCCGCCCCCGCCACCAACGAGCCCATGGCCGCCGTCCCCGCCACCAACGCCCCTGTGGCCGCCGCCCCGGTCACCCCTGAGCCAGTGGCGCCGCCAGCCACCAATTCGACTCCTGAAACCACCAATGCGACTCCGGCCACGGCAGCGGCGCCGCCCATTGTCGCGCCTGAACCGGTTGCCACCACCCCGCCCGCCGCCCCGACCAATGCCGCCCCGCCCGCCGCCGTTCCCGCCGAAGCCGCGCCCGCGCCCGCGCCCGCCGCCGCCCCCGCAATTGCTAGTATTGACATAAAGCCGCGCCTCGCCACCCGCGAAGGCTATGTCCGCAAGGCGCTCAACGTCCAGGCCCCGGCCGATTTTGAATTGCACGACATCAATTCCGGGGCCCTCATCGAATATCTCCAGCCCGATGCCAAAGACAAAAATTTCAAGAAATACACCGGCACCCGCGTTTCCGTGACCGGCCCGGAGTGGCTGGACCGGCACTGGCCAAAAACGCCGATTCTACAGGTTCAAACCGTTGACCTCATGCCTTGATGCCGCCAGGCAACCTCATTGACGGTCGCGCCTTCGCTGACCAGATTCATCAGGAGACGTCCCGCCGCGTCGTCGCTCTCAACGCCCGCGGCGTCCAGCCCTGCCTGGTTTTTGTCCGCGTGGGCGAAGACCCGGCCTCGCGCGTCTATGTTGGGATGAAGGAAAGAGCCTGCACCCGCCTGGGCATTTCCTCGCGCACCCATGTCCTGGCCGAAAACACTTCCGAAACCGAACTGCTCCGCTGGCTCGCCCGGCTCAATGCCGATGAGGATGTTCATGGCATCCTGCTCCAGGCCCCGCTGCCCGGGCATATTCGCCCATCCAGGGCTTTTGCCGCCGTCGCCCCGGAGAAGGACGTGGATGGATTTCATCCCGTCAACATGGGCAAACTCCTGCTCGGCGCGGAGGACGGATTTCGCCCCTGCACCCCGGCCGGCATTCACGAGTTGTTGCTTCGTTCCGGGGTGGTCATCGCCGGCGCGGAGGCCGTGGTGCTGGGCCGCGGCAATATCGTGGGCAAACCGATGGCCGCCATTCTTTCGCAGAAAACCAGATTCGCCGGGGCCACTGTCACCCTCTGCCATTCCCAAACCCGCGACATCGCCGCTCATTGCCGGCGCGCCGATATTTTAATCGCCGCCATCGGTTCGCCCCAATTCGTCAAGGCCGCCATGGTCAAACCGGGCGCCGTCGTCATTGATGTGGGCGTCAACCGCGTGCCCGACCCCGCCGCCCCAGGCGGCGCCCGCCTGGTGGGGGACGTTGATTTCAGCGGTGTCCAACCCATCGCGGGCAAAATCACCCCCAACCCCGGCGGCGTCGGCCCCATGACCATCGCCCTCCTCCTGCAAAACACCGTCCGCGCCGCCGAAATGGCCGCCGGCCCGATATAACAATTAGCGCCACCCCAGGATCGCACCACCCCTTTCCCATCCCATCACTCCATCGCTCCATCACTCCAACTTTTCATCCTATGACACCCTCCAGAATTCTGCCCGACTTGCAATGCTCCCTCCTCTGCGAGGAAGTCCGCCAGGAAATCAACGGCAGTTTCATGCTCATCGGCGTCTTCCATGCCGTCCGCGTCCCGGAAGTGCCCGTGACCGCGCCCCGTCTCTGCCTCTTCAACCGCTGGACCGCCGGCTACGGCCAGTTCCTCGAAACCATTCGGCTGATCGCCCCGGACCAGTTGACAGTGCTGCGCAAGCACGAGTCAAAATTCTCCCTGCAAGAGGTCACCCACCACGCCATCAACGTCGTCATGCTCGGCGCGGTGAAATTTGACATCGCCGGGCCTTATTACGTGGAAGTGCTGGTGGATGACGTGATGAAAATTCGCTATCCCTTGGTCATCCACCTCGTCCCGCCTCCCCCCAAGCCGCCCGAAGCCCAATGACCGCCCGTAGCCTCTCTCAATCTTAATCTTAATCCTAATCTTAATCTTAATCCTAATCTTAATCTTAATCCTAATCTTAATCTTAATCCTAATCTTAATCTTAATCTCCTTCCTGCAATCCGGCTTAAGACCAGGAGGACGCGTCTTGGTACCCCACGATGCGATTTGCCGATTCCCTCGCCCCACGAAGTGGGGAGAGGGTTAAGGTGAGGGGTTTCAATCCGTCCAGTAGTATCAGAAAAATCATTGCCAGCCCCCTGGCGGGAAGGTATAGGCGTCTCATGCCTAATTCGTCTTCACGGGCGCGCGCCCCTCTGTTCCTCCTCTCCCTTCTGCTCCTTTCCGCGCTCGGTTTGCCGGCGCAAATCAACCGGCTCGATTTGCAGCCCGGGACTGACCTGCTCGAAGAGACCAATTTGACCCAAATCCAGCGTCCTCCCCAAAATTTGGACCCCGTCATCCAAAAAATCGTCTCGGAAATTTCCGAACAGCGCGTGGCGGACATCATGCGCCGGCTGGGAGATTTTGAAACGCGCAGCACCGTGTCCGATCCCACCCAGACCAACCGCGGCATCGGGGCCGCCCGGCAGTGGATTTTTGACCAGTTCAAAAGCTACAGCCCGCGCCTGCAAGTCAGCTTTGACACCTGCACCATCCCCAAGACCAACCGCATCTACAAGGACACCGAATTGCGCAACGTCCTCGCCATCCTGCCGGGCAAGGCGCCGGATGCCAGCAACCGCTGGATTCTCATTTCCGGCCATTACGACTCCATCAATCTCAAGGATGCCGCCGGCCTGCGCCCGGCCGAAGCCGCGGAATTGCCCGCGCCCGGCGTGAGCGACGACGCCAGCGGCACCGCCTGCGCCATGGAATGCGCCCGGGTGATGAGTCAATACGAATTTGGCGCAACCCTGGTCTTTGTCGCCTTCGCCGGCGAGGAACAGGGGCTTTACGGCTCCCGCGCCCTGGCCCGCCGGCTCAAGCGCGAGCGCCAGGGCATCGAGGCCGTTCTGAACAACGACATCATCGGCAACGAACTCAGCGGCAACGGCTCCGGCGACAAGCACCGCGTGCTGGTTTTTTCGGAAGATCCCAACGATTCAGCCTCGCGCCAGATTGCCCGCTTCGTCCGCGCCGCCGCCGCCAGGTATTGTCCCGACATGGTGGCGGACATGATTTTTCGCTACGATCGTTTTGGGCGCGGCGGGGACCAAACGCCGTTCAACCAGGAGGGCTATGCCGCCGTCCGTCTCACCAGCCCCAACGAAAATTACGCGCAGCAACATGACAGTCTTGACACCTTCACCAACGCCTCCCCCGGCTACGCCACCCGGGTGGTGCGCCTCAACGCCGCCGCCGCCGCGCTCCTGGCCCTGGCGCCCGGCCCGCCCGTCACCTCCTTTGCCGCGGGCACCGCCGCCGGCAATCTGGCGCTGCCCAACCGCCCGGGCTTGAGCCGCGGAACCGGTTACGACGCCGTGCTCCGCTGGGACGAACCGGAGGCCGGGCCTGACCTGGCGGGTTTCGTGGTGGTCGTTCGCTCCACCACCGCGCCAGACTGGGAAAGGGAAATCTGGGCCGGCAACGTCCATCAATTCACCCTAAAAGATACGCCCATTGACCAAATCGTGCTGGGCGTCAAGGCGGTGGATCGCGCCGGCCACGAAAGCCCCGTCTCCGCCTACCTCAACCCCTCCCGCCCTAGCGCCCAGTAGAAAAGGCCACAGCCAGGGGGACCTGGGAAAATGACTTCCAGTTCCGGAGGGCAGGGCAGGGGAGGGCCAACTGCCGAATCCGCTCGCCACGATTTCCTTCCGCCGTTCCCACCACTCCATCTTTCACCGGCCCGCGAATTGTGCGCTGGAACAGCTTTGACATCTTCCGCGAACCGCATCATGCTGCAGCCATGAACCAAGGTGCTGACAGCCCGTTTCCGCCGGGCAAATCAAAACTCATCCTCGGTGTGCTTGCCTGCGGTTTGATCAGCGCCGGATTGGCCTTCCAAATCCCCGCCGCGGGCGGGGCTGGCGTCAACACTACCTTCAAGCTGCGCGAAGTTTCCGCTTTCGACGCCGGCAGGGACCACTTCCTCCGGGGACAACTCTGCCGCGGCCAGGACAAGCCCTTCGCGGAGGTCAAGAATTATCCCGACTTCGCTTCCAAGGCGCCTGTCTTCGGCTCGATTCGATTTGGCGCGCGCCCGGACCAGACCAACTCCGGCTGGCTCTTTTATTTTGCCGTGGATGAAAGCCGCGGGACCGGCAAAGGCTATGACCGCCTTTATTTTGACAGCAACCGGGACCTGGATCTGCGCAATGATCCCGTGTCCAAACCCCAGCAACATTCGCCCGATCACACTAACGCCGTCAATTTCGGCGGCACCCAGGCAAACATCGCCTTCGATTTTCTCAAAGTCAACCTGGCCTCCAATGACGCCAACCCCAACCTGGTGGAACTCATGCCGCGTCTTCTCGTCACCAGGGGCGAGCAGGAAACCTACTGCTACCTGTTTTTCGTGCGCACCCGCCTTTTTGAAGGCGACATCCGGATAGGGGGGGAGAAGTTCCACGCCCAGCTCGGCAACGATTATGCCATAACCCCCGACTTCGATTCTCCCTCGACCGCCCTGGTGCTGACCCAGGAGCACAATTCCATTGATTGGTGGGGCGGGGACCGGCTGTCGGCCATTCACAAGGTGGACGGCCGCTTCTTCCGCTTCTCCGCCACCCAGGCCGGCGAGTTGACCGTGCATCCGTATGCGGGAGAGTTGGGGACCTTTGAACTGGGACCAGGCACCCGGAAGTTGACCAATTTCAGCCTGTCAGGCTCGTTGCGCGCCCGGGATTGGGCCGTGCCGGTGGGCGGCGACATCAAGGACGGCCGGCCCGTCGAGGCCGGCCGCTGCCAGATTCCGGTGGGCGATTACTTGCCGGAACTTCTCTCGCTGCAGTTCGGCCGGCTGCAAATTGAAGTTTCGCAAAACTACCATTCGGAAGGCAAACGGCAGAGCCGGGCCGGCCGCGCGGATGTTTTCGGAATGACCGTCCGCAAGGACCAGCCGTTCGTGCTGGATTTCTCCAACAAACCGGACGTGATGTTCGCTTCCCCCGCCCCGGGTGAGCGGGTCAAAGCGGGCGACACCCTCATGGTCATGGCCGTGCTGGTGGACCCGAAGCTCGACATCATGATCCGCGGACTCGACGACACTTCGCGCAAGCAGACCAAGGATGCCGACGGCAAACCCCTGGGTTATACACGGAACCTCCCGCTGGATCCCACCGTGATCATCACCCGCGCCGGCGGCGAGAAAGTGGCTGAGGGCGTCATGCCCTTTGGCTGAGACGGCACCTGCGGGTACTCATGGCGAGTGCCAAAAGACCTCAAACTGAACGGCCCGGCGGAAACTTTCAACATCCAGGTGTTTTACGACACACTGGAACTTTACGGAAAGGTCAGCGCCAGCCGCCCCGTCACGGTCTCTCGCGATTAATCCGGCCTCCCAAGCCAAGCCTGCCAATCTTGCCGTCCGCTTGGTCAAAAAATGTCGTGAGAATTCTTTTGACTAATGCGATTAAGGATGTAATCTATACACGATTGCAAATGTAATCGCAAAGGAGGTCAAATGAAGAAAATTCCAGGCATCTCCGAACTGGAGCGGCAAGGGATGAAAGTTTCGGCGGAATGCGCATTCACCCTGGTGGAACTGCTGGTGGTCATCGCCATCATCGCCCTTCTTGCGGCGCTGCTTTTGCCGGCTTTGGCCAGGAGCAAAGACCAGGCCAAACGCACTTGCTGCAAAAGCAATGAGCGGCAGCAGTTCCTGGCTCTGCTCATTTACGCGGGCGACAACAACGACCGCCTGCCGGACAACCAGGACCTCGCCGTTATGCCTTGGGACCTGCTCGCCTCCAATGGCGATCAACTGGCTTCCTGTGGCGGTACTTACAAGGTGTGGTACGACCCTGGCACAGCCTTCAGATTTGACGACGGCGACTTCCGGGCGTTATGGAATTTTTGCAGCAACAATGCAATCCCCATCCGCGTGGCGGGCTACGCCCAGACATTTCCCGGCACGATAAGTTATGATTCATCCACCCCAACCTCCTTTTACACCAATATTAATGTGCGGTTCGCCACGACAGGACGGATTGACACCCGCTCGCTCATCGCTTGTGGCACGCTGGCAGCTCCCCTCGCCAGCCCCAGCACCAACCTGGCGACCGAGCTGACCTACAACTGGACAGCCATCCCGGGCAATTATTCCAAAAACTTCAGCAGCGCCCATTTGCAAAACGCGACCCTCCCTTCCGGCGCCAACATTGGCATGTTGGACGGCCATGTGGAGTGGCACAACTTCCCGCAGTTGACTCCGCGGGCGGGCTACAGTTCTGCGTTTTTTTACTACTAGCGCCACCTCATCCTCGTCATGAAAATTCCTTTGACTGGAGCGATTAAGGATGTAATCTGCACACGGTGGCAAAAGTAACCGCTCAGGAGGACAAATGAAAAAAATTCCGCGCATATCCGAAACGGAGTGGGAGGTGATGAAAGTGGTGTGGGATCAGGCGCCCTGTTCCGCCAGCCAGGTCATCGAGGCCCTCAACCGGCGCGACCCCTCCTGGCACCCCAGGACGGTCAAAGCCTTTCTCAACCGCCTGGTCAAGAAAAAGGCCCTCGGTTTCACACTGGACGGGCGGGCCTATCTCTACCATGCGCTTGTGCGGCAGAGCGAGTGCGCCGAAGCCGCCAGCCTTTCCTTCCTGGATCGGGTGTTCGGAGGGTCCTTGCGGCCGATGGTGGCGCATTTTGTCGAGCGCAAGAGGCTTTCCCGGGAGGACATCCGCGAACTCAAGAAACTGTTGGACAGCCGCGAATAAGGAGATTTCATGCCAGATTTCATCCAAGACCGGCTTTGGCCCCTGTTGCTCAAGGCTTCCTGGCAGGGGGCGGTCATCGTTCTGCTGGTGCTGGCGGCGCAATATTTCCTGGGGCGGCGCTGGCGTCCGTGTTGGCGGCACGCGCTTTGGTTGCTGGTAGTGGCCAGGCTGGCTTTGCCGGCGACCCTTGCCTCCCCCGTCAGTTTGTTCAATGTTTTCACCGTTTCAAGGCAAGCCGCCTCTATCGCGAAGAACAGGGCAACTCCCAGCCCGGCCCAAATCAAACCGTCCGTCCAGAACGCCGACGCCGATTTTGCAGGCGCGCCGTCACGGGGGGGTGGCGTCTCCATGTGGCTCTGGTTATGGGCGGCCGGGGCGGGTGTCATGGCGGTGGGTCTGGGGACCAATCACTACCGCCTCCACCGCAGCGTGACGCGCCGCCGTCTGTTGATTGACGAATCGGTGCTCAATTTGCTGGAGGACTGTAAACAGCGCATGGGGGTTCGCACGCCCATCACTGTGGTGGAGACGCCGGCAGTGGACGGCCCCTGCTTGTTTGGGGTTTTGCGTCCGCGGCTTCTCTTGCCGCCCCGGTTCACGCGCCAGTTTTCCCTCGACGAGCTGCGTTACGTGTTCCTGCATGAATTGGGGCACGTCAAGCGCCACGACCTTCCTTTGGGCTGGCTGATGGCCTGGCTGCAAGTCCTGCACTGGTTCAATCCGCTGGTGTGGCTGGCCTTTTCCCGGCTGCGCCTGGATCGCGAGCTGGCTTGCGACGCGCTGGCGCTTTCCCATGCGGAGGAAAAGGACCTCAAGCCCTACGGCCGCACCCTGGTTAAACTGCTGGAAAATTTTGGCGATTCACTCCGGGCGCCGGGCCTGGCGGGCATCGTCGAAGACAAACAACAAATGAAAGAAAGAATCCTTATGATCGCGAAGTTCCATAAATCAAACCGCGGCTTTGCCGTGGCGGCCGCCTTGTTGGCGGGCCTCGGACTGGTGACGCTGACGGACGCGCAAACCGGGGCCAATCCCAATACCACCACCCCCGCGCAGACGGGTGGCCCGCCGCACCTTGTCGCCACCTCACCCAAGACCGGCGCCTTCAATGTGGATCCGGCGCTCAAGGAGATCACCGTCACCTTTGACCGCGACATGGATGAGGGCATGTCCTGGACCGGGAGCGGGCCGGCCTTTCCCAAATCGCCCGACGGAGCCAAGGCCCATTGGCGCGACAAACGCACCTGCGTTTTGCCCGTGACGCTCCAAACCGGCCATGACTACCGCGTCGGCATCAATTCACCGAGCTTTCAGAATTTTCGGAGCGCCGCCGGCATCCCGGCCGCGCCGACCGCCATTGTCTTCAGGACCAGCGGCACGAAGGTCGAAACCAAGGCGCCTGAAATTGTCAGCCTCAACCCGACCAATGGCGCGGGCAATGTCAGCCCGGCGCTGACCGAGTTGCGGGTCACCTTCAACATGACCATGGGAGATGGATTCTCCTGGACGGGCGGCGGTCCCGGATTTCCCGTAATTCCTGCCGGGAAGAAACCTTATTGGAACAAGGACCACAAAACTTGTCTGTTGCCGGTGGAACTGAAACCAGGCTGGGCGTATCAATTGGGCCTCAATAGCCCATCGTTCAAAGGCTTTCAGAGCGAAGACGGCGTCCCGTTAAAACCTGTGATCTACACCTTCAAAACCAGCGATACGCCGTGACCATTCCGTAACGCGCCGATGCTTCCTGGGCTGTTGAATGGTTGCCATAAATGTTATGAAACTTGATCTGACTATCAAGAGTTCCTTGATCATTCCTCGATGTTCCCAAGCAGCCGCTGCCGGAAACACCGGGGTTGTGATGGCGGCTTTGATTTTGTTGCTTTCCACTTGCCCGCGAGCCAATGCCGATGAAAGTCCGCCTGCCGCCGGGGCCGCGGTTGGCGGGGGAGTTGACTTGTCGCAACGGTATCCGACCAAGTTGACGGCGGGAGATACCAATCCAAATCAAGCCCGGTCATGGGATTGCACAGAGGGCGACATTTTTCGGGTGACACAATTCCGTCTGGACGTGGGCAAGGATTGGCGGGTCCAAGTTGGCCCGGCTGACCTGGGTATCGGCCACTGCGCGGATGGCGCCGTCTGGGCCGTGCTCATCCCGCGAGTCAGCGGAACGCTGACCAGTCCAGTGACCGGCCAGGCGTCCGTCGCCCACGTCTGGTTTCGGTTTCATCCAAAGGAAATCAGCCGCCTATTCCCGCCGGAAACGGTGTTTGCCGACGGGGCAACGAACTTGTCAGCCCAGATGCGCCTCATTGCCAATTCCAAAATGACTTCGAGCTGGCACGCCGGGGGAAAAGCCCTGATCCCCGAACCAAAGGACATGACGGTGGATGTGGATACCAAGGATGGCCCGCGCCGGTTCTTCATGGTGGACACACAAGCCCAAACCGCCGGGTACGTGGATGCGTTTGAGAACCGTTCTGTCCGCCTCGCCCCCGCCCTGACCGCGGATTCGGCCACGTCGGCTTTCGACCAACTCTGGGAAGCGTTTGATGGCAAATACGCCATGTTCGCGCTCCGCCCGGAAGTGGATTGGGCAAAACTGCGCGAGCAGTACCGTCCGCAAGCGCTGGCCAGCAAATCCGCCTATGAGTTGGCCGGGGTCTGCGCGGACATGCTGAAAAATCTCCGCGACCTGCACGTTTGGCTGACGGTCGCCGGCTCATCCGTTCCGGTGTTTAACCGGCCGCGGTCAGCCAATGCCAATCCGCGGGCTTACCGGGCCATTCTCGGCGGTCTCAAACAGGACGGCCGGGTCGCTTGGGCCGTCACGACCAACCACATTGGCTTCATCGCCATCTCTGGGTGGGACGATCCGAAGATTCCGGCGCAGTGCGGCGAAGCCCTGGAACAAATGCGGGATACCCGCGGCCTGATCGTTGATGTGCGCCTCAACGGGGGCGGAGGCGAACCTCTGGCCGAAGAATTCGCCGCTCGTTTTCTGGAGAAGGAGTTCGTCTATGCCTACAGCCAGTTTCGGAACGGGCCCAGCCACACCAACCTGACCGAGAAATATGAACGCAAGATAGCACCGCGCGGACCGTGGCGCTACGATCGTCCCGTGCTCTTGCTCATCGGCCAGAAATGCATGAGCAGCGATGAATCCTTCGTCGGCATGATGACCGGCGACCCGCAGGTCACGACCATGGGCGATCACACTTGCGGCTCCAGCGGCAACCCGCTGATGGTCAAGCTGCCACTCGAAATGACGGTGAGCGTGCCGCAGTGGATTGATTACCTGCCGGACGGAACGCCGCTGGATGAACGCGGGTTTCAGCCGCAGATTCCCTTCCAACCGGCGCCCGGCGCGTTTGCAGGCGATCGGGACGACCTTCTTGCCGCCGCGCTCGCCCGCCTGAGTCAGTCGCCGTTGCCCGGCAAACCCATTGAAGGACCGGTCTTCGAACACTCGACTGCGGTCTTGCCGGATCAATGAACGTGCCTTGGGGCAAGAAAGGCGCCAAAGGCACCTCCGCCGGCGGATCAAATTGATGGCTTGTTCGTGCCGTTCGGCGGCGTGTTTTGCGGCAGCGCGAAGCACGGTTCAATGGCCCCGCAAGTGGTGCATTCCAGACAGCGGGTGCAGCCGGAAACGTTGACGGCCTGATCCACTTTCACACCCATGGAGCAGCGGCTGCGGCACAGGTTGCATTCGACGCAATGCTGCGGATCGAACCGGAGGTGAAACAGGCTGAATCGGTTGAACAGCGCCAACAGTCCGCCCAGCGGACAAAACATCCGGCACCACGGCCGGTGAATGAAAAGCGCGACGGCCAGAAATGAAAGCAAAATGCCCGTCTTCAACCCGCTCATCATCCAGCCGTGGCCGGCCAGCAGGCTTTCCGCGGAGTAAGGCACACCGGCTTCCAGCGCGCCTGCCGGACAAAGCCGGCAGATCGAAACAACCTGCTTCTCAAACGGAATGCCTTTGTAACCCAAAATCAGCGGCAAAAGAATCACCAGCCCGGCCAGCACCACGTAACGAATAGAGCCGGTCCAGGACGGCAGGGCGATTTTCCGCGTTGTGATTTTGCCAAGCAAGTCCTGGAGAAAACCGAACGGACAAGCCCAGCCGCAGACGATGGAACCGCCCACCGCCCCAACCAGCAGCAGCACCCCGATCAACAAATACGGCACTTCCCCGACCACCGGCAGCAGCGCCGCGTAGTTCGCCATCACCCCTATCGGGCAGGCGAACGCCGACAGCGGACAGGAGTAGCAGTGGAACACGCAGCCGGGAATGCCATGCAGCCACTGGCCCACGGGCGCCAGCCACACCCCCAGAAATCCGGTTTGCACCCAGGGACGGACGCGGGACAACATCCGCCCGCGGGCGGCGGGCTGGGGACAATCTGGTGGCTGATGGGGCATGGATTAAGAAGGCTAAAGGCTAAAGGCTAAAGGCTGAAATGCGGGAGTTGTGAAAAGTTTTTTCATGAATTTGGCATTTATCCTTCAGCCTTTCAGATCGGCCACGCCATGTGGCCGGGATTTATTTCATTCAGGTGGGACAGGGTGTTTTCGCGCTCGTGTCCACGCGAACTTTCCACGTCGGCGGTTTGAAACCGGCCTGTTGTTTCGCCCAGCGGTCCAGCGCCTCGCCCGGATTGGCCACGTTATCCAGTTTGGGCGGCGGCGCCGGCGCCACCTGGTCCGGGTATTGCAGGCCGCTGGAGGCGAAGGCCTTGACCAACTGCGTTTCCCACGCGGTGCTGCCTTCCACCGTGTCCACGTTGGTCAGATGCCGCGCCCCGCAAAACACCACCACCGCCCCGGCCAGCGCCGCGACGAATCCGGGCCAGAAATCGTGGCCTTCCCGCGCGCGCAACGCGCGGTTGACCGGGGGCTGTGGGACTCGTTTGAACATGCTAAAGAGGGGGTCTGGAGAAACTGGGGTGTATTCCACCTTCTTGGTTAGCCCCTCTTAATCCTAATCTTAAATGAGTCCGATCACAAATCGCACGGAAGAGATTAAGATTAGGAACCAGAAAAGTGAAATTGGCGGAGGTGGATGGGAATCGAACCCACCTGGGACTTTGTTGAGCCCCACACTGGTTTTGAAGACCAGGAGCGCCACCAGGCCGCCCCACACCTCCACGCCGAGTTGCCGCGCCGCCTGCCACGGGCAGGCGTGTTTCATTTCCGGCAGGCTCCTTCATAGAGACATTGTGACAGGTTTGGCCGATACTTCAATGCGAATAAATTACCTTGGCCAATCCACATCTGTCATCCAGCCGCCCAATCCCGCCATAATCAGGCCAAGCAGTAATAGCCCGAACGGTTTGACCGTCGTCCTGAAGTTCAGAAAAAGGAAAAGCCAACCCACGAGCGGCACGAACAGACATCCGAAGAACCACCAAAAGCTCCGGTTGTAGGCGACCACGAGGAACCGTAACTACCCATAAAGGCAGACAATCAGGCCGAGCGCCAGAAGTGTGTATCCGACAGCCACCATCCGTTCGTAATTTAAACCATGCAGACTCAACCTGCAATTCCTGAAACCGAATCGGGCCGCCATCGCGATCACTTCGCCAGCTTCTTAATCTCCGCGTCCAACTCGTCGAGCGCGAAACCTTCGGCGATGACACGATGACCGGCGTCGGTCAGGATCAGCCACGGCAAGGCCGGAACCTCCAGGACCCACTTTGTCTTTTCGGATTTCTCCGTCACGCGCCCGAGCGGAAATGAAACCGGGCTGGCGCTTTTCCATTCATTGAGTGCTTCCTCGCTGGCTATCGCGGCTTGAACGCCCAGCACCGTGACGCCCTGCCGCCGCAGCGCCGCGGCCTGTTCACCCAACTGCTGGACGGCGTGCCGCGAGGAACGCTGGCCGGCATCGAACAGGCACAACAACAGCGGCTGGCTGGCGGGCGCGGCGTCGCCGGCCAGATTCACGCCCGCCAAATCGGGCAGCGGTCTGCCTTTGAGCGGGGCGCGAGGCGGTGTCTGCCTGACATTCCCCGTCTGGGAACTCAAGGTCATCACGACGTTGGTGTCGCCCGCGTTGGCTTGGGCCTGCGCGAAGCCGCCTTGCTGCCCATTGGCGAAGAGGCGGACCTGTCCTTCGCAAACCTGAAAGTGAAACCGGCCCTTGCTGTCGGTGGTCATGCTGCCTTCCGGCTGGTCGTCGCCATTCAAGGAGACGCTCACGAAGGGAACCGGCTTGTCATCCTCGTTCACGACCTGCCCGGCCACGACATGGTTGGCGGGCTTGAGCACCAGCGGCGCCAGTTCCACGCGGTTGGTGTCGGGCTCGCCCTGGACTTGCTGCTGCTTTCGGCCGTAGCCCTTGGCGGTGGCGAAGACCATGTATTGAGCGTCCGGCGGCAGGCACTTGATTTCGTAGCGGCCTTGCGCGTCGGCGGCGGCCGTTTGTTGGTTCAACGAGTCGTAGCTGTTGCCCGACTTGAGCCACAACCCGACCTGCGCGCCGGCCAGCGGCGAGTCATCGGCATTTCTGACCACCCCGGCCAGAGTCAGAGCCGGTTTCAATTTCACATCGAGGTTCGTCGTTTCCTCCTCCAACTCTGCGCTGGCCGCCAGGTTGCGGGCCGGGTCGCGCGCCAGCAGCAGCGCGCCGCCGTTCTGCAATTGGAAGGGTTGGAGCGACCAGGTCAGGCTGAAGGAGCCGTTGGTGTCAGTCTTGATCCAGCGCGGATCGGGGTTGGCCGGAAACACCGCGACCTGCGCGCCGGCGGCGGGTTTGCCGTCCGCGTCCGTCAGCGTGCCTTTGAGTTTGCGCGTGACGGCGCCCGCGGCGCGGCCATAATTCTGACCAAGCCGCAAGACGACGTTCGTGTCGCCGCCTTCCGCCGAAATGTTGCCGGATGAACCCCGGTTGTTGGCGAAGATTTGAACCGGCCCTTCGCAGACTCGCGCGAAGCGGAATCGTCCCTCGCGGTCGGTGCGCGCGTTTCCATTGGGCTGGCCTTCGCCATTCAACATCACAGTGACGCCCGCAACCGGCTTGTCGTCCAAGTCGAGCACCTGTCCGGCGAGTTTGAGGTTGGCGGGCTTCAGCTCAAACGGATCCAGTTCCATGCGTCCAGCTTCGGCGGAGGCGCCCACATCGTAAACCGCCTTTTGTCCGTAACCCGGAGCCGAGACCCTGATGCCGTATTTGCGCCCGGGCGGCAGGGCGGGAATTTCAAACTGGCCCGGCGTGTTGGTGTTGCGGCTCAAACCGCCAACATTCGGGCCCGTTCTGCCGGTCCAGAAAATCAGGGAGGCGGTCGCGTTGGTGACGGGTTTGCCGTCGGATTCCACCCGGCCAGCCAGCGTCAGCCCCGGCGCCAGTTTCAAGTCCAGCGGGCCGGCTCCTTCGTCAATGTCCTGCGCCACGGCCAGATTGTGTTCGGCGTCGCGAACAAAAATGCAGACGGTGTTGTCGTTGTTGATTGGCCGGATTTGGCGCGGGTTCCATTCCATCTCAAACTTGCCGCCGGCATCAGTCTTGACATCGCCCGACTGGGGGCCAAAACCACCCACCATCCTCACCACCATCCCCGCGGCCGGCTGTCCGTCCGGTTGGCGCACAATGCCGGTGATCTTTTGCGGCCCGGCCATTTCAATCTCCACGCGATTGGTCTTGCCCTCTTCTACGCTTGCGGATGCCTGGTTCGCGGACATGGATTCGCGGTACGCCATGACCTGATAATCACCCGGCAGCAGCCGCAGGAGCGCGATGCCGTTGCTGTCGCAACTGGCGGCGGACTGAAAATCTTGCTTGTAGGCATTCACCGTGACTTGCGCCAGCGGTTTGCGGTCATTTTCTCCCAGCACGGCCACTTCCAGCAAACCGCCGCGCGCCGCGGTCACTTGCACGCCGCGTGTGGGTTGGCCGGATTCAACCGTAACGGGAACCGTGTTCGCGACCCAATCCGGCATGGCGTTGGTTCCAAAGGCGGCCTCAATTCGGTAGGAACCGGCGGCCACATCGCTGATGTGGAACGCGCCGTCCGCGCCGGATTGCGCCGGCTCGCGCTCGCCCGGCGTGAAAATTCCCAGTCCATCGCGTTGCATCGTCAGTCGCGCAACGGGCGGCGGCTGCCGGCTGCCCTCGACGATAATTTTACCTTCGACGCCGCCGGATGGTTCCACCACCAATTTGATGTCTTCCTGGCCCGCGCGCCAAGGCAGCGAGTTCAAGCCGGTGAAGTCCTGGGACGATTGGCGCAGAGCTTTGCCCGGGGCCTGAACGGCAAGGGCGGCGGCGGCATTGCTTGGAAAATTCTCGATGCGGAAACGGCCGGCGGCATCCGTGCGGGCGGCAAAATAATCACGCGAAAAGTTCGGGGGGCAGACATTGAAACTCCGCGCTCCATCTTCCCGCAGAACTTCGCAGACGGCTGCGGCCACGGAAACCCCGGCATTAGCGACAGGTTTGTCCGCTTCGTCCACTACCACGCCCGCCAGCGCTGCCGGCGGAGTCAGCGCCAAATGTTCTTCCATGTCAGGGGCGGCTCCGAATTGCTGCCAGGCCGGGGCCAGTCCCGGCTTTCGCGCCACCAGGAATCCCACCGCCTGGGACACTTGGAATTCAAAAGCGCCGTCGGTTTTGGTGGTGATTTGCTTTATCAATTGCAGAGAATTCGGCGGCCGGTTTCCTTCGTAACGCCAATACTCCACCGTGGCGCCGGCCAGGAGGTGGCCGTCGCAGTCTGTAACCGTTCCAGAACACCTGAATTGTCGCGCGCTGCCGTTCGTGCCCGCGTCCGCCGCTTTTTGAACCGCCGCCCGCTCCGGCGTCTGGGCGCGCGCGCAAACGCCCAAGAGCACCGCAGCGGCGGAAACCAGAAGGAACCGCCGCGTCGTTTTCATGCGATCATCAAACTAAATTTTTGCCTTGAGCGTCAGCGGACTCGTCTCCACCTGGAACGGGCTGGCAATTTTGACGCTGCCAACCAACGGACGCTGGCCATTTTTGGGCTCCCGCCATGAGAGCGCACAAACGCCGCCTCACCCAAACTCGAAAGTGCTGGAATAAACCAGGGTCCCATTGGTGTTGGCCAGCGTCAATCTTGGCCCCTGCGGGCGCTGCCCGCCGCGCAGCATTTGGATGGATTCTTCCTGCCGGCCCACGAATTGGAGACTGAAGTTGATTTGGCGATCGGCGCCCTCCGCCGCCTTGAGCACGGCTTGCACCGGCTCCCCAATTCTCAGCAAGGCGGTCTTATCGGCGGCGACCTCGAACCCGGCGGTTTTCGGAAAACCATAGCCTGACAGCGTCCACGCCGCCCCTTTTTCATCCTTGCGGTTGATCGTCCAGTGGAAGACCCCGTAATGGCCTGCCGGCAGGGTGACTTCGCCGTTCACCGGTTTGCGCACGAAGTGGCCGTTCTCGCCGAACACGACAAGCTCGGAAATGTTTTCCGGCACGCGCACCTGGCCGAGCGCGACGCTCTCCGCCTTTTGCACTTTGACATACGCGCCATCCCGGGCGACTTCGATCCGGTAAAGCTTGTTGTTGACTTCCAGCATCCGGCCCAAAAAATGTTCGCTCGCCTGGTCGCCATCTATCTGCACTCGGTCGCTGTCATACGCATCCTTTCCCACGTCGTTGAACGTGCCGTTGACGTTGCCGTCAATCAGTTGGAGGCGCTTCTTCACGCCGTCGAAGTTCACCATCCCTTCATACCAGCCGCCGGGCGAGGCCAGCAATTCCACCGGAACGTCTGCGGATTCATAAAGCCGGAACACCAGATGATAGGTGACCGGCCCGTCCTCGCCCTTGAAAACCAGGCGGGCCGGCGGAAATTCCGCGTTCGGATTCGCCCGCGCCAGGAGAGGCGTTTTGTCGTCCAGCCGCCCATTGCCGTTGCTGTCAATGAAAAGCCGGTCATACGGCCCGGACTTGCGCGAGCGGTCCAGGCAGAGCCAGCGCCCGCCGGCGGGGTCCATCGGCGTCAGCCAGCGCGCAAAATAGGGCGCGGCGTTGAGCTTGGGCAGGGCGACGCCGGGGGGCGGACTGGTGGTCAGCGCCAATTGGTGGTACACTGGGTTCTCGGTGCCGGTGTGGTATTGCAGCCATTGCTCCGTTTGCCCCCACGCGCTTCCGGCCAGAGCCATTCCGGCCAGAATCAGTATTTTGGAAAAACTCATATAGTTTCGACTGGGTTGTTGTTCATCGCATTCATGTTTTCAAACTGGCCTCCGGCACGGGCGCCATCACGGGCGGCGCCTCCGATTTAACGTGCAGCAGCGCCTTGAGCCGCTCGCGATAAAACGGGCTGGCCGACGACAGGATCAAGAACGGCAGGAGCATCGCGAAAGTAAACATGGCCATAAACAGCCCTATCGCAAGGAGCGGGCCGAAATCCATGCTGAAGGGCAGGCCTTTCGGGTCCAAAAAATACAATGCCGCTGACATCGCAAACCAGACTGCCACCAGGGACAAGAAAAGCCACACGCAGAGCCGGAACGGACCACCGCGCCCCCGACAGGCCAGCCCACCCAAAACCAGGGCTGCCGCGACCGCCAAGCCCAGCAGCGCCAGCGGACTGAGAAGCGGCATCCCCAGCGCCCCGGCGGCGGTTGTGGCCGAAAATTGTCGCGGATCTAAAAGGCCCAGGATTGGCTCCACTTCCTGGTCCCAGCCAGCCATGGCCGCCAGGCTGAAAACGATAAAAACCACCAAGAGGAACCAGGCGCTTAGGAAACCGCTGAAACGATGGATGCGGCCAAGCCAGGATGCCAGCAACCAGAGCGCGGCCAACCCAAACGCCAGAGCGACGGGCACATCGCACAGCACCTCAAACGCCCCCTTGGGCAGACCCGTGCTCGAGCTTTCAATTCCCAGTTCCACGTAATGCCACCCGGCCGCCAAACCCGCCAGGGGCAGCCATATCCACCACGCCGACCAGCCGCGATTGGGTTTGAGCGCCAGCAACCCCAGGATGGCCAGCCACGGCAGCAACGGCGGCATCCCGCCCTCTGCCGTGCAATCGCAACTGACCGGCGGACCTTCCGTGGCGCCCAAGCCGCCCAATCCCCACGAAGCTGCGATTTCCAGCGTGCCTGCCGTCCTGGAGGGTACTCGCCATGAGTACGAGCAGAAGCCGTCTCAGCCAAATTCAAATTGGCCCGCCCCGATCTCCTTCCCCGACTTGCGGACGGTAAACTGCGGAGCAATCCGGTTGGTCCCTTGCCACACTCGGTATTCTCCGCCGCCGCCGCCGATCAATCGGTGGCTGAGAATCAGCTCCCGCCCCTGCCGGGTGGCGGAGACGCTGTTGGTCAACGGCCCTCCCACGGCTAAGACTGCGGGCCGCTGCTCATCTACCGCGATGGCCTGCTCAGGCGGCGGCGGGCTTAACACCGGCAATTTCGCTCCCGTGACTTCCTCCAGCACATTGGCCTTCCCGGTTTGGGGCAGGCCGTAATTGAAGTAGGCTCGCGTCCGGCCCTGCTTGAGCCAGACGCGATACGGCTGGTACCGGTCGGTCGGGACCTTCACGCTGGCCGCGGGGTGGTCCAGGACGACCACATACCTTTCTCCCGTCAGGACGAGCCGTTGAATGAAGCTGCCGGTGATTCGCAATTCGCCCAGCGCGGTTTGTTGTTGGGTCAACTGCAATGCCAGTTTATCCTCACGGCCTCGAGGCTCGGCGCTCCAGTCCAATAAACAGGCGTGTCCCTCGAAAAAAACCCGGGGTGAAAAGGCGAACGTGTCCGACGCCCTGACGACACAGTTCTGCTCTGTCCAGGGAAGCACGTACGTGCCTCCTGGCTCGCTAAAGGCGCTGAATGGCCGGTTCCACTCTTCCCAGGGACGCAGCAACAATTGGCCCTGCCGGAAGGAGCCTGGGTCGTCTGACAGATTCTGCACCAAACCCGCCTGCCAATCATGCCCTTCCACAGTCACCTTGCCTTGCCAATAGGAGCGCAACGCCGCGTTGCACAGCGGCTGCCCCGGCCGTCGGGCGGTGTCCAGGGCGAACTGGAGGTCCATCAGCATCGGCACGCCGCCGGACGATGCGGGAAAAGACAGGTGGATGTTCGTGAACATCTGGATTATGAAAGTCGGTTCTGACGACCACATTACCCGCGCCGAAAACATCCCGGCAGAATCGTCCCTCAAATCCTGCTTGTGATTCAGACCGAGAAAAAGTTTCTTCGCGCCGCTTTGCCAGAGGAAAGGAATGCCGTTGCCCGGGTTGTCCCCGAACTTCAATACTCCGCGCACGACCCGGCCGGAAACCGGCGCCGGCTCTTTTGGGAATGGAACCGTCCGGCGCTCAATGGGAACATTCCGGAACAGAAATGCGTTGCTCGTTTCCTGGTACTCCAACGGAACCGTCGTTGTGTTGGAGGACGCGCCAAAAACATCGCCCGAACAAAGCGCAACCAGCAGCGTAGATGTCAAATAAAACTTCATCATGTCGCCGTTGGTTCTTTTGTTCATCGCATTCAAGTCTTCAAACTGGCCTCCGGCACGGGCGCCATCACGGGCGGCGCCTCCGGTTTAGCGTGCAGCAGCGCCTTGAGCCGTTCGCGGTAAAACGGACTGGCCGACGACAGGATCAAAAACGGCAGCAGCGTCGCAAAATGGCACACCGCCACTGCCAGAACAGGGACAAAGAATTCGCCCCAGTCAATCCCGCCGTTTGAGCCTATGGACTGCAACACAAAGATGGGCGCGGTGACCACCAGCCAGCTCCCGGCCAGCAGGAGGAGCAGCCATCCATAAAGTCCGAGCGGACGGTAACGGCCGCGGCAAATCAGTCCGCCAAGAATCAGCGCCGCCGAACTGGCCAGAACGCCCACCGCCAGCACGATTACGGCCGGCAACGTTTCATCGGTAAAATTAAAATCGGTAAAACTCCAGTCCAGTCGCGACACAAACCCCAGCAGGCTGAATCCCGCCAAGGCCGACAGCAGGCACAGAAAAGTCACGAACCGATGTTGCCGCCGGAGATAATTTGCGAGAAGCCAGACCGCGGCCAGACCAGCCGCCAGGGCGGCGATGACATCCAGGAAAAAATCTGCTCCCGAGGGCAGGATATCCGGCGGCGCCAGGGTGAACGCCATCACACAGCCCAGCGGCAGCCAGATCCACCACGCGCCGGCGCAACGATTGGGTTTCAAGGCGAGCAATCCCAGTATGGCCAGCCACGGCAGCAACATCGGCGCAATGCTGGGCAGCACCCAGTTGTAGGTGACCCGCGGACCCTCCCTCGAGCCGAGCCCGCCGAGGTCGGACGAAGCCACCATGGCCAGTTGGCCGCCAGCGGTCAGAGGCACTCGCCATGAGTGCGAACAGGTGCCGCCTCAGCCATACTCAAAATCGCCCGTCGCCATTTTCTTTTCCCCGTGGTAAATCGCGAACCCCGGCGGCTTGGAGCGGTCTTGCTTCGCCATTTGGTAGGTTTCCCCGCCCGCGCCGGCCAGGAGATAATCCAGCCGCAAATCCGGTCCGTGCCGGCTGGCTCTGACGCTATTGGTCAACGGCCCGCCCACGTTCAACACCACCGGGGTCTTCTCGTTCACCGCAATCCGCCCGACCGCTTGGGCCTGGCCGGCACTGCGGAAGGCCTCAGTCCCATTTCTTTCCAGCTTGATATCGAGTTGGTTGTAGCTCCCGGTCGGTATCTTCACCGCGCCGGCCGGCTGATCCAGCACCACCAGATACGGCCCGCCCGTCAGAACCAGGCGGCTGATGTATTGGCCCGTGATTTTCAGTTCGCCCAGCGCCACGGATTGTTCCATAAAGCGGAGCGCGGGCCTGGCTTCCCCGTTTTCCGAACGCCCCGTCCACTCCATCTGATAGCCGTGGCCATCCACAAAAACTTTCCGCGAAACGGGAAAAGGAACACTGGCCAGCAAACCATCGCCGGCGTTGAACGGCTCGGTTCGTTTTTCCCAGGGACGCAGCAGCAACCGGCTGTTCTGTAATAAGCCCGATGAGTCCCAGACGTTTTGCACGATGCCCACCTGCCAGTCCCGCCCTTGCAAGGTCAGTTTGCCCTGCCAAAACGAGCGCATGGCGACGGTACACATAAGCCCCGTGGGCGGACCATAGTCATAAAAGTTGAGGTCCGCCATCATCCGACACCGGCCCAAAGCGGTGTTGTAATCCAGGTGGACGTTCGTGAAGGCCTGGTAAGTAACCGGCAGCGCCGCGCCCGCCAAAAACACGCCGGAGGGATCGTCGGTTAAATCCTCGTTGCGATTGAGGTCGAGGTAAAGTTGTCGCGCGTCCCGCTGCCAGAGAAAGGGAATCGCATTGCTGGAATCGCCCGCGAAATTCAATGCGCCGCGAACGATTTTCCCCGAAAGCGCCCCCGGTTCTTTTTTGAAAGGGATGGTTTGCGTCCTCGGGGAAACGCTCCAGTTGTTGACGCTATAGCTCGTTTCCTGATATTCCAGCGAAACCAGCGTCGCGTTTGAGGAAGAGGAACCGGCAGGCGCGCCCTCCGCCGCGCGAAGAATTTCTCCCGGACAAAACACCGCCATCAGCGTCCACGTCAATCCAGCCACCCAGACGTTTCCAAGGCACCGCCATGATAAACCACCAGTCCTTTGCTTTGCCATTAGATGTCCATTACCACATCCGGCAGCCTGTTTCAACAGAAATCGGCAAAGCAGAAATCGGCAAACCCCCGGCCTTCTCCTTGCGATTGAGGCGTGCTCCAGGGCCGTTCTCAACTTCTTTCCTCTGCCGCAAACGCCGCCGCCTTGCGCTCCGGTCCAAAAACTATGACGAGGGCGCCGAGGCAAAAGGCGGTGAAGGCGGTCATCGCCATCGCGTTGGAATAGGTGCTGCCCTTGGACAGTTGCGCTTCGACGTGCGCCGCGTTCCCGGCCAGCAATACGCCGCATTGGTAGGCGAATCCTGGCAGGAAACCTCGCACCGCGTTGGGCGACACCTCCGTGATGTGCGCCGGTATCACCCCCCACGCTCCTTGCACCATGAATTGCATCAGAAACGCCCCCGCCACCAATGACGTGGCCGTGGCCCCGGACGACCAGAGCGGGATCACGCCCACCGCCAGCAGCAAGGCCAGCGCCATGCTCCGCCGACGCCCAACCCGGTCGGAAAAAAGCCCGAAACACACGCCCCCGACCACCGCACCCAGATTGTAAATGATGGCGGTGTTGCCGACCTGCGCCTTGCTCAAATGGCGTTCCTGCTCCAGAAAACTCGGATACAGGTCCTGCGTTCCGTGCGAGGCCAGGTTCATCATCGTCATCAATACCGCCAAATACAGAAATAGCTTCCAATGGCGCGCCGCCGCCCGGCCCAGGCCCGACCACGTCTCCGCCCGATGGTGCCGCCAGACCTCGGATTCCTTGACCTTGCAGCACACCATCACGGCCAGCAACGCCGGCAGCACGCCGATGAAAAACAGCGCGCGCCAGCTCCAGCTCTCCGGAAGAAAGCGGAAGCAGCACGCCGCCATCAGGTAGCCGCACGGGTAGCCTTGTTGCAGGAGGCCGGAGAAAAACCCCCGCCACCGTGGCGAAACCTTCTCCATGGACAGCGCCGCGCCCACGCCCCATTCCCCGCCCATCCCGATGCCGAAGAGCGCCCGGCAGACCATGAACACGCCGAAACTCGGCGCCAGGCCGGAGAGCACCTCCATCACGGAGAAAAAGACCAGGTTGGCTATCATCGGACGCCGCCGTCCGTAGCGGTCGGCCAGCAACCCGAAAATCACGGCTCCCAGCGGGCGAAAAGCCAGGGTCACGGTGATGGCCAGCGTCATCTGGTCCTTGAGGGATACATGAAAATCCGCCGCCGCTTTCGACAGGACAAAGACCAGGACAAAAAAGTCAAAAGCATCCACCGTCCAGCCCAAAAAGCTGGCGATCATGGCATAAACGGCGTCGTTTTGTGATTTCAAGACCCGCTAAAACTGAACCGACTCTGCGGTTTGCCGGGCCAAAGTGCAATGCTTCTCTGGGACAACCCCTCAGCCCGCCGGGGTCGTCGGTTGCGTCGTTGTCCCGCCCTGCCGGGAAGCCGGCTTGCATCACGATGTCGGGATCGTTATGTTCGACGAAGAGAGCGCTCAAGCAGGGGGCTGATGAAACTCATCCCGATCAAAGTCGAATGCTACGCCGGGGCCAAGGCCGACGAAACGCCGCGCAGGTTCATCCGGGAAGAATTGCCCGTCGAAGTGGGCGAAGTCCTCGACCGTTGGTATCAGGTCGAAAGCAAACCCGAGTGGCCCCGTGCGGACTATTTCAAAGTGCGGGGCATGGACGAAAACGAGTATCTGCTCAAACACGACCTGGAATCGGACGAATGGTTTCTGGCACAGCAGCGGTGACCATGTGCAAGGCTCCGGCCCGGCGCCCGCAACGTCCTCGCTCCGGCCATGCCGAAGCTGGCCCGGTTGTCAGAGGCGGCGCCAGACCTTGCTCCCGTCGAGATGATGTGTCCGGGGGCAACCCCATTCAACGTGCTCCGGCCTTTGGCGGCGGAACCTCCGGCCTCTGGGACTGGCCTGTCATCGGCACAAAGCGAACCGGCAGGACCGCCTGCCGCTCAAGCCGGCCACCCTGTTTGCGTAGCAGCACCAATTCCTGGTCCCAGGCGGGGCCGACCGGAATAATCATCCGGCCACCGTCTTTGAGTTGCTCGATCAGCGGTGGCGGCACCTTCTCCGGCGCACAGGTGACAATAATGGCGTCGAATGGCGCAGCCTCAGGCCAGCCTTTGTAGCCGTCACCGGCGCGCACCTGCACATTGGTGTAACCGAGCCGCTTGAGGTCAACCTCAGCCCGCCCGGCCAAGTCTTCGATGATCTCAACGGTATAGACCTTCGCCACTAATTCGGCGAGGACGGCGGCCTGATAGCCGGAGCCGGTGCCGATTTCCAGAACGCGGTCGGTCGGCTGGGGCTCGAGTTGCTCGGTCATGAAAGCGACGACATAGGGTTGCGAGATGGTTTGGTCGTGGCCGATGGGCAGCGCACGATCCTGGTAAGCCTGAGAACGCACGCGCTCCGGTACGAACTCATGGCGCGGCACTTTTCCCATCGCCGCCAGAACAAGGGCGTTGGTGATATTGCGCCCGGGGCCGGAAAGCTGTTCTGCCACCATGCGTTGCCGGGCGAGGGCGAGGGGATCCTCAGCTCCCGGCGCCAGCCGGGGCTGGGCCGTTTCATCCGCCATCAAAGCTCCCAACCACGCCGTCATTAACAGTGTTGGCTTCTTCATGTCCTCAACATAAGTCGAAAACCAGCGTCTGTCAGGTGCAAGATCTCATGCCAGCCAACCGATCAACAAAGCGGCCAGCCCCAGGGCCCTCGACTGGTTTGCGGGCAACGGCCAATGCGCTCATCACGACCACGCTGACCACGAAAAGCGCCGGAACTCATGGCCTTCCCGGACCGTGCAGTTGTGGGCTTGCGCACCGCCGCAGCCGCATTAACCCCGGCGCGCATCCAGACGCCATAATCCGGCCTCCTCTGCAATGGCCAGGGCCTGCCGGAATTCCGCACGGGAAATGCGCCGGTTGATTTCAGAGAATGGGGGCTCCGTCCCGGCTTTGTGCGCCGGATGGTACTGGTCCATCAGATTCACATAGGTATCGGGCGACAGCTCGGTCGCCAGCCAATCAAGCACAGAACGTGTCTCCTCAAGCAGGCCTGGCATGACCAGGTGCCGCACCAGCACGCCACGCAAAGCAAGACCGTCCTCGTCCACGCTCAACTCACCCACCTGGTCGTGCATCGCTTTAATGACGCGCCGCGCCACCTCGGCATAATCGCCGGCCCGCAGATACTTGGCGCAGAGTCGCGGGTCCCACAGTTTGAAATCCGGCATGTAAATATCCACGACACCATCCATCCATCCCATGCTCTCCAGGCTGTCGTAAGCGCCGGTATTATAGACCAGGGGCAGGCGCAGTCCGCCCGCGATCGCAATGACCAGCGCCTCCAGGACCTGCGGCACGACGTGCTCCGGCGTGACCAAGTTGATGTTGTGGCAGCCGGCCGCTTGCAGACGCAACATCCCCGCCGCCAACTGGCGGGCGTCCCATTCCCGCCCCTGGCCAAGGTGGCTGATCTCGAAATTCTGACAAAATACGCAGCTCAGGTTGCAGCTACTGAAGAAAATCGTTCCCGACCCATTCCAGCCGCGCAGACAGTCTTCTTCGCCGAAGTGCGCAAAGCCGCTCGAAACCCGGGCCCACCGGCCGGTCTTGCAGACGCCGGTCTTGTTTTCCCAGCGGTTCACCTGGCAATCACGCGGGCACACTTTGCAGGAACGCAGCAGTTCCTGCGCACCCGCGACTCTTTCTGTGAGCTGCCCCACTTCGTAAGTTTTCAGGTAAGCGGGAACAAAATCACGCCTCGGCCGCAGGAAACGACCGCCACCGTCCAACGCCTTCAAAAGCGGCCGGCGCGTCTGGGCGTGAGGTTCAAATTTTGGAGCCAATTCAGGTCCCTTTAAGCAAGACGAAGGCACATGCTTTGGCCAAGACCACGGTTTCCACCCGTTATGATCGCGATTTTCATAAACAAAAAATACTGTTCAAAGTCTTTTCTCACAACAAAAAGTGCGTCCCCGCCCTTCGCCCCTGTTGACTCTCTTGGCGAGGCAGTGGCATTCTGCCCACTATGGAACTTGATTTGGAAGGCCAGTTTGCCGACCGCGCGTATCCCATTCTGGCGAGCCTGGTGACACCGCGCCCGATTGCGCTCGTGACCTCTATCAGCCCGGACGGCAAGATCAACGCCGCTCCGTTCAGCTTCTTCAACCTCCTTGGCGCCAACCCTCCCATCCTGGCCTTCGCCCCGGGCGACCGCGACGATGGCACTCCCAAGGACACCGCCCGCAACATCCGCCTCACCCACGAATTCGTGGTGAACCTGGTGGATGAAGCCATCGCGGAAGCAATGAACAAATGCGCCGCCTCATTGCCTTACGGGGAAAACGAACTCCTTCCCGCCGGCTTGCACTCGGCGCCCTCGTCGGTGGTCAAACCACCGCGCATTCTCGAGTCGCCGGCCAGCCTGGAATGCCAGGAATGGGGGACCTTGCAGATTGGGGACAACCGCGTCGTCATCGGCTTGGTTAAACGGCTTCACCTGCGCGAGGAATTGTTCGATGCGGAGAAGAAACGGATTCGCACCGACAAACTCTTTCTTATCGGCCGCATGGCCTCGCCGCACTGGTATTGCCGCACGCGCGACCGTTTCGAAATGATTCGGCCCAAGTGAGCCATGCCTGCGCTTCCTGTTATTCTCAAGCCCGCGCGCGGGCCTGAACCAAAAGGACCATTATGAATACGCAAATCATCGTCGCAACCTCCCCTGCAACCCTTGCCGGCACCAGGTCGTTTCCTGATGCCGTCAGCCAACTGCCCGCCTCCGGCGTGGCGTATTATCACGGCGCTTGCGTCGCGCTGCGAAACACCTTTTACCGCGCCGATGGAGATGCCTGTGGGAACCAAAACAGTCTGTCTGCCGTCACGGACTGCAAATTCTTGAAGCGTCCCTCCCGCGGCCTTGTGGCCGTTGTCCTCGGCGTGGTGTTGCAACTGGCCGCCGCGCCGCCCTCGGCTCCCGCGCAGACGGCCGCCGGCCCGCTGGCAGACTTGGCCAAGCCGATGGAAGGCCGCTCCAGGCGCGCCACCTCCACCATGCGCGAGGGCGAAGACCGGCGCATGGGCCATGAAAAGCTCTTCCCCAAGGCGCCGCCCCGCGGCGATTCCAATGAACTGAGCAATGCCGATAACTTCCGGGTCGCCCCCGGCCACACCCATGTGCTGCTGGATGAAGCAGGACCAGGCGTCATCAACCACATCTGGATGACTTTTCTCGGCCCGGAAAAGCAGGATTGGGCCAGGGACGGTTCGGCCAGCCACCAGGAAATCCTCCTGCGCATCTATTGGGACGGCCGCCAACGGCCGGGCGTGGAGGCCCCGGTGGGGGATTTCTTCGCCAGTTGCTTCGGCCAGCGACACGAGGTCATCAGCCTGCCCGTGGTCGTCTCGGATGGCTCGGCTTACAATTGCTTCTGGCCCATGCCTTTTCGTAAATCGGCCCGAATCGAGATCGTCAACCAAAGCCAGAAACCCTTGAGCTTGCTCTACTACAACATTGATTGGGTGCGGAAAAAAAAGCTGCCCAAGGACACTCCCTACTTTTACACGCAATACCGCCAGGAATACCCGGTCGCCCACGGCCGGGATTATTTAATACTTGACACAAAGGGAAAGGGCCACTATGTCGGCACGGTCCTCGCCGTGCGCACCCGCAGTCCCGCCTGGTTCGGCGAGGGGGACGAGAAAATTTATATTGACGGGGAGAAGACGGCTTCCATCTGGGGCACGGGCACGGAGGATTACTTTCTCATGGCCTGGGGGCTGCGCCCTTGCAACACGCCTTACTACGGCTGCCCGTATTGCGATCAAATCGGACTGCTGGGCGGCCACGCCGAGGCCTATCGCTGGCATATCAACGATCCCATCCTCTTCAACACCGGCATCCGCGTCACGATCGAACATTGGGGCTGGATGTCCCCGGACGAAAACCCGGATTATAAACACATGAGCTGGAACGAGCGGGAGGACGACTATGCCAGCGTGGCGTTCTGGTACCAAACCGGCGAGCCGACTTTCGACTGCCGCGCCCCCGACGCCAGCCAGCGGCAGCTGCCCAGCCTGGAACATCTCATCGTGCCGGCGACCAATTTCGCCGACACCCGCTTTCATGGCGAGGGCAATGCCCGCCCGCAACAACTGGACCTTTACGAGGACCCGCAACTGCTCTATCAACCGGCCCTCGCCCGGGGAGCCTGGCTGGAAATGCACTTTACCGTGACCAACAAAGAGCCGGTGCGTCTGCTCCTCAACGTGACCAAGGCGCCGGACTTTGGCCTCTATCAGGCCTCGCTCAACGGCGTGAAGTTGGGCGATCCCCTCGATTTTTACAACGCCAGGATTGTCAACGAGGAATCCCATTTGCTGGACTTCTGGCCCGAGCCAGGCGAGTACACCTTGCGTCTGGAATGCACCGGCAAAAACGCCGCCTCCAGCGGCTATTTCTGCGGCATCGAGTCCCTCCGTTTGCGCGGACGCCGTCCGCGGGTCACCGACATGGCCCACGACAAAGACAAGGATTGGCGAAAGGATCCAAAGGTGTACGACTAAGACTTCTTCCGCGGTTTCCGATGTCACGGCTCCCGCCATCCGGTTTACAGGCGTTTTTGAATGGTGGGCCCAACTGGATTTGAACCAGTGACCAAGCGATTATGAGTCGCCTGCTCTGACCGCTGAGCTATGGGCCCAAGTGATTTAAAATGAAGTATTTACGAATTTGTATTCAATAATAACTTGACAATCTGATACTGCCATGTGATACTGCCTGGATGAAAACAGAATCCAGCGAGTCACAGTGGGCAAATAGCCCAGTTGCCAATCTTGTTCGTTACGTTCCATCTGGCATATATTTTGCGCGGGCGCGGGTAAGCGGCAAGCTTATTCGCCGGTCGCTCAAGACAGACGTTCTCAGCGTCGCCCAACTTCGGCTGTCTGACTTGCTCAAGGCTGAACGTCAGGCTGTCGAGTCTCGCGCCTCGGTCTCCAGAGGAAAAATGACCTTTGGTGATGCCCTGGGGATTTACGGCAGCCGTCTGGAAGCGAAGGTCGAATTGAAGCCGAGCGCAAAACTGTACCGCCAAAAGTGCATCGAGGCTCTGGTCAGGTCCTGGCCGGGGTTGCGCGAATTGGACGTTCGCAAAGTCTCGGAGCGCGAGTGTATGAATTGGGCGGCGCGGTTCGGCGCGAAATACTCAGCGTCGGTTTACAACAACACCGTCGGCACGTTGCGCCATGTTCTGGATATTTCGATTGCTGAAGGGGCGCGTTATGGCAATCCGGCCATGATTGTCAAAAAGGCCAAAATCCGGCCAAAGCCTTTGACGCTGCCAGAACAGGGACAATTCCTTGCATTGATTCAATCCGTTGAAAGTGCTGGCGCGTGGTGCAGTCAGGACTGCGCGGATTTGGTCCGGTTTCTCGCCTTTGGCGGATTCCGAAAGGGCGAAGCCGAAACGATCACCTGGGCCGACTGTGACTTTGAGAAAGGCGAAGTTGTCGTTCGCGGCGATCCTGTGACCGGCACGAAGAATTGGTCAATCCGCCGGGTGCCGATGATTCCTGACATGCGGGAACTGCTGGAACGCCTGCGGGCGGAATGTCCAACCGACCCGCCGGAAAACCCTGTGATGCGCGTCCAGGAATGCCAGGGCGCAATCAATACGGCTTGCAAGAAACTCGGGATTCCGCGCTTCACCCATCATGATCTGCGCCACCTGTTTGCAACGCGCTGCATCGAATCGGGCGTGGATATTCCAACGGTCTCGCGTTGGCTCGGCCACAAAGACGGCGGCGCGTTGGCAATGAAGGTTTACGGACACCTCCGCGACCAGCATTCGGTGAGCATGGCGCAAAAGGTTTCCTTCGCCAAACTTGCTGAGGATAAAATTGTTTACATGCCGAAAGCAGGGTAACCAGCGGCGCGGATCGTCTCGGCCTTCTTTCGTCCGCAAAAATCATTTCGCATGGACGGCCAATGTCCAACCGAGTGCGCCAGAATTGCGGGTATGTTGGAAGATCGGACAAATTGCATGGAACAGCGCATAAAGGTGGAGACCGGCCATCCGTTTTCGGAGCCGGCCAGCGTCGAGTCGGAACGAGCCAAGTGGTTAAATCGCCTGGGGGGTGAGATTCTGAAGCTGGACGAACTTTTTCCGCAGGAACTTGGTGTGGGCAGGTTGCCCGATGAGGCGTGTCCTGCATGGGAGGAAAAAGTGTCGGACGAAATCGCACGTATCCTTATGCCTGGGGCTGAATTGAAAGGGGCCACAAGATTTACACCAAAGCAAATGGGCGCACGTCTTGGGCATCACTGCGCCAATGGCGTTTGGATGGTGGAGCTGTTTGCAGCGCAGGCGGCTGCCGCATTGAATACCGGGCAGAAGTCGGTAAGCGGTGCTGATACCGAAAGAGGAAACGCATTCTCCGAGAAGTT
>JBEKVM010000053.1:0-38318 GCA_049513975.1 Verrucomicrobiota bacterium | reverse complement strand
GAAAGACCCAAAAATGCCCGACGGATCGGGGCGACGACTTCGGTTACATCTGGGCGCAAAAACAGGCGTTCAAATTGCGATCATCTCCTGACCCAAACCCTGCTTTTACTGAGGTCTGAACCATAGACATTTCCGGCGTCCAAGCGGCAGTGATAAATGATATTTGCGCTCAATCCTCTCAGGAGGCTGCTGCACGCCAGCGCGTTGTCGCCTGGCGAAAAGGTGTTCGTGGCAGTGCTGTTGCCATAGTTGGTGTCCACGCCCCACTCGAACCACACCGCGGAGCCTTTGGGGCCGGGCGTAACCAGGCCATTGAGCGTCACGCCGGAGGCAGAAATGCCGGTGGCGGGCAGTGTCGTCACAAAGGCGGGCAGGACGGTGGGGAGCATTGCATTACTGCTTAAAACGCTGCCGAAGCTGTTGCTAATCAGCACGCTGTAAGCACCGGAATTGAGAGGAGTGACGTTGATTATCTGAAGATTGGCGTAGGTGGCGCCGGGCAAGTTGGTGCCATTGAACAACCATTGATAGGAGAGTGGGACCGTGCTCCAAACGTTGAAGTAGAAGGTGACGCTTGTGCCCGCCAACACGGGACCGGCGATGGATTTAGGCTGTGCGTCAATTACAAGCGGCACGACGGTCAGGACGGCGTTGCTGCTGAGCGCGCCGCCGATATTGTTCGTCACCAGCAAGGCATAGCTGCCCGAGTTGGTGAGACCGACATGGTTCAGCGTCAGAACGGCATTAGTCGCGTCAGGAAGATCTGCGCCATTGAACTGCCACTGGTAACTGAGCGAAGTGAGCGAGTACTCGACGGCGCTCAAGGTCACCTTGGCCCCGCCAGGCGCCGTCTGACTTGCTGGCTGGGTGATAAATTGCGGCAACTCTGGCTGCGCTGGCCCGGCGTTCCAGGTGTAGATCCCGCCACCAGCAGCCACCGCGATCACTTGGGATCCATCAGCAGACGAGGCGACGAAAGACCAATTCTCATTGGGCGCGCCGGCCGAACTCCAGGTGGCGCCTTGATCGGTCGAAACGGAAACACCGCCCATCTCAGACACCGCCACCAACCGGCTGCCATCGGCCGAGGACGCCACCGAGAACCATTCATCGGTGGGCGCCGTGGTCAGTTCCCAGGTCGCCCCCGAATCACTCGAAGTGTATATCCCGCCCCCAAGGACGACCGCAGCCAATTTGGTTCCATCGTCCGAAGAAGCCACCCATATCCAGTATTGTGGGGACGGCGCGCTGGTCAGTCGCCAGGTGCTGCCCGAATCACTTGAAGTGTATATCCCGCCAAACCAATCCAACGCGACCAATTTGGTTCCGTTCGTCGAAGCGGCCACGCCAAACCACGCGGAGACCGCTGTGGACACCGCTCTCCACGATGCGCCCGAATTGCCAGAAACATAAACGTCGTAAGGGCCGGCATAACTTACCGCCGTCAATTTGGTTCCATCTGCCGAACACGCGACAGCTCTCCAAAACTCCGTGGGCGCGCTGGTTTGGGTCCACGTGCTTCCTCCGTTTGTCGAAGTATAGATCGGCCCGCTCGGGCCGTAATAACCCGCTGTTGCCGCCAATTTCAATCCGTCCGCCGACGACGCGACCGAAGACCAAGGCAGAGCGGGCGCGCTGGAATTAGTCCATGTGCCGCCCCCATTGGTCGAGACGTAAATGCCGCTGGCCACCGTCGCCGCCACGATTCGGACGCCATCATATGAGCAGGCGACAGAAGTCCAATTCTCATTCGGCGCGCTGGTCAGCGTCCAGTTTTGGGCGAAGGCGGGATAAGCCACAATGCACAGACCGGTAATTGCAGCCCCAACAAGGGCGGACAACGGGTGCGCAAAATGTTTGCGGGAGACTTGAGGACGACTAAACATTTTCATTTTTTCTCTCTTTCTTCCGGCGCAATCCGCCCGGATGGGTTCAAATCACGCGGGCACATCGGCCCGTCACCCAACAATGCGAAATCGCGCGGACAAAGACGCAAATTAATTGATCGGGTGGAAATGGCTCCGGCAAAGAGGATCGCAACCGGTTGCCGGTCAACGTTTTACCGCAGAAGAGGAGGCGGGATTCAGGGCTTGCAACGCTGTTGCGGCCACCGCGTTGCCCCATCCTGGCCAGAGAACCGGGCGTTGACGATCGGCCACCAAGGAATTGCCTGGGCCGGTTTGGACTTTCGTCACGGTCTGAGCGCCTCAGCATTCGTGTTCGTGGACGCATTTCCCCCGACCAGCCTTTCCGCTTCGCGGGAGAGGATGCGGACCACGAGCCAGTCCTGCCATTCCCGGCCGAGATCGCCGCAGTCGGCCTCGGGGAACTGGGTTCTTATGATGGTCGTTCCGTTGACGAGGGCGGCCCGGGCTTCCGCAGTCTGCTTCAATTGTTGATGGGCCATGGCTTGGACCAGATAGACTGCGGCATCCCGGTTTCTTTCCCGCTCGTGGCTCCACCCCGGCGAGTCCTGGAGCGTGCTCGTCGTCAGAGCCTTGCTTGTCCACTCAATGGCGCCGGCAAAATGCCCAAGGCGATACTCCGCCAGCCCTTTGGTAAATTGCCGCCACGCGAGATTCCAGTCCGCGTAGGCGGCTGCGGCCGCCACGTCGGCCAATTTCTCGGCCTGATTGATCTCTGATCCTTCCGCCGGCATGAGCAGGGAAAGTTTGGCCACCTGTCCGGCAATAATCGGATCCTCCTCCTTGGCAAAACTGGCCAGCGCGTCAAGGCGATGCCGCCGATAGCCGGCGGCGTCGCCCGTTTCCACCAGCACGGGGGCAAGCTCGGTCCAATACATCACCGTTGCGGGTTTTCGTTCCAGCGCCCTGGCCAGGTCGGCTGAGGCCTCATTCCATCGCCCCAGGCGGGCCAGCGCGTTGGCTCGTCCGGCATAAAGTTCGGCTCTTTGGGGCTCGCTCTTGATCATTTGGCTGAATTCTTCAATTAATTGATTTCGTCCGAACCTTGGATTCTGGATCATGTAAATTCCAACCCCGATACGGGCGCCGCCGTCGGTGTCCTGACACTGCAAAGCCAGCACGTTGCGGCCTGGTTTTAGCGCCGCCTGGCCCGCAATGGAACAAGGGACGATGACATTGGCGTCACTCCAATCCGCCGCTGGCGCGACCAGGACTCCGTTCAAATAGACTTCTGCATCCTGATTGCGATTGATGCGCAACACTAGATAGCCCGTCGGCACATTCGGCAACTCAAATTCCCGCCGGAGCCAAAGGTTCGTTCGTCCGGGAACCGCCC
The DNA here is from genome assembly GCA_049513975.1 of Verrucomicrobiota bacterium. Classification (GTDB taxonomy): domain Bacteria; phylum Verrucomicrobiota; class Verrucomicrobiia; order Limisphaerales; family Palsa-1400; genus JBEKOF01. The sequence goes on along the minus strand of JBEKVM010000053.1, from coordinate 35,057 downwards.
GGCCTGAGCGGGAAGAATAAGTCAGGGAACCCCGCAAATCAGATGAGGATGGCCAAGTTCCGTCCGGAAAATCAGGCGCCGGCCAATTGGGCCCGGGCGGCATGGAAGAGTAGCGCCAGGGGATGGAGTCTGATCGAGGATCGGGTCCGAGCGGGGTCAAGCTCGCCTCCGCCAGCCAGCCAGCCAGCGCGTCGGCGGTGAACGGGTCCGATGGATTCAACTTGAGGGCCTCGCGAAACAGCGAGGCATCACCAGACACCGCCCCGCGCCGGCGCATGGCCGTGCTCAGATGGGAGCGCACCAACCCCACATGCGGGTGATCCTCCGGCAATAATTTCGTCACGATGTGGAGCGCTGTATTGTAGTTGGATTCAGCGCCGGCAAAATCGCCGCGGTCTTGCAAGACGTTGGCAAGGTTGTTCAAAAAATTGGCCTCCAGCGAATCTCCGTCCGGATCCGCGGCTTCTTTGAGGGCCAGCGCCTCCTGTTGCGCCGCCTCCGCTTCAGCCAGCCGGCCGCGCTCCCAGAGGATCAGGCCTAGATTGTTGTAGGACTCTGCCAGCTCCATCCGATGCTCTCCGGAGAGTCCTTTTCGAAGGGTCAGCCCCTGGCGAATGAAGACTTCCCCCCCGGCGAGATCACCGCGATTCCAGCGCACCAAACCGAGATCGTTGAGGCTCAGGGCCGTTCTCGGGTCATTCGTCCCCACGGTTTTCAGCCACACCGTGAGGGCCTGGTTGTAAATCACCTCGGCCCTGGGATAGTCTTTAAGCTCCGTTAACGTCAGGGCCAATGTTTGCAGCATGGCTGCGGCGTTGGTGCTCGCCTTGCCATAGCACTTCTCATTCAACTCCAGCGCCAGCGTCTGCATCTCCAGCGCCTTTGTAAATTCCCCCAAATCATAGTAAACCTGCCCGATGGTCGCCCGCAGTTCCGCTTCCACCTCGGGCTGGCCGGCCAGTTCGTTGCCGATTCCGCGCGCGGTTTCATCCAGGATTTCGCGCAACATCTCCGTGTCCCGTCCCCTGGCCTTTTCCGGCCCAACACCCGCCAGCATGTGCTGGAGAAACCCTGCCACTTGCTGGCTTCTGACCGTCTCCCTTTTGGCCTTGCTCTCCTGCGTCTGTGCTTGCTCCCGCAATATTCTCTGCTCCCGTTCCGCCCGGGTCGCGCGGACGGCTTGCCAGGCGCTGACCGTAATCCCGACCACGAGTGCCACGGCCACCGCCGCCGCGGAAAAAAAGGCCAGCTTGTTTCGCCGAACCAGTTTTTGGAATCGGTATAAGTTGCTCGGCGGACGGGCGACGATGGCGTCGTTCTCCAGGTGGCGCTTGATATCCATGGCCAGCCCGTTGGCCGTCTCGTACCGGCGGGTGCGGTCCTTCTCCAGGCATTTCATCACAATCCAATCCAAATCCCCGCGCACCAGATGCACCAATTTGGGCGGCTCGGATTTCCGGTGTCTGGCGATCACGGTCAGCTCCGCCCCCTGCATTGTGCTCAAGCAGGTCGAGGGACGCGCCGGCTCTTGCTCTCGAATCGTGCGGCGGATATCATCCAGGCCTGCTTGCAGCAATTCCTTGGCGTTAAAAGGGGTCTGGCCGGTCAGCAATTCGTAAAGCAAAACGCCCAGACTGTAGATGTCGCTGCGCGTGTCAATATCCAGCGCGCTCATCTCGGCCTGCTCCGGACTCATGTAAGCGGGCGTGCCGATGAACTGCTCAAAAGCGGTGAAGAGGGTTTGATCGGTCAGTTTGCCGTGCGTCGCTTTGGCGATGCCAAAATCAATCACCTTGGGCAAGGGAACCCCGTCGTTCATCGTGACCAGGATGTTCGAGGGCTTGATGTCCCGATGAATGATCCCTTTCTGGTGCGCGTGCTGAATGGCGCGGCAAACTTGAACGAACAGATCGAGCCGTTCCTGGGTGGAGAGATTGTTCTGGTCGCAGTAATCGGTGATTTTGATGCCGCGCACCAGATCCATGACGAAATACGGACGGCCGGTTGCTGTCGCGCCTGCGTCCAGCACCCTCGCGATGTTCGGATGGTCCATCAACGCCAGCGCCTGCCGCTCCGCCTCGAACCGGGCAATGACGCTCTTGGTGTCCATGCCCAGCTTGATGATCTTGAGCGCGACCCGGCGTTGAACCGGTTCTTCCTGTTCGGCCATATACACCACACCGCAGCCGCCCTCGCCCAGTTGTTGCAGCAATTTGTAACGGCCAATTCGGTCGCCGGGTTTCTCGGTGGAAACCCCCTCGAGGCGGACGGTTCTGGCCGGACTTGGGGGAACTCCTGCCGGGGTTTCGAGGAAGGCGCCGGCCTCTTCGCTCGCCTGAAGCAGTTCTTCGACACGCCGGCGCAGGGCGGCGTCGCCGGAGCAGGCTTTGTCAAGAAAAGCGGCGCGCTGACTGGGCGGCATCCGCCAGGCATCACTAAAGACGGCCAATTCGCGATCAGGAGGATCTATCATGGCATGCCTCCTAAAGTTTGATTGACAGGGATCTCATTAAATAAAACGATTAGAATTTCTTGGAAATCTCAAAGTAAACAAACCGGCCGAGGATATCATAAACGTTCTTATCGGTGTAGTCATCCGGGCCGCCGGCAATGAGCGGCGCGAGATTGTCGGTAATGTTGTTGCACCCGGCCGTAAGCCGGATGCCATCGTGCCAACTCTTGATTGGCCGCCCGCGGCCAAACTCATAGGAAAACTGCATGTCCAGAGTGTAGTAGGCTCCAATCCGCTGGGCCAAACCGTTGACCGTGCCGCCCTGGGTGGCTCCGGGGCTGTTGATGGAAGCAAAAAGGTTGCCTGGAATGGTCACGCCCGGCAGGTAGTGGGCGCTGACCACGTAGCTGAGATTCCTATAATCCCAGGTCAAAGAGCAGTTCAGGTTGTAATCTGGTATGATGCCCTGCGCCGTGCCAAACCCGTAGGTTCCCTGGCCCTCGTAATGGTAGTAAGGAGCGCCGGGCGTGGCCTGCACTTCGTAATTCAAATCCCAGTTGACGTTGCCGTTCAAAGTCAGCTTCCCGCAGTCGTCCGGGAGCGGGCGGGCATAATTGATCGCGAAATCAAGCCCTTCCGTTCGGATGGATTCCGAAGCAGAGAGGGGCAGAGTCAGGTTGCCAAACGTGGCGTTGAGCACTTGGTTCGGGGCCGTGGTCGTCAACGATGTCCCATCGCTTCTGGTATAGCCAGCGGCATAGGGCGAAGCCGAACCCAGGGCATTGAGGCTGGCCAGGGCGGCCGTGTAATCGGCCACCGCGATATGATCTGCCTGGATATGGTAAAAGTCAGCGCTGACGGTCAGGCCGGAGACGGCCTTTGGCGACAGAACAATGCCGGCGTTCCACTGTTCGGAACTGGAGGGTCTCAAGTTTGGATTGGAACTGGTGGTGATTTGTTCCTGCGCCGTGCCGTCCGGCAGTTTGATCGCGGGTACGCTCACGGAGTTGGGTCCAAACAGACTGTAGATCGAGGGGGCCTTAAAACCACCGGAGTATCCGCCCCGCAGGGTGAACTCATTGTCCGCCGGCTGCCAGAGGATTCCGACCTTGGGCACAGCCGCGTCGCCTCCCGGTTGGATGCCTTCAAATCTGCCGGACGCCGTGAGTTCGAGGGAATAAAAACCAGGAATCCGATGATCTCTGGAGAAGATCGGAACGTTGACTTCGGTGAAGACGGCGTATCGTTCGCGACTGCCTCGGGATGGAAAGCTTTGGCTGATGCCGGGGGCCAGGCCCGCAAGCGTAATGGGATCCACCGAAGTCTCCAATCCCTCGTGAATAAACTCTCCGCCCAGGGCGATGGCGACTGGTCCCGCCGGAAGTTCCAGAAATCCGGGGGTTGCGATTATTTTGCCGTCCACGCTCCATAAATCCGAAAAGCCTTTTTCATAAAGCGTGGTGGAGATGGCATGGAGGGTCGCTGGTGAATTGCCTCCCAAACCAAAGTAATTGAAGACCGGCACCGGGTTGCCGTTGGCGTCCCGCAGCGTGCTCAAGGGCTGGCCTTGTGAGTTGACGGCGCCGTTGGGAATCAAGGCCTGATTCAAGGCCGCCCCATTGATCGCATTACGAGTTAGAAAGGATTGATCCTCCGCGCTGTAAGTGCCGGCCAATTCGTAGCTGTAGTCGGCCGCCAGAAGACCCTTGAACCCGCTGACGGCGCGGTAGGCATCAGATGTTGTGTCAAAGGTCCGATTGCCGCTCTCGGTGAATCGGGTGCGGATATTCGGGGGATTCACCGGTCCGCCAAGGGCCATGCCGAAGGGATTGTAAGGGTTGTTAGCCGGTATCACGACATTGGCCTGCTCCAGAAACGGGCCGGGGGCGGGCGCCAGTTGGGCCTCCGATTCGTCATGGGCGAACATGAAATTGCCGAACCAAGTCAGGTGCTTGTCGAACAGGTCATGCTCGAGGTTGAGCGAAAGATTGGCCCGATCCTGTTTCAACACCGAAAAGGTCCCGAACTGGGCGGCATTCAGGAAGGCATAATTCTCATTGGCCAAAGCCCCGTTGTTTAACTGGCCCAGCGGCGTGCTGCTCAGAGGGAGGTAGGGCGCATAACCCAACTGGGTCACAGCCGCCGCATTGTAAGCCGTCACACTGGGAAACGGGCCTCCGGCAACGATGGGTGGCGTCGTCAGCCCGGCCCGGAATCCGGGCGCTCCCGCGGCATAGGGCGATCCGGCCAGAACATAGCTCCCGCTGACGTCATCAATCCGTCCGGGAAAGGTCGGACTGGAATTGGCGCCGATCGGCAGGAGGCCGGCATTGAGCAAACCTGCCGGGGTGCTGTTCACCCGGTCCTTTTCCAGCAGCGGGTCCGAGTGGTAGTATTGACCGCCAAAGACGATCCGTGTGTTCTCCGTGGTTATGCCGGCTAAAATGCTGGTTTGATGCTGCAAAAAGTGATCGCTCGTCGAGTCGGTGGGAAAGCCGATCCGTTCGCTCACCTCCGCTCCGTTGTAATCCTTTTTGGTGATGATGTTAATAACACCGCCGATGGCATCCGAACCATAAAGAACGGAAGCGCCGTCTTCCAGCACCTCAATCCGGTCAATCATGTTAACGGGGATCAGGTTCAAATCCACTCCCTGCCCGGCGCTGAGCGCGGAATTGGCCATCCGGCGCCCGTCCAGAAGAATCAGCGTGGGCAGGTTGCGCAGTGCGGCAAAGGACTCGCCAGTCCCGGGCGGTTGTCCGTTGAAGAAAGAGTTGTTGTTATTATTCTGCCCGATGGAATTACCCGAACCGACGAACCCCGGGTTGAGCTTGAGCAAAACGCCCAAAACGTCCGTGGCGCCTGTTTTTTGGATGTCTTGTGCGCTGATGGTTTGCAGGGGCGCGGGTCCGACGGTGTCCGCTGTTGGTGTCAACCGGCCGGTGACGACCACCTCCTGGAGCTTGACAGGCTCGTTGGTGGCCGGGGTGGTGGTTTGATTGGTCGTGGTCTGGGCCAGGGCCGCCGACAGCATCAGGATTTGAATGGCGAAAACCCTGAAGAGCACGCTGCCGGTCGCTGCATGAACAGTGGGTGAGGTTATGGGGTGCATTTTGGGTTGTTCCATGGTTAATGGTGGGGTGACTAGACTTCGGTCAAATTGCGGCAAACACTCAGATTTAGCATGGCGACAGCAGTTAGTTTTCAAACTGGTTCCAACGAACGATTCAAACCGCCCGCTACAGACAATGCGAAATTCCGCCGGCAAAAGGATCAGACAATAAAACAAAACACCCTTTCCAGTGCAGCGACGGTGCTCACGACGCCCAGCCAAAATTATTGGCTTGGATGCTTAATCTCCTGATAAAGCCAGGCGCGGGCGTAAGTCCAGTAGCGCTTGGCCGTCGGTTCGGAAATGCCAAGGACTTCCGCGGCTTCCGCAATCGTCATCCCGACAAAATAACGCAGCTTGACAAGCTCGGCCCTGGCCGGGTCCCGGGCGGCCAGCTTGTCGAGAGCCTCATGCACGGCCAGGAGTTCGTCGTCGTCGGATGAGGCCGCCGGGTCAACATCCAGAATGTCCACCCGCTGCTGGTCCCCGCCATGACGCGCGGCGCGTTTGCGGCGGGCGCGGTCAATAAGAATGCGCCGCATGGCCTCGGCGGCGGCGGCGAAGAAATGGGCGCGGCCATCGAATTTTGGGTTTTCGTTTCCGACCAGCCGGAGCCACGCCTCATGGACGAGGGCCGTCGGCTGCAAAGTATTGCCGGGTGCCTCTTGGGCCATTCTATGGGCGGCGAGCTTGCGCAGTTCTCCGTAAACCAAGGGGAGCAGTTGGTCCGCGGCTTGGGAGTCGCCTTTTTCAACGGCTTCGAGGATGCGAGTGACATCGCTCACGATGGTGCAGGCAAGCACAATTGCCTCCCCTGCGCCAGCAAATTCGGCAAATCCGAATTGCCGCCAAGGATGGCTCCATCCGGTTTCCACCCCGGGTTAGAGTTGCGCCCCAAATTCTAGGGTTTACCCGGCAGTTACCCGGTGACGGCAGCCGCAGGCATGGCGTTGAATGACGCCCCGGTGGCCCCCCCGCCAAGGAATACGACCGGGGATCACCTCCGTCCACCTGTTTGCGCAGGTTGCTTCTGGTTTGGTTACTCTCACTGGAAGCGCGTACGGCACTTCGTTTGGTCAGCGGGAGGGTTTTGCGGGCAGATGTTTGTTGAACGACCCGCCGTTAAATCTTTCTCTCAATCCTGTCCCTGGCTGCTTCGCAGTAGCGCCAGAGCTTTTCAATGAGAATGAATTGCCGGCCACACATTCTTGCGGCCAGTGCCGTCGCGCCTGAACCGCCAAAAGGGTCGAGCACAACGTCGCCCGGCTCTGACAACCTCACAATGAGCGGGTTCAGAATGGAGATCGGCTTTTGGTTTGGGTGCAGGGCGTTGCCGGTGTATGTCCATTGGATCACGTCGCGGAGCGGCTCGACGGGCTTTTTCGGTTCTCCTTTTGCCAGGAGATACGCCAGCTCGTGATGGCCGCGCGTGAATCCCGTTTTGGAAGGGTAATCCTTCACGAAAACGAGGTGGCCGACCGGGACAAAGCCGATTTTCTTCCACTGCCAGGCAAACCGTTCGACCTGATTCCAGCCGTACAAGGTGATCGCGTTCCGGGAATGTCCATTGCCGGAAAGTCTGGCATTCTGTGACACCCCGGATGGGACCGCCGAATACTGGCGGCTCCATGTGCAGACCAACCCGCGCTCGATTGTTTCAATTGTTTTTCCGTTTCGTGACCGGTCACGAATGTCGTCACAATAGGTTTTTCGTGAGGCTCTGCTAACAAGTCAATTGGTCGTCGAGTTAAATACTCGTTTCGCTTTGTTGATTGCCTTACTCACCTGAGAACGGTCTCCATCTGTCAAAACCTTTTTCTCGAATTGTCTTTGATCGATAAGCTGGATGGGACGCCAAGACAAATTTCTATACTTCGTCCCTTGGTTCACTTTCAGTTGTTGTCCCAATCGTTCCCGTTCCAAGTCGAGTCTGGCTTTGAAGTCTTGGACCAGTTTCGCATTGGGATTATGCAGGTTCCACCAGATATGGAGGTCAGTCCAGCCAGGGTCGGGCTTCTTTCCCGGGCGCGGTAACGTGCTAAGAGGGCGGCGTATTTCGTAAGCCCTAACTCCGGCTTTGTCCATTGGCCAACGTTCTGCCAGCGTGTCCCATTGCTCTTTCGTCAACCGGGACCACGGTTTACCGAATTCGAACTTCTCAAATTTGCCGTTGATCCGCGCTTTCATTTCGTACAAGAACGCGCTTCGCTTATAGACATACTCGAACAGAACATGAAACGGCCACATGACGTGACGCACACGGTTTTCCAGCGCACCCTCGAACGAGTTAAGAGAGTCTCCGTTTTCCTTTCGTCCAACCATTTCCCATACTATGCTCTTGGTCCATCGCGGGTCATTCTTTAATCTCCACCACCAAAGTACCCCATAGCGTTCGAAGATCGCAATGTGCTCTTCGAAGGTCTCCGGCTTCTCTAACAGGGAGACGCACTCCGCCGCATTGACGTCGCAAATGTCCGAACCAGAGTGGGCGGGCGTGGGGATTGCGGAATTGTCGCCGCCCCCAGCCACGGCGACGGGTTTCATTTTGGAGTTTTTCGGTTTCATGTCTGGGCGATGGTTGGCAGCTTGGCGATGGCGGCGCGGAGCGACTCCAATTCGTGGTGAGTGTAACCGCGATGGACAGCCTCGGTGGTGTGCCCGGTGAGCTTCATCCGCAATTCCGGCGCAACGCCCGCATTGGCCAGGGCGCTGGTAAAGCTGTGCCGCAACGCATGAAACGTGCGGCGGGAAAGGGTCCGGACACCCACATCGCGCTTCACTTGCTGCGAATCCACCCCAGCCTTGCGCATGATCACTTTGAAACTCTCGCTCAGTCCGTGCCGTCCACCGGAGCCTTTGTTCGCCATGCCCGGCATGAGGAACCGCTCCGGGCGGTCGCTGGCGGCCAACTTGCTCAGATGCACCTCAAACTCCGGGTGAATGGGCAGCGTGACGGTGGCGCCTGTCTTCCCTTGCGTGTAGGTCAACACGCCTTTGGCCAGGTCAACCGAATCCCATTCCATTCGGCAACAATCGGAAAGCCGGGCTCCGGTGAAATAGGCCACTTGAATCAGGGTCTTCCATTCACCGTCCGCGGCATCCACAAGCATTTTGACCTCCGCGGGCGTGAAGGCTCCTCGCTCCACGGGATCCTTGTCGGGCAGGTCCACGGTCTCGGCGGGATTGGTGGGGATCAGCCCTTGCCGGCGCGCCCTGTTCAACGCAGTGCGCAGTATTTTGGCGTCGAGCCTAACGGTGGTGGGGGAGAGACCCGCGTTGCAGCGCATCGCGACGAAGCTTTCCACCTGCTGAGGTGCAAGGCTGGAAAGCGGCTTCCGGGCACGGTCGCCAAGGTGCCCAAGAAATTCGTTCACCGATATGGCGTAGCGTGCCGAGGTGCCGGCGGCCTTGGTTGCTTCCTTGCCCGTCAGCCATTGCCGAAAGAAGTCGGCCACAGAAGGGGAGCGCAACGTTTCGCCGGTGGCCGCGCGTTCCAGGATGCCATTGAGGATGTTGCGGGCTTGAGCCTCAGTGAGCGTGCCAGCCCCCGCCATCTTTTCCGCCCGCTCACATTCGAGAGCAAAGGCCATCGCCTTTTTGCGGTCGGTTTGTTTGGTGGAACGCAGAACGAGCCTGCCGTCAGAGGCACGCCAAGCGCCATGCCAGAAAGAGGAACCGGGTCTTCGATGAATGCTTGCCATAATACTGCTAACAATACTGCTAACGTTCAAGCCTGTCAAGCCAGTTCAAGAGAGATTATTTTACTAGGTAATCTAAATCTGGAAGCGACCGGAATGGATACGAGGGTTCGATTCCCTTCACCCGCTCCATTTGGTCTCCCAAGGACCTACATCTGCGTTGCGTGTAATGGCTGCGATGCCGACTGGCTGCCACGTCCGATTGTAGGCTGTCGAGTGCAATAAGCCCCCATTTTGTGTTATATACACATGAACAGGAGACTGTTTCCTGTTCACTCCCGGCGCCTTCCAAGGACGCGCCGTTTCACATCATCACCCCAACCCGGAAAATCCATGTCCAGACCCCGACATTATTCACCCGCCATCAAACGGCATTTGGTCACGGCGCTATACCATGAAGCCAAACGACAGGGCCGTCCGATGACCGATCTCACCAACGAAATCCTGGAAACGGCGTTGCGCGAATCGCAACCGCAACGCCCAACCGAACACGGCGCGGATGGCATGGTCCTCCATGACGCCCCGCCGCCATGTCCACCACAATAAACGAGCAATCACCCCGGCTTTGAACCGGGGCGTTTTGCTTTCGAAAGGAAATTTGAACCGCAGATATTTAATTCACTTTGGCATCCCGCTGTTTTCACTGTTTCTCTCCGGCTGCACGCCGGCATCTCTTCTGCCAAACCCGTTAATCCTGGCGGCGCCGGTCGTGCTGGCGTTATTAGCGATTCCCGTGATTATTGCCTTGAGCAAATCGGGAAAGATTCCGACGGTAAAAGATTTGCTGCCGGACCCCCGGTTCAACGAGGAAAACATCACGCACACCTTCATCGCCGCGCTGCCCACGCTGACCCGGGAAATGAACCTGGAAGTGGCCAGCTCCAAGCAGACCGAAGTGCTGGAACGCAGCAACGCCAAGCGCTTCCTGGGCCTTGACCTGGGAACCAACCACGCCCGAATGACCGTTCCAGTGACGTACCGGTATCACATTCGGCTCTACGAGACCTGGAAACTGCACATTGGCGGCGGTACGCTGATCGTTTGCGCCCCAGAAATAAGGTGCAGTTTGCCGCCGGCCATTCACACCGATGAAATTCAGGAGACCGCCTCGCGCGGCTGGGCCAGAGGCTCGCCGTTGGACCTTCTGGAGGAACTGCGCCGGGATTTGACGCCGGTGCTCTCGCAATACGCCAACGACCATCGGCGGCTGGAACTGGTGCGCGATACCTGCCGCCAGTCTGTGGCGGAGTTCATCCGTCGCTGGCTGGAGAATGAGGGCCGGTGGCGCCAGGGCAGATTCACGGCGATCAACGTGAAGTTCGCCAGCGAGCCCGTCGTGCCGGCCAGTCCCACGCTGCAACTGGATTTCCAACCAAACAAAACGGAGGCCGCCCCATGATCCAGGGCGGCTGCTCGTAAAACAAGAAACACGGATCCAAGCGCCCGGTGATGAACCGGGTGTTTTCGTTTCAACGAAAGGAGAATCACACCATGATTGTGCTTGAAGCCAATTATTCCAAGAAACTCGGCTTGCCAGGTTATTCGTCACACCAGTACTCGCTGACCGTCCGCAAGGAGGTGAGCGATATCAGCCAGGTTGAAAATGAGAGCCGGCAACTCTTTGCCACGCTCCAAAGCAACGTGGACCGGGACATTCAGAACACGGGATTCCTGCCCGGGAGCAATGGCAACGCTGGCAACGGCAATGGCCGCCGGCCATCCGAGGAGAGGTGGAACTGCTCGGACAAGCAGCGCAACCTCATCCTGAAAATCGTGGATGAGAGCAAGCTCGATAAAAATGAAGTCGAGAAGTTGGCCCAGGATCGTTTTGGCAAATCCGTCAAAACCCTGAACAAACTGGAAGCCAGCGGCTTGATCGAAGAACTCATTGAACGGACTGGGGGCAAAGGCCAAGGGCCAAGTCGCTTCAGCCGGGCGGGAGCCCGATGAGTGCGTTGGTCGAACTCCCGCTTTTCAAAAGGCGGGGCCGTACCATCGAAGAGTTGACGGCCACAGTCTCGGCCTCCCGGTTGGGCTGCTGGCAGCAATGCCGGCTGAAGTTCTACTTCCGGTATGTGCTCTCGATTCCGAAACGAGCCACCGCATCCCTCCACATCGGCAAAGTGGTTCACAACATTTTGCAGGCATGGAACATGGCGCGGTGGCGGGGGCAGGCATTCAACAGCGAACAGTTCAAAACGCTGTTCGAGAACGACTGGCGGCAGCGTCAGGCCAAATCGGCCATCCAGTGGGACGGCGAGGAGGATGAGCAGCGCAATAATACATGGGCATTGGTCCAGACGTATTTCGCTGAGACTCCCATCCGAGCCAATGAACGGCCGGAGGCGGTGGAGGTTCCCATGGAAGCAGAACTGCCGGAGGGATTGCCCAAACTGGTCGGCATCATTGACCTGGTTCGTGCGGGCGGACGTATTGTGGACTTCAAAACGTCAGCCCAGACACCGGACGCGGAGAAAGCCGGACACATCCATGAAACACAGTTGTCCTGCTATTCGGTGCTCTATCGGGATGCCACCGGGAAAAGGGAATCGGGCCTTGAACTGCACCATCTGGTGAAGTTGAAGACACCCAAAGTGGTGATCACGCCTTTGGGGCCGATGACAGACACACAGCAGGCCCGGCTCTTCCGGGCGATGGAATCGTACTTGGATGGATTGTCCCGGCGGGACTTCGTGCCTTCGCCGGGGATTCATTGTTCCTGCTGCGAGTACTTCAACGAGTGCCGCGGCGCCAACGGAAAGGAGGGCCATGAAGCCTGAACAAACCTGCCGTAATTGGCTGACCATCATTGGGCCGGCCCGCACTGTGGCCCGGTTTGCCGGGAATGACGATTGGGCAAAGGCTCTCCAGGCCAGACACATTGAGTGGCTGGAATTCTCACCCAGGCATCATGTGTGCGAGTTCACCATCACCACCGGGCGTCCGTTGCAGAAACTGGAAAAACTCTCCCGATCCTGGCCCACCCTCATCTTCGTCCTGGATTACGAGTGTGGACGGAGCATGGGCCTGGTCAAAGCCCACAAGGGCAAGCTCGAAGGGTGCGAAGTCAATTATTAAAACAACGGCCGGGCGCCTCTGCCCGGCTTTCTCTTTATCAAAAACCACAAACCGTCAACCCGCCGGCCACCTTGATTTGTGTCCGGCATTTTCATCGAAAGGAAAACCATGGGATTAACCATACATTATTCATTGAAGACGCGTGGCAGCGATGTCCGGGCGCGAGAACTCATACATGCGCTGCACCAGACCGCTCAGGACCTGCCGTTCAAGGAACTGGGCCAAGTGGTGGAATTATCGGGGGAGCAATGTGACCCCAGCAAACAACCCAAGGATGACGCGCTGCGCTGGCTGCTGGTTCAGGCGACTGAGAGCGTCGAGGTCAAGCCGAAAGGCAGGATGCAAGATCCACGATGGACTGAATCATTTAACGTGCCTCCCTCCCGGTTGATTGCCTTCGACGCCTGGCCTGGAGAAGGCTGCGAAGCCTCCAATTACGGACTGTGCCAGTATCCGAGGGTGATTGCCACGGACCGCGGGCCGCTTCAAACCGGGCTGTCAGGATGGCGTTGGAGTTCGTTCTGTAAAACTCAATACGCGAGCAATCCGCAGTGCGGCGGGGTGCCCAACTTCCTGCGCTGCCATCTCACCGTCATCGCCATGCTGGACCGGGCCAAACAACTGGGCTGCCTGGAGGAGGTCAGTGACGAGGGTGGCTTCTGGAAGAAACGCGACCTGCCGGCACTGGTGAGGGAAATCGGCTCCTGGAATGAAATGATTGCCGCCTTTGGTGGAAAGCTCAAGGACTTGGTGGGAAATGGCCCTGGGCATCTTGAAGCGGCGATTACCCAATTCCCCAACTTTGAGCAACTGGAAGCCGCCGGGCAAAGCAAGCTGCCGCCAGAGCTTCAGAAACTCTTCGCGCTGATGGAGCGGGTGGGGTCACACCCTGCACAGGGGCTCTTGTTGCATTAACCAAAAACCAGGAAAGGAAATCATGAACATCATTAAATGGCGGTGGAAAAGATTAACCGAAGCCGTCTTGAAGCTGAAAAGGCGGCTGGTCAGGAAGCTCAGGAGCCCAAAGCGCGAGATCTTCGTCATCCTGGAAGGCGGGCTGGTCCAAGAAATCGTAAACCTGCCGCCCAACATCAACGTCACCGTGCTGGATTACGACACGGAGGGCGCTGACAAAGAGGACCTGCAAATCAGCCCGGTGGATGGCGAGTTGTGCGTGATCAACAAGTGGTGAACATCCTTCCCGTCCAGCCATAAAAACACTAACGCGCAAGAGCCGGGTGGATTCATATCTGCCCGGCTCTGCCACCTAATGGTTCAATTGTCAGAGGCGGCGGCTGCTGGCTGTGGTGATTTGTCGGACAAACCGCGCCCATCCCAGTTTCTGAAAGCGTATCTGAATACCCCGACATAGAGCGGAGCGAGAATGACTGGGGCAATGAGCGCCACCGGATCAAAATTCTTCCCAGAAATCATGGGTCCGAGCAGCAAATTCCAGAGCAACTCCCAAACCACGAAAAAAAAGGCGTACGGCTTCCAGAACTTGGCCGAGAGCACCCTCTTGTCCCAAATATGAAGGTGGAGCGCAATCAGGGATAAAACGCTAATCGCAGAGTCCAGCACTGACAGCAGCCCAATCTCCTTAAAACTGCCCACGGCCGCAAATGCGAGCAGCAATGTCAAAGGCCACGCATAAATGTTCCACAGTAATCGTCGCATGTTATTTGTGAGGCGTTTCAATCATCTCTCCCCACGTTGCATTTCAAATTGGCGCCAACGGAATCGGAGGCTTGCCATCAATTCATCGTGTAATCTTCCCCACTGGCCAGCATTTCATCAATGGCGGCCACGTAGTTGACCACAGTTCCTCCAGGGTATTTCTGGTGATAATCCTTCAAAAACGCGTCCCGGAAGAATTCGAGGCTGAAGTCCTCCCGCCACATGTCCTTGGGCAGATTGTGGAATGCGTCCGCCAAATCCGCCGTCTGCCCTGATTTGCCGGCCCAAGCCAACACCCGCATTTCGATCAAAGCGTGGTGGAGCAAGTGGCAGAGCTTTTTCCTGTGCTGGTCGGTGATTTTCATGGGTTCCTTTGTTTAGAGCCGAGCCTAATCCCGCCGCCAGTCCAGAAGCAAGCGCCCAAGTTCGACAATATCCCTGCCCATTCACCCGCAGCCCCATTTGCAGTCAACAAACATCAATCGTCAACCACAACAAAACAGAAAGGAGACATGAATGCAGTTATTGACACGAATCTGGAACATCTGAGAAACATCATCCGTCAGCACAAGCCAAAACAACCCGCGCCTCTGGAAAAGCCGCCCATGCTTTCTCACGGCTGGTTGCTGCGCTGGTTGCTGGCAGCCGATGACTTCCTCTGGCAACGCTGGCGGCACTGGTTTGAAACGATGACCCGGGGAAAAATTATCGCGCCCATTCCCAAAATTCAATGGGCCAGGGATGAGGGCGGCTTCAAAATGCTGGAGCAATCCCTGAGCGCCATCAGCGCCTACGGTGATTGGCGCGGCTGGGGAAACTGGTCCGCGTTCGATTATTTCCTGGACTGGCTGCTATTTGGCATTGGTCACAAGGGCCAGCCGGAGCCACCCGAGGAGAAGAACGAATATCAAGGCGCCAGTGACCGGCTTTACCAAGTCTTCAATTTGGAAACATTGCTGGCGTATCCCCACGATTATTTCGAGGAAATCCTGGCGGAAAATCAGCACGGCCGCCATCTCGGATTTTATCCGACCCCGATGGAGCTTTGCGAGTTTATGGCGCTGATGACGTTGGGTGAAGGTGACGTCAGGACAAAGTCGGTGATGGACCTGTGCGTGGGCACCGGACGGATGTTGCTGGCGGCCTCGAATCACTCGTACCGCCTCTATGGTTGCGACATCAATCCCACGGTCATCAAGGCAACGCTCATCAATGGGTTCCTCTATGCGCCGTGGCTGGTGAGACCGCTGCCATTTCTGGATGCGGCGCTGGCGGACCCGGCGCGGAGCCAGGAGGTGAGCGAATCCATCGCCCGGCAGGCGCCCGCCCAACTTCATTGCACCGAACACGACGCGGCAATGCAGTGGCAATTCGAATCGATCAAAAAGCGTCGCAACCGTGAATCCCCCGAGCCAGTGGCACAGGATGCTCTGCTGCTCGGTTTTTAACCAAAACAACCCCAAGAAAGGAATAAGCATGAACGCAACTATGAATCCGCCAGCGGCGGAATCCATCACCCTGTATTACCGGGAGGGTTCCTCGGACAAGGTGTATCAGTGCAGCATTGCACCCGCGGGCGATTTGTTCGTCGTCAACTTCGCCTACGGGCGCAGGGGCGCGACGATGAACACCGGCACAAAAACATCAAGCCCGGTCGATTATGAGACGGCCAAAGGGATCTACGACAAGCTGGTCAGGGAGAAGACCGCCAAAGGGTACACGCCCGGGGAAGACGGGACGCCGTATCAGCACACGGCCAAGCAGGACCGGGTCACGCACATCCTGCCACAACTGCTCAATCCCATCGAAGAGGATGAGGTCCAACGGCTGATCGCGGACCCGGCCTGGTGTTTGCAGGAAAAGAAGGATGGAAAACGTACCCTGCTGCAAAAGCAAGGGGCGGCCATTCACGGGATCAATCGCAAGGGCCTCCTCATCGGGTTGCCTTCGCCTATTGTCAATCAAGTCAGCCAAATCTCCGGCGATCTCATCCTGGATGGGGAGTGCGTTGGTGATGTTCTGTGCGTCTTTGACCTGCTGCAAGTGGGAGATGAAGACCTGCGAAGCCGTCCCTACGAGGAGCGATGGGAGCGCCTGATGAAGCTGCTGGAGCCCGATTCCTTGACTCATCTGGAACGGGTGGAAAGCGCGTTCACCCCGGCCCGGAAAGCGCTCCTCTTTAAACAACTGCAACAGGACAAGCGGGAAGGAGTGGTGCTCAAGCGGCTGGACGCGCCCTATACGCCGGGCCGGCCCAATAGCGGCGGCCCTCAGTTGAAATACAAGTTTGTGGCCACCCTGTCCGCCGTGGTCTCCAAGGTCAACGCTCAACGCAGTGTTGAAGTCCGGTTGCTTAACGGGAAGGGATGGATTCCCTGCGGCAACGTCACCATCCCGCCCAATCATCCGATGCCGCTGGTCGGCGCCGTCGTGGAGGTCCGTTATCTCTACGCCTTCAAGGAGAGCAACGCCCTGTATCAGCCGGTTTACCTGGGCGCGCGCACGGACATCGGCCAGCACGAGTGCGTCGTTTCCCAGTTGAAGTTCAAAGGGGAAGAGGATGAGGGATGAAAGTCACCGTCCGCCTGATCAACCGCAAGCACGTCAAGGAATTCGCGCTGGAAATGGCCAAGGGCCGGGCGCACAAGTTCACGCGTGTCGGCGGTGAGTTCTTCCTCAAGTGCGAGGCGAACATGAAGGAATTCATTCGCAATTACGTCCGCAGCATTCCGTCCAAAGGCAAAACAATCCTGTAAACCAAGCCGTGCCGCCAACGAGCGGCATTCACCCAAAGCGCCAGTCTTCACCGTGGAGGTGGGGGCTGGCGCTTGTTTTAAAACGAAAGGAAAAAATGAAAACATCCGTTGAACGACTGTCCGTGGCAGACCTGAAATCCGTTCTGCCCGGCCTGTCAAAAATCGTTTCAAGAAGATCGTCGCTGCCCGTTTTGGGCTGCGTCAAAGTCATCCACGCTCCCGACCATACCATCCGGCTTCACGCCGACAACCTGGAAGAGGCGGTGACGGTTCGGCTCCAAAACCCGAGCCCGGGAATGCCGGGGGAACTGTTGGTTCCGTTGGAGGAACTGGCCATCATTGCCAAGCGGTGTTCCGCTGAAGAAACCATTGACCTGTGTGTCGATGGCAAGGAAACCTCCATCACCTACCCGGCGGCGGGAACTCTCATCAAGAAGCCCCTGAAGCATGTGGCCTTGGATGAATTCCCGCCCGGCACCGAAGTCAACACTGAGCCGGTCCAATTGGATAACGCTTTCAAGGAAGCGTTGCAGCAGGCGTTTGATTGCGCCAGCGAAGATTCCAGCCGCCATGTGCTCCACGGCGCGTGCCTGGATGTCAGCAAGAAGGAGGCTCACTACGTTGTGGGCACCGATGGGAGGCATCTCTTCTCCGCCAACTCGTTCCTGTTCGACATTCCGGAATCCGTCATCGTCCCTCGGGGCAAGTTTCTCACCTGGCCCGGGTTTACCGAGGACGGGCCGTGGACGTTGCGGTTTCAGCGGGAAACCAAACCTGAAAAGGCGCCCAAAACCTACGTCAGCCCCACCTGGGTTCGATTGGACTCCGATCACTGGACCTACGTGTCCAAGCCGATTGAGGGTCCTTTTCCAAACTGGAAACATGCGATTCCACCGGCCGAGGCGCTGAAAAGCCATATCACTCTGGGTGAGCCCGGGATTAAAATCATTCTGGACGCTCTGCCTTTGTTGCCGGGTCTCGATGACAGGGATCAACCGGTCTCTTTGGAGATCAAGGGCGAATACTTGAAATTGAAGGCCAAAGGCAAGGACGACTGGACCGAGATTCCGATCCCGGCCACGGTTTCAGGGCTGCCGGTCACCATTTCGATGAACCGGACGTATCTGGCCAAGGCTCTCAAGTTCGGTTTTACCCAAATTGACATCGAGGACAAGACCAGTCCCATGGTGTTCAGCGCCAAAGGCAAGATGCTGGTCGTCTGTCCGCTCGGTCCAGGTGACCAGAAGGTTCAAGCACCTCCACCCACCCCACCCACTGCTCCACCGGAGAACGCTTCCGCCGCCGCCACGCCGCCGCCGGCAGAACCGGCCGCACCAGCGGAACCAACATCAGAAAGGACTCAACCTGTGGCTGAAAACAATGGCGCCGCCACTGCCACACAT
The DNA here is from genome assembly GCA_049513975.1 of Verrucomicrobiota bacterium. GTDB lineage: Bacteria > Verrucomicrobiota > Verrucomicrobiia > Limisphaerales > Palsa-1400 > JBEKOF01. Next base: position 16,881 of record JBEKVM010000053.1, on the reverse strand, counting down.
GGCGCCCTCAACAGCCAACCAACTGCATCCGAAGAAACGCCGGCCATTGACCTGATGCTGGCCCAAATCGGCACGGTGCGGGATGGCGTCAAAAAGTCCCTGGATGACGTGGCCAACATGGAACGGCTGCTGCGCCGGGCGGTCAAGGAGCAGAGGGCCAATGAAAAGGAAATCAACCGCGCCCGCAGCACGCTGCGCTCGTTGAAGAGCGTCGAACTGTAATCACAACAACCAACCCACGAACCGGGCCGGATGCCATCGCGTATCCGGCCCGGTTCTTTTCGAAAGGACAACTTGATGCATCCACTTATCAAACTCGCATTACTCATCGGCGCCGTCTTCGTGGCGGTGACCGCCATCATCGTATTCATCCACATCCTGCCCTGGATCATTGCCATCCTGGCGGTGTGCGCCGTGGTCAAGCTCTGGCACTGGATCAATCAACCGCCCGGCAACCGGCCCTTGCCGCGCTGGCCTTGGAGGGACCCATGAACGATAATCCCTTGCTCGACGTGCTCACCCGGGAAGGGGTGTTGCTCAACGTCTCGGTCCGCTTCTGGCGGGGCTGCAAAAAGCTCAAGGCCGAGGACATCGGTTTGGACCCGGGCAACGTCTCCGACCGGCTCATCAGCCTCGGACATAAACGGCTCCTGCCCAAAGAGGCCACTGCCGCATTGGCTCTGGTGGAAGGCCGCGCTCATGCCCTGGTCGAAGCCTGCTCATTCCCATTCCTCAATGGTCTGGCTCATTTCCTGCCCAATGCAAAGTTGGAGGAAGTGACCGGGAAATTGAAGGAGTTGGAGGAAGAGTTCTGGAAGGCAAAAGGCGAGTTCATCCAACGCTATGCCCGGCTCCGGGAGAGTGCCGCCAAGGAATGGCGGGCCATGGCCCAAAAACTGGTGCCAGACCCGGAACGGGTGGTGGCCAATATCGAAGCAGCGTTTCCCGCGCCGCAAAAGATGGATCGCTTCTTTGGATTCGAGACCCAGTTGTTCCAAATTGCAGTCCCGGAACGGCTGGGCCTGGACATGGTGGCGATGGCGGATCAGCAAGAGCTGATGCGGGCCCGGCAACAAGCTGCCCAGATGGCCGCAAACCAGATCCATGCAGGGGTCAAAGGTTTCGTGGCTGACTGTGTGGCGGCGCTCCGGGAACAAACGGCCCAACTCTGCGACGACATGCTGCAAAGCATCAACGGCAGCGAGACGGGGGTTCACCAGAAAACGCTCAACCGCCTGGTCCGGTTCATTGACGAATTCAAGCAAATGAACTTTGTCAATGACACGGAAATGGAGCAGCGGTTGCAGGCGGTGCGCCAGGAACTGCTCACCAAAACGGCGGAGGAGTACCGGGACAACGCCTCGGCACGGGCCAAACTGGTCAACGGCCTCTCCCGGCTGCGGGATCAGGCCAATCAAATGGCCCGGGGCGACGCGACTGAACTGGTGCAACGGTTCGGCGAGATGGGGCGGCGGAAATTCAACATGGCCGCCTAACAATACAATCCGGGGACGGGCGGCTTCACCGCCGCCTGTCCTCATTTTTCACGAAAGGAAAACATTATGGCTGATTACTTCACCAACTTCAGCGTGGTCTTGCCCTTGCCGGATGAGGCTGCCCAACGGTATGCGCTTGACCTGGCCAACGAAGCCCGTCGCGCCCAGCAAGGCGATGAACCTTCCGAAAAGCTTCCCGATTCCATTCAGGAAGTGATCGAAGACTGGCAGTTCGAAACCGACGCGGAAAGCGCCGATGGCAAATGGGGACTGTGGCTGCATTCCGAATATGGCGGCATAGATGCGGTTTGCGCCTTCATCCAGCATTTGCTGCAAAAGTTCGATCCAAAAGGCCGGGTGGCCTTGGAGTGGTCGAATGATTGCAGCAAACCGCGCCTGGACGCCTTCGGCGGCGGGGCTGCCTTCATCACCGCCACGGAAATCAAAACCATGAACACGTCAGCATGGCTGCGCCAGCAGGCCGCCTGATGCCGTGTTCTCAACCCGGGATCAACTATGCCCAAATTCGTCTGTTCGTACGCCCACGACATTGCCTGCTTCGCGGACTTTGTTGTGGAAGCAAAAAGCGAGAAGGCCGCCCTCCGAAAAATCAGGAAGGCATTGCGTGAAGGCAAATTCGAAAACGTGGAAACTACGCCGGCCTGGGAAAATGGCACCGCCAATGAACGGGTATTCGTTCAGGGTGTCGCCACGGAATATTCACCCGACACCACGCTGGAACAACTGGTCGGGCAGGAGCACATCTTCAGCCCGCACACCCACCGTTGCATTCGCTGCAACCAGTCCGCCGAGGACAATGCCGTGGAGAATACGCCCTGCCGGCCTTGAATCGTCAATCATTAAATCATCAATCCAAGAAAGGACAACAATAAACATGAGTCACTTCACTCAAATCAAAACGCAAATCAAAGACATCGCCGCCCTCCGTTCTGCGTGTCAGGAGTTGGGGTTGGCCCTGCTCCAAAACGGCCAAGCCCGGGGCTATTATGAAAACAAAACCAAGGGCGATTTTGTCATCAAGCTCAAAGGCCCGTATGACATCGCCGTGAACAAACAGCCGGACGGCACCTATGGCCTGACGGCGGACCTGTGGGAAGGGCGCGTGGAAGAGGAGGTTGGAAAAGATTACGGCAAACTCCTCCAGCTTTACGGCGTCCACAAGGCCACCATCGAAGCCCGGAAGAAAGGGCTGTCGGTGCTTCGGCACCCGCAACAAAACGCCTCCATCAAACTCGTTCTCATGGGGGTGTAGGGCATGGACGAAAAACAAAAGGCCGATTATCTCAAAAGTCCAAACCACTGCCCTTACTGCAACTCGGACAAAATCGTTGGGCAGGAATTTAAAACCGAATGCTTCACGCAAATAATCGAATGCCCGGATTGCGGCAGGCAGTGGACGGACGTTTACACCCTCACTGACGTTGAACCAATATCATTATGAATCGCACCATTGAAATCATCATCGCACCCGGCGGAGAAATCCAAATTGACGCCGTTGGGTTCAAAGGCCCGGATTGTGAAAAGGCCACAAAGTTCCTGGAAGAGGCGCTGGGGGCGGTCGGGCAGAAAAGAAAGAAGCCCGAATATCACCAACAGGCCACGAAAACAAATCAACAAAGGCTTGGCGGATGAAAAAATCACCGGCAGCCATATCAGTAATCCATGGCGAATACAGCCGCAATGGCTACGAAGTATGGATTGGCGGCCGGGCCGTTTATGCGGCCGGCAACCACGTCCATGATTCAACTCAACCGGCGATCCGCAAGGAGGACCGGCTGCCACTGCGCACCCTCCGCAAGTTCTGCATCAAGACGACCCGCGAGATCGCCACCGAGCGCCGCGGGATCTTTGCCGGTGTGGAACGCGTAAAAAAGGACTCCGAGCCATGAAAATCAACAAAACCACCGCTGGGTTTGTCATTCAAACCTACGATACGGTCCTGAAAAAGTGGACCGGGCAGGAATTCGTGGCGGGCGACCAAACTGATTATGAAGAGGCTGGTACAGGAGCAATCCTCACCCCGGCTGAAATCTGGCCCGCCGCCCCCGAACCATACCTGCCCTTTGTCATGCGGCAGCCGGATGAAATCGCCAAGGAGCAAAGTCACGGTTGAGGCGCCCAAACCAGAGCAGCAGAGCCGGGCAATAATGCCCGCCTTTGCTGCTTCTGGCCGAGTTCTATAAAACAATTGCATAAGAACTGGCGGTTGAATCGGGGAACCGTCCAGGAGGCCCTATAACCGGCTGCCCCCTCCGACCTGGTGTGCGGCACCTCCGGATCAAACAAACGGCTCCCAGGCCCGTTTCCGGCCCAAACCCGGCGCAAATTCGGGGTGATCTCGAACGGCAACGCCGTCCTCACCGCAGTTCTGTAAAAGATATTTTACACAACTTCAAAACCATGAAAAATCCATGAACACAACACATCACGTCATCACCTTCGCCGCGGACGGCACAGCCCGCTGCCTCTGGACCGAAGCTGTGCCACTTCAGGAACTGGGTATACTGGACGTTCACCGCGCCAGCCAAGTCGAGTTCAATCCATCCAAGCAGGTGTGGGAAGTGCGCCTGGCATCCAACCCGGCTGCAGTCGCTTTCTCCCATTCATCACGGGCGGTCTGTTTGCATTGGGAACGGGAGGCGCTGCAATGAATTCCATCACCATTCACCGGCTGTCGCTCCAATTTGACGCCGGCCAAATCACCCATGGCACTCCTGAAGAACAGGCGGCTCAGGCCATTATCCTGATCAACGCGGTTCTTCAACGGGAACCGTTTGGCTTGTGCGCCCAACTTATTGCCACCCGGGATGAGATCGAAGTCGAATCTGCAACCGAACCTCCATGCGAAGCCTGCGATGACAAGGGCTGGCTGCAATGCAATGTCGGCAACGATCAATCGCCCCAATCCGAAATCCAGCGCTGCGATGCCTGTGAACAATACGACAGCGACCAGGCCGCGAGGGAGGCCGCTGCCAAGGCGGCAGAATCCTCCACAACCATTCAAAGAAAGGAAAACACCAAAGATGCAAATGGCGCGAACCAATGGTGAGACCATTCACGGCAACCCGGGGGAGCGGCGCATCCTGCCCGCCAACACCCTGGTTGTCATTATCCCGGCAACCAATCTGCCGCCCACCGCTCCGATCAAGTACTGGGCCTATCCTGTAGAGGGTCATTCCTGGCCAGTCGAGACAGAGGCATGGGCGGAGGATGTTGGCGTTGGCCTGAGCGCCGATGATGTGGCCTTCGTCAGAATGCCTGCCTACCGGGTGGACTGATACTCCCACATGACCGTTCACGACGATCAACTCCGGCCGGCCATGGCATGAACCAAGAACACGGACAATCCAAGAAAGGAGAAAACCCTTCAACCCCTGACATGAACAAGAACATCCGCCAAGTCTGGACCTTTGCGTCCGACTCCAATCCGAACGTCAGTTACCAAACCTTGCAGTACGTGGATGGATCAACCTCCTGCAACTGCAAGGGCTGGACTCGTCGTGTGGCCGCCGACGGCAGCCGCTCGTGCAAACACACACGTTGTGTGGACATGGGCACGGCGGATCAAAACTGCACAGCCACACATAGTTACGAAAGTCATCAACCTCAACCCCAACAAAAGGAGCAAAAGACAAATCATGCCAAAAATTACATCTGCCAAATCCCCAAACTCGGACAGCGCAAAATCGCCGTCTGACATGAGGGGAAGAATTATCAACCACATCCGCGCCGGCTACCCGGGGCTTTATCTGGTTTCCCATGAAGAACAAAGGGTCAATCTCGAAATGAAATCCATCGCCCGGGAGCTCAAATACAACTTGGTGCTCTGGAGCGCGGTGGACGGCCTGGTGGACACGGCAAAGAATACCGCCACAGCCGCCAACGACCCCCTGGAAGCCTTGTTGGCCATCCGGGAGATGAAGGAGAAGACGATTATCCTCTTGCGGGATTTTCATCTGTTCCTCCAAGACCCCAACCCCATCCTGATCCGGCAATTCAAGGATATATTGCAGGAGGTCAAATCCAAATGGAAGACCCTGATTATTCTGGGCTGCCGATTGGTCCTGCCTCCCGAGTTGGAACGGGAATTAACTGTCATTGAAATCGCCCTGCCCGGAAAAGAGGAGTTGGCGGTTGTCTTGACCGGCATCATGGAGTCGGCCGGCATCCAATCCATGGAGCAGGAAACCACAGTGAAGGCGATTGACGCTGCTTCCGGGTTGACCACCATTGAAGCGGAGAACGCCTTCGCCCTGTCGGTGGTGGAATCGAAGGGAATAAATCCGGAAATCGTGGCCAGGGAGAAAGCCCAGGCGGTGAAGAAAAACGGACTCCTGGAATTGGTCGAAACCAAAGAATCGCTGGAATCCATCGGCGGGCTGGACGTGCTGAAGGAGTGGTTATTAAAAAGGAGAAATGCCTTCAGCCAGCGCGCCATTGAATACGGCCTGCCAACGCCAAAGGGCCTGCTCATTATCGGAATTCCAGGAACGGGCAAATCGCTCACCGCCAAAGCCACCGCCAAGGTCTTCGGGGTCCCCCTGTTGAAACTGGACGCCGGCAGGATCTTCGCCGGTCTGGTCGGCCAAAGCGAATCCAACCTCCGTTCCGTCATCCAAACTGCGGAGGCCATCGCGCCCTGCTGCCTCTGGATTGAGGAATTGGAGAAGGGTTTTGCCGGGAGCAAGAGTTCAGGAGCAACCGATGGCGGCACGTCGGCCAGGGTGTTCGGGAGCTTCATATCGTGGATGCAGGAAAAGAAAAGTCCTGTCTTCGTGGTGGCCACGGCCAACGACGTGTCCCAATTGCCGCCGGAAATGCTGAGGAAGGGCAGGTTCGACGAATTGATCTTCGTGGATTTGCCCAACCATAACGAAAGGGAAGCAATCTGGGCCATTCAAATCCGGAAATACGGCCGTAATCCCTCGGACTTTGACCTGGTGCAATTAGCCCGCGCCACGGAAGGGTTGACGGGGAGCGAGATCGAAAGTGTATTCGCAGATTCGTTGTTCCTAGCTTTTGACAGTGAACGGGAGCCTGCCGATCTGGACGTGGCACGGATTCTCTCGGAATTTGTGCCGTTGTCGAAATTGATGGCGGAGCAAATCGCCGGGTTGAGGAATTGGGCAAAAGGGCGCGCGCGGTTGGCCACGTCCACGCAGGAGGTAGGAGGAGGTCTCAGGAGAATCGCCGCCTGATATGGCGGGAAAGGAGTTCGCCATCGGGCGGGCTCTTTTTTTTAGCTGGTATGTGCCGGAAATTACACGCAATGAACATATTGGCAAAACGGCAGCCAAAAGCGGATTTGCGGAACCAGCGCCGGTTTCTCATGTGGGTTTAGAGTTTCGAGGTGAAATGGCAGGCAGCGTGCATGAGCAGTGTGGAATTGGAGGCGGAAGATGATCTTGCCGAAAATGCGTTTGACGGCAACGCTGATACAGTTTGGCTTATTCAAAACTGTGAACATGATGACAAAACGAATCTGTCTCAACCTCTCCGGCCCGGTGGAAATCTATGAAAGGAGGGCTTCGACCAAAGCGGGGCCAAGGCCCGAGGCGCGAGGGGTGCGCGTCGCCTGGATGGCCGCCATTTGCCTGGGGGTGAGTTGCGGAGCCGCCGTGGCAGGGGATTTCACCTCGGCGGATGCCGATGCGCTTTTGGAGGCGCACACCCGGGCCTTTTATCAGGTCAAGGATGGCCGCGCCTGGTTCAAGGAAACCACGGAGGGCGGCAAGGTCTCGTTCTGGATGCGGGCCGAAGAGATGGAGATGGAACTGGACGCCTACGAGCGGACAACCAACGCGCAGCAGCTCACCATGTTCACCAACCTGTTCCAGGGGTTCATCGCCGATCACGGCGCGGACTGGACCACCAACCAATACAACGACGACATCATGTGGATCGTCATCGCCTGCGCCCGCGGGTATCTGCTGACCAGCAATCCGGCGTTTCGCGACGCGGCCCAGTCCAACTTTGACGCCTGCTTTGCCCGGGCGTGGTCAACCGACTTGGGCGGCGGGCTGTGGTGGAGGACCGACAACCAGTCGAAGAACGCCTGCGTGAACGGTCCGGCGGCCATCGCGGCGGCGCTCTTGAGCCGCGCCTGTCAGGAGCCGGCTTATCTGACCAAGGCCACGAACCTGTTTCTCTGGGAGCGGGCCACCCTGTTTGATCCGGCGACAGGCCGGGTTTCCGACAACATCCGCCGCAACGGTCGGAGGTCTGACACCTCCTTTTCGTATAACCAAGGCACCTTCGTGGGCGCGGCCAACCTGCTTGGCTACACCAACGAAGCCATGCAGGCCGCCACCTACACGATGGACCGCCTCAGCCGCGGCGGATTGTTGCCTCAATATGGTGAGACCAACGATGGCGGCGGTTTCAACGTATCCGGCTGAGGAAAGACGGTAGCGGTTGGCATGAAACTTGAGGGTAAAATGCCGTTGGAGCCGCCAAGGTGGATGGTTCAGCGAGTAGGTGTCGGCACTGATGAGCTCCGGTTTGACGCGGGCGTATTTGACTTGGTTTTGTCGCCGAACATAATTTCGAAGTCATCGGGGCCGGTGACGTGAACCGAGTCCAAGTAAACGGGTCGCGGTGGAGCAGTGCTTTCCATGAATTTGCGCAGCTGCGCAAGCTGCTCGTCGGAAGCTACGAAACCGTAAGCGCCGAACAGTCCGTCGTCACCTGTGTAATGAAAAAGCTCAACCTGTTGAAACCCGGGATGCGTCGCGCGAAAATTATCCCATTGGGGGGCAATTTTGGCGATATGCTTATCAATTGCCCTCAGATTCCGCGTTTGCGAATTTAACATCGGGGCAACGATCAAAACGATAATGCAAAGAAAGGGCGTCGCTATAAGCAGCCGCTTTATCCGTGGTGTCAGTCCATTGGACATCGAATCAATACGACTGATTGTGCAACTGACCTTCCCAAATTCAATACTCAATATCCTGGGTTTGAAGCGACCGTTGTCACGCAGCCTTGGTAAACAAGGTTCGCGCTTTGGCCTTTGCCCACGCCGCCGGCGTGAACTCCTTGATCTCGGTAATCTTGGCCGACGGCAGCCGCGTGAACAAATCTTTCAGGTAATCGAACGGGTTGACCCCGTGCCGTCGGCAACTGCCCAGCAAGGTGTAAATCACAGCGCTCCGCTCCCCAGCTTCAGGATGCCCAACGAACAACCAGTTCTTCTTTTTATGCTGAGCTGTGCATAAAAAGAATTATGCCGAGGTGGTCATTATGCGGAGGTGCGCGTCGGGGTTTTGCGTTTTTTGATTTTCTTTTCCTCGGATATGGAGCATGAGGAATCATGGCGGCGTCTTGAAAACCCTTGGGGTTTTCGAGGCCGCTATGATCGAACGACTTTTCTGCAGCCGAGCGGTGCGACATCGAATGGCCGACAGCCACCTCGGCATAATTTTATCGGAGTTCGCGCTCTTTCTTGAGGCGCGAGGGCACGTTTTGACGAGCCTCCAAGCTTATGTGCAAGTCGCCGAACATTTTTCGCGTTGGATGGGCGAGCATGGCTTGCCCCTGCATGAAATTGGCGAGACACTTGTGGAGCAGTTCGTGCGCGGTCATTTGCCACGCTGTCGTTGCCCCAAACCCCATTCAATCCACCCCGGAAATTGCCGTTCCGCGCTGGGCCTTTTGCTGGCTTTCTTGCGCCAAACCAAACGGATAAAGCCGCCAGCCCGCACCCCTGACTCAGCTATTGACCGGTTGGTCAGGGAGTACGACGCGTATCTAAATGATGTGGCCGGATTGGCGTTCGAGACGAGGTTCTATCGGCGGCGCTATGCCCGTGAGTTTCTGCAAAGTCGCCTGAGGCGCGGTCGGATTCAGTTGACAGGATTGTCGCCCCAAATCCTCCGCCGCTACATTCGGCGGCGTGCGCCAGGCCTAAAGCCGGCGTCGCTGCGGGTCTTGTCCACGTCCCTGAGAAGCTACTTGCGTTTTCTGCACTTCACTGGCCGCGGGGAGTCCCATTGGGCGCAAGCAATCTCGCCGCCGGTGGCGTGGCCGCGTTCATCACCGCCACGGGTTCTTTCGAGCCAGCAGTGCCAAGCCTTTCTCCGCAGTTTTGACCGTGCTACTCGAACCGGCCGCCGAGATTTTGCGATGGCATTATGCTTATGCTTGCTGGGAATGAGAACGCATGAGGTGGCGGCGCTCACTCTGGACGATATAGATTGGCGACGATCGGAACTGTTCCTTCGCAAAACCAAGCAGCGCCGCGAACGTGTGCTGCCGCTGCCGGCGCGACTGGCCCGGGCGCTGGTGGATTATCTACAGCATGGGCGACCGCCTACCAACGCGTGCGCCCTCTTTGTTCGACATCAAGCGCCGTTGGGCCAGGCGCTGCAAGTTCACCATGTGCGTGGAGCGATCCGGCGAGCGTTTAAGCGGGCCGACATTGAGCATGACCAAGTGCATTTGCTTCGGCATACATTTGCGACCCAGCTTCATCGCCAGGGCGTCGGACTCAAAGCCATTGCTGACTTGCTCGGCCACGCCAGTCTAAACACATCCGCCCGGTATGCGCTGGTCAACTTCGACGAACTTCGGCAGGCCGCACTGCCTTGGCCGAAAGGAAAGTCATGAAACAAACGATGTCCTCTCGCGTGGCGGCGTATTTGGCATGGCGTCGTTCGTTGGGCTATAAGCTGCGGATCGAAGGCCAGATGCTGGAAAACTTTGCACTCTGCGCGGATCGTTCCGGACACCGCGGATCTCTTACCCGTTCCTTGGCTTTACGCTGGGCAGCATTGCCAAAAGGAGCCGACCGCCTCTATTTGGCGCGCAGGTTGGAAGTCGTGAGGGTTTTTGCCAAGCACCAGGCGGTCATTGAGCCAGCGACTGAGGTTCCGCCTCGTCATGTGTTTGGTCCAGCGCATCGCCGGAATGCGCCTCATCTCTTTAGTTCAAGGCAGATCAGTCTGCTGTTGTGGCGTGCAGGCGATGTGCAGGGACGATTGCGCCCTTTGACCTATCAGACCCTTTTTGGACTCATGGCGTGCTCCGGTTTGCGGATCTCGGAGGCGCTGAGCCTGGCCATCGGCGATGTCGATCTGGTCGGAGGCGTGCTTACGATCCGCCACTCCAAAAATCATGAAACCCGGCTGGTTCCGCTCCATCCCAGCGCTGTCCAACCTCTGAACCGTTATCACAGGCTTCGCGCAAGGCTTTGTCCGCAAGCCCAGCATTTTTTCGTTACCGAGCAAGGGCGGCGGCTTGCTTACACGACGGTCCGCAACATGTTTCGAAAAATAAGCGAAGGCATTGAGCCAAACTCCGCTCGCGCGCATGTCAGGTTGCACGATCTGCGCCACAGCTTTGCCTGTGGGGTATTACGCCGCTGGCAGCGCAGTAAAAAGGGCGCGGTTGGACGTGTGGCAGTCCTTTCCCGGTATCTTGGCCATCAACGCGTCACCGATACCTATTGGTATCTGACCGCCACGCCGGAGCTCCTGAGTGAAGCGGCCAAGCAATTTGCTCCGCCACGGCCATGAAAAATCTCGACTTGGCCAATCTTCTGCCGCGTTTCTTTTCGGAGCACCTGGTGGAGCAGCGCAATGTCAGTCCCCAAACCGTAGCGGCATACAGAGATACCTTCCGCCTATTCCTCCGTTTTTTGCACAACACCCGCCGGCAAAAACCGTCTCAACTTTCGCTTCATTCGTTTACCGCTCCCGTCGTGCTGGACTTCTTGACCCACCTGGAACAAAAACGTGGCAATGCGATCCGCAGCCGCAACGCCAGGTTGGCGGCGATCCGTTCTTTCCTTCACTACGCCAGCGACCTGCTTGGTCCGGAGTTGCCCGAACTGACGCGTCGCATTATGGCCATCCCACTGAAACGTCACACGCGACCTATGCTGGGCTTTTTGACCAGGGAGGAGATCGAAGCCATTCTCGCCACAACGGATGCCTCGTGGACCGGGCGCCGGGACCAATTGCTGTTCCAACTCCTTTATAATACAGGAGCGCGTGTCTCAGAGATCATCGCCGTCCGGGTGCATGATGTCGTTGCGGGCGATTGCCGTCAGATCCAACTGCATGGCAAAGGACGCAAAGACCGCGTCGTGCCGCTTTGGCCGCAAACGCAAAAGCAACTTCGCCGCTGGATTAAAGAAAATGAAATGAAGCCGGATGCCCCACTTTTGCCCAATCGCTATGGCCAGTCGTTAACTCGCTCCGGAGTTGCGTGGCAACTGAAACGGCGTCTTCGCCAAGCCGTCAGCCGCGCTCCGTCGCTGGCGGGCCGCCGAATCTCCGCTCACACTTTTCGACACACCACTGCCATGCATCTGCTCCAGGCCGGCATCGCACCAGAGATCATTGCCTTGTGGCTTGGCCATGAAAGTCCAGTGACAACGCATTTTTATGTGGAGGCGGATTTGGAGATGAAACGGCGCACGCTGGAAAAACTCACGCCAGCAAAAGTCAAACACAACACCTTTGAACCCCTTCTGCGCTTCCTGGACCGACTTTAGTTATGCGCAGTTGACTCTTTGTCCAACCACCGAAACGCCCCGGCATCCGCAAAACAGCCGCCACACCTCCGCATAATGACCACCTCGGCATAATTCTTTTTATGCTGAGCTGTGCATAAAAAGAAAAACTGGTTGTTCATCGGGCATCCTGAAGCCGGGGAACGGAGCGCGGTGATTTACACGTTGCTGGGCAGTTGTCGGCGGCACGGGATCAATCCCTTCGAGTATCTGAAGGATTTGTTCACACAGTTGCCGGCGGCCAAGATCACCCAAATCAAGGAGTTCACGCCAGCGGCATGGGCCAAGGCCAAAGCGAAGGAGAAGGTGACCGCTGAGGCAGCATGAACAGTTTGCACGGGTTAAACTCATCCCCACCCGCTTTCCACTTCTGGGCCAGACCGGGAGGCCTTTTCTTGCGCAGCCGGAGGCGACAATCTCTATCACCCTGTTTTGCCTGCTAGCGGACAAGAAAGCCTGATTGACAGGATTGCGAGATCGTGGACACGCTAAGAGTGATGTTGAAGGTCCAAAATCCGCAAAGCGCACCGCAAAACTTCGTTCGGAGGATCGGGAGGTTCTTCCTCCCGTCCAAAAGCCATAAGGAGATTTTATGAAAAAAGCCATCTTGTTGTTCCCGGTCTTCATTTTGGCGGTGCTGGGGTGCGCCGGAGCTCATGCCGCCGTAGAGGCAGATCCAGCGAGAACGAGCGGATACTGCCGGCTTCCGGCCATTCATCAGGATATGATTGTATTTACCGCCGAAGGAGATCTATGGCGGGCGGACATTCGAGGCGGGGTGGCGCAACGCTTGACCAGCCACCCAGGAATGGAAGCGCACGCGACCATTTCACCCGATGGCCGGACGGTGGCATTCTCGGCCGAATACGAGGGACCGACCGAGGTTTATACGATGCCACTGGAAGGCGGGCCGCCAACACGGCGAACTTACGAAGGGGAAAGCGCACAGCCTGTGGGTTGGACGCCGGAAGGCAAGGTGCTATACACCACCCGGCATTATTCGACGCTGCCTAATCAGCAGCTTGCGACCGTGGACGTGAATTCCGGTGTGAGCGCCTTGCTGCCGCTCAGCCAGGCCAGCGACGGCACTTTCGACTCCGCTGGGAAGGTGCTCTATTTCACTCGTCAGGCCTTCCAAGGGAGCAGCACCAAGCGCTACCAAGGTGGCACGGCGCAGAGCATTTGGAAGTTTGAAATCGAAGGCAGCGAGGCTGAGCCGCTGACGGCCAATTTTCCCGGAACGAGCAAGACTCCGATGTTTTGGCAGGACCGGATTTACTTCATCACCGACCGGGACGGGTCCATGAATGTCTGGTCCATGAACGTGAATGGCGGGGACCTCGTCCAGCACACGTTTCACAAGGGGTGGGATGTGAAAGCGGCCTCGCTCTGGGGCGGTCTGATCGCCTACCAGTTGGGCGCGGATCTTTGGCTTCTGGACATCGCGAAGAAAACAGACGCGATCATACCCATCACGCTGGCCTCGGATTTTGATCAGGACCGCGAGAAATGGGTGAAGAACCCGGCCGACTACCTTACCTCGGTGCATCTGTCGCCGGACGGGGACCGACTCGTGCTGACCGCGCGCGGCCAGGTATTTGTCGCGCCGGTCGAGCAGGGGAGGTTTGTCAAGGTGACACAACAGGATCGCGTCCGTTACCGGGAGGCGCGGTTCATGCCGGACGGCAAATCCTTGCTGGTGCTGTCAGACCAGACGGGCGAATTGGAATTCGAAAAGCACGCCGCCAACGGCGTCGGCCAGCCCGAGAAGTTGACCCATGACGGCAAGATTTTTCGCTTTGACGGCGTCAGTTCGCCGGACGGCAAATGGGTGGCCTTTCAGGACAAGAATCAGAAACTCTGGCTGTTTGACGTGGAGCAGAAGCGCAATATGCCGATCGCGACCAATAATTTTGACGGCTTTTCTGATTTGCGGTGGTCGCCGGACAGCCAGTGGCTGGCCTACGTGTCCGCGGCCGACAATTTGTACGAACGTATTTCCCTGTATCACCTGAAGGACGGTCAAGCTACCTTACTGACGAGTGACCGCGTCAACAGTGCAAGCCCCGCGTGGAGTCCGGACGGCAAATGGCTCTACTTCCTGTCGGAACGCCGGCTGGAGTCGGTGGTTCCCGATCCGTGGGGTCCTCGCCAACCGGAACCCTACTTCTATGAAGCGGTGAAGCTCTACCTCGTGTCCTTGGTGAAGGACGGGCGGTCTCCTTTCGAGCCGGACGACGAGCTCCACCCCGCCACCAAGACGAAGGCAGACAAGCCCGCGGCTCCAGACGCGCCTGAGACAAAATCCACAACCAACAGTCCCGCGGAAAAACCCAAGGAAAGCGAGGCGAAGTCCGCCGACACAAATATGCCGCCGGTGGTGGTGATAGACCTGGACGGCTTGCAGAACCGTGTGACGGCCGTTCCAGTTCCTCCCGGTAACTGCTCCGATCTCGCTGTGACCGCGGATCGTCTGTTTTGGATCACCACTACCATCGGATCATCTGCGAAAACCAATTTGATGGCTCTGAAAATTACTAATAAGGAACCAAAACCCAAGGTGTTCGCGGAAGGTGTCCAACACTTTGAGATGTCCTGGGACCGCAAGAAAATTCTGCTCCCGAAAGATGATCATTATTATGTGGTTGATTCGACTGAGGACGGGCCGGTGAAGCTGGAGAAGAGCGTTGACTTGAAAGATTGGAACTTCCCCGTGAATCCACGCGAGGAGCGGCAGCAGATGATGGCAGAGGCCTGGCGTCTTATGCGCGATTATTTCTACGATACGAACATGCACGGCGTGGACTGGCCAGCCGTCCGCGAAAAATACGAACCCCTGGTCAACCGCGTGCGGGACCGAGCGGAATTGAGCGACTTGATCGCTGACATGGTGGGAGAACTTTCGGCCCTCCATATTTTCGTAATGGGTGGAGATTTTCGCGAAGGCCCTGATCAAATACGACCGGCCAGCCTGGGGGCGGAGCTGGCGAGGGACGAATCGCAGGGGGGCTATCGTATTGCCCACATCTACAGGTCGGACCCGGATTATCCGGAGCGGCTATCGCCTCTGGCCAGGCCGGGTATAGACCTTAAAGAGGGGGACATTCTCCGCGCGATCAACGGCGTGCCGGTGCTGACGGTGCCGCATCCCACCGCTTTGCTGCGGAATCAAGACGGTCGTCAGGTGCTCTTGACGGTGAAGCCGTCGGCTGGGCAAACGAATCGGGACGTGATCGTGACAGCGATCAGCCAGGCACAAGAGGCGGAGCTTCGTTATGGCGACTGGGAGTATTCGCGCCGTCAGATGACCGAACAGTTGGGAAAAGGCGACATCGGATACGTGCATCTGCGGGCCATGAGTGGAAAGGACATCGCGACTTGGGCCAGCGATTTTTATCCGGTCTTTAACCGCCAGGGTTTGATCATTGACGTGCGGCATAACGGCGGCGGCAATATTGACAGTTGGATCCTCGAAAAACTCCTGCGCAAAGCTTGGTTTTACTGGCAGCCCCGCGTGGGTGACCCGATCTGGAACATGCAGTATTCGTTTCGCGGTCACGTGGTGGTCTTGTGTGATGAAAGGACTGCGTCGGATGGCGAAGCGTTCACCGAGGGTTTTCGGCGTCTCGGCTTGGGCAAAGTCATTGGCACCCGCACATGGGGCGGTGAAATCTGGCTCTCGTTCGACAACTGGCTGGTTGATAAAGGCATTGCCTCGGCGGCCGAAGACGGAGTTTACGGGCCGGAAGGAAAATGGCTGATCGAGGGTCACGGAGTGGACCCCGATGTAGTGGTGGATAACCTGCCACATGCCACCTTCGAGGGCGAGGATGCTCAGCTCAAGGCGGCCATTCGTGATTTGCAGGAACAGATCAGGCTTCAACCCGTCACTGTGCCTCCGCGGCCGGCGTATCCGAACAAAGCGATCAAGTGACTTGCTGAGGCCCAAACCCTCGTCTTAGCGACGAACGTGCTCCCTCAGCCGCATACGGTCGTCTCGCCCGCCGCCTTCGGCGTCCCGCCGAACGCTCTTCCAGTGCGGCAATCGTCAACTCTGAAGTGAAAGGTCCAAGCCCGGAATTCGGAATTGCAATTGCGCTGCTCTGACAAAGGCTCGATCACTCTCGGCAGACGCTTAATCCAGAACTCGACGTTGCAAAACAGCTTGGCTGTGGAATCTTGCGGCCACCGTCGGCTGCTTGCGCTGATATTCCCGCTTCTCCGGCGGTGTTCGCCCAACGGCAACGCCGCTTGACACTCCGGCTTGTCCCGCCAAAGCGCCCGGCGCGACGGCGGAAGTTTCACCCCTTGGCTTGCGCTCGCTTCATTTGCCGTTTTTAAGATCACCGGCATTTCCTCTTCTTTCGCCGATTCTTCTCATTTTTTCATTGGCGCACCCCTCCCGAACCTGCTAAGTTGTAATAGCTTCGCTAGCGAAGCTGGAGGTGAGCCGTGCGATTGAAACCTGGATTTTGGCTGTTGCTCAGTTTGCTGTTTTTTACGGCGGGGCGAAACCTGGATTTTGGCTGTTGCTCAGTTTGCTGTTTTTTACGGCGGGGCTTTGTCTTTGGCAGGCCGGCGACCGGCTGGCCGCCTCCCGCCGCGCCTTGGCGCCCGCGTCCGTCCCATCCGTCCCATCAGTCCCATCGGTCCTATCCGTCCCATCGGCCCCATCGCTTGCTGTGGCCCCGGCGGTTGCCGCTCCGGCTGGCACTCCGCCGCCGCCGTCTTATGTCTTGCGCAACACGCCGGCCACGGCGGCGCAGTTGCTGCGCAATCCGCACGGGCTGGTGCTGCGCAACGCGCTGATTGACACGGCGCTTCCGGTGCGCCTGGCCATCCCGGAGG
>JBEKVM010000052.1:0-33664 GCA_049513975.1 Verrucomicrobiota bacterium | reverse complement strand
TGAACAGGATTTACAGGATTTCGAACGGAGTCAGAAAAGAATCCCATCGTCATCCTGTCCATCCTGTTAATCCTGTCAAAATTCCATTGCGTTTTATCAGCGTCATCGTTTGGCGAACACGCCCCCGGAGAAACGGAAATACCTGCGCAAGAGCCAACTGTGGTCGGAAGATTTCACGGCCAAGCTGTTTTGCAACGTCGAGTTCTGGCTTGAACTTCTGCCCAAATTGATCGGCCTTTGTGAAAGTAAGGCTAAGGTAATTCCGAATTCCTGCCTTGATGCTTTTACGCGAAAATTATGATCCATAGCTGAATCCATATTGCTTAGTCGCTGCTGGTGTTGGCGGGTGTTCGGAACTGGCACATGGTGCGGTTTCGCGGAGCCCAACCCGGTTCAGCAACGAAAGTTGACACATGCGTTTTTGTACGAGGTGTCAAAAATGTTCGGCGTGCCCTTCCGTCGTCTCGTGTGGTGTCTCCGGCACGAGCACGGCGAACGGTTCGGGCGGGGGCACTATCATTGGTTATTGGGGTGCAACGAGTGGTTCCCGTCCAGGTCGGATATGTTCCGGTTGAACGCGCTTTGGGACAATTTCCCGAAACGCGGTTTTGCCCGGAATCATCTTTTTGACCAGCGGTTAAATGGCGTCGAGTATGTGTCCAAGTGCCTGTCGGGTGGGGCGCTGCGGGACACGCTGGCGGGCGACTTTTACGAGTCGTCGAAATTCGCTCTGACCACATCCCACGTTACGCTGAGTAATTCGCTTTGTCGTTTGGTAGGCGGCAGGCGGGTCGTTGAGCTCAGATACGGCACTTGACACACTGACAAAAACGGCAGGAATGCGAAGCAGCCAAGGCCCAGGGCAAACCTGGGCGTATAGAGGGGAAGGTTCTTCCCGAAAAGGCTGTGGAGCGAGAGCCGACGGCGCTGGCCTGGCCAGCTTGCATGTCTGGACGCGGTGTGAAATGAAGACGGGCCCCCGGCGGGGTCACGGCAGGACGCGCGAAGCGCGGCCTGCCGTGGCTCCGCGGGGTTGCTTGAAGATGATCTATGCCCCGATGGATTTGATGGATGGATACTGCTAGACGCCTTCGCTATGTCCTAATCGCAAAACTCGGAGATGATTGCGTCAAAGACTTGATGTATGGTGCTGTGAGTGGTAGGTTAGGTCATGAAGACAGAAGAACCGGCGACGTTTCCTGAAGCGATTACTCTCTTGGGTTCATTGGACGGGTTCATCTTCCGGGGCCAGAGAGCTTTCGACTGGAATCTCACGACATCGTTGGAACGCAATGAGGAACGGCGACGAAGCATTGGGGGTGTAGTGCCGAACCTCGAGAGGGACATTATCTACCATTACAGGCGCACGGCGTATCACTTCCTTCGACGGGTTCCGCCGCACTCGGACACCGTTGAGTGGATTTCGATTCTTCAGCATTATGGTGCGCCTACGCGGTTCTTGGATTTCACAAAATCGTTCTGGGTTGCGTTGTTTTTCGCTGCGGAGGACGCCGATTCGGACTGTGCGATTTGGGCAGCACGAATGACCAGCTTCCATCCGAAGCACGAGGGCTTGAATCTGAACACCGAAGTTGGGCAAGCCATCGGGGTCGAGCCCTATCAGCGAGCAAAAAAGCCAGACGACGTCTTCTACGATGAGCCTTATCACTTGCATGAGCGTTTGGTACTTCAAAAGGGTGTGTTCGTTTTCACAGTTGGAGACACCGATCTGCAATCGTCTCTTGCGAAGTCGCTCAAGACGGATCTGATAAAGATACGAATCCAGATGAAGTGGTTTCCGGATCTTTGGAAACAGCTTCGAGCCATGAACATTAATTCAGCGGTGTTGTATCCTGGAATTGACGGCTTTTCTAGGCGATTCAGGAATGATTGGACCTAACAAATCAGTCCAGCCAAAAGCCGCCGCGCGGGGTAGTTCCCTTCAAACATGGCAGCGCAAACAATGGGGCAGCCTGAGGCCAGCGGCTACGAAAAGATTGCCGTCCCTCGCGGCGGCGGAGAGCGAGTAAAAGCACGTCTGATTTGTCCGTATTCCGCGGCAGCGGACAGCCAAAATTGAGACCTTAAAAGCGGCCTTCCCTTCGTGGCTTCAACTCCCTGGTGGTGACGGCGGTGGATTCCAGGTTGGGAGGGGAGCATGGGCGCAAGCTGGAATCCAGCGACTTCACGACCAGGCACTTGTTGGGGCGGCTTGTCCCGCCGTAGCCTCCTGGCGAAGGGGGAAGCGTTCGCGTGTTGGCATTCCACCTTCGCCGGGCCTTCCGCCTTCGCAGGGCCTACGGTGGACAAGACGGCGGACAGGCCGGCTTGGCCTTCCTGCCTTGAGCAAGCCGGACGATCCAAATTCGCCAAGCTACGCCGCGGGTGTCGAGATGCGCCGCGTTGACTCCGTGCCCTCCTGTTCAAGAATTCACGAAAAGGCAAATGGCGGAGAGGGGGGGATTCGAACCCCCGGTGCTGTTTAGGCACTCACGCTTTCCAGGCGTGCGCGTTAAACCACTCTGCCACCTCTCCACCGTGCTGCTATATTTATACAAAAGCGCGCCGGCGGCAAGCCCGCATCCTCAGGCCGCGTGGGCCCCGTTGCAAAACGGTTTGTTGTCCGACCGCCCGCATCGGCACAAGGTCATTCGATTCCGAATCTCATAGGTCTTGCCGGCGGCGGAAACCACCGGAACGCCTCCGCGCACCCAAATCGGGCCGCTCACCTTTTTGGCCGTGTCCTCAATCAGTCCGAGCGACCTTTCAAACTTCGGCTCCATGGGTTTGCCGGTCTCCCGATCCCAAGCCACCAGCCGCCCGGCGGGACAATGGCCGGCTTCGTGTTCTACCAGCCGCCGGGCTTCGGCGCTGTCCGTTTCCTTGACCAGATTCCAAACCCGGCCTTTCGGATCGCAGAACCGGGCGAACGCGCAAAGGTTCTCCTGGTCGGTGAGCAGCATGGCGGGGCCTTCAATCGTCTCAGCCTCCTTCAGATAAGGCTGATGGCCGGCGGTTTCCGTGCCATCGAAATGGACCCGGCCGTGCGTGCCATCACAGAAGGGCTTGTTGGCCGACTGGCCGCAGCGGCAAAGCGCATATTGCGGTTGTGCCGGGTATTTCTTTCCTTCCCGGTACTCGAGCGATTCCCCATCGGCGTTGGTGACAATCCACTGTTCGATGAGTGGCAAGTCTCCGGTCACGAGGTAAGGGCCGTCCTTGATGATTTGTATCTTCGCATTGGGTTGTTTGCTCTTTTTCATGGGTTTGTCATTTGATTTGCGGTTGCCCGATTCGCCCGGTCCACTCCGCCGGGGTTGGATCATTGGTGTTTTCCGGGTGGGTGCGTATCCGCTTGTTTGAGCAGCGCATCCAGATCCAACGGACGCGTAAACATCGCCAATCCGCCATCAGGAGTGCGCGGCCACCTGGCCTTCGGACGGTCCCAGTAAAGCTCCACTCCGTTGCCGTCAGGGTCACGCAGGTAAAGCGCTTCGCTGACTCCGTGGTCGGATGCGCCTTCCAGCGGAATCTTCGCTTCGATGAGGCGGCGCAAGGCGTCCGCGAGCGCGGCCTGTGTCGGGTAGAGAATCGCGACATGATAAAGTCCGGTCGTGCCCGGTGGCGGCGGCGAACCGCCCCGGCTCTCCCAGGTGTTCAGGCCGATGTGATGATGATAACCGCCCGCGGAAACAAAGGCCGCCCCGTTCCCAAGGCGCTGCGTCAACTCCAAGCCAAGCACGCCGCAATAAAACCCCAGCGCGCGGTCAAGGTCGGCGACCTTGAGATGTACATGACCGATCCTGACGTTCGCATCTATTTTTCGCATGGTGCGGTCCGTTCCGATCTTCGTCCGTCTGCCCCAACGTTGCTCCCTGCTGCCGGTCCATGGCAACCCAAAAGCGGAGCCGGGCCGCAACGAGGTTATCCGTATTCGTCGAACTCCTGAAACGGGGAATTCTGTCCCGCAACCCGCCCTGAAATGTGCTGGACTCGCCTGCCGCCAGCCGCAAATATCCACGGCATATCGAAATGAATTTGTTGCCCTTCGACAAGCTGGTTCCGTACCGTCCCCGCGTTTTTGTCCCGGAAAAAATTGACCTCGGCGACTGGCCGCAAATCGCCGCGCTGTTTGACCTCCTGGAAGCCCGCGCCCCGCGCTGCAAAACGGCGGCCCAGTTCCAACGCTGGCTGCTGGATGCCAGCGAACTGAGCGCCGCCCTGGATGAGGAGTCCTCCATCCGCAACATCGCCATGACCTGCCATACCGAAAGCGCCGAGGCGGAAAAGGCCTACATCCATTTCGTCGAGCAAATCGAGCCGCAACTCAAGCCGCGGCAATTCCAACTGGCCGTGATTTATTTGCGGCACCCGCTGCGCGGCAAACTTCCCCGAAAACGCTGGTTCGTTTTCAATCGCAACGCCCGGCTGCAGGTCGAATTGTTTCGCCCGGAAAATGTCCCGCTGGAAACCGACGAGGCAAAGCTCGGCCAGCAATATCAGAAACTCTCCGGCTCCCTCACCGTGCCATTCCGCGGCGAGGAAAGGACCCTGGCCCAAATGGGCCGTTACCTGGAAGAGCCGGACCGCCCGCTGCGCCAGGAAGCCTGGGAATTGACCGCCAAGCGGCGTTTGCAGGAGGCGGAACAATTTGAAAACAACTTCGAGCAAATGCTCCAACTGCGCGAGCAAATCGCCGCCAACGCCGGCTTCCCCAACTACCTGCAATACGCCTTCCAGGCGCGCGGACGTTTCGATTACACACCCGCGGATTGCCGGAAATTTCACGACGCCGTGGAAAAGGAAATCATGCCCGTCGTCCGGCAGTTGCAGGCCCAGCGCCGCCGCCAGCTTGGCCTGCCGTCGCTCCGCCCGTGGGACCTGAGCGTGGATCCTTTGAACCGCCCGTCCCTCCGGCCGTTCGAGCGGGTCGAGGAGATGGTGGCGCGCACACAGAAAATTTTTGACCAACTGAATTCCAAGCTGGCGGCCGGTTTTCAATTGATGCGCCAACTGCGCCTGCTGGATTTGGACAATCGCAAAGGCAAGGCCCCCGGCGGCTACCAATCCACCTTGTCCGAATCGCGGCTGCCTTTCATTTTCATGAACGCGGTGGGCATTCATCGCGATGTGGAAACCATCTTGCACGAAGCCGGCCACGCCTTTCACGCCCTGGCGGCGCGGGAGGAGGAATTGCACGCCTACCGCAGCGCGCCGATTGAATTCTGTGAAGTCGCTTCCATGGGCATGGAACTGCTGGGCAACGAGTTCATTGAAGCCTTTTATGCGGAGGCCGAGGCCCGGCGCGCGCGGCACGATCATTTGGAGGGCATTGTCACCATTTTCCCCTGGATCGTGACGGTGGATGCCTTTCAACATTGGATTTATTCCCATCCCCGCCACAGCCGCGCCGAGCGCCGGCAGGCCTGGCTGGCCTTGATGGACCGCTTCGGCGGGGAGGTGGATTGGAGCGGCCACGAGGAGGCGCGCGCCCATTTATGGCATCGCCAGCTCCACATCTTTCTGCATCCGTTTTACTACATCGAATACGGCATTGCCCAACTGGGCGCGCTGCAAGTCTGGGCCAATTCCAGGAAGGACAAGGCCCGCGCCCTCCGCCAATATCAACGCGCGCTGGCCCTGGGCGGCTCGCGTCCGTTGCCGGAACTCTTTGCCGCCGCCGGCTGCCGTTTCGATTTCACCCGCCGCACCATCAAGCCGCTGGTCCGCCTGGTCTGCAGCCAATTGCAGGAGTTGGGTGAAAACAAGGCGGCTGGTTGACAGAATGGGGCGGCGGCTTCATAATAATGCAATGAAAGTTGCGTTGCCGCAGTCCTTGGAAGAATATGTCAATCGCTTGGTTGACTCAGGTGGGTACGCCGGGTCTGCGGAAGTGGTCGAGGAAGCGTTGCGGGAACACCAAGCCCGCCGACGCGGCCTGGAGGTAGTGATGACTCCGGAACTCGAACGCTCGCTGGATGAGGGCTTGGAAAACCTGGAACACGCCAGGACTACCGAGGAAATTCGCCGCCGTCAATGATGCGGGCCAGACGTAGCCCGCGAGCCGGGCGGGACCTTGACGAGGCCTGCAATCACATCGCGGCTAACAACCTGGACGCCGCAATAAAGGTCCGACAAACTATTCTCTATTCTCAACACCTCCGACTTCCTGGCGCTGAACCCCGCCCTTGGCCGGCGAATTCTGAGAGCAATATCCCGCCACGCGGCCATCCGCTGGTTTGTCGTGCCGAAGTACCGCAACTGCCTGATCTTTTACCAGCCATTTGAGGAAACGATTATTGTTGTCCGCATCCTTCACGCCGCGCAGGACTGGACGAGGTTCTTCCCGGCTTCGCGCGAAACGGTTGGATGATTGCGCCGTTGGGCGGGGGGCCGCCAAAACCATTTTGCGCCGGCTGCGGTTGCTCCGCAAAATGGATGCTTGACTCACCGGCCGGCGTCCGCGGGAACTTTCAATTCGTTCCAAAGAAACGTGTAGGCCAGGGTTTCCATGAAGGCGGTCTGCCGGTTGTTGGCGGCGGCGCCGTGGCCGCCTTCGGTGTTTTCGTAAAACAAAACCTGGTGTCCCATTTCTTCAAGACGCGCGGCCATTTTTCGCGCGTGCCCGGGATGCACCCGGTCATCCCGCGTCGAAGTCGTGATCAAGATCGGCGGGTATTTCCGGTCCGGGCGCGCGTTCTGATAGGGCGAGTATTTTTGGATGTACTGCCAGTCTTTCGCCTGGTCCGGGTCGCCGTATTCACCCATCCAGCTTGCGCCCGCCAGGAGCTTGTTGTAGCGCCGCATGTCCAGCAGCGGCGAACCGCAATGCACCGCCCCAAAAAGTTCGGGGCGCTCGGTCAGCATCACTCCCATCAGCAGGCCGCCGTTGGAGCGGCCTTCGATTCCCAGATGCGCCGGCGACGTCACCCCGCGCGCGATCAGGTCCTCCGCCACCGCGATGAAATCGTCGTAGGCGCGCTGGCGGTTTTCCTTCACGGCGGCATTGTGCCAGGCGGGGCCAAACTCGCCGCCGCCGCGGATGTTGGCCAGCACATAGACGCCGCCGCGCTCCAGCCATGCCGCGCCCACCGTCGGTCTGTAGGAAGGGAGCATGGCACTTTCGAACCCGCCGTAGCCCGTGAGCAGTGTGACGTTCTTGCCGTCAAGATGAAGCCCCTGCCGGATGACCTCGAAATAAGGAATGCGGGTGCCGTCGGCGGATTTGGCCTCGTGCTGGGTCACTTCCAGCCCGGCTGTTTTGAAATAGTCCGGCAGGCTTTTGATTTTTTCACTCCCGCTTTGGCCGGCGGCGCCCAGGAAAAGACTGGATGGCGTCAGAAAACCCGCCACGTTCATAAAGTACGCATCCGATTCATCCGGGTCAATCCCCTGCGCGCTGGCCGTTCCCAAAGCGGGCGCTTCCAACGGCGTTTGCGTCCATTGCCCCTCGCTGCGCCGCCAGAGATGCGCGCGGCTGCGGACGTTATCCAGTTCGTTCAAAACAAGATAATTCCGGGTGGCGCTGATGGATTGGAGCGCAGTCCGTTCCCCCGGCGCATACAAAATCGTAAAATGACGGTCCCCTCCCAAATAGGCGTCCAACCTGTCCAGCAGAAGCGAGCCGCCGGCATAAACTTTGCCTCCGGCCAGCCAATCGGACCGCAGTTGCAGCAAAATATATTCGCCAAACGTGCGGAGGCGCGCGTCGTCCGGCTTCTCTATCCGCGTCCAACCGTTGCTCCGGCGGAGCCAGGTTTCATCGCTGTAAAAAGTGAGGGCGCGGCGGATGAATTCGTACACCTGCCCATGATCATGCTCCACAATCACGCCCACCGCCACATCCTCCCTTTTCCCCGCAAACACTTCGGGCGCCTGGCTCAACGGCGTGCCCCGCTTCCATTCCTTGATCAGGCGCGGATAGCCCGAGGTCGTCAGCGAACCGGGGCCAAAATCCGACCCCACATACAGCGTATCCTTGTCGCGCCAGGCCACCTCGCTCTTGGCTTCCGGCAGGAAGAATCCGTCGGGGACGAATCTCTTGCCGTTGAGGTCAAACTCGCGGACCACCACCGCGTCCGCCCCGCCGCGGGACAACATCACCATGCACCGCTCATAGCCAGGCTTCAGCACATGGTAGCTCTCCCAGACCCAGTTTTCCTTTTCATCGCCGGCCAGCTTGTCGAGGTCAATCACCGTTTCCCATGCCGGATTGGCCTTCTTATATTCCTCAAGCGTGGTGCGGCGGAAAAGGCCGCGCGGATTCCGGTCGTCGCGCCAGAAGTTATAATAGAAGGTCCCTTGCTTTTCGACCAACGGGATCCGCTCGTTGGAATTCAAGATGAGGAGCAGGCGCTGCCGTGTGGCCTCAAAATCGGGGGAGGCCTCCAGTTGATTGGTGCTGACGGCGTTTTGCCGCTCCACCCAATCCAGCGCCCTCAGTCCCGTGACCTCCTCCAACCACAGATACGGATCAGCCGTGTTGGCGGCCGCATTCGTCTCATTCGCGGCACGCGCGCTCAGAAGCGCGGCAAGCAGGACGAGCGCCAGGGGAAGCGCGGTCCTCCCGTGAAACTTGCTTCGGGACCGCGCTGTCATTTTCCCGGGAATTTTTGGGTGGCGGTCATGCCGCGGCGCGCGAGGCGGCCAGATCCACTTTGCGCTGGTTCAGGCTGCGGAAAAACTCGTAGCCCTCCCGGCAGCGGCGCACGAAGATGTCCTTGTCTTCCAGCATCGTCTTGATGATGCGCAGGATCGGTTTGGGACGCAGATAATAGGCGCGATAAAAACGGTCCACCGCCTCAAAGATTTCCTCCTTGCTCAGCCCGGGATATTCCAGCGAACTTTGCTGGAAACCATCCTCATGGACGATGTCCGTCTTGTCCTGTTTGGCAAACCAGCCGTTTTGCCGGGCCATGTCGTAAAGCTCGGTGCCGGGATAGGGCGCCGCCAGTGAAACCTGGATGCTGAAGACATCCAGTTCCATGGCGAAGCGGATGGTTTGCTCAATGGTCTCGCGCGTCTCCACCGGCAGCCCCAGAATAAAAGTGCCGTGAATGACCACCCCGGCTTTATGGCACGCCTGGGTGAAACGCCTGGCCTCGTCCAATTGTATCCCTTTCTTGATGCGGTTGAGAATCTCCTGGTTGCCGCTTTCGTATCCGACTAAAAAAAGGCGCAGTCCGGATTCCTTGAACGACTTGATGGTGTCGTAATCCAGATTGGCCCGGCTGTTGCACGACCAGGTCACACCGAGCGGGGCCAGTTTTTTGGCGATGTCGCGGGCCCGCGGCAGGTTGGCGGTGAAGGTGTCATCGTCGAAGAAAAACTCCTGCACCTGGGGGAAAAGTTTTTTGGCATAGGCCATTTCCGCCGCCACATTTTCCGGCGAACGCACCCGGTATTTGTGACCGCCGATGGTTTGGGGCCAGAGGCAGAAGGTGCATTGCGCCGGACAGCCCCGTCCGGTGTAGAGGCTGAGATAGGGATGGAGCAGGTAGCCGATGAAATACTTTTCGATTTGCAGGTCGCGCTTGTAGGTGTCCACCACCCACGGCAGCGTGTCCATGTCCGCGATCAGGGCCCGTTCCTTGTTGTGGATGATTTTGCCCTCCCGGTTGCGGTAGGAAAGTCCGTCCACCTCGGAAAGCGGACGCCCTTCGGCGACCTCCTTGCAGGTGAAATCAAATTCCTTGCGTCCCACCCAGTCAATGGCGGTGGAGGCCTTCAAAGTTTCCGCCGGCAGCACCGCCGCATGAGCGCCGATGAATCCCACCGTGGTTGCGGGCTTTTGCCGCTTGATCGCTTCGGCCACCTTGCAATCGTTTTTCAGCGAAGGGGTGGAGGTGTTGATGATGACGTGATCAAACTGGCGCGCCTCCTCCAGGCATTGCTGGAGGCCGATGTCATGGGGCGGGCAATCGAGCAACCTGCTGTCGGGCACCAGCGCGGCCGGCTGGGCCAGCCAGGTGGGATACCAGAACGAGGTGACTTCGCGCCGCGCCTGGTAACGCGCCCCCGCGCCGCCGTCAAACCCGTCAAAACTCGGTGGCGAAAGAAACAGTGTTCTCATTTCATCTATTTTGATTCTACACGTTAAATTGGCTTCCGACCAGCACGGATTGAAAATAAAGAAGACGCTGACTTTTGCTCGCGAGGAGGCTGGAAACGAGCTTCGCGAGGCTTTCGAGGCGCTGGTTAATTTCTGCGTGAAGCTGCACGCCGTTATCGCTGCCAAAGCCGTAATCGGTCATTTTCAGGCCGGATTGTTTCGCCGATTGCACAAGCCACTCCTCGAGTCGCGGACTCAAGATCACGATGCGGTTGCCGCGTTCCTTGTCATCAAGGAGACGAATCCCCTGGTCCCATTTCGATTCAACCAGACATTTAAAATAAGCTGGTTTGGTTACACCCGGATCGTCATCCACCATGCCTGTGGCGCCCTCGAGTTGCTGGAGCCGCTTGCAGACCCGGCCACGACCAGGAGAATGTTCAATATTCCGGCCAGCGATTCCAACGGCTTGAGCCAGAGCTTCATCGGCGGTGCATTCCACGACAAGCCTCATGCCCCCACCAACTTGTTCAAATTCAGGAAGGCGTCCTGCCCATAGTCGAAAATCAAGGGCAACTTGTCTTCCGGCACACGCTTTACGCAGGTGCGGTAACCCTCCATCGTGGTCACAAACACTGCCAAATCCTTGACCGGAGTTTTCCCTACAATTGAGCCGAGGATGTATGGATTATGCGTGCTGAGGAAATACTGATTTGATTCGTCCAACGCGATCCGCTCTGCCATGTGGGCCGTGTAAAGCGGGTACGTATTCGCCTCCGGCTCATCCAAAAGCAAAATGGCATTCTGATTTGTCTCCAGAATTGCCATGAAAAACAAAATGCGCCGAAAGGTCTCCGAAATCGTTGGATAACTGAAAAGACAAAGGCGCCCTTCCTGCTCCTTGGCCATCAACAGCTCATAGGTGTCGCTGTTGATAACCAGACGGAAGCCCTTCTGCCGAAACAGACCGTCCGCCAGGTCGCGCAGTCGTTTATTGGTCTCCAAGAGGACGGCCAGATTCGTTCCGTAGGGCGCGTGAAGTCCGCCCAATCGCATGTCCGTGAAGTTGGCCAGCGTCTGGAAGCGGTAAAACCGCGTGCGGGGCACCGGACGATCAGCACCTTGAATCCCACCTGCCGGGGTCACGGTTAATTTAACCCCGTCTTTACCAGGTGGCCCCAAATATGTTAGCGTGAATTGTGGCGGGTCGCGTTTGAGCGACCAATCCACGCCGTCGGCCAAAACTCTGGCCGACTGGCTCAGATCGCGATCGTAGAACAAATCTGAAACCGTTTTGAAACGGAGCACTTCCTTGAATGTCGGGTCGTCTTCATAGACGCCTTCCGAGAACACCGCCAAAGCTTCGATTATGTTCGATTTTCCCGTGTTCGCATCGCCAATAAAGACGTTGACACGCCGCGGAGAGAATTCAAGATCGCGGATGGATTTGAAGTTCTGGATGATGACTTTGCTGAATCCTGTGAACATCGCCAGAAGGCCATTTGGCCTATTGCCTGTTGGTTGGATCGTTTTTGGCAATCTTGGCCAGCAATTCATCCCGTTGCGTCGTATCCCCGGCCCCGCAGCCGCCGCTGCTGGCGTTGATGGCGGCCTTGGCTTCGGCCAGATGGCCCTTGCCAATGGAAAATCCGTTGAACGCCTTGACGTTGCGCCCCTCGTAAAAAGGCTTGGGCTTGGCGCTGAAATTGTAAGCCATGTTTTTCCAGGTGTCGCTCAGTTTGCTGCTCAGCGCGCCGCTGGGATCGTAACCGCAATGCACCATGCAATTCTCGCAGCGGGGATCGCGCGCCACCCCGTCCACCACCCCATATTTATCCCAATCCACTTTCTCCAGCATCTCGTGGTAGCCGGCATAATGGCCGTCGGTCATCAAATAGCACGGGGCCTTCCAGCCGCGGACATTGCGCGTGGGAATGGCCCAGGCCGTGCAGGTCAATTCGCGCCGGCCCGCCAGAAACTCCTGGTAAACCCGCGTGCCGATGATGGTGAAGCGGTCGCCCCATTTCTCCATGTCCTTGAATTTCTCCCGGGTCATCTTTCGTGTCAGGAAGAAATCCTCCGGCTGTTTGCCCAGGCGCTGGACCATGTCCTTCTTGGCCGCGTCATATTCATATCCCGGCGAAATGGTGTGCGCATCCACTTCCAGGAACGAGAAAAACGCGAACATCTCCTCAATTTCCTTGACGGCGGTTTCCTTATAGACGGTCGTGTTGGTCGCCACCTGGTAGCCGAGAATTTTGGCCATTTTGACGGCTTCGACGCATTCCTTGAAGACGCCCTCCCGTTCCACGATCAGGTCGTGCGTGTATTCCAGCCCGTCAATATGAACGTTCCAGTAGAGCCACCGCGACGGGCGGATCACCGGGCGGCCGTCGCTCTTGCCCTTGCGGATGGTTTCCAGGTCTTTTTCCGTGATCAATTTTGCTTCCTGCAATCGCGCCAGGACCGGCTCCAGCCTGGCGCTGTACTCCGCGGCCAGATAATCCTTCATTTTCTTGCGCATGAACATGCCGTTGGTGCAGACGTACACGATGCGTCCCTGCTTGAGCAACCCGCTGGCCAGCTCCTCAATTTTGGGATAAATCAACGGCTCCCCGCCGCAAATGGAAACCATGGGCGCGTCGCACTCCCGCGCCGCCGCCAGGCAATCCTCCAGCGGCATCATGTCCTTGAGATTGGTGGAGTATTCGCGGATGCGTCCGCAGCCCGTGCAAGTCAGGTTGCAGGTGTGGAGCGGCTCCAGTTGCAGCACCAGCGCGAACTTGGGCGTGCGCTTGATTCTGTGCTTGACAATATGTGCGGCAATTTTTGCCGTCAACGCCAGAGGGAATCGCATAGGGTTTAATAAGCTTGGGCCACGGTCTGGTTGGTTTGCGTCTGGCCCGGCACGGGGGGTGGCGGGAGCCCCGGTTTGGTTTGGGCCAAACCCGGCAGCAGAAACATGAGCGGCGAAACCGCCGGCGCGGCGTAAAAGCCGCCGCAGCCCGTCCCGATGACAAGGACGGCTGAAATCATCACGATAATTTTGACTGCTGAACCGGACTTCACCGTGCCAGTATAGTGTCCCGCCGCCAATCGGCAACCTTTATTCTCGCGGAGGGGAAACAGCAGGGCCGATGCGGGAAGGCGCCTCGATTGAATTGCCCCGAAAATGCGCAGAACACCCAGCGCGACCAGCCGCAACCAATAATGAATCAACCACAAAGAACACAGAGATCGCAAAGAAGAAAACACCGTAAGTTCTTGTCTCCGTGTTCTTTGCACTGCAATACCTCAACATCACGCATTCTCGCGAGGATTTTTCAACAGCGCCGCAAACTCCCATCCATAGTTTTAACGCCAGGACACAAGAGCGCAAAGCCGCAAGGGCCGGGCAACCGCATGTGAAGTTTATGGGCCAAATCTTTGCGCCTGCGTCTTTGCGTTGAATTCCTGTTGGTTGCGGCTTCGCCGCGCTGCGTTCCTTTGCGGCAATATTTCATGCGAAGGGCGTGGCGGGAACCGAACGCCGGGCGTTTCCCTCATGGGTTTTACTGCTCCACTAATACCCGGAAGTACAGGCCACTGGATGTCGGATCGATTGGAATTGTTATTACTAATGGAAGAACCGTTGAAGCAGTCACATTTATTGGATATCCGGGATAGGGGGTCCAATTCTCCAAATCAGTGGATTTCTCAAGCCACACTTGTTCTCCGGCGGAAAGCCCGGTCAAGGTGGTCTGCAAGGATTGTTGGCCGCCGCCGCCGCCGGTACCAGAAGTGCTGCCGAAAGCCGGCGGATTGTAAGTGACAGTAACTTCCGCTTCTGCGATATTATTAACTGTGTCACTGGCGAGGACAATGATGCTATTGAGGCCGGAGTGGAGCGGGACGATGGCACTCCAGTTGGCGGTGTTGGCTCCGCTGGTGGCGCCGTTGCTGGCGGGCAGACCATTCACCGTCACGTAGGCAATGCCATGATCGCCGGTTCCTCTATCCGTGGCCGTGCCGCTGACCAAGAGGCTGGCGCTGGTGACAGTGGCGCCGTCCTCGATCGAAGTGATGGCCACGGTTGGGGGGGTGGTATCGGGGACCTCGTTCACTTGCACCGAACGAGTTGTGGTGGTGGAATAGCCGTCGAAACTGACCAGGCCGGACAAGGCATAGATTCCCGATGGGCCGGTCATGTCGAACGAGAAGGCCCGCACATGGCCGTCCAGATAAGGTCCCCAGCGAACCACGCCCGCCGCCGGGTCCCAAAAGCCGTTTCCAGACAAAGCGGAGGGCGTCAAACCATACGGAATTGTCAGTTCCACAGCGTAACATCTCACGCCTTGCGGCGTGGCTACAAGGGTGTAGCCTGGCAAAACAAGTCCGTTCCCGGTAATTCCTGGCTCCAGCGCCACGGCCTCGGTGGTGACCGCCGGCACGTATTCGCCGTTCACCGCGATGCTCGGCAAAGAGGCGCCGAACGCCGCCGCCCGCAGCGAGGTTTTCGCGGAAAAATGCAGCGGCACGGTGTAAAGCGTGGAGTGCGGCGAGGCTGGCGTGGGACCCTGCGTTGGCAACGTGCCGTCGGTGGTGTAATAAATTGTCGCCGCAGTATCTTTGCAGAAAATAAATACCTTCTGTGGAAAACCAACACCTGAGGGAGGCAACAGCGACGGCGTTGGCTCCTGCGCCAGAGGGTTTGGAATCGTATAGACCACTGGGGAAGCAATCACCAGGCTGGTGGCCGTCGTCTCTCCGCCGTTCGTGCCGTCCACGCTCCAGGTGGCGCGCACCGGATAAGTTCCCGGCAGGCCCACGGCCTGATAACTCAATGGCAGCGCAGTCGTCCCCGAGAACGTCCCCACGAACGGCCCCCACTCCACGACATTGTTGGCGGCGATGTAATTGCCGCCCGACGAGACGTTAATGGCGGTCAGGCCCGCCGGCAGAGTTTCCGTGACCGCAACACAATGGGCGTTCAGGCCCGGAGTCACGGTGAAGCTCACCACCGGCATGGCCGGCGAACCCGGAGACGTCGTATCCACGCTCTGGGGGGTCACCGTCGCGTCGGCCGGGGCCGCCGTCGGCCCATAGTGGGCCACGGCCACGCTGGGCAGATACCCCGTTTGGTACGCCACCGCCCACACCACGCCCACGCCGGCGCTGTTCAGCGGCAGACCCGTAATTGGCACGGAGGAATATAGCGTCGAATACTGGCCATTTTTGACAGGCAGTGTGCCGTTCACCGTGTAATAAATTTGCGCGGAGGGCATGTTGGGAACTTGCATGGTCACGCCGCCGCTCGTTGGCACGGGGCTGCCGCTGGGCGGGGTGAACGTCGGCTCGGCTAATTGCGGCGGAGGGGTTGGAATCGTATAGACCACGGGGGAAGCAATCACTAGGCTGGTGGCCGTCGTCTCTCCGCCGTTCGTGCCGTCCACGCTCCAGGAGGCGCGCACCGGATAACTTCCCGGCAGACCCATGGCCTGATAACTCAATGGCAGCGCAGTCGTCCCCGAGAACGGCCCCAGGAACGGCCCCCACTGCACGACGTTGTTGGCCGCCACGTAATTGCCGCCGGACGAAACGTTGATGGCGCTCAGGCCCGCCGGCAGCGTTTCCGTTATCGCGACACATTGCGCGTTCGCGCCCGGCGTCACGGTGAAGTTCACCACCGGCATGGCGGGCGAACCTGTATCCCCGGTCCTGCCCACCGCCGCGTCGGCCGGGGCTGCCTGCGGTCCATAGTAGGCCACGGTGGCCACGCTGGGCAGATACCCGGCTTGGTACGCCACCGCCCACACCACGCCCACGCCGGCGCTGTTCAGCGGCAGACCCGTAATTGGCACGGCAGAATAGAGCGTTGAATATTGGCCATTCTTGACAGGCAGTGTGCCGTTCACCGTGTAATAAATTTGCGCGGAGGGCATGTTGGGAACTTGGAGGGTCACGCCGCCACTTGTCGGCACGGGGCTGCCGCTCGGCGGGGTGAACACCGGCTTTGGCATCTGCGGCAAAGGGGTTGGAATGCCAGGCGCGCCAACCAGGGGCAGGACCGGAATCACCGTGACACCGGGGGAGAAGAACCATTGGCCGTCCATCCAGGCGCCGCCGTTGACCGGATAATTGGCCGGCAATCCCGTGAGCTGATAGGTCACGGTGGTGGCGATGGTGTCAATATAAGGCCCCCAGCGGATGACGTTGCGGTCGGGCAGATAAACACCGCCGCCGCTGACGTTCAGGGCCAGGGCGCCGGCGGGCAGAGTTTCCTCGATGGTGAAACAGGACACGTCCACCGCGCCCGCCACCGCCACAGTGACCTGCGGCTGGTTGGCAGTGACCTGCGGTTGGTTGAGAACATAATTGGTGTAGGTGCGGGTGTAAGAGGCGGCAGGCTTGACCGGCTGGGCCGCGGCTGGCCAAGCCAGGAGCAGGAACAGGAGCCACGCGGACCACAGCCAGGCGGTGTGGAACTGGCACGACATTCCCCTCTTCTGCCCGGTGATGGCTTTATTTGGAAAGGTGGTGAACACGCAAATTCCTTTTCTTTAGCTGAAGAGGATTTGCGGTTCTCACGGGCCGGTGCCGGGCTTCCAGTTGATTGGCCGGGCGCTGCCGTCGTTGTAATACGGTCCGGTGGTTCCTCCGCCAACCTCCAACAGATAGCCGGCGCGGGTCACGTAATCCGCGGGAATCGGATTCGGATTCGGCGTCGGGTAGCTCCAAGTCGTCGTCGGGTAGGACCACGGCTCGCCTTGCAACCAATCGGAGGAGTAACTGTTGTATTCGCCCTGAGTGATGGTCTTGGCACTGGCAATGTCCGCCGGGTGGAAGGCGGTGTAGTTGAACTCGTAGCAGCCCAAGTCCACAAAGCCGCCGGTGTTGATACGGGGATTGCCGTCCAGGTCCGTCGCGGACGGGGCGGTGACCAAGGTCAAGGCCGCCGCGGGCAAGAACGGCGGCGTGGCTGCGGCGGTGGTGGTGCCTGCATTCGCGCAAGGCGAAGCCGCAGACCATGGCGGGGTTCCATAGGGTGGGGTTCCTGGGAAATGATAATCTCCGTTGATCGGATCAAAAAACGCCGGGTCCAGGTTAATCCCGGGAACCGAAAGGTCCCAGACGCCGGACATGTCGTTGGCGTCATTGTAAATGAACAGCTTTTGCGCGCCGCTGCCGGTGATATAGACATCCCCGCCGCTGCCGCCGGTGATCGAATTGCCCCAGATGATGTTGTTGAACACGCTCAAGACCTCGACCAGACCGCTGACCTGAAAGGAAACGCCGCCGCCGCCGCCAGCCGAACTGTTGCCGAAAATGGTGTTGTTCACCATGTCCAGCGTGGCGGAGGCGTTGACAAAAATGGCCCCACCCGTCGCCGAAGCGGCGGACTGGCTGTTATTGACCAGCAAATTCTCCGTTATGATGATGACGGGAGCGGTGTCATAAATGGCGCCCCCGCCATCGGCGGAGGAATTGAGAGAAAAGGTGTTCTGGGTGATGGTGTTGCTGACGGACTGGACATAGAGCGCGCCGCCGCCGTAATTGCCGCCGCAGGAATTTCCCGTGAAGGTGTTGCCGATGACGGTCGCAAAAGCGTTGCCGGAATTGTAAATATAGGCGCCCCCACCCGAGCCGTTATTGGCGTGATTGCCGGTGAAAGTGTTGTTGGACAGGGTAAGATATTTATCAGCATAACATTCAGCCCCGCCAGCCGCCCCGCTTGAATTGTTCCCGCTAAAGGTGTTGCCCGTGACAATGTTGGTGGTGATGTTATAAAAATAGGCGCCGCCGTAGCTGCTTGAATTTCCGCTGAACATGTTTCCGGCGGAAACCGCCGTGGTCAGGTTTGCAAGTTCAAGCCCGCCTCCCGTGTTCCCAACGTACGTGTTTTTCAAGTTGGTCACCGTCACGCCGCTAACGATGTAAGCTCCTCCGCCCGGATTTCCGCTGAACAGATTAGTGGCCAGCCAGACCGTGGCAAAGTTGGCCAGATAGGCGCCGCCGTTACCTTTGTTGTAATCGAAAACATTGGTCACGATGGAGACTTGAGCAAGGTCAGATTCGCCGCTCGGGTAAAAATACAGGCCGCCCGTGGCGTTGGTTTGAAACAAATTGCCGTTCACCAGCAAGACCGCGCTGGCGGTGATGGAGGCCCCATAGCCTCCGTAATTTCCGATGATGGTGTTATTGCTCAGCACCGTGGTTCCCGTCACACCGGCTATGCTGATGCCGTTGCCGTCGTAAATACTGGTGGTGCTGTTGGTTTTTCCAATGATGGAGCAGCCAAAGATGGTGGTGTTCAGCCCGGAGGCAATCTCCACCCCCATCCCTTCATCGGCCACCGGCGAGAGAAAGTCGCAGGCGCTCACTGTGGTATTCCCGCCGCTGCTGCCGGCGACGCGCAAGGCGCCGGTCTGATAATTGCCGGTGTTGCGGATGAAGGTGATGTCGCTCACGGTGACATCGCCGGCGCTGCCCGAGCTGGTGATGTTGAGGTCCCGCCCGCCGCCCCCGCCGTCTAAGGTGATGTTGGCCCTGGTCAGGCCGTTCCCGGGCTCAATCGTCAGGTTGTGATTGGCGGTATTGTTGTAATTGAAGGTGCCGGTGTAGTAGCCGCCGTTCAGGTTGTTGGTCAGTTGAATGATGTTGTTATCGCCGTT
Source organism: Verrucomicrobiota bacterium (assembly GCA_049513975.1). Classification (GTDB taxonomy): domain Bacteria; phylum Verrucomicrobiota; class Verrucomicrobiia; order Limisphaerales; family Palsa-1400; genus JBEKOF01. Next base: position 14,962 of record JBEKVM010000052.1, on the reverse strand, counting down.
GTTCGCCGCGGTGGTGAGCGCGTTTTGGAATTCCTGCGCCGTGTGGACAACAACGGGAATCTGCGCCGGAGCATTGAGGGCAACGCCCGCCACGGCGAGCGCGGCGGCCAGTAGTTTTGGGGTGGTCATTTTCATTCGATTTGATGGCACATTGTTCGATTTCGCGCCCGCTTTTGTCGAAATTTGCGGTCGCGCCTCTCCGGGGACGCCCCCGGCCCATGTTTTATCCGGTTGCACTTCGGCCTTGCTGCCCTGTAAAACCTCGTTCGGCTCCGGGTGCTGCTTCGGAGTCATGCGGCGACTTTGGCTGATCGCCAACTGCTGTTCCACGGCGGAACAAAATTAGCTCCGTAATATGTTTCTGGCTAATTAAATAAATAAATTAAGCCAATCCAGCCAGGAATGCAAGAAATTAATGTTAAAAGTCGCAAAAGTTATTCACATCCCAAACCGCCACGCAACTTTCAGAGCAGGGGTCAAGCCCGGAATTCGGAATTACAATTCGAGCGGGGCCCTCGGAGAAGAGTGAGGAACTGGCGCAAGCCCTTTCTGGTGGTGGTGGCATTGTCAACAGAAGTCGCTAAGGATAGGTAACAAATTTATGCCCCCGCCTATTTGAACCCAAGCAGGTGTCCCCCCTGCCAAGTCACGAACGCCAGCGCCCAAGCCAGCACGCCCATATAGACCCACTGAAATATCGGCCACTTCCAGGAGTTGGTTTCGCGCCGCACCACCGCCACCGTGCGCTTTATTTCGTTAAGGGATCGCGCAAAAATAACCTCTGGACTGCAGGCCTAATACCGTTTCCAGTTTGCTTTTGCACTGTAGCGGCGGTCTGTGACCGCCGCCAATCGCCTTGGCAATAGTGCAGTTACGAACTGGAAACGGCCTAATGCAAACATTTTCAAAAGGAAGGCAGTGGCAGAAAAATGTGGGCAGAAAAATGAAATTGGCCCGCTTCGCTCTGAACGGGGGGCAGGGCGTATTATATTTCTGCCCGGATATTTCTGCCATACTCTTCAGGAAAACACAGCCGCCTCGTCCGGCTCTCTCCTTAAGGCACGAACAAGGACAGGAGGAAAACGTTAGGATGAGGCGAACCCAAAAGCCAAGTCAGTGGAAAAGCTCGACCTCACCCCGGCCCTCTCCTCCAGGAGAGGGTGAAACATCGGCCGCGCTCGCGAAATGCCAGCGCCGGGATTTGCCGGACCCGCATGCGCCCAAGCCGAGGCGGGCGAGGTCTGTTCCTTCTCCCAGGGGGAGAAGGTCAGGATGAGGGCGAGCCACGAAGAATTTTGTCTCACACCCTATTCTCGCGCCTATTTAAACCCCAGCAGGCGCCCGCCCTGGAAAGTCAGGAACGCCATGCAAGTGCAAGTGTCGTTGCAAGTGTCGTGCAAGTGTCGGTCCTCACTTTTTAAACTCCTGTGGTTTCTGTGCTTGGTCAGATAGCCAGCCGTGCAAGTGTCGGTCCTCACTTTTTAAACTCCTGTGGTTTCTGTGTGCAAGTGTCGGTCCTCACTTTTTAAACTCCTGTGGTTTCTGTGCTTGGTCAGATAGCCAGCCGGGATGTAAAGGCATGCAGGTGGGCGAGTATCTCATGAGCGCCCAGCCGTTTGTGGTTTATTTGCATTTTTTGTTTCGAGCGTGTCCATAATTAAACTGATGTCCCCCATCATGGCAAGGTCGGAACGGACCCGCCGCTGCGTGAGGAGCGAACTGTCAATCACTATTCCCACGGCATGGCTTTCGGTGGGCTTTGTCGGGCCGCCTCCAAATCCCGCGCGAAGTCATCGGCCTCTTGTGTGGTGAGATGAAAGCACCTGGGCCAGAGGGCGGCGAGCTCAGCCCCCGTTTTGGGCTTCGTCGCGGTGCGCTCCAACAAACGCTCGCGTAACTTTGCCTGTTCCGCCGAAGGCAAGCGCTCTATGGCCGCTTCGATTTCAACTACCGTGCTCATGTTGACAGTATAAACCAAACTACCGGCCAAACAAGTATTTTGCAACGGTGCTTATTCTCGCGCCTATTTAAACCCCAGCAGGCGCCCGCCCTGGAAAGTCGCGAACGCCAGCACCCACGCCAGCACCCCCATATAGACCCACTGAAATATCGGCCACTTCCAGGAGTTGGTTTCGCGCCGCACCACCGCCACCGTGCTGACGCATTGCAGCGCCAGCACATAAAAAACCATCAGCGTGATCGCCGTCAGCGGGGTGTACACCTTCGCGCCGTCCGGCCGCGTTTGCCGGGCCAGAATCTTTTGCAGTTCCTCCCTGTGGGCCTTTTCGTTTTCACTTTCGTTCTTCGACTGGCTGTAAACGATGGACATGGTGCTGACGAAGACTTCGCGCGCCGCAAACGATGACAAAATGCCGATGCCCATCTTCCAATCGAAGCCGAGCGGCGCGATGGCCGGTTCCAGCATCCGGCCGGCATAGCCGGCGAAACTGCGCTGCACGTTGGTGCTGGCTTCGTCCGCGTTCAACTGCTCCAGTGCGTTGGTCTGGTTTGCCGTCCGGGGGTTCAGAGCAAGGCTGTTCGTCAGGGCCGCGCGCCGCACCTCAAAATCCCGCTTCACCTCGGCATGCCGGGGATAGCTGACCAGGCCCCAGAGCAAAATGTTGATTCCCAAAATCACCGTGCCCGCCTTGCGCAGAAACAATTTGGCGCGGTCCCAGGTGTGCCGGAGGACGTCCTTGACCACCGGCCGGCGGTAGGGCGGCAATTCCATCACCAGCATGGGCGTTTCCGACCTCAACAGCGTTTTCTTGAAAATCCACGCCATCCCCAGCGCCACCACAATGCCCAGCAAATACATGCTCAACATCGTCAAACTTTGCATCCACACTCCGCCCGTGATGCAGGCCCCGATGAGCAGCGTGTAAACCGGCAGCCGCGCCGAACAACTCATCAGCGGCGCCACCAGAATCGTCACCAGCCGGTCCTTGGGCGACTCAATCGTGCGCGTGGCCATGATGCCCGGAATCGCGCAGGCAAACGAACTGAGCATCGGAATAAAACTCTTGCCGTGCAGCCCCACCTTGCTCATCAACCGGTCCATCAAAAACGCCGCCCGCGCCATGTAACCGGTGTCCTCCAGCAAGCCGATGAAAAGAAACAACAGACAAATCTGCGGCAAAAAAGCCACCACCGCCCCTACCCCGCCCACCACCCCAACCGACAGCAGCGACCTGAAATCACCCTCCGGCATGGACTGCTCCACCCAGCCGCTGACCGCGCCGAACAGCCCTTCCAATAATTTCATCGGCCATTGCGCAAAAGTGAAAATGCTCAAAAACATCAGGGCCATCACCGTGATAAAGATCAGCATCCCCCAAAACTTGTGCGTCACAATGCGGTCCAGCCGGTCGCTCAGCGTTTCCACATCAACGCGGGTTTCCGTCACCACGCTGTGTTGCAGCTCCGCCAGCCGGGCGTAGCGCGCTTCGATCGCGCCGCTGCGCCAGTCCACCCCGGCCTGCTCCAGCCGTTGCCGCGCCGCCGCCGCCGCCGCCCGCACCTCGGCGGGATAGGCCGCCGTGCTGCCCGCCAGAAACTTTTCGTCGGACACAATGAGCAGCGCCTCCGCCCGGGCCGAAACGGGCCGCTGCCGCAAGGCCGGCGACTGCGCCATCGCCTCCACTTCCCCGGCCAGGGCCCGGGGCAGGTCGCACAGAATGTTGGCGCTGGCGCGCTTTTCCTTTCCCCGCAGCGCGGCCACAATTCTCTCCCTTATTTCCGGCACCCCGGTTCCGCTGCTGGCCACGGTCGGAATCACCGGCACGTCCAGGGCGCCGCTCAGCCTGGCGGTGTCAATGGTTTGCCCGTTTTGCGCCGCCACATCCATCATGTTTAATGCGATAAGAGTGGGGTAGCCCAGTTCGATGACTTGCGTGGCGAAATAAAGATTCCTTTCCAGGTTGGAGGCATCCACCACCACTATCACCAGGGCCGGGGCCGGCACCTCAGCCAGGCGGTGCAAGAGAACGTCCCGGCAGATTTGTTCATCCAACGATTGCGGGCTGAGGCTGTAAGTCCCCGGCAAATCCAGCATCGTGATCGGCAGATCGGCCGGCCCGCCCGCCAGCCGCCCCTCCTTTCGTTCCACCGTCACCCCGGCGTAATTGCCCACCCGCGCCCGCAGCCCCGTCAAGGCGTTGAACAAGGTGGTTTTGCCCGAATTGGGATTGCCGCATAAAACCACGAAGAATGGAGGGTCTTTCGAGGGCGGATGGCGGATTGCAAATGGCGGATTGGTTGGGGCCCGGACGTCAGCACTGACGTTCGTCTCCTTTGGCGGTACTGCGTTCTGCGGCGTTTCCATCAAGTCTGATAATTCTTTAATCCCGCAATTCGCAATCCGCAATCCGCAATGCGTTCACCTGGGCTGCACCAGAATCTGCTCCGCATCGTGCCGCCGCAACGTCAGATGATACCCGCGCACCTTGATTTCCACCGGATCGCCCAGCGGGGCAAAGCGCACCAGTTGCAGGGCGGTGCCCGCCACCAGCCCCATTTCCAGGAGGCGTCCCCGGTGTTCGGGCGGCAATTTGATTTCGCTGATGGTGCCGCTCCCGCCGATTTGCAGGGAAGTCAGCGGTTGACATGAGGCAGGCATATCAGGCGACTTTTTTCCGGGGGATTTGCTCGACCAGGATTCCTTCCGCCAATCGTTTGCTGATGCCCAGGCGGGCATTGCAGACCTGGCAAATCAGGCTGGTTTGCCGGCTGAGAAGTTTGATCTTCTGTTCTTCGCAGAAGCCCATTTCGCGCAGGCGATGGGTCACCTCGGCCGGGGCGGAAAGCTGTTTAATGCGCACGTCCACTCCCGTCCGCACACTGCTGAGCGGACACAAGAAAGGCTGGGAACACGGCTCATCAACTTCGTCGTTGGGGCGATGCGGCTCGTTCACCCGGCCATACTAGGCCAACCCTCCCCCGCTGGCAAGAGCCGATTCCAATCCGCAGGGATGCGCGCGCGCCAAGGCGCTTCAGTATTGCACCGCCACTTCGCGGGGAACCACGTCGTTCTGGAAATGAATCCAAAGCAATTGCTCCCGGGCGGAGTATTCGAAGGTCGTCAACGGTTTCTCATCCAACCTCACGCCCGCCGGCGCCTGGGTGGATTCCAAAAGCATGATGGCCGGCGTGTCCCCCACCCCTTCGACCGTGAAACTGATTTGATGGCGTGTTTGCGCTTTGGCGACGGCCTTGCAAGCGGAGGCGAGTAAATGCGGCCCGCCGGTGCGGGCGGCATCGAGGTCGAGCAAAAGCCGGCGGGAGCCGGGGTCAATGGATATCTCGTTTTGGACGCGCAGTTCGGGATCAAAAAGATTGACAAACCGGCCCCGCAACGAGCGCGGCGGGCCGCCAATGGATTCATCCAGCCCGGCCGCGACGAGCCAGGGGCCGCGGCGGAGCAGCAGATGGTTTGAGTTGCGCCACTTCAGGCCGATGCTGGTGGCGGCCAATTCGGTCGCGGCCACGACTTGGGCCGCGCCCTGCGCGCCGGCCGTATAGGCGGCGGGCCGTTCCCGCCGCCAAATCAAACCGCCCCGGGTAACCGGAATGAATTGGTTGGTGGCAACCGATTCTCCAACTTCCAGCAGTTCAAAAAGATGCTGGCGCGGGGTGGCGTAATTTTTTCCGGCGCTGTTCCACCATTCCCGAACCTGGAGACAGGGATCGGCGTCCTGGTCGCAAAAAATGAGCGCTCCGCCGCGTTTGACCCAGGCCGCCAGCGGCGCGTGAACTTCGGGCGACAACGGTTTTTGTCCATCATAGCTCAAAAGCAGGATGCGGAAACCATCCAGATAATGAGGGATGGTGACGTTTTCAAGCTGGACGGGCGTGATGGGCAAGCCTTGTTTGAGCAGCGGCATGGCCAGGCCATAAACATTTCCCAGATCGGGATCCGCCGGGGCCGGCCCGCTCCGCTGGAACATAAGCGAGTCGCTCACGAGCACACCGACGCCGGCCGTTCCGCAATCCCATTCCACGCGCGTCTGCTTCATGTCATTGAGGGCGTTGAAGACCGTCTGCAATTCGGTGGCATAGGCCGGTGGAATGGGTTGGCGGTCCGCGGGCCTGGCGGAGCGGGGATAGCGGCCGCCAAAAACCCGTTCCGGCCACGGGGCGACTTCGAATTTTGAAACCTCGGGCTGGAACAAGGAAGCCGTCAGGGTGGATTCCCAGTTGGTGCGATAATCCGTCCAGTCGTAATTGGCATTGTCTTCAATCGGATCGTTCAGGTACCAGATGGAACGACCCGTGGCGCGGACGAGATTCTGCATGGCGCCGTATTCCAGGAAGGCGGTCTCAAAAGTGCGCGACCGCGCCTGGCCGGCAAAGCGATTGGGGGTGCGGGAGGTGCCGGTCCAAACCTGGGCGATGTAGCCGTCGCAGCCCTTGAGTTGGGCGAGGCTGGATTCCGGGCTGACAATGCGCCACTGGGCGTAATTAAGCAAACTGTGGGTCGGCACATAGCAACGGACATGGCGGCCCGTCCGTTGATTGTAAACCTGGATATAATCGAAGACCTGTTGCAGCGCGCGGCGATAGAGAAAGTACTTCAACTTGGAGGACCGCCAATGGGCGTCCACCGAACTGTCCGGCGCCTGCCAATCCTCCTGGTAATAGCTGTGCCATTCGCGCTTGAACCCTTCCGAGTACCCGGCGCGATCCCAAAACTCCGGTTCCTCCAGGTGAATCGCCTCCGCCCCGGCCTCCAGCGCCCGCTGCACGCCGAGGCAAAGAAACTTGCCGTAGTTCTCGCCGGGCGACATATAATAGACATCGCCGCCGTGGCTGATCTTTTGGCCGTTGCGTTCGGTTTGGGCCTCGTCCTCGTGGTTCACCCCGTCGAAGCGGCCATAGAGGTAGTCTTGATATTGTCCCCACGCGACCCCCGTCATGACATGAATGCGATAGCCCTGGTCGCGCCACGAGGCAATGCGCGCCGGCAGATTGGTGTCAATGCCATAGACGATGGCAACGTCGGAACGCAAATTGCCCCGCGGACTCCACGCCTGGCCCGTTTGAAAACAGGTGCGTTCCAGAACTTGCCCGGGGTCCGCCGGAAACTGCGTGGAGTTTTCTGTGACTGATTGCCAGGAAACCAATGCGAGCGCGCAGGGCAGGACAATCAGGCTCCAGGTGAACTTTTTCGATGGGTGATTTATTTGCATGGGTTTTGCCTATTTCCAAACTCGCGCCAACTGCTCCAGCTTCGCCATGGCCCGGCCCGAATCCACCAGTTCCTCCGCCAACTCCCAACCCTCCGTCAGCGACGACGCCTTCTCCGCCACGAACAACGCCGCCGCGCTGTTGAGCAACACCGCGTCCCGTTTCGGCCCCCGTTCCCGGCCCCGCAGCAATTCGCGCACGATTTGCGCGTTCGCCTGCCGGTCCCCGCCGGTCAGGTCCGCCAGGACGGCCGGCTGCACGGGAAAGTCGCGCGGCGACAAGGTGGAAACAGAAAATCCGCGCTCCTGATAAAACTCGGCGATGCAATTGTCGCCTAAAGTGGAAAGCTCGTCCAAATGGACGAACGCGCCCGAAAAAGGAACTTCCCCCGACGCCACCATGCCCCGGCGCGCCCCCAGCAATTGCAGGACTTGGGCGATGGGCTGGCACAATTCCGGCCGCGGCACACCAATGAATTGCGTGGCCGGCCGCACCGGATTGAGCAAGGGACCCAGAAAATTAAAAATGGTGCGCTGCCCGCGCTCGGCGCAAAGTTTTCGGGCGGGGGCAATTTCCCGGAAAGCGGGATGATATTTCGGCGCGAAAAAAAAGGCGAACTGATGTTCGCGCAAGCCGCGCGCGGCCTCCTCCGGCTCCAGATCGGTCTTGATGCCCAGCGCTTCCAGCACATCCGCGCTTCCCGCCTGCGAAGTGATGGCGCGGTTGCCGTGCTTGGCCACCGTCACCCCCGCGGCGGCGGCGATCAGCGCGACGGTGGTTGAAATGTTAAAGGTGTTGAGCCGGTCGCCGCCCGTGCCGCAAACATCCAGAATCTGGCGCGAGCGCGTTTCCGCATCCAGCGGCGGGGCGATGGATTTGGCGCGCAATTCCCGCGCAAAGGCGGCGATTTCCGAAACGATTTCCCCCTTTTGCGCCAGCGCCGCAAGAAACTCGGCCTTGATCTGCGGCGCAACGTCCGGGTGGGTCAGCGCCGCCACCGCGCGCGCCACCTCGGGGTCGGTCAGCGATTGCCTGTCCGCCAGTTGTTGCGTCAAAATTTCCAGCACCCCGGAACATTAGAACATCCAGTGAGGATAGCCAGTCTTCAGTCAATGCCCAACGGCAGAGCGAGGCTCCGCCGAGCCGTGAGTAATGCGTCAGTCATGGTTGCGCCGGGAAGGGTAGGGCGGGCAGTCCCATAAGCGTTAACTTAGCGGAAATGGCTGGATGGTGGCGAGACAAGCAATTTCCCTTTAGTTTTTCGCTTCCTCGACGTTTTCAGTGGATTGCGCTCTCCTCGCTCAGTCAGGCTCAAGTGTCGCTTTCACGCCTTGACCTGGGTGGAGGGGCCGAAATATCCGTGACATCCGTGACATCCGTGGTTCACTCCGTTTTATGAAACATGAGGAACTTACCGGCCAGATCATCGGCGCCGCGATGGCCGTTTTGAATGAACTCAAACCGGGTTTGGATGAGAAGCTTTACGAAAATGCGCTGGTGATCGAACTGACGGCGCAAGGTCACACGATCGAACAACAACGCGAATATCCGGTTCATTACCGTGGACATTTCATTGGCAAGCTGGTGCCAGACCTCATCGTGGACGGCAAGGTCATCGTGGACCCCAAGGTCGTCAGCGCCTTCAACGAAACCCACACCGCTCAAATGCTGGGTTATCTCAACATCACCGGTCTGGAAGTGGCATTGCTCCTGAACTTCAAGGAATCAAAACTGGCGTGGAAGCGGGTGGCGCGCGGGCAACCCGACTGACGGCCGGAAGAAGGACCACGGATTTCACGGATGACACGGATGGAGACGGAAATGAACGACGCCAGGTCTCCCCTGCGGCATTCCACTGGTAATGTCGAGGAACCAGTTTTTCTGACCCCCATCTTTCTGACAGTCAGAAAAATAGGGTCAGAAAAATGGCTCGAAATTGACAATACTATTTATCAGGAGTCCTCACACATCATCCCGGCCTTGATTAACAAGCCCTTACAGCGTTTTGCCTCGTCCCGAATCATCCCGAATCTGCCCGAAAATTGGCACACAGTATCAGATTGCAGTATCAGATTCGTGCTCAAACAAAAAGGGCGCGCTGCCGTTGAGGTCAAAGCTGGCCCGTAAATTCGTCCACTGTGATTCCCGCCGAGCGAATCAAACTGCGCAATGTTCCTTTGGCAACTTCCTTGTGGTTGGGAATGGAAAGAGTCGCGGTTTCGCCTTCTCTGACCATGATGATGTGGCTGCCACGCTGGCGCGCGACCTGCCAACCGAGCTTTTCAAACACCCGGACAGTCTTGCGGCCGCTTAATACCGGGAGAGCGGGCATTAGACGAGCACTTCGACTTGGCGCGTTTCAACGGTGAGCGGCAGACCGCGCTCGGCCCTGACTTCCAAACAAAGCGCGATGGCCTCTTCAATATTCTCAATGGCTTGCGCCTTTGTCTTGCCTTGACTGACACAACCCGGAATCGCCGGGCATTCCACCACCCAAACCCCATCCTCGTCGCGGTCAATGGTCACTGAAAGTTTCATGACTGGACTTTAACAGGCTCCGGCGCTTTTTCAACATATTTCCCCTCTGCGCGCTCCCGTGTTGCCTGTCCCTCCGCCCCGACAAGTGCCTGGTCGTGAAGTCGCTGGATTCCAGCTTGCGCCCGGTGGCCGTGTGCAAACACCCCTTCGCAACATGGAATCCACCGCCATCACCACCAGGGAGTTGAAACCCGAGATGGAAGGCCGCTTTTAGGGTCTCAATGTTGTTTTCCGCTGTCGCGGAGGGCGGTAAATCAGACTGTGCCATCACTCGCTCTCAGCCGCCGCGAGGGGCGGCAACCTTTTTTACCCTCTCGCCCGTTCCCTGCCGACTTGTTTCCGCCCCAGGGGTCGAAAGTACCTGACTCGAAATTGACAATTATATTTCTCAGGAGTCCTCACACGTCATCCTCAGCTTGATTTTGAACCACTTGCGATTTTTCCATCAGCTGGAGTCATCACGCATTCGCTCCAAACACAGCAACCACTATCAGATTGCAGTATCAGATTTGCTGGAACAATTACCGGCGGCGTTCTGTTCGCGTTGAAAAATCAATCGCCCTTTAGCGAGGTAGCTGCGGAAATCCGGCTCATACGTATCAGTGTAAAGAAACCTGACATCGATGGGAATGGTACCGAGCATAGGCCGAATCTGAGGTTCAATCTCAAACACCAGTTTCTCGGTCTCGGCCTTCCAACTCTCAGGTCGCCCATCCCAATTCTGCGGCCTGCTTCTCGGGTCCAACTCGATTCCAATATCCAAATCGCTACAGTGAGAGCGCGCACGGTATTTGATGGCGATCACTGCGCGGAAATTGATGGCAGTCGGACAGCATCGCCAACAGAAGGCACCGAAAGAGGTTTACCAGCCGGGATCTTTGCAGTTGTTAGCTTCGTTAAATTCCGGTCCAACCCGCTCCGCTCCCCAGAGCTTCTTGCCCGCTCGACGCGGGTGTTTCTGAAAGTGGTCGTTACGCTCTGCAAAGTATCGGTCTATCGCTGCCTTGGCGACCTCGACTGAAGCATAATCGCTGTTGTGGATAATGGCTCTGGCCATGCCGCTGAACACTGACTCGATGACGTTCAGGAACTGGGCGCAAGACGGTAACGGGGCCAATTCAACAACCGGTGTTCCGTGCTCCGCGCGGTAAGCGGCTTCGTTCACTTCGGCTACCCGGACGAAGAATTTCTTTGATGCATGCCATGACGCCGCATCCCACGAGAGGAAGATACGAGTTTGACCGCGATACTGGGTGATGAGCAGTTCGAGCAGCCGAATCATCTCAACGGTGTTCTTCTTTTCCGAGTAAAAGTGCGTAATCTGATTTGTGGAGAGTTCCAAAGCCGCCGTGGCAATCAAACTGCCCTTGCTCTTTTGCCTCTCCGGAATCGTTCTGAATTCGCCGGGCTTTGTCAAGGCACGCCCACCCATGAGTTTGACCGAAAATGGTCCATACTCGTCAATGGAGAAAAACTTATCGTCCGGCTTCAAATTTGCTAAGATTTGTATGATCTTTTGGAGTTTCTCCCGATATTCGGGGTCGGTGCTGGTCAGCACCCTCCTGGCTTTCCGAAACCTGTAACCTGCATCTTTGATGATTTTTTGGATGTTGGCTTTACAAATCGCCACCCCCTGCTTTGAGAGCACGGCGTGCAAATCGTCCATCCGCCACGTTGTTCGGTTGAACCCAAAAGCGCTGGGTGGAGCATGAAGGGTCTTAAAAACGGCGGCGGCGTAGTTGGGATCGGCGGCCTTCCTGACCCCCTTGCGGGTTCGATGCAAAACGCATTGGATTCCTCCTTTCTTGAAATCAGAGATGTATCGTCGGGCTGTTTTCCGTCCAACTAGGCGAAAAGATGATGCGATATGCCCAGGGGTAATGCCGTATCCGTGAGCAAGCAATACGAGCGCTCGGTTGCGAACCTTGAGGGGCTTAGTCCTAACGTATTTTAGCAACGTCGTGACCTCATCGCAGGTCAAGGCGTCTCCCACATCCTTTTTGATTTGCGAACTGGTTTTAGCCCCCCGCAAAACCAAGTGCATCCACTGTCGCCTCTGCTCGGTCGCCCGAATCGCGGCGCTGCTTTGGGGTTGGCTGATGCCCAACTCGCGCAGCATCCGTGTCAGGGTGGAATAGGGCACCTGGACGCCTTCCTCCTCCACTAGTTTTTCATGCACGCTCGCTATCCGGCCTTGGCACTCTTGATAAAGACGCCGCTGCAACTCTTCATCCAGCCGCTGTTTGTGGGTGCGCACGCGCGACGGCCTGACGCCCTTTTGCCGAATGATGGTCCGCACCGTGTTCCGGCCCAGGGCCAGCCGGCGGGCAATCTCTCGGGTCGGCATGTCTGCCAGGTGGAGCAGGAAAATGGCCTTGCGCTTGTCCGTTGCGATCATGGGGTTGCCTCAAGGTTCGAAAAAAAGCCGGAGGCCGGGATCAGGCTTCCTCCTTTCAATAAGCAGTACAGAAATCTCGCATCGGTCATTTTTTTGAGCACAGTAAAGACTAAGCTTCGAAACGCTGTTTGGCAATGGAGAGGGGGAGAGGGCTTCAAGCAAACGAACATGTCTCTGGAACTGAGCTGGAGTCTCGTGGAGTTGGGAACGCTGGCCCCCCTTAAGGATTTATGGATTTATCGCTTTTTAACTTGCTCCGGCAAGGGGTTAATCGGGCGGGCCATTGGCGGCCCGCCCGACCTTGCCGTTTGCAAGGCTCCAGATCGGCGCTCGGGTTCCATCCCTGGATTGCCCTATCCTCCGCTGGAGCAAAGGGTTGATTTCCCGTTGCCGTTTCCCTGGGGGGCTATAGGGCGGGAAACGGGAATCGGTTTGAGCTGATAACCTCTGGCATCTCGCACGACTTCTCCCTGGTTGGATAGTTCGGCTAAAGCGGAGCAGACGGCGGCGGTGCGAATGCCACAGAGCTTTTGCAACTGTTGCACGGGGATCGGTTCTTGGAGTTGAGCCAGGACCTGACGCACACGTTCCACGGGGGTGACTGGGGCATCGGGTTCAACGGTGGACCGTTCGAGCACTGTCAAAGCCAGGGCCGAGCCCGATTGAGTGAGTTGGAGCGGAATGTGGTCGCGGCCAGGGGCGGCGCGATGTTCGGTGGACAAAGTCAGTTGGGAACCCTTGCGCCGCATATAGAGATTAGAGTCACCCCAACCGTGGAGTTCGCTGGAACCGCGCAATGCTTGGCCCGGGCGGCTGGAGTTGGAGTCTTTGCGGGCGTGATGAACCAGGATGACGGCCAGTTGAAACTGGCGTTGGAGTTCGCGCAGATAAGAGAGCAGCCCGGCGATTTGGCTGGCGTCGTTTTCGTCCACCCGGTGCAATCGGATCATTGGGTCCAAAATCAGCAGGATGGGCCGGAGTTGCTGGACGGTATGGGAGAGGCGCGAGCGGTCGGTGGGGGTGTCCAGCCGGAGCGAAGGGGCGGTAATGACTTCCACCGGCAAGGAAGCAAAAGGCACTTGCGCGGCGGCCGCGATGCCTTCCAGCCGCTGACGCACAACGGCCAGAGAGTCTTCGGCCGGGAAGAGCAGCACCGGTCCGCTGCGCCGCACTGGGAACTGCCGCAGGCAGGCGGCACCCGAAGCGACGCTGACGGCGACATCCAAAGCCAGGAAGCTTTTGCAGCATTTGGGTTCGCCGCCCAGGATGCCGACGGCTTGCTCGGACCAGAGACCTTCGACCAGCCACTGGGTTTGGGGACCGGTGCTGGCCAGTTGGCTGGCGCGTTGAACCGGGAGAGTGTTCACGATTTTTTGGCGGGCTTGGGATCCAGGGCAAAAACCTCGAAGTAGAGTTTTTCGTCGATGACATCGCGTTCCTGTTGACAGGCCACGGCCAGGAGATCGTTGGCCATATTCATGAGCAGGCGCAGGTTGCCAGCGGCGTGTTCGCAGAGAGTCTGGAGCAGCGACGGACTCAGGAGTTTGGGGTTGCCGGCGGATTTGAGCAGGTGATTGAGGCATTCCTGAAGTTGCTTGGGAGGCAGGGCTTCCAGACGCAAGCGGCTGCGAATGCGGCTGGCGACGGGCAACAGGTCGGGATCTTCCAGGCGGGCGGCCAGACGCTGATCGCCGGCCAGAATGATGGTGAGAATGGAGCGGGAGTCCAACTCGGCGCTGGCCAGCAGGCGCAGCTCCGACAAGACCGGGGAGTTCATTTCCTGGGCCTCGTCAATGATGAGCACTGGGCGATAAGCGGCGGCCTCGATATGGGCGAGCCATTTTTCACGCAGGCTTTTGGCGCTATGCCAGCGGTTATTGGGCGAGAGGGGCACGCTGAACAGATGGCCCAGTTCGCGGTAAAAGTCGGCCATTTTAGCCTGGGGCCGAGTCAGGGTGCCGACACACAGATCGCGCAGGCCGTTTAAGTGTTCGGAGAGGATGCGGAGCGCCGCGCTTTTCCCGACGCCTGGCTCGCCCACGGTCAGGGCAAAGCCGCCTTCGCCAATCTGGTGTTCGATGCGCCAGCAGAAGCTTTGGATCGGCGTCGGCACCCACAGGGCGGTGGCGGGCACTTGGGACGAGAAGGGGTTGAACTTGAGGCTATAGAGGTTAAGGAGTCGTTTATTCATAATGAGGTTTGCGGGTTTTGGGTTTGAGGCAGATAAGCCGGAGGCAATCCGGTGGTGGCGTATTGATGGATGATTTTTTGCAGCAAAGGCGCCATGCCGGGGGAGGAAAGCGGCTCCCCGAAAGCGATCACGGGGGTTCTGGGGGCGCGCAGGCCTTCGGCATTCTTCTTTTTATCTTGGGGATAAATGCGGCAGAGGATGGCGCCGGTTTTCGGATCGGCCAGATAGACCGTGCTCAAGTCCCAGGAAGCGTAACGAACCCTGAGTTCTTGCAGGTGGCCGAACCGGGAGGGGACTTCAAAACGAATGGCCTCCAGGCTGAGCGTGCCGTCGCTGCGGCGCTGGATGCGCCGGACTTCGGTGGTGAAGGCCAGTTGCAGCTTGTCGGTGGACGGACAGGGCTGGGCGACATTTTTGTCATTAAGAAAACGGGCCAAAGGAGTCTGGCCGGTCTCGGAATGAACCTTGCGGTTGTATTCCAACTCGATCCAGGCTTGGGTCGCATGGTTGAGTTGCTCCAGAGTCAGATCGGCGACGCCTTCGAGCATGGGCAGAAGACGGCCCTCTACCTGGCCCCAAAAAGACTCCTGCTTACCATTTTGAAAAGGACTAAATGGAAGTGTGTTTTCATAGAGGACTCCCAGGCGAGC
>JBEKVM010000051.1:0-33940 GCA_049513975.1 Verrucomicrobiota bacterium | reverse complement strand
AGGTGGAGGAGGCGCTGCTGTGGCGGCTGCGGGAACTGGAAGCGGCCCCAGCCCAAATCCAGTCCCTCACCGGTTTTGACTGGATTATTAATGTCATATTGAATGCAAAATAGTATAAGGCATCTGGATTTCAACGCAAAGGCCCGAGTCTTCGTCTTTGCGTTATAGCCCTGCTGCCTGGTTGCGGCTGAGAGCCTACTTCGCCAGGGCGACGAGATAGCGCTGCAACCGTTCGCTTTGGGCCGGGGATTTGAGATGGGTGTAAATCTGGTGGAGGTTGACGCAGATTTTCAGCAACAGGCGGCGCGCGCTCACCGGGGCCAGACAGCTTTCGTCGAAGGGATGCCGCAGTTGTGCCACGTACTTCACGCAATCCGCCTTGGCCAGGAGACGGCCCTTGCGGAACGGATCAATATATATCTCATGCCGGCTGGATTGGTAGCGGCAGACAAAATGACCGGGCAGCCCGATGCCCACCACCGGCAGCTTCAGCCGGCGCGCCACCAACAGATACACCACGCTCAGGCTGATGTGGCTTCCCTTGCGCCGGTCCAGCACCCGGTTGAGATAACTGTTCTCCGGATCGTGGAAATTGGTTTCGTCCCCCGAAAAATTCAGCTCCGCGAACAAATAGTCGCCCATCACCCCCAGGATCTGCGCCGCATCGCCGCTCAAATCCAGGCGGTCGCGCAATTCTCCCGCCAGATGGTCCAGCAACGCGCTGTAGGCCTCCATATTGATGCCGGGATACTGCGTGCGGGCCAGCAGCAAGGCCCCTTGCTCCAGATCGAAGTCCTCCCCTTGATTCAAACAAAAGGCCAGCAACTGGGTGTCCGCGTCCTGCCGCGAAAAATAATGGATGATCTCCTGGGCGTGCCGGCGCAGCACCGGGTCGTTGCTCAGGCAATGTTCCCGCACCCACTCGGCGGCGATGGGACCGTAGGAGAGAATCTTTTGCCGCACCGTTCGATACACCGCCAGATCATCATCCGCCAGCAGGCTGACCAGCGCTTTCCTCTGTTTTTCATCCAGCTTGCCTGATGTTTTGGCGGTCGTCGAACTCATCGGATATCATTTAGACTGCCATAAACTACTTTGAAGTTCAACCATAATTTCCGCAATTTTCGAAATAAAAGGAGGATTTGCTCAAAAGCGGCTGTTGCATGATGATGACGCTGTGATCGGCCAACCTTCATCGCCGCGCGGCCGGGGCGCCGCCAGCAACCCGCCCAGTCGCTTCGAGAAAATTTCGCTGGAGCGGGATCTGGATTGGAATCCCGAGGAGGACCCGGCGCCCAGGACCCAGTTTCTGCGCGATCTTTCCCAAACCATCATCAGCTACAACGACAGCCCCGACATTCCCTACCATGCCACCCTCAATCCTTATCGCGGCTGCGAGCATGGCTGCAGTTATTGTTACGCCAGGAATTCGCATGAGTTTCTCGGCTTTTCCGCCGGCCTGGACTTCGAGACCAAAATCGTCGTGAAGGAAAAGGCGCCGGAGTTGCTCCGCCGCGAGCTTTCGTCACGCGGCTGGAAACCGCAGCCGCTGGCGATGAGCGGCGTGACCGATTGTTACCAGCCCATCGAGCGCCGCTTGCAACTGACGCGCCAGTGTCTGGCCGTTCTGGCTGAATTCAGGAATCCCGTCAGCATCATCACCAAAAATTACCTGGTGACGCGCGACCTGGACCTGCTGCGCGAACTCGCGGCGCACCATGCGGTGACGGTTCATCTTTCCATCAACTCGCTCGACAGCGAACTGGCTCGCAAACTGGAGCCGCGGGCGGCATCCCCCAAGATGCGGCTGGCGGCGGTGGAGGCTTTGGCCAAGGCGGGCGTGCCCGTAGGCGTTTTGGTGGCCCCGGTCATCCCGGCGCTCAATGACCACGAAATTCCATCCGTCCTGGCCGCGGCCAAAGCCGCCGGAGCCTGCTGCGCGGCCACGGAAATCCTGCGGTTGCCGCTCACGGTCGCGCCGATCTTTGAAGAATGGCTGGAGCGAAACGTCCCCGGAAAAAAGGACAAAATCCTGGGCCGCATCCGCGCCATCCGGGGCGGCAAACTCAACGATCCCCGGTTCGGTTCCCGCATGCGTGGCGAGGGCATTTTCGCAGACCAGATTTCGCAAATGTTCCACGTCGCGCGCCGCAAAGTGGGCCTGCCCGAGGATGGCCCTGAACTTTCCACCGCCGCCTTTCGCCGGCCGGAGGGGGCGCAGTTGGCCCTGGGACTATCTGAGGAGATGGAGTAGTTATGCGCCTCCACGCCGGCGAAGAGCACCGGCCAGCTCTAGCGGCGGCCCGCGGAATCCTTCATCGCCTCGGCGTACGGTTTGCCGTCCACAAAAACTTGCTTGATGCTCGCCCGCCCGGACGCGCTCACGGCCGCCTGCACCGTAAGCTTGCCAGCCGGATTGCCCGTGCCTTCGGCGACAAAGTAATTCTCGATACCGTATGCGACATGGATCGAGTTGGTCGCGTTCCACCCGGCGTAGGCGCTTTGGCCGCGCAGCAACACTTCGCCCGCCGCCGGCATGATCTCGCTGGTGCTGGCGCGCCTGACTTCGTAAAGCCCGTTCGTTCCCGGCGCGAGCGCGACGAAAATGTTCGCACCGGCAGGCACATCTTTCGTCACCGGCGGTGAAAAAAGATGCGCCGGCACGTCGCTGACTTTGTAATTCAAAATCAAATAGTCGCCGCGCAGCATGTCCCGCGGGTCCACGCGGCGGGTTTCCAGCAGGATGGTGATGCCGGCGGCCAGCGCGCGTTCCTGCACGACGACGGTTCCGAGCAGCCACGCGCTTTGCAGCGCGAGCACGAGGAGGAGGAGCTTGAGCTTCATGGCGGTGCGGTGTGAGTTGAGGTCAGCGCAAATAACCCTCGAGGCGTTTCACGAGAAGTTGGTCGCAGCCTTCCCTCGAAGCCGGCTTGATGTCCTGGTAATCGGGATGATGGGAGTTTTGCATGTCCACGATGACCCATGCACCCTGGCGGTCGCACACCACGAAATGCACGCAGCCCTGCTCCCAGTTCTGCGGATTGAAGACATAATCGGCATAGAGAACATAATCGGCGTGCGGCGGATTTTTCCCGGCGTAATCCCGGAACTCTCGCGCCAGGCCCCACAGCGACTTGAGTTCGTTGGGATCGGCCTGCGAAGCCTTGAGCAATACGGATTGATTCGCAGCCGACGCCTTGCACAATCCCGCATCGTTAATCCTCTTTGCCAGGCTGGCGGCGCTGGCGGCATCCGTCTCACGGCCATGAACACGCGCCGGAAAAATGATGAGCGTCGCGTTGCCTTTTGATTCCTTCATCGCCTTCTGGCGGTCGGGCAGGGCCGCCCTTTCATTTTCGGGAGGCAGCCCACTCCGCTCATCCATGAGGGCCGCCAGCCTGCCCGGTTTGGCCGCCTTGGCGGTTTCCTCGTTGAGGCCGAGTTGCGGACTCAGCCGCTCGACGAGCAGAACGGACATCGTCATCGGTTCCCGGGCTTCATTCTTCTTGAACGCTTCGTCCTGCGCCGTCTGGCGGTCCGTCCAGACGACCGCCCCGGCTTGATCCACCACGACCGCGCGCAGTTCATTCAACCCGGATTGACGGTCGCCATTGTATTCGGCGTAAAGCGCGTGGCCGGTGGTGATCGGATTCGTCTTGACAAACGCCCCGACGGCGGCGGCCAAATCTTCCAAATTCGCGGCCGCCGGCGCGCACGGCGTTTTTCCCAGCTCAATGTTTTTCAAGCCCTGCTTTTCCAGAAGCAGGCCGACCACCTCGGTCACGCGATCCCACGGTTGGCCCCCCAGGCGCACGGGGAGAATGGTCAGCGAGGCGTCCGGCCCTTTGGATTTCATCAACTCCAGCCGCTGCTGCTGCTCCGGCGCGATGCCGGCTTGCGGTTCAGCGGCGGCTGGGAAACGACCCAGCCAGACCGCGAGCAGGCCCAGGGACATTGTCATGGCCGCCGCGTGGATTGAACTCATTGCTTTGCCAGGTTTTATCATAGTATTGCTCCTGTAGGTTGCGGTTTGATTTGTTTCATCAAGGCCCGGCGTTTCTTTTCCAGATAAACGCCGAACACAATCAGGAAAATGCCCGAAACCAAAAACATCACTCCCGTCCGCCCCATCGAGCCGAAGAGGTCGCAGTATGCCGCCAGGATGTCGAGTGCGATGAAGCCGACGCCGAGGTTCACCAGAAACGGCGAGCGCTCCTGCAGGCCCACCTGGATTTGCAGCAGGCAAAACACGAACAGCGCGATCGTGCCGGCAAGATAGCTCCAGGACTCGCCCCAAAAGGAATAGCGTGGCCCGCCGGGGTGATCCAAATGCCACCAACCGAACCAGACGGTCGCCATGAAAACCGTCATGCCGGCCAGCGCGGCCAGCCAGGTCCAGCGCCATTGCCGGGGGAGCGCGGTGAGTTTTCTAATTCCGATGGCCGACAGCACGAGCGCGCACGCGGCCAGCGCGAGGAAAAACCAGGGATGAACTTCAGATTTTTCCCAGCCGAAGAAATCCTTCCACGCCAGCGGATAAACGAAAATCAAAAAGGCGAGCAGGCCGGGCTTTTCCGTTACCCCGGCAAATTCGGAAAATCTTGTGCCGCGCAAACAATAACCCGCGCCGAGACAGGCCAGGCCGAGCAGCGCGTAGAGCAGCATCTGCCGCTCCGATCCGCAATACATCCAGCCGCCGCGTTCGTTGGCTTCGAGACCGAACCAGATTCCGAACGCGAGCAACAGCAAAAAATGCTGCGCCTTGGACCGCAACAGCCAGGGCAGCGCGGCCAGGCCAATCCACCAAAGCAGAAACGCGTTCGGCGGACGGGAGACGATGTTATAAATCTGGCCGAGCAGCGCGAGGTTGGCCAGAAACAGGCAGGAGCCGATCAGGTGCAGCGCCTCGCCGGTCTTGCGGTATTTGCCCTGAACCTCGCGCAGCCACCAGCCGCCCGCGTGCGCGCCCAGCATCAGCAAAATCCCCGCGGCGATTTTCACGCCGCGCGGAATCTCGTTCCAGTGCGCCGCGATGAGCAGCGCCAGCCCCGCCGTGATGAGCACCGCGCCGATGATGGAAACGATGGCGAGAAATTGATTGCCGCCGTCCTCCCTGAGTTGGAAGTGCTCGAGAATCTTCTGCCGCTGCTCTGCGGTGATCAGGCCGGCGTCCTCAAGCTTCTGAATGTCGGAGTATTTCATGGTTCGGCTGTTTTCTCGTCCGCACATTACCACCGCTTGCGGGGGAGCGTTAATTGATAAAACATTCGCCAACATTGACTGGCTCAATGCACGCCCCTCACCCTGAAATGAAGCCCGAAGCCCATCTGCCCTCCGGTTCCCCCGGCTTGGCAGCGGCCCCGCGGCCAGGCACGATGGTCGGCGGAAGGGTTATTGCCCCCGGCGCGGACGCGAGGCCGTCCGGTTCAGCTTCATGCCCAGCCACGAATCCATCTTGCCGTAAAACAATTCCTTTTGTTCCGGCGAAAAGGCGCTGACCTGCGCCCCATGATGGCTGTCGGCCACCACGATTTTCACCGCGTCCGTCCGTCCGATCAGTTGCATTTGCGTCGCCGACCAGGCGTCCAGTTCCCCATAAACGTAGATGACATGATTGGCCTTGTACTGTAGAAAATTATAAACAAACGCCATCGTCGCGGGATTATAGACAATTTTCGCGCCGTCGGGACAAATGGCCAGATTGGACGGGTTTTTCAACGTCTTCATGTATTCGTTGAAATCGGTGATGTCATAATTGTAATATCCGATTTCGGTGAAGGCCTGGTATTGGAACGCCTGAAACTGCTTCTTTCCCGCGTCGGCATAATAACGCATCGTCCCCACCCGGTTGTAATAATTGGCCAGGCTCTCCGCGGAGGCGTCCGTCGGCGGGATGTTCGTCGCGTTCTGCCCGTACTGCCAGAAATAATAGGGGTATTCCAGGACGCCGTATTCGTAAGCCTCCGACAGGCCCATGGAAATGGTCCACCCCCGGCCATCGGCATATTTCTTGACGTAGGGCAGGATCTCGTCCTCCCTCTTGAACAGGGCGATTTGGAACTCCTTTATTTTCTGCCGGGTGGCGGCGTCGCCCACCGTTTCGATGAAATGATTGATGCGCGGGTCTTCCTGGGTTACGTTGACCGGCGCGACGTAGGCCACCGTCGCGTCCACATCCTCCGGATAATAGCACTTGTAAAACAGCGCCGTCTGTCCCCCTTTGCTCGCGCCCGAACTGACCCACTTTCCCTTGTAAAGCGTCTTCAGCGCGGTGACGATGGCGTGCATGTCGTCCGCCGCATTCTTGACGGTGAGATATTCCCATTGCACCGGCGAAGGCATCGAATCCCCGAAGAACCGGTGTTCCACCGTGACCAGGTTGCCGCCGAGCATGGATTGCAATTCGCCGCCCGAATTGCCGCGAGCCGCATAACCTTCCGTTTCCAGCAGCACCGGTTTGTCGTAACCGGCATGAGAAAGGAAGAATTTTTGGTGGAACTTCGGGCCGGCTGGGTTCTGGTGGTCCAGAAGCTGCTCGAAGGTGATGGTGAAAGATTCCTGGAACGTCCCCCGGGCCGGGGTGGCACGCACGGCCACCACCCCGGGCAGCGCCTTGATCTTTTGATACAGCTCCGATTCGGTGTTGGTGGTTTGCGCGCCGCTGGAAAGGGAAACCAGGAAAAAGGCCGTCAAAATCAGCCGGAAACATTTCATACATTATGGGTTCTCAGTGCCCCGAAATTAGGACCCGGCGGCGGGCTTGTCAAATTGTTGTGCTGCCGGCGCTACGCGCCGATTTCGAGCCGCAGACCCGGCCCTGCAACAATTTAAGATTATGATCAAAATTAGCCCTCATTCTCATTAAAGCATGCATCGGGACCATGAACCTGCCGCTGCTCGCCAGACCTCCTTGGGACAACTCGTATCCGTCTCCTGTTCCCTCTCCGCTCCCATCCGATGGGAGGGGAGAGGGTTAGGGTGAGGTGAGGGTCGCGGGAAACGAGCGATTACCCAGAAAAATGAAATGCGCGCCGGCCAAAAATTAACCTTTTCACCTCCCGCTCCCTCCCTTAGAGTGCCACCCATGCAAACTGATTCTGCAAAGGACATACGCAATTTTGCCATCGTCGGCCACGCCTCCTGCGGGAAAACCATGTTGAGCGAAGCCATGCTCGCTTGCAGCGGCGTCATCGGCCGCATGGGCCGCATCACCGACGGCACCACCGTCTCCGACTACCACCCCAGCGAAAAACAGCGCCAGATTTCCACCCAGGCCTCCCTCCTCCACACCACCTGGACAGGGAAAAAGTTCAATCTGATTGACACCCCCGGCTACCTGGACTTCGTGGGCGAGGCTCTCAGCGCCTTGCGCGTCGCCGACCTGGCCCTCGTCGCCGTCCATGCCCGCGACGGCGTCGGCGTTGGCACCGCCCGGGTCTGGAACTACGCCACCGAACTGGGCATCCCCAAAATCATTGTGGTCAACGCCGTGGACAAACTCAACGGGCGCTTCGATGAAATGCTGGCGGCGCTGCGGGAGCATTACGGCGCCGGGGTTTTTCCCTTGAACCTTCCGGTCAATCCCGGCGCCGGCTTCAACCAGGCCCTCGATGTCCTGCGCAGCGAGGTGGTCACGTACGACACCTCCGACGGGCGGGGCAAATTCCGCGAGGAGGCCGCCGAGGGAGCGTTGAAGGAGACGGTGACGCGGCTGCACCGCGAGTTGATCGAGCACATCGCCGAATCGGATGACGCCCTCCTGACCAAGTTTTTCGATCAGGGCGGACTGACCGAGGAGGAATTTCGCGCCGGGATTCACGATGCCGTGCAGAAGCAGCATTTCATTCCCCTGTTTTGCACGGCGGCGGAAACCGGGGTTGGGGTGGCCCGCCTGATGGATTTCATCGCCAAATACGGCCCTTCCCCCGCGGACCGCGAGCGCCAGACCGGGCAGGACGCCAATGACGCGCCGGTCGAGGTTCGCCTGGGCGGCGACGCGCCGGTGGCCCACGTTTTTAAAACGATGGCGGAGGAGCATTTTGGCGAGCTGTCCTTCTTCCGGGTTTATTCCGGCGCGGTGCGATCCGGCATGGAACTGTTCAACGCGGACCGGAACATGACCGAACGCATCGGTCAAATCTACATTCTCAACGGGCGCGAGCGCAAGGCGGTGGACGAGTTGCGCGGGGGCGATATTGGCGCGGTGGTGAAATTAAAGGATACGCACACCGGCAACACCCTCGGCTCGGCCGCGCGGCCGGTGCGGCTCCCCAAGGTGCAGTACCCGCGCCCCACCATCCACGCCGCTTTGATCTTCAGCGTCAAGGGCGAGGAAGACAAGGTCGCCGCCGGCCTGGCGGCGCTGCACGAGGAGGACCCCACCTTTGTCCACCGCGTGGATTCGGAACTGCATCAAACCATTATTTCCGCGCAAGGCGAACTGCACCTGGAGGTGGTGGTGGAGCGGCTGCGCCGGCGTTTCAATGTCCATGTCGAGCTGGGCGAGCCGCGCATTCCCTTCCGCGAAACCATTGCCGCCCCGGCCGATTCGCGTTACCGCCACAAGAAGCAAACCGGCGGGGCCGGCCAATTCGCCGAGGTCTGGATGAAAATCGAGCCGCTGCCGCGCGATTCCGGCGTGGATTTCACCGAATCCCTCACCGGCCAGAATGTGGACCGCGTCTTTGTCCCCTCCGTCGAGGAAGGCGTGCAGAACGCCTGCCGCGAGGGCATCCTGGCGGGCTACAAGGTGGTGGACGTGAAAATTGATTTCTACGACGGCAAAATGCACCCGGTGGACTCCAAGGACATTGCCTTCCAAATCGCCGGATATTTTGCCTTCAAGGAGGCCTTTCTCAAAGCGCGCCCCTGCCTGCTGGAACCGATCCACCAGGTCGAGGTGCATATACCGGAGGACTGCCTGGGCAAAGTCATGGGCGACATTTCCAGCCGGCGGGGCCGCATTCTGGGGGTGGACACCGACGGCCTGTTCCAGGTGATCAAGGCCCTGGTTCCGGCCCGCGAACTTTACCGCTACTCCAGCACCCTGCGCTCCCTGACCTCCGGCCGCGGGGTTCATGCCGAAGCCTTCGATCATTACGAGGAAATGCCGCGCGACATGGAACAAAAAGTGATCGAGGAGGCGAAAAAGCGCAAAGCCGAAACCCATGTCAAGTAAAATGGTCCCCCGCGAATTGGCTGAAAATTAGAACGGCCCAAATCCTCCTCCAAGCCGGACGCGAACCGCTTTGGGGGGCACACGCGCCCCGCGTGTGGCGGCCGGCGCCCCCGCCGTCCGCAACCGCCAGTCAGTCAACGATAATTGTGTCTGGACTTTAAAAACGCCCGCCCCGCCCGCGCCTTAATGATCCCGGGCGCGCTCAATGGCGACGTGATATCTGGAAATGTCACCGGCGTTAGTCAGGATGTCATCCAGGCGCACCCCGTGAAAGGAGCAATCCTCCAGGCGGACGCCGGCGATGGTGGAGTTGGCCGTGCCGATGACGGAGAGCACGCGCGGGGTGTTCGCGGCGGTGACGTGCTGCAGGACCACGTTGCGCACCACCGGCGGGAACGGCCCGGAGTTGACCCGGGAATAAACCAGATCAATGGTCAGCACCTGGTCCTTGACGCTGCCGATGGCGATGTTGCGCATGAAAACGTTGGCAATGACGCCGCCGCGCTGGGCGTTGGATTTCAGGCGCAAGGCGCAGTTCAGGTTCGGGCTGTCCATCCGGCAGTTCTCGGCAAAAACATTGCTCACGCTCCCGGAAACTTCGCTGCCCACCACCACCCCGCCGTGGCCGTCCTTCATCACGCAGTCGCGCACAACAATGTTTTGCGAAGGGAGATGGACACGGCGGCCATCGGCGTTTTTGCCGGACTTGATGGCGATGCAGTCGTCGCCGGTGTCGAATGTGCAATTCTCGATGAGCACGTCGCGACAGCATTCGGGATCGCAGCCGTCGTTGTTGGGGCCGTGGCTGGAAATGGCGACACCGCGCACGGTGATGTTGGTGGAGAGGACAGGATGGATTTCCCACATGGGAGAATTGGTAATGCGCACGTCCGCGATGAGCACATTGCGGCAGCAATAGGGCTGGATGAAATTGGGCCGCAGTCCTCCGCCCTCGCCGAACACACGTTCCGCCACCGGCACCCCCGCGTCGGCCTCGTCAATCAGTTTTTTGCTTCCGCCGCCCGCGCCCTGCGCCCGCAAGCCCCACCACACCTGCGCGCCGGAGCCGTCGAGCGTGCCCGCGCCGGTCACGGCGATGTTCTCCTGCCCGAAGGCATAGATGAGCGGCGAATAATTCATGCATTCCGAGCCTTCAAACCGGGTGAAAACAACCGGCAGAAATTTCGCGCGGTCGGGACTGAATCGCAACGCAGCCCCCGCGGCGATGTGCAGGTTCACATTACCCAGCAAATGCACCGCGCCCGTAAGAAACACGCCGCCGGCCACCACCACCCGCCCGCCGCCGGCCGCGTGGCAGGCCGCGATGGCCCGGGCGATGGCGTCCGTGCAATCGGTCGCGCCGTCCGCCTTCGCGCCGAATGCGGTGATGGGGAAATCGCGCGCGGGGAATTGCGGCGGCTGGATGCGGGCGAGGATGGCGGGAACGGAGTTCCACCCGGTCGCGCCAGCCGTGGCGCCGGGTTCCCTGGGCGCGGGATGCAGCGCGCAAGAAGTGACGGTGACTGTCAATAATACAATTGCGGCATGGTTTTTCATTTTAGCGGGTGATGGCCGCCTTGGTGACATTGCCATTGAGCCACCACCAGAAAGCCCGGGTGCGGGCTCCGGCGGCGGATTGGCAAACCCGGCGGCCAGCGCGTCCTCCGCCCGCGCGCACAAGCCGCCGCCCAGCAGAATGACGAACCAAAACAGTGGAATTCTTGGAATCATGCCCGAGCCTGAAGGTGTCCGCCAAACCTTGCGGCCACATTGCTTGCGTTGAGGAAACCGGGCCCATAGTTAATTCATCGGCCCAATCCCATGCTGTTTGATGCAGGTGTCTGTCTCGCCCATTAGCCGCCTTGTTTCAATTTTCGTCGTCGCACGGTATTTTGCGACAATGCGAAATACCTGCCAAAACGCTCCCAGCCCTCGTGTTCCAGATGTTCAAAGTTGGCGTAGTCAAAAATCGGCGACTTGATCTCGCGGTCGCGTGTTTTGGCTGTCATGTCCTTCAACAAACCGCCAAACGCCGCCAGCATCGCTTCGCTCCTTCGCAGAGTCTCCATCAATTCCGCTTCGTCCCGCTTTTCCCAATAACCGGCCTCATCCTTCACCGTCACCTCCAGTCCGGCTTTGCGGGAGAAATCCAAAAGGCTGATGACCGATTTGTGGCAGCGAACGAAATGGGCCGGGCCGTGCTTCCCGGCGAACTGCGTTTTGCAGAACCAACTGAACTGCCATTCCCGAGTAATCTCGGTTGAATACCAGCGAAAACTGGAATGCCCATGCGCACAACGCCACAGGCCTGGATACTTGCACAAACTCAGCGCAAGCGGTTGACAGCCATCGCCAACGTCAATGATCACGACCGATCCTTCATCAGCGCGAATTGGAAGCCGAGCAGGAGAAGGCGGGCCCGTTCCAGTTCGTCGGCTGCAACCGGCGCGAGTTTGCCACCGGGGACGACGTTGGCGAGGCGGAAGGTTTCACGCTTCTTGCCCTCCACAAACCAGCGGAACTCGAGATAATCGGTCAGCAGCAAATTGGGCATCCCGGGGAGATAGCGCTTGAGCTGATCGCCGTGCTCGTGTTCAGCGAGGTCCGCGCCGATGTTCTTGGCCTCCATGTAGCCGATGGTAAGCTGGTCGCGCTTGTGGGAAACGACGTAATCCGGCGCACCGCAGGAGGATCGCTTCGGTTCGTTGGTGCAGATGACATTTTCGTCGAGCGCCTCGATCAACTCCTTGAGCGCAGGGCGATGCGTATGTTCGGTGGCATCGCCGCGTTTGAGGGCGCGTTCCAGTTTGCGCAGATATTCCGTGATCGGATCGGGTTTGCCGCCGCCCCCGTATGCGGGGGGTTCTTCGTGAAGACAATCGGCGTCGCTCATGATGGCATGGTGATTTGTTCCAGACTGGTTGACGACCAAATTATCACTTAAAATCCAGCTCGGGCCGAAGTTGATTGAGAATGGGCGCGTCGAGGCCCGCCACCTCGGCTCTTTCCGGGCCGGGCAAGTCCAGGATCACCACTTCATTCTGGCCGGACTTGAGCCAGGGACCGGGGACATACAGGGTTTGCGCCGGGCCAATGTTCCAGAATCGTCCCAGGCAATGTCCATTGACCCACGCCACCCCTTTGCCCCACGGGCGCATGTCCAGAAAAGTGTCGCCCGGCTGCGCCACCTCGAGGCGCGCGCGCCAAAACGCCGGCCCCGGTTTTGCCTGCGGGGCGCGGTACTTCAGACCGGCCAGCATCTTCGCGTCGAGCGGCAACTTATAGATTTGCCAGCCGGTCAACGGCGTCGCCCCCGCTGCGCCGGCCAGCGTAAAACCGCCAATCACACCTTTGTGGTCGTGGATCTCCTCTCCAAAATTCACCCGCCCCGCCGCCTCCACCAGAATGTCCAGCGTGGCCGGATTTTTGCGCTCCGGCAGCAGAACTTTAAAACTGCGGTTGCGCCGGTCCATGAACCCGGCGCGTTCGCCGTCCAGATAAACAAAGCCATAGTCATGGATGGCCTCCGCCGCCAGCGTGGCCGCCGGGCCGGGCGGCAGGGTGGTCCTGTAAACTATACAGCCGTAACCCTGGCCGTATCCCTCCATGGCCCCGGCGCGCGCGTCCGTTTTTGGGGAAGGCAGATTGGCAAAAACCTGCGCGCATTGCGTGGCGGCGGCGGGCGCGATGGTGATGACCGGGTTCTTCGGAGGCGGGTCCGGGATGGATTCGCCCGGCAGAAGATACTTGGCGAACAACTCCCGCGTTTTGAAAAACTTGCCGGTCGCCCAGCCCGCTTCGCTGATGGGCGCGTCATAATCGTAGGTCGAAGTGTCCGGCTTGAACGGATGATCGGCCCCCGACCACAGCCCGAAGGTCGTGCCGCCATGCGCCATGTAGATGCTGAAGGAGGCCCCGGCGTTGAGCATGTAATCCAAATCCCTCAGGTAATTGCTCGTGTTGCCGGTGTGATGCGGCGCGCCCCAGGTATCGAACCAGCCTGGATAAAATTCCCCGCACATGAGCGGCCCCTTGGGCAGAATGCCCCGCAAGGCCTTGAAGCCGCCCGCCGGATCGGCCCCGAAGTTGACCACCGGGAAGAGGTCCGCCCGGTAACCGTTCTTGAGATCGCCGGGTGGATTGCAGGCAAAGAGCGGCACGTCAAAACCGGCGTCGAGCAGGCTCTGGCGCACCGCGCCCATGTATTCCGCGTCCTTGCCGTAAGAGCCGTATTCATTCTCCACCTGCACCATCAGAATCGGACCGCCGCGCGTAATTTGCAGAGGCCCCAGCACGCGTCCCACCTCCTTGAGATAATGACGGGCCGCATCGAGGAAAAGCGGGTCGCGGGTGCGCAATTTCACGTCGTCATTTCTCAGCAGCCACCAGGGCAGGCCGCCCATTTCCCATTCCGCGCAGGCGTAGGGGCCGGGCCGGAGAACAACCCACAGGCCTTCCTTCTGCGCCTGCCGGCAGAACTCCGCCATGTCCGCCTGCCCGCTCCAGTTGAACTGGCCCGGCTGCGGCTCATGCATGTTCCAGAAAAGATAGGCGCACACCGTATTCAGCCCCATCGCTTTCGCCAGGCGCAGGCGGTGCTCCCAGTATTCCCGCGGCACGCGGGCCGCATGGATTTCCCCGCACCGGATTTGCAGCCGCTGTCCGTCCAGCAGAAAATCGTTCCCGCCGATGGCAAAAGTGTGTTTGGCCGGCGCGGCGGCGGGCGGCGGCGGATGAAAACATCCGGCGCTCAGGCAGAGCAAAGCGGCGGGCAGTCCGGTGGAAAGCAGGCTTTTCAGTTTCATGTCCAAAAATGATTTGGCCTGAGGAATGCAAGGCCCGGCGCGGTTTGTCAAGGACGCCAACCCGCATCCTCCTCGATTCTTTGAACGACGGACTTTGTTCCGTCCGCCCGGGCGCTCACGGCAGGCTCACGCGCAGGCGATAAAAGCAAGAGACGCCGCCGCTGGCGTTGGTAATGTAGTTTGTTCCGCCAATGACGGTCGCGATGTTGGTGACCCCCGTCCAAGCCGGACTGGACAACGTCGTTGTGGATTCCGCCCCGTAAGCCGGCGTCGTCACCGGCCACGCCACGATCACGTTGGGGCCGGCGGGAAAGATGGACAACACGGGGCCTGGAAGGGTCGCGACGGTCAGCACATTGTCATCAATAAAACTGTCGTTGTCATTTCCAACGTTCCGGTAAAAGTCCATGCTGTAAGTGATGAGCCGCGCGCCAGCGGGAATGGCATATTGATTGGAATAGTTTTGCCAGGTCAGATTGTGCGAATCTATGAAAGGCGTGGCACTGGTGCTGATCAGGTTGGTGTTGCCGTCCAGAAACGTGATGATGACGCCCGCCTCATCGCTCGGCGTGCCCTGGTTCAATCCTTGCTCCCAGAACGAGACATTGGCGGCCAGGAGGCCGGCATCAATGAGAGCGCTCGTAATCCCTTGATTGCCCGGCAGGTAAACCGTCTGGCTCAAGGTGCCTTCAGCTCCAGTGCGGCCGAAAAAATCATAAGAACCGCTGTGAGGGTTGATGCCCGGATCAAAACTGCCGTTGTCCACTCCGGGATTTGAAACACCGCCAATCACCCAATTCGTTGTCGTGCCGGCTTCGGCGCCGGGATTGAGGAGCAGGTTGGTGGTGAGCAGGTCCGCCCGGGCCATGGGCAACGACCCGCCCATTAGAAATAGAGCCAGGAATAATCTTTGCATATTGGTTTCAGGAATTGCAGCCGCATCATCGCATCTTGTCGTTGTCTTTCCGGCTGGCGCAGCCGGCTGGCCACGGAACAGGCCGGGTCCATGTTTAATCATGGCCCAATCCGCTTCAAGGTTATTTTTGTTTCCGCAAAGAGGGACCCTGGATTGCCTTTAACAGCACCAGCCGGAATTTGTGAAAGAGCACCGCAAGATATGGTGTGTTTTTTACGCATCCCTGGGGGTAGCGCCTGCGTCTATCTCATATTAGATTAGCTTGCGGCTTGAGCAGCCGCGGCCCGCCATGAAAACGTCCTTGATTTTAGCCGGCCTGGTCCTGGCGGCGTTCAGCGGGAATGCCGCCGCGGCTCGCCCGGCGGGCGTGTTTGAAAGCAACGCCGCCCTGACGCCGCAAAATCCGGTGGACGAACTGGTTTTCGCGCGGTTGAAACAGTTGGACCTTCCGCCGGCCCGGCTCTGCTCGGATGCGGTCTTTGTCCGCCGCGTCTATTTGGACGTGATCGGCACCCTGCCAAAGGCGTTGGAGGCGCAACAGTTCCTGCTCAACCGCGATCCGAACAAGCGCCGCGTCTTGATTGATCGCTTGCTGCAACGCGACGAGTTTGCCGATTACTGGGCCATGAAATGGAGCGACCTGCTGCGGGTCAAGGCGGAGTTTCCGATCAATTTGTGGCCCAATGCCGCCCAGGCCTATCACCGCTGGATTCGCACCAGCATCCAGGACAACATGCCCTATGACCAGTTCGTCCGCCAACTGCTCACAGCCAGCGGCAGCAACTTCCGTGTCCCGCCCGTTAACTTCTACCGGGCCATGCAAAACCGGGATCCACAGGGCATCGCCCGCACCGTCGCCTTGACCTTCATGGGAGCGCGCGCGGAAAAGTGGCCCACCAACCAATTGTCCGGCATGGCCGCCTTTTTCTCCCAAATCGGCTACAAGCATACCTCGGAGTGGAAGGAGGAAATTGTCATGTTCGATCTGGCCCAGACGACCAACCTCCTGGCCCGGAAGACCGTTTTTCCCGATGGAACCCCGGCCCGTTTGTCCCCCGAGCGCGATCCGCGCGAGGTCTTTGCCGATTGGCTGATTGATCCGAAAAATCCCTGGTTCACCCGGAATATCGCCAACCGCGTCTGGTCCTGGCTGCTGGGCCGGGGCATCATTCAGGAGCCGGACGACATCCGCCCGGACAATCCGCCCTCCGACCCCAAACTCCTGGCCCTGTTGGAGAAGGATCTGATCGCATCCCATTACGACCTCAAGCATCTCTTCCGCCTGATTCTCAACTCCAAAACCTACCAACTCTCCTCCGTGGCCGCCTCCGACAATTCCGAAGCTGCCGCCCACTTCGCCTTCTATCCGTTGCGCCGCCTGGAAGCGGAGGTTCTGATTGACGCCTTGGACCAGATCACGGGGGGGACGGAGAGCTATTCCAGCGCCATCCCGGAACCGTTCACCTTCGTTCCCGGAAACGTCCGCTCCATCGCCTTGGAGGATGGCAGCATCAGCAGTTCCTTCCTCGATATGTTCGGGCGTTCGCCGCGCGATACCGGCCTGGAAGAGGAACGCAACAACCGCCCCACCTCCGAGCAGCGCCTGCATCTCCTCAATTCCAGCCACATCGAGCTTAAGCTCGAACAAAGCCGCCTCATCCCATTCCTGGTGCAATCCACCAAAACCCCGCGCGAGATCGCCACCGCGCTCTATTTGGGGATTCTTTCCCGTTTTCCATCGGCGGATGAGGCGACCATTGCGGAAACCTATTACCAGTCCGGCGGCCTCAACCGGCGGCAAGCGACCATTGACCTGGCCTGGGCCTTGATCAACAGCACGGAGTTTCTCTACCGGCATTGAGCAGAAACACCACAACGGCCCTGGCCCGATGATAATGAAAGGCAAAGTGAAAGTATGAAAATCCAACCCAGCGCGGAGGGCGCACGCTTCCAACCGTATTCGGACCACCTGATTTCTCTGATGCGCGACAGCGCCATGTCCCGGCGCGAGGCCGTGCGCCGCGCCCTCCTCGGCGCGGGCGGCTTGATGCTGGGGCATCACCTGACCCTGCGCGCGCTGGCCGCGGCTCCTTCCGCCCAAGCCAGGGCCAAATCGGTCATCCAAATCTGGATGTGGGGCGGCCCGGCCCACCTGGACACCTTTGATCCCAAACCGGAAGCCGGCTCCGATTATTGCGGCCCGCTGGACAAGCCCATCCCCACCAACGTGGACGGCGTCAGAATCTGCGAACTCATGCCCCTGCTGGCCAAGCAGGCCGACAAGTATTCCATCATCCGCAGCATGACCCACGGCAACAACAGCCACGAAACGGCCTCTTACATGGTGCAGACCGCCCGCGCCGCGGGAGGCCACGATGTCTTTCCCTGCTTCGGCGCCGTCGTTTCCCTCTTCAAGGGCTACAACGGGGAGTATCGCGGCTTGATTCCCCCTTACATCGTGCTGACCGAACCGCAGGGGCGCTTTCCCGAAGAGGGCTTTTTGGCTTCGCGCTATAAACCCTTCGCCACCGGGGGCGATCCCGCCAAAACGCCCTTCGCCGTCGAAGGCGTGGTCAGCGCCAACATTTCCGAGCAACGCCAGCGCGGCCGGCGCGAATTGCTCCACCAGTTGGACACTCTGGCCCATGCCCTGCCGGGCAGCGCCGAACTGGCCGCCTCCGCCCAATGTGAGAAGCAGGCCTATGACCTCATCCTCGGCGATGCCGGCAAGGTCTTCGATCTGGCGCAGGAGAAAAACGAGTTGCGCGATCGCTACGGCCGCAACACTTTCGGCCAATCCTGCCTGGTGGCGCGCCGTCTGGTCGAACGCGGCGTTCCTTACGTTACCATCAACTACAAAGGCGGCTGGGATACCCACAAGGACAATTTCCAAACCATGCGCCGCCGCGTGCCTGAAATGGACAAAGGCATGGCCGCTCTCCTCCAGGATTTGGCCGACCACGGCCTGTTGGACAAGACCATCGTCTGGTGGGGCGGTGAGTTCGGCCGCACTCCCAAAGTCATGTGGGAAGCGCCCTGGAACGGCGGGCGCGGCCATCATGGCGAGGTCTTCTCCGCCGTGGTTGCCGGCGGCGGTTTCAAGGGCGGCCAGGTGGTCGGTTCTTCCGATGCCAAAGGCGAACAGGTCAAGAAGCGCCCGGTTTATCCCTGCGATCTCCTGGGCAGCATGTATCAACTGCTCGGCATTGATGCGGAAGCCAAATTGCCCCATCCCCAGGGTTTGGATGTCCGGGTCACCCCCTGCGCCGCCGATGGCCTGGCCAGCGGCGGACTCTTGAAAGAAATCATGTGAGCAAACAGCGGGCGATAAGGCGAATGAAGAACCTGTTTCAAATAAAGCCACCATCTTGGGTGGTAGGGCGCGCACTCCGTGCGCGCCGCGGCGGCCAGCGGAGTGCCCGCCCTACCTTCAATGCCCTGTCCAAAACTCTTAATCCTCATCTTAATCTTAATCCTAATCCTAATCCTGATCTTAATCTCCACAGTGCCCGCCCAGTCTTTCCCCAACCACCCCATGCCATCCGGTTGCTGTGGCGCAATCATTTCATCTTGACTCTCGCCGTCCTGTCCCTCGCCCCCGCCCTGCGCGCCCAGCAGCAATTCACCCCGCATGTCGGCTATGTCTTTCCCGCCGGCGGCCGCCAGGGCGCTTCCTTCGAGGTCAGAGTGGGAGGGCAATATCTGGGCAACGTCACCAACGCCTGCGTTTCCGGCGCGGGGGTCCAAGCTGCCGTGGTGGAATACATCAGGCCGCTCACCCAGCAGCAGGTCAATGATTTGCGCATGCAACAGAAGGTCCTTCAGGACAAACGCGCCGCCGCCCAAGCCGCCAGGAGCGGCGCTCCGCCCGTCGCGGGGCAACCCCGCCCCACTTGGACCGCCGAGGACATGAAGGCCATCGCCGAAATCCGCGACAAACTCGCCCAGTTCCAAAAAAGAATGGCCAATCCGGTCATTGGCGAAACCGTCACCCTCAGGATCACCATCGCTCCCGACGCCGAGCCGGGGGAACGGGAGCTAAGGCTCGGCGCGCCCATGTCCTTGTCCCAGCCGCTGGTCTTTTGCGTCGGCCAACTGCCCGAAGTCAACAAGCCCGAACCTCCCGTTGGCGCCCCGCTCCCAGGCCCCAACCGCGACGCCAACCCCAATGCCCAGCGCGCCGCCCCGCCCGTTGAACCGCGCCTGGTCCTGCCCTGTGTGGTCAATGGCCAGATCCTGCCCGGCGGCGTGGACCGTTACCGCTTTGAAGCCGGCAAAGGCCAGAAGCTGGTCATCGCCGCTGCCGCCCGCGAACTCATGCCCTATCTGGCCGACGCTGTCCCCGGCTGGTTTCAAGCCGCCATCTCCCTTTACGACGAGCAGGGACATGAACTGGCCTTCGCCGACCATTTTCGTTTCCATCCCGACCCCGTTCTCTTCTATGAAATCCCAAAAAACGGCGAATACATTCTCCAGATCAGGGATTCCATCTACCGTGGCCGCGAGGATTTTGTCTATCGCATCACCGTGGGTGAAGTCCCCTTTGTCACCGGCATCTTCCCGCTCGGCGGGCCGGCGGGCGCTCAAACCACCGTCCAAGTGACTGGCTGGAATCTTCCCGCCACCAACGTGGTCGAGGATGACCGGAACGTTGCGCCGGGAACTTACCCGCTCTCCGTCCGCACGGAAACCAATGTTTCCAACCACCTTCCCTTTGCCGTGGACAATTTGCCGGAATGTTTCGCGCGGGAAGGAAACCATTCGCAGGCCACCGCCCAACCGGTCACTCTTCCCGTCATTGTCAACGGGCGCATTGAGAAACCGGGCCAGTGGGACGTCTTCCGCTTCCAAGCCCGCGCCGGCGACGAAATCGTCGCCGA
The DNA here is from genome assembly GCA_049513975.1 of Verrucomicrobiota bacterium. Classification (GTDB taxonomy): domain Bacteria; phylum Verrucomicrobiota; class Verrucomicrobiia; order Limisphaerales; family Palsa-1400; genus JBEKOF01. The sequence continues at coordinate 14,161 of JBEKVM010000051.1, read as the reverse complement.
AACCATCACCCGCCGCCTCGATTCCCCGCTGGATTCCGTGCTAAAACTCACCGATGCCGCCGGCAATCAACTGGCCTTCAACGACGACTTTGAGGACAAGGGCGCCGGCCTGCAAACCCAGTACGCCGATTCCTGGTTCCGTGTAAAACTGCCGGCCGCCGGCGCCTACTACCTCTGGCTGGGCGACGCCCAACATCAGGGCGGCCCCGAATACGCCTACCGCCTGCGCCTCAGCCCGCCCCGGCCTGACTTCGCGTTGCGCGTCGTGCCCTCCAGCCTGACCGTGCGCGGCGGCATGTCCGTGCCCTTGACAGTCTATGCCCTGCGTCGCGATGGCTTTTCCAACGACATAACACTTTCATTAAAAGATGCCCCGGCCGGATTCGCCCTGAGCGGCAGCACCGTCCCGGCCAATGAAAACCAGGTCCGCGTCACACTCACCGCTCCCGCTGAAACCAACGACACCCCCATCAACCTCACCGTGGAAGGATTCGCCCTGATTAACGATCAGGCCGTCCTCCATCGTGCTGTCCCGGCGGAAAACAGGATGCAAGCCTTTGCCTACTGGCATCTCGTTCCGGCGAAGGACCTGGAAGTCTCCCTCTCCAATCGCGGCCAGTTCCGCGTCCCCCTGAAAATCATTGATCCAGCCTCCATAAAAATCCCCGCCGGCGGCACCGCCGGAGTAAAAGTGCGCACCCCCGGCGTTCAATTCACCAACAATTTCCAACTCGAACTAAGCGACCCTCCCGACGGCATCACCATCGAAACCATCTCCGCCGTCGGCACCGAAACCGAAATCACCCTCCACAGCGACGCGAAAAAAATCAAACCCGGCGCAAAAGGCAATCTCATCGTCAACGTCCTGGCCAAGCGTCCGCAACAGCCCGCCCGTACCGGCGGCCCAGCCCGTGGCAACCAGTCCCCTCCCCCCCTCGGCGTCCTCCCCGCCATCCCCTTCGAAATCGTCTCCCCATAACCGGAACCCTGAGACGGATCGGGGAGCGCGGGCGTCCTCGCCCGCCGCCTTCGGCGTCTCGCCGAAGGCATCCTGCTCAACGACAGCCTTGATTCAAATGCGAATTGGCCAAAGCTCGTGTTGCTCCGGTCAGCTTGCGTTGCGCCAAAAACCGCGCGCCGGCGAGATTGCGTCGGTTCGATGTAGCCAGGCGCGGGACCTCGGCAAGTCAACCGCAGCCCGCAGCCGCGATGGCCTGCTCATAATTCCAAGGCAGCCAACTCTGCGGGGCTTTAGGCACGGCCGCTACATGTTGCTGGAGGGCCATGAGATAGTCGAACGGATGGACCTGATTGAGTTCGCAGGTGTGGATGAGGCTCATGTGAACGTCGCCGATTCTGTGAGTGTCATCATTTTGCAGAAGCTGGCCTTGCGCGGCGAGGCCGATGAGGACCTCGTAGATGGGCTGGGCCACAATGCGGACCAAACGGGCTGGCGTCAGGAACCGGTAGAGTTTGGCCTTGAGGCTCTTGGGACAGAGGCCGATATTGGTCGTTACGGTGACGTCAGGCATGAAAAGATTCGTGACAATCTTTGCGTCTATTATTTATGTCGGCGCGGTTTTACTGCTGGCATTCAATTATGGTTGGACAGCACGCACTAAAATTTCTCTAGTAGCCGTCGAGGGCGCCCTCTGCATCGCACGGAGGGGATTTTTAAGCGTGCCTTTGATTGGACATTTCAGTAGTTCGACTCATTGGGTCGCTTGGGCAATTGTGCTATCCGTCGGGCTACCGGTTCTCGCCATTGCACTGTGGAAGCGGTGGAGACAGCCGGAAAGGATTTTTGTCTGGCGCGCTGTCATTTGTCTCACTGTCGCGAGCATTATCACTCCGATTTGGGTTTCCGAAGGTTTCGGGGATGTCTTCGTGGAAAGCAATTTTCCGTCGGTGGCAGTTGTTCCGTCTGAGCTATTAAGCATATTACTGGCACGACGTGGGTCGTTACCAGAAAGTATAACTCGGAGAAGCCGTATCGCTACCCATCTGTATCAGGTACAAGTTTACATCGTCGACAAGGCGGATAGTATGAGCGATTAGAAGATTCACGATCCACAGATACCACCTAGGACCTGCCTCTTCCAACTTCGCGTGATCTTGCTCAGCGGCGAAAGGGTTCTTCGCGTGCAAGATGCTGCCACACTTGTCATAAAGCGTCATGAATCTGTCTTTAGCGAGATAGTCATCTGGCCGGTCTGACCACTCCATCATAACTCCGGGTCGGTTGCTAGGTTTTTGGACAATCGGTTTCGGGTAGAAGTCTGGATTTATAGCGTGAATGTCCTTCAAAAGATCCTTTGCATTCCAGTATTTCTGAAGGTTCGGCCGTACCTGAGAAAATGTTTTCGCATTCGCCAAGAGTGATCCCGTCGCAATCAACTCGATGATCTTTCTGAACTGGAGGTAAACAAATTCAACTCTCGCTGGCTGGGGAAGCCGAACGATGCCGCCTTCACACACCGCTCTGATAACGCGAGAGCGCGCCTTGATCTCTGTCATTATCGAGCAATATCTCTGGGCGTCTGCGGATTGCATTTTGTCCTTGGGCTCACAATTGATTTACAACCAGCGTTTCGTATCTTCGTATCAGAATAGCCGAATATATACCTATGGGGCGTGCCTCAGGCCCCCTTTTTGGCGCGCTCGACGATGCGGGGCCAGTTTTTCTCGAATTCGCCGACCAGGCCCTTGAAGGCGGCCTGCTCGGCCTCGCGGCGGGCGCGGTCAGCCGTCTCGCTTGAACCCCAGGAGGTGCTGAAAGGACTTCGCTTTTCGCTGGCCTCGAAGGCGGCATAAACGAAACCGGTCCGCGTGTCCAGCACCAGGGCGGAGGCGGTGACGTGGACGGAGATGTGCCGGGTCGGTGAAAGTCCCAAGGTCACCATGCTTAGAGGGAGCGCGGCATCGTTCTCGTGAAACGTTGTGTCAAATGTATAAAGCAGCACCATCTCCGCCTTGAGCCGGGCGGCCGCCTCGCGCAGGTCCTGTTCGGAGCGCAAATGGGGCGGGGGCAGAAGGCGGCTGAGGCTGATGATGCCGCCCACGTCGGGCAGATTCTCCAGGCGCTTGATATCCGTGTCGTCCTCGGCTTCCTTGACGACGATGACGGAATAATTCTGCCCGTTAAACACCCCGCCCGACTGGTCGGTGGAATAACTGCGGTAGTTCGGCGCCTGCACGCGGATGGCGGCGATGCCCACCGGGAATTGGGCCGTCGGCTTGGCGGCGAAACTTGCCTGAATGGCCGGACTGGTCATGGCGGTAAAATCCGCGCGTCCGCTGGGAGTAATGTAATGGGCGCAACCGGTCAACAAGAAACCGGCGGCGAAGGCGACGATCAATATTGGATAGGCGCGCATAATTCCTTTTTTAGTAATGTCTTAACCACGGATGGTAGGGCGAGACTCCGTCGAGCCGAAACTCGATTCCTTTGGAAAAAGTCACGGCTCGACAGAGTCTCGCCCCACCTACTTTAAGGCTCATAGTACCGTACCATCGGGAGGGAAAGAACGTACGTACATACGTACCTAAAGAACGAGTATAAGCCCAAGGGGAAAACCGTCAAGGAAAATCTTCTTGAAAATTTCAGGAAGAAGGAGGAAGGGATAAGAGGCGGTAAACATCATATTTCCTCTTTAAGAAATTTTGACCGCGAAATACACGAAATACGCGAAAGCAGAGTGTGCCAAGGAGCACGGGAAATTGCTGGGTGTTTGGCGTATTCAGCGGATAAGAAGGGCAAAAGAGGCAAAAAAGTAACGCGAGGTAACAGGCGTGTAACTGCCCGAAAAGCCGTAAGAGGTTGATTATCAACAGATGTAACGGCGTGACGTGTGTAGCGCATGTGGAGCCTTTAAGTGCGTCAGGCCAAAAGAGTCGCAAGCCTTTCCCTGTCGTCGCTGACGCATTACCTTTTTCATTTGTATTCCATTGCAATCCGCCCTCCCTCTCACCCCGGGGTAAAATTCTCGGCCATGGCCACGGCCTTGAGCATGGCTTTGGCTTTGTTGACAGTCTCCTGAAATTCGGCCTCGGGGGTGGAGTCGTTGACCCAGCCGCCCCCGGCCTGGACATAAGCCCGGCCGTCTTTGAGCAGGGCGGTGCGGATGGTGATGCAGCAATCCAGGTTGCCGCTGAAGGAAAAATAACCGACACAGCCGCCGTAGGGTCCGCGCGCGGTTTGTTCCAGTTCGGCGATAATCTGCATGGCGCGGATTTTGGGCGCGCCGCTCAGGGTGCCGGCGGGAAAGGTGGCGCGCATGAGATCGTAAGGGGTGCGTCCGCCGGAGAGTTTTCCCTCCACCTGGGAGACAATATGCATGACATGGCTGTAGCGTTCGAGGATCATCAGGTCCTTGACCACCACGCTGCCGAATTGGCAGACGCGGCCCAGATCGTTGCGGGCCAGGTCCACCAGCATGACGTGCTCGGCGCGTTCCTTGGGATCGGCCAGCAACTCCGCGCCGAGAGCGGCGTCTTCTTCGGGGTTTTTTCCGCGCGGGCGCGTGCCGGCGATGGGCCGGATTTCCACGCGGCCGTCCTCGCAGCGGACATGGGTTTCGGGGGAAGCGCCCACCAGGGAGAATCCCGCCAACTCCAGCAAAAACATATAAGGGGAAGGGTTGATGGAGCGGGCGGCGCGATAAATGTCCAGCGGGGCGGCGTGGACGGGGGTGGAAAAGCGTTGCGAGCCGACCACTTGAATAATGTCGCCGCCCGTGATGTATTGCTGGGCGCGCAGAACGTTGCGCAAAAACACCTCCCTGGGCACGTTGGAGACAAAGGGCATCTGCGGGACCTCGCGCGGCACGTCCACCGGGACGTGATGGGAGGGCTGCTCCAGCAGGGAAACCAGCCGCTCGATTTCCCCCACCGCGTCCTCGTAGGCCTCTTCCGGGCTGCTTTTCCCGTCCAGCACGGCGTTGACCAGGATGGTGATGGTCTGGGCCACGCGGTCAAAAACCAAAAGCTGGTCCGCGATGAGAAAATACAGGACCGGCGTGCCCAGGTCGTCGCGCGGCGGCCGCGGGACGACCGGTTCGATGTCGTGTATAAATTCATAGCCGATGAAGCCGACGGCGCCGCCGGTAAAACGAGGCAGGCCGGGCCGGGAAACGGCCTGAAAGCGCCGCATCACTTGCTCGACCACGGCCAGGCCGTCCTGAACGGGCTGGGGATTATTGCGGCGGTCATAGACCGCCGCTACAGGGGCAACGGGCGGGCCGCCCTGCACGGCAAAACGGCCGGTCACCTTCCCGTTCTCGGTCACCTCGACGAGGGGGCCGGATTGGCGGATGACGGCGCGGGGATTGCAGCCGACAAAGGAGTAACGGCCGATATGTTCGCCCCCTTCCACCGATTCAAAAAGAAACGATTCGGCCTGGCCGCGGATTTTATGATAAGCGGAGAGGGGCGTTTCAAAATCGGCCAAAAGGCGGCGGGTGACCGGGATGAGATTTCCCAAGGCGGCCAATTTCAAGAATTCATCTTTCCCAGGCTCGATATTCAGATAAGTGGTGGACACTGGTTGGGTGCGGGCGTTCAGTTTTGGGCATTATGCCGCCTTGCGGCGCAGACGCCACAAGGAAAGGGAGGTGTAAAAGAGAACGATGAAGGCGTAGGCGACAATGCCGCAGCCGATGGCGGAAGCCTTGGAATCCTCGGGGCACCACCAGAGCAGGCCGACGCCGACCAGGGCGGTGGCGCCGGTTTCGCCCAGGAGGCAGATCATGTAGAGGGGCAGGCGGCTTTCCACCATGCGTTCCTGGAACCAGTGACAAAAAGCCTCCTCGCCCATGGAACGCATCAGCCAGGCGAGATGGAAGTTGTGCGCCGCCACCAGCAGGCTGGCGGTGACGGCCGCCAGGGCGGTTGCGGGCCAGAAGGCCAGACCGAAGCAGAGGGCCAGATTGGCGATGCTGCCGAGTTTCCAACCGAGTTTTTTGGCCAGAGGATTGCCCTCCAGCAGCAGGTTGGGCGTGGCCACCCAGGTGCTGAAGAAATCGGCCCCGCGGCCAAAGAGGAGCAGCCCCATCATGCAAAGGTACGGGGCACTCCCGAAAGAAAGCACATCCCCGTTCATGGCTTGCCGTAGATTTCCCCGGGCGGCTTGAGCTGAGGTTCGGTGACATGGCCGGCGCCGTCAGGGCCGACGGAGCGGAAAAAGCAGGAGCGATAGCCCTCGTGGCAGGCCGCGCCGACCTGCTCCACCTGAATCAACAGAGTGTCGCCGTCGCAATCAAAGGCGATGTCCTTGACGGTTTGGGTGTGGCCGCTGCTTTCGCCTTTCATCCAGAATTTTTGGCGGGACCGGCTCCAGAAGTGGGTTTTACCCGTGGCGATGGTGGATTCCAGGGAGGCGCGGTTCATCCAGGCCATCATCAAGACCCGTCCGCTGGCCTGGTCCTGGATGATGGCCGGAACCAAGCCGTCCGCGTTAAATTTCAGTTGTTCGTAAAAGCTCATGCTCATCCGGCAGGATAAGCGATTTCAGGCCGGGCAGACAATCTTTCTGTTTGGGTGGCTGGCAGAGCGCCCTGGCGGGACGAGCCGGCGCGACCCTGGGGGGGTGGCATGGGGAATTGCGGATAGTTTGCCCCAAGACACCTTAATCGCCCGAACGGCTAACGGTCCAGCCTTTCGCAATGGCGGCGGCGTCGCCGGCAGGGTTAGCCGGGGCGTAGCTGCTCCAAGTCAGCGTATGTGTGCCACTGGCAAACGCAGGCAAAGTGGCGATGATGGCATTTTGGATTGGGACAGGGGCGTCACTGGTGATGTCACCCAACGAAGTCAATGAGGTGCAATTATTTACATTAATAATTGTGCCTGCCGAAGAACAGAAACTGCAAAATAAAGACGTTAAAGATGAGCAACCACTGGCATTGACGGAAGTCAGGGCGAGTTGGTTCTGGAATGCACAGGTTTGCAAGCTTTTAAGGCCCCTGATATCCACTGAGGTGAGAGTTGGAACGTCCGAACCACTGCCTAGACCCGTAATAACCCCGCTTGGTGTCGGGTTATTGTTTCCCGCACAGGCCCAAAAGGTCAACGAGGCGTTTGCGGTGACAGCAAACGTCGAGCCTGTTGCCTCGTAATACTGGTTGCCATTGGCGTCCCGGAATACAATCCACCCGCTGGTTGAAGACGTGGTATAACCGAACGTGTATGTGCCCGGCCCGCTAGCCCCCAAATAACCCACCCCCTGTCCGTAAGCCGCGCCTGTAACCTGCACCCCGGTGTCGAAGCCCTGCGGAAAACCAGGCGGCAGCAGCACGCCGCCGGGGCGAATCCAGGTGAGATTGCCCGTCACGCTGCCGCCGGCCAGATTAATCCATCCCTCCACCAGACCGCCGTTGGTGTAGAGATTGGCGTAGAGCGGCACGTTTCCATCTTTGGAAATCGGCACGGTTTGCGCAATGGCGGATGTGTCCCCCAAGGCGCCGGACAGGGAAAGGACGCCGTTGACAACGGCGCCGAACGCCAAGCCGCCATTGGTTGGAGAATTGGCGGAGAATCCCGGGGAGATCGAAAAATCGGCCCCGGCGAGCTGCGGGAAGGCGTTGGTTGCCAGATCCGCGACCAAAGAAGCTGTCCAGGCGTTGATGGCGGTTGTGCTCGAAATGGTGCCGGTCATTCGCCGCGTGCCGTTGATCAAATCCAGGTGCAAAACGGCCGTCAAATTGGACAAACCCGTGCCGGTGCGGGGAATCGTGGCGCTGGCGTTTCCCGAAATATCAAAAGCTCCCGCCGACGAGTAGGACACTCCGCCAACATAAACCTTGGCGCTGAATGCACCGCTGCCGGCCACGACGCAATTGCCGAGAAACCCGGCGGTGGCTTCAGTCACGGCGGGCGTTCCATCGGCATTGGTTTGGAAAAACAAGCCGTTATACGCGCCGGCGGCGGTCGCAATCGTATTGCTGGGAAGGACCGTCAAGGTGGCGACGGAGCTGGTGACCGCGCCGGCGGCGTTGGACACCGTGAAGTGATAAGTGCCCGCATTGGAAGCCGCGACCCTGGCCCAGGCCAGCACGCTGTTGGTGGCTCCCGCGATGGCTGTGGTTCCGACATACCATCGCAGCGACAAGGGCGCCGTGCCGGTCGCAGCGGAAAAGAAGGACGCCGCAGTGGTGGCAATTACCGTTTGCGATTGAGGCTGGGTGATGATCGCCGGCGGAACGAGCACGGTCAACGCCGCGACACTGCTGGTTGTGGCGCCCCAAGGATTGGAGACAATGACGGTGTAATTGCCCGCGTTGCCGGCGCTGATGTGGGGCCAACTGAGGAGCGAATTGGTGGCGCCGGGGATTTGGGCCAGCCCGTTCATCCACTGAAAAGTGAGGGGTGGATCGCCGCCGGCGCCGACAGAAAGAGTTACGGGCGCCCCGGCGACAGCCGTTTGTGTCAACGGCTGTGCCATAATCTGCGGAGGAATCGGGACTCTGTTCGTGACCTCGTTTGAGTCCACGCTCTCGCCGCCATTGGCATCGTAGGCGGTCACGGCGAAATAATACGTCAGCCCTGGTGTTAATCCGGCAATCGTCGCGGTCAGATTCGTCTGCGCGTCCACGCTCGAGGTGTAATCACCGCTGTTCAACCCGTAGTAGAGGTTATACCCGGCGGTGCGTTGGTCAGAACTCGGGTTCCAAGCCAATCCGACATCGTCGCCGCGCAGCCGGGCGGGGCAAAAAAGGGGCAAGGTGAGGGCGCAAGCCAGGACGATCCTGGCGCCTAAATAGGTTGTCATAAGCTAAACAGTCAATATTTTCGAGTTTCACCCAGGCTTCGAGTTGCACCCCGTTTTGCCAAACGGTGCCGGGAGTACGCGGTCTCATCCATTTCCTCCTGCTTTGCCTCACGAGCGGATGTTTTCTATTCATCTATCGGCCCTGAGAGGCCAGGCCGCTGCCCATATTTTGCGATTCTTTGTACAATTCATGCTTGGAAGAACGAGCGGTGGGGCCAAAAACGTCCCCGCCGACCCAACGGGGTTGAAGTTCACCAGTTCCTATAAACTCAGGGAAATACCTCCGAAACTGCTTTATTATCACTAATACCCCGTCCTGTTATTAAGCATTTTTCATTCCACGCATCCTTGCGAATCGAGTCCGTCCGGCATCAGTTTTCCATGATGAGGTCGAATAATGATGTGCAACATACTAATCGTAAATAGGTGACAACAATTCCTGCAAATTCCAGACGCACCCCATGACGGAAGCGTTAAAGGACGGGCAGGATGCGAGGGGCGAGTGGCACTCGGATAAAAGGAGAAATTGGCTTTCTGCGGCAAGCGGCTGCGGAGGGGAGACGGCAGGCTCGACTTTTCCCGGCGGCATTCCGTAAGATGCGGGCATGGATATTTACAACGATCCCACATTTCAAATGGCCTGCCAGCAGTTTGACCTGGTGGCCGATCGCCTGGAAATTCCCGCCAATGACCGGGACCGGCTCAAATACCCGAAACGTTCCATGACCGTCGCGGTGCCAGTGCGGCGGGATGATGGAAGCAGCCAGGTTTTTGCCGGTTATCGGGTGCAACATCATTTGACGCTGGGGCCGACGAAGGGGGGGTTGCGGTATCACCCGGAGGTGCGGCTGGGGGAGGTGGCGGCGCTGGCGATGTGGATGAGTTGGAAATGCGCGCTGACGGGCCTGCCTTATGGCGGAGCCAAAGGGGGTGTGACCTGCGATCCGGGCAAACTGTCCCTCGGGGAATTGGAACGGGTGACGCGGCGTTATACGCAGGAAATGATTCCATTCATCGGGGAAAAAGTGGATGTGATGGCGCCGGACATGGGAACCAATGAACAAACCATGGCCTGGATGATGGATACTTATTCCACGCACGCGGGCCATGCGGTGCCGGGAATTGTGACGGGAAAGCCGGTGGGCATCGGCGGCTCGCTGGGACGGCGGGAATCCACCGGACGGGGCGTGGGCTATCTGATCAACCGCGCGATGGACACGCTCGGGCTGGCGCCGGGAAGCTGCCGGGCGGTGGTGCAAGGCTTCGGTAATGTGGGCAATGTCGCGGCGTTTTCAGTGGCCAAATACGGCGTCAAGGTGGTGGGGGTGAGCGATGCCTTTGGCGGTTTGCACAACCCCCAGGGGATTGATCTTTGGGAATTGCAGAAACACCTGGCCACGGAGCGGACCATGGCCGGTTTTCCCGGGGCGGAGGCGATCAGCAATGAACAATTGCTGGGGTTGCCCTGCGAGATTTTGATCCCGGCGGCCATCGAGCGGCAAATCACGGGGGCCAACGCGGGCAAAATCCAGTGCCGCATCCTGGCCGAGGGGGCCAACGGGCCGACCACGCCGGAGGCGGACGCCATTCTGGACCAGAGGCCGGAGGTGTTCGTGATCCCGGACATCTTGTGCAACGCCGGCGGCGTGGTGGTGTCGTATTTTGAATGGGTGCAGGATTTGCAGAGTTTCTTTTGGACGGAGACGGAGGTGATGGACAAACTGTTCCGAATTTTGGAAGGCGCGTTCACGCAGGTGGTCAACTTGAGCCGGAAACAGAAAATCTCCATGCGGATGGCTGCCTTGAGCCTGGGGATCAAACGGGTGCAGGAGGCCAAGAGAATCCGCGGGCTGTTTCCGTGAGAAAAGTTGAGGCGTGACTTTCCGGCGCGGCGCCCGCACATTGAGGGTCTGACATGAAGCGCCGTTCTCCAGTTTCACGCAGCGGGCGGTTCGGCAGCAAAGTCAATGCCGGCGCGGCCCTGTTCACCCAGTCGGTTTCCTTTGATTGGAGGCTGTGGGAGCACGACATCCTCGGCTCGCTGGCCCATGCCGCCATGTTGAAAAAAATCGGCGTGCTCACCGCCAGGGAGGGGCGCGCCATCGAAAAGGCCCTCACCGCCATCGCCAGGGAAATCGTCGCGGGGAAATTCAAATGGCGGGTGGATTTGGAGGATGTTCACATGAACATCGAGGCGGCGCTGACCCGGCGCGAGCCGGCGGGGGCGAAGTTGCACACGGGCCGCTCGCGCAACGATCAAATCGCCCTGGACATGCGGTTGTGGCTGCGCGAGGAAATCGCGGGGCTGCGCCTTGCCATCCACGGGTTGCAGGCGGCGCTGGTCGGACTCGGTGAAAAGTATTCCGATGTGCTCATCCCCGGCTACACCCATTTGCAGCGCGCCCAGCCGGTGTATTTGGCGCATCATTTGCTGGCCTACGTCGAAATGCTGGAACGCGACCAGAGCCGGCTGCTGGACTGCTATGGGCGAACCAACGTCTGCCCCCTCGGCAGCGGCGCCCTGGCCGGTTCGACGCTGCCGCTGGACCGCGCCCTGGTGGCCCGGCTGCTCGGCTTTCCCCGCTTGACGCAAAATTCGATGGACGCGGTGAGCGATCGCGACTTTGTCGTGGAATTTTGCGCGGCGGCGGCGCTGCTGGCGGTGCATCTCTCGCGGCTGGCGGAAGATTTGATTCTTTGGGCCACGGCGGAATTTGGGTTCATCACGCTGGCCGACGCCTTCACCACAGGCTCCTCGCTCATGCCGCAGAAGAAAAACCCGGACGTCGCGGAGTTGACCCGCGGCAAGGCCGGACGGGTCATCGGCAACCTGATGTCGCTGCTGACGCTGCTCAAGGGATTGCCGATGGCTTACAACCGCGATTTGCAGGAGGACAAGGAGCGGTTGTTCGACACCGCCGACACCGTGCGCGCCTGCGTGCGGGTGATGGCGGCGATGCTGAAAAGCGCGGCGGTCAACCGCGCGGCCTGCGCGGCGGCGGTGGGTGACCCGGCGTTGCTGGCCACGGACCTGGCCGATTATCTGGTGCGCAAAGGCATGCCCTTCCGCCAGGCCCACCACCTCGTCGGCGCGCTGGTGGCGCTGGCGGAAAAAACCGGCAAGCCGCTGGATAAATTGTCGCTCGCGGAATTGCAATCCGTTGACAAAAGTTTCGCCCGCGACGCCCTGGACGTTTTCCATTTGCCGGAGGCGATGGCCAAACGAAACATGACCGGCGCGCCCGGCACGAAGGAAGTCGCCAAACAACTGGCCCGCTGGCGCGAACAATTTTCATGACGCGAAGCGGCAACATCCATCCCGGTAGGGCGCCTGTCCGCCGCAGGCCTGGCGAAGGTGGAAGACTCCGTCGAGCCGTGACTTCTTTTCGTCAATTTGATTTTGGTCTTCTTCCTTCGCAACCCTTCGGCACATTCAATGTTTGATTTCCCCGCCTGTGGCTGATGCATCGCTTCAATCCCTGCTGCGCGACACTTCCCGGTCGTTTTACTTGACGGTGCGGATTCTGCCGGGCGCCGTCCGGCCGCAGGTCAGCGCGGCCTATCTGCTGGCGCGCACCACCGACACCATCGCGGACAGCAAGCTGGATTCGCACGCCGCGCGCTTGCGCGCCCTGGCGGATTTGCGGAGCCGCATCCTGGGCGCGCCGGGGCCGGCGCTGAACCTTGTGCATTTGGAGCATGGCAATGACTTGACGCCGGAAAGGGAACTGCTGGACCGGGTTGAAGAGACGTTGCGGATTCTCAACGGTTTGGCGGCGGATGATGTCCGGCTCATTCGCGAGGTCTTGAGCACCATTATCAGCGGGCAGGAATTGGACTTGCAGCGATTCGGCCCCGGGGAGCGCCAGAATCTCCCCGCGCTGGAAACCGAGGCGGAACTGGACGATTACACCTGGCGCGTGGCGGGTTGCGTCGGGGAATTCTGGACGCGCCTCTGCCGCGCCCGTCTTTTTCCGCAGGCCAAGGTGGATGAGGCGATGCTGCTGCGGGACGGGATTCGTTTTGGCAAGGGGCTGCAACTGGTGAACATCCTGCGCGACATCCCGGCGGATTTGCACAATGGCCGCTGTTACCTTCCGCGCCAGTCCTTGACGGCGGCCGGCCTGAGGCCGGAGGACTTGCGCTGCGCCGCGAGCGAACCGCGGTTCCGCGCGCTTTACCAAACCTGGCTGGACCGGGCGGGGGACCATTTGCAGGCGGGTTGGAATTACACCAACGCGCTGCCGGGCGGGCAATGGCGCCTGCGCCTGGCCTGCGCGTGGCCGGCCCTGTTTGGGGCGAGGACCCTGCGCAAATTGCGCGGCGAAAATGTGCTGGACGAAACCCGGCGCATCAAAATCACCCGCCGCGAAGTCCGCGCCATCATGGCCAGGTCCATCGTTTTGTCGGCCTGGCCCGCGGTCTGGAAGGCCCAGTTCCGCCGGGAAATGGGTCTGCGCAAATGAAGTTGATTTCCGCGCTGTTTTCCCGTACTTATTTGCTCATGAGAAACTTCACCCTTTTGCTTTTGGCCTGTTGCCTCGGATTTTCCGGTGGATTGTCTTGCCAAACCGGCCAATCTGCCGCCGATGCCCAGGCCGCCTACGAAGCGAATCAAGTAAAGGCAGCCGAAGCCACCGCTCGAATAATTCTGGCCAGGGAGCAGGAAAAGAGACGCCTGGCCGCCGGGCAGCCAGCCCCGGCCCAACCTGACCGGGAGATAGCCGCCGCCGAAGCCAAGGCCAAAAAGCCGCAAGCCGAAGCCGAAGCCAAAGCCGCAAAGGAAGCCGCCGCAAGAGCGCGCCAGGACCAAGCCGCGCAAGCCGCCGCTCAGAAAGCGCAAGCCAGGGAGGCGGAGAAGAATCGCCTGGCCGCCGAGCAGCAGGCCAAAGCCCAGCGTGAGCAGGAGAAGGCCGCGGCCAAAATGAAGTCGGGCCAGCCTGGAACCAACGTGGCGGGTCCCACTCCGGAGGAGGTGGCCGCGGCCAAATTGAAGCAAGAGCAAGCGGCGAGAGAGGCCGCCAACGCCGCCAACGCCGCGAAGGAAGCCGCCGCAAGAGCGCGCCAGGAGAAAGCCGCGCAAGCCGCCGCTGAGAAAGAGCAAGCCAGGGAGGCGGAGAAGAATCGCCGGGCCGCCGAGCAGCAGGCCAAGGCCCAGCGTGAGCAGGAGAAGGCCGCCGCCAATTTGAAGCCAGCGCAAGCTGGAAGCATGGTTCCGGGTCTCACTCCGAAGGAAGTCGCCGCAGCCAAATTGAAGCAAGAGCAAGCGGCGAAGAAGGCCGCCGCCGCCGCTGAGAAGGAGCAAGCCAGGGAGGCGGAGAAGAATCGGCGGGCTGCCGAGCAGCAGGCCAAAGCCCAACGTGAACAGGAGAAGGCCGCGGCCAAAATGAAGTCGGG
>JBEKVM010000050.1:0-34219 GCA_049513975.1 Verrucomicrobiota bacterium | reverse complement strand
TGTCGTAATCAATGTCGACGAAGCGCGCAGCCATATATTTGCATTGACTGACTGCTTGGCCCCTCGCCCTGTTCAAATCATTTCAAAAAATCTTCGCCCAAAGTCCGACAGGCTGCTAGAGCGGATTAAAAGATGATGTAGCCAAAACGAAGCTCCTCCCTCTCCTCCTCAGGAGGAGAGGGCCGGCCTGCCCGCCGTAGCCTCGGCGAAGGAGGGGGAGAGGGAGCCTTTCGGTCGGCTTCCGTGCGGCTACAGTTTTCATGAAATTGCTCTAACCTCCCGGCCAGCCACCGCCTTTTTTCGCGCCGCGCCGGTTGAAGGCCACCGCCTCCTCATACCGCACCCCGCTCCCGCCGAAAATATCCAGCGCCGAGCCGATGGTCAGGTCAACCCGGCCCGCCCCGGCCCGCTCCACTTCCTCCAGGTCCCGCAACCCTTTCGCCCCGCCCGCGTAGGTCGCCGGAATCGGCGACCCCCGGCCCAGCCGCTCCACCAGCTCCAGGTCCACCCCGCGGCATAGCCCCTCCACATCCACCGCATGAACCAGAAATTCATCGCACCACCGCGCCAACTCCCGCAATGTCCGCTCCTCCACTTTCAACCCGGTGAATTTTTGCCAGCGGTCCGTCACCACAAAATAATCCCCCTCCTTGCGGCGGCAGCTCAGATCCAGCACCAGCTTCTTTCTTCCCAGCGCCGCCGACAACTGCCGCAATCGCGCCTCATCCAATTGCCCTTCCTGAAAAATCCACGAAGTCACAATCACATGCGAAGCCCCCGCCTCCAGGAAAGACCGGGCGTTGTCCGCATTAATGCCGCCGCCGATCTGCAGGCCGCCGGGGAACGCCGCCAGCGCCTCCCGCGCCGCCGCTTCGTTGCCCGGCCCGAGCATGATGACATGCCCGCCGCGCAGATCATCGCGCCGGTACAGCTCCGCGAACCAGCGCGCGGGCCGTTCCGAGACAAAATTCGTCCGCAACGCCGCCGCATCCTCGCTCCACGAGCCGCCGACAATTTGTTTGACCTTCCCCTTATGCAGATCAATGCAGGGCCTGAACATGCCCTCAAACTAAAGTTCCCCCCTCCCGCTGCAAAGGCCAAACTTCGCCGTTCCGAAAGAAAGAAGAAGAAAGGGTCACCCATTAGGGCGTCGTGTCAACAGATAAAACGTTCCTGTCCTCAATTTTCCTTATTGAGTTCTTCCTGGGCCGCCAAAGTCTTTTTTACAGGCCGCATCCGATCCCTTCATTTCGCTCGCGTGATTCCGTCCGCTTCCGGTGAAGCGATCCGTTCAGTCACCCATCAGGTTCTAGCGCATTAGGGACAGCTTGGCCTCTTTGCCTTTTCTCTAAAAGCTGCCTTTTCTTTTCTTCCCTCTTGGCCTTGCGCCCAACTCGGTTTTCCGAGTCCAGAAAACGTCCAGTGCCGGGCCGTGTTCATTCAATTTATTAGATCGGTGGTTCCGGGTCCGCGCGGGCCGGACCCGTCCAACCTCTCCGTGACTCACGGCACGGTCGAATCGCCTCTAAATTCATCTCGACAGCCTTCTCTTCTTTGCTGGAGCGGGAGAGCGGACGCATCCAATCAAACCACCGGGCTTTGCGCCACACCCCTTCCTGGCTTGCGCCCGCTCTCCCTAAATCTGTTTCGGCACTCCGGGGAAGATCCGCCCCGCGTCATAGTGGGTGTTCCGGCTCATCATGTGCCAGGCCGCCTTGGCCATGCGCGTGTGCAGGCTCTTCAGGCTCAGAATCAAACTGGTACGCTGATGGACTAGGCCCATCCGCCGCCGCAACAAATCCCGCACCGAGCGCCACTGCCGCTCGCAGATATGGCCGGTGGGCAGAATCTTCAGCCGCAACATCTCCGCCAGAAAAAAGCCGTCCGACTTGTCGTCGGCGTGCTTGAGCCCGTCGTACTGTTGCATGCCCGCCGGGTTGGCCAGGACCACCGCATACCCGTGGTCCTGCAATCCGTCCGCCAGCCAATACCAGTTGTACGTCGATTCCACCGCGATCTTCTCCAAACGCTTCTGAAACGGTTGGAGCGCCCGGAGCACGCTCTCCAGGTCGCACGGCAGCTTCTTCTCAAAGACGCGCTTGCCCTCCATATCCACGATCGCGCAAAACAAATTGTTGCTGTGCAGATCGATTCCAGCCATACATTTCATTGTCATACGGTTTCCTTTCGGTTCGTTGTTTCTGTTCTCTGCGGACAACAACGTTCTACCGGAAGGAAACCTTCCTTGCCACTTCGCCCTTAATGTTATCAGACCATAGCTTTGTCCAATAAGATGCGTAACAGCCTGTAAATCATTGAGTTATAGACCGATCTATAGAGGCCCAATATACCCTCTCACCATGACGCCCGTGCGATGCCAGCCCCCTGAGAAACCGCGCCCCAACGGCCTTCCGCCGCACTTCTTGCCATTTATCATTTAACATTTCCTCCGCCGCCCCTCCGCTCTGTGTCCTCCGTTTGCGTGTTCAAACCGTTCCTTCATTCTGCATTTTTCATTTTGCATTCTGCATTTTCTTCCAACAATAGCTTTGTCCAATAAGATGCGTAACAGACTGTAAATCATTGGGTTATAGACCGATCTATAGAGGCCCAATATACCCTCTCACCATGACGCCCGTGCGATGCCAGCCCCCTGAGAAACCGCGCCCCAACGGCCTTCCGCCGCACTCTTGCCATTTATCTTTTAACATTTCCTCCGCCGCCCCTCCGCTCTGTGTCCTCCGTTTGCGTGTTCAAACCGTTCTTTCTTTCTGCATTTTTCATTTTGCATTCTGCATTTTCTTCAAACAGCGGCTTGACAAAAATTAGAACCTATGGTTGATTCCTCAGCGTGAGAGACGTAGGCAGAGTCCAACGCCGCTTCCGGGGCGACGCGCCCGGCGCCGGCGCGGAGGGCAGGGAGAAAATCCCGAACAGCCGGTTTTCCTTCCCGCCAACACCAGCAGGGCTGGCGGCGCATCCGGGTAATTCCGACTATTTCCGAGTAATTCCGAGTAATTCCGACCACAGAAAAAACCTACGCACCCCTTCCACGGAGGAATGTCATGCGGAGGTGAACCTGTCCACCGCAGCTTTAAAGGAGGTGGAAGCCCTGGCGAAGGAGGATGCGGGCAATTCCGGCCGCCTTTGCAACTCCCCGCGTTGTGTCTATTGCGTTCTCTCGCGTTCCATTGCGGCCATCAAAAGCCCTTTTCTGCGATTTCTGCGCATCTTCGCGGCAATTCAATCCAAGCGCCTTTCCATGAACCATTTACATCCCAAAACAGCCCTTTTGCAATCAAGGTAAATCAAGGTAAATCAAGGTGTTTTCTTATGCCAACCCTGCTTCAAAAATCAGAGCGCGGCGAATTCGCCGCGTTGTTGTTGGCCGGTGTCTGTTCGCCCGCGCCCCGTCCATTTTGGGCGATTTTTATAGATTGACGTTTTGCCTTGGTTCCGCTATCAATTGCTTTTTGGAAAATATGCCGTTCTGCTGCTCAAGGTCATTTCTGGCGCTCCTGCTTGGGGCGGGGGTGTCGGGCGGGTTGCCGGTGTCCGCCCTGGCCGGGGATAAAATTGAATTTTCCCGGGCCTCCGAGGCCCTGGTGATGCCGACCGTGGATCGCCCGAAGAGCGAACCGGAGGATGCTTTCTCCGCTTTTTCCCTCAAGAATCCCGCGTCGCAGCCACGGATGCTTTACCCCACGTTGTCCGTCCCCGCCGCGGCGCCTTCCCGTCGCAATAATGATCTTGATCACCGGAATGGGAATGGAGGTTTGGGTTCGGATCTGGAGAGGTTCGGGCAATACGACAGCTTTGCAAATCCCATTTGGGAAAAGGATGCCACGAATTATTCTTCCAAGCCGGCCAGCAACTATTTCAATGCGATGAGAGCTTCGGGAACATCGGAAAACCCGGATGTCCTTGGTCGTGGCATGGACAGAATGGATTCGCGTTACGGCCAGACTGATGCGCGTTCGGAATCCCTCATCCCATCCGTGAGGCGTGACCGCCAAACCGATTTTGGTTTTGGCAATACGGGGAACAGATCCTGGACGTCCCGCACGGATAACGCCTACAGCTTCGGCGCCGGAACCTCCCTGGCTGACTTGCTGCAGCAACAAAAACAGAACAAGTCGCTCCTTGGAGCCAGGCCCAGCCTGTTCAAGTCAATTTCTCCGTTTTCCGGCTCCAAGTCTTCCAGCGCCTTGTTGTCGCCTTCGCTCATGCCTTCAGGCTCGCCGCTAATATCGCCACTGGATGCGACGGAGACGGGCTACAATGTTTACAAAGAGCCGGCTGCCCGCACACCCTCTTTGACTCCCGGTAAGATGTCTGACAAGCAGGATGAAGGCCTTTCGCGCGGCTTGCCTGCGTTGAGCGCGTGGGGGGATATGTCGTATGGTTTTACCCTCCAGGCTCCCCAGCCCGCCGTGCGCAAACCGCCCTCTCCTCCGCCGCCGGGGGGACCGCAACGGCAGCAGGGTGGCGCGACTCTGCCTTGGCCCAAAAAGCCCGGCTCCGTCTTTAATTGATTGATGAAGCGGGGAGAGCCGTTTGCCGGCTCCCGGCCCGCCATCGTCCGGCAACGGCCCACCGCCCCCGGGAATTGGAAGCGGCCAAAGATTTATGTTTATCTTTTGGCCGGCTTGTGTTTTAATGCCGGAACGGCAACAAACACATTGAAAAAAATTTCCGCTTCGGCGGCTGGCAATGACGAGAGTCGCCTCGCCCGGGTGAAGTGCCCGACAACAGGAAAAAGTATGAAGTCCAAAAAGTTCGCCATGATTCCACTGGCAAAAGGCCAGCTTTGGAAGATGGAGGACAAACACATCGAGATCATGGAAGTGGGCAAGACGCTTACCCATTATCGTCTCTTTCAAAACCAAAAGCGGGTGCCGATCAGCCTCGGCGGCATTGCCGCGGTTCAGGCCTATCTCAGGACAAACGGCGCCAAGCTCGTCAGAAAAGCCGCGGCCCTCAAAGCTTGAGCAGAAGAGCCAAAGCGGCCATTCCTCCGTTCCCGCCGCGCCTATCCACATCCGCCTTCAGGACCAGATTTATGATTTGATTTTGAACCGCCCGGCTTCGTCAGGAAGGCGATTGTCCTGTTTTGGGGCACTTTTCCAGGAATTGGACGATTATTCGACCGATTGGCGCGCGTTTTATCCGGCTTGAGAAACCATTTGCCCTGCCTTGGCTCAGAAACAAGCGTTATCCGAAGCAGTTCAATGGTGATTGCACCCCTTGCAGGAACTCTTGCAATCCCATGATATTGTAGTACGATTCCCTATGGAGATTTTTTATTCCCGCTGCGGTCATGGTGGTTTGGCATTTGAATTGCTTGAACAACCGGCGGTGTTCCTGTCCACATCTATTGGCTGCCTCGCTCAGGGCCTGCGTTGCAGGGGGCCGGAACATTTTTGCTTTTCCGAAGCCACGCGCGCTGCGTCCTTGAGGCCGCGGGCCTGCGGGCGCCAAACTAATTAAACCGGATTCTATTGCGCGTCATAACATGAAACCTTCGCCAGACCAACTTAACTTGCTCCTCGTCCGCCGGCAATCCCTTCTCGCCGAACAGCACCAGTGGCTTGCCCGCAGAATACACGACGAGATCACCCAGAAACTCACCCTTCTCGCCCTCCAGTTGTCCTTTGAATCAACGGACGAAGAATCGCCGCCGGAATGCAAGCAGCGGTGCCGGGAGTGGTCCGCAATGGTGAGCGATCTTTGCCAATCGGCCCGTCAGATCACGGACGAGTTGCAACCCCGTCTGCTGGATCAACTTGGGCTGATGGCGGTGTTGCAATGGTACGCGCGGACGCATGGAACGGACCTGCGTTTTTCCTTTACTCCGCCCTGCCAGGCCATCCCGCTGCCGCCGGGGATCGCGGCTGAATTGTTCACGATTTGCCGCGAGCTTTTGACGCAACTTTACCCGCGCATCGGCGCTTCCCACGTTGACATCCAGGCCGAAGAAGCCGACGGCCTGTTCTGGCTGCACTTGATGGGCGACGACAACGGTTTTGGCCGGACAAGCGATCCGGAGCGCGACCTTGATATTCTTTCACTGCACGAGCGAGTCACGCGCATGGGCGGCTCCGTGCAATTGTCCACCGCGCCCGGTTCCGGCACCTCCATCCTGCTTTCCTTCCAAGCCTCCGCCCCGGCGGTCCCTGAGCCGCAACCGGACCGCAGTTCGCAACTTGTTGAGCATGCGAATTGACCGGGCCATTCAAGGGTTTGGGCAGGGCAGGATTGCATCGAGCGGCGCCGTTGGCAATGCGAGTTGGCGCGAGCCGTTCCTGGGGCGGCACATCACAGGGTTTCCACTTCACGTTGTCAATCCTGACAAATTCATTATGGGTGAAATGATAATGTCTTTGCAGACGCCCAAATTCCTCAAGAATAGTGGGCTAAATGTCCACTTTTTGGACGCCCATAGGCCGGTTGGCGTTGATTTGCAGGCCGGTTGGCGTTGATTTGCAGGCTGGTTGGCGATTGCTGGCTTGTGTCCAAAACACATCGGATGGTCGCAGGCGATGATCCTTGGCAATCAGGCTCACATCAAATCCACCGGATCAATGTCCACCGTCATTTTCACTTCTTCGGGCAAGGTCAGCGCGGCGCTCAGTTCGGCCAGGAGCAGGCTCAGGCGGCTCATTTGGCGGGTCAGCAGCATGATTTGAAAGCGGTACTCCGTTTTGGTGCGGGCCAGGGGCGCGGCGGCGGGGCCTTTGATGACCAAACCGGCCATGCCGGCGGTTTTTTTGGCCAGCTCGCGCTTGAGGTAATCGGCGGAGAATTTCACCTTTTCCTCGTTGCGGCCGCGCAGCAGCACCAGGGCGATGCGGCTCAGGGGGGGATAATTGAGTTGCTGGCGGAACTCCATTTCCTGCTCGTAAAAGCCGTTGAAATCGTGGCGGCGGGCGTACTGGATGGCGGGATGAAAGGGGGTGAAGGCCTGCACCAAGACTTCGCCCTCGACGTCGCCGCGGCCGGCCCGCCCCGCCACTTGTGTCAACAATTGAAATGTCCGCTCGCTGCCGCGGAAATCGGGGATGTGCAGGCCCAGGTCGGCGTGAACGATGCCCACGAGGGTGACATTGGGGAAATGCAGGCCCTTGGCGATCATTTGGGTGCCGACCAGGATGTCTATTTTCCCCGTGCGCACATCCCCCAAGATGCGCCGGTAATCCTCCTTGCGCTTCAAGGTGTCAGAGTCCATCCGCTTGATCCGGGCATGGGGAAACAAGTGGACGAGAGTGGACTCAACGCGCTCGGTTCCCAGGCCGGAATAACGGATGGCGGGATTGCGGCATTTGGCTTCGGGACAGACCAGCGGGGCGGCTTGTTCATGGCCGCAGATGTGGCATTTCAGTTTTTGCTCCTGCCGGTGCCAGGTGAGGGAGACGCTGCAATCGGGGCATCGGGCCACGTAACCGCACAGTTCGCATTGCAAGGAAGTGGCGTAGCCGCGGCGGTTGAGGAAAAGGATGGTTTGCTCCTTGCGTTCCAGCCGCTGCAGGATGGCCTCCTTCAAGACCGGCGAAAAAATGGCGGTTTTCTTCTCGTGCCGCACCACCTGCCGCATGTCCACCACGCGGACGATGGGCATTTTCTTGTCGTCCGCGCGCGCGGGCATTTGCAGGAGCCGGTATTTTCCCTTTTGCGCGTTGTAAAAGCTCTCCAGGCTGGGGGTGGCGGAACCGAGCACCACCACCGCCTCCTCCATTTGGGCGCGCACCACCGCCACGTCGCGGGCGTGGTAGCGGGGCGCTTCCTCCTGTTTGTAAGAATGCTCGTGCTCCTCGTCCACGATGATCAGGCCGAGGCGCTCCACCGGGGCGAACACGGCGGAGCGGGCGCCGATGGCGATGCGGGCGCGGCCCTGGCGGATTTTATGCCATTCGTCATGGCGTTCGCCGGCGGACAAATGGCTGTGCAACACGGCCACCAGCGTTTGCTGCGGCCCGGAACTGAAGCGCGCCTTGAAGCGTTCCACCGTTTGGGGCGTGAGCGAAATCTCCGGCACCAGCACAATCGCCCCCTTGCCCTGTTCCAGGGCCAGCGCAATCGCCTGCAAATAAACTTCCGTTTTGCCGCTGCCCGTCACCCCGTGGAGGAGGAAGGCGCGGTGGGGCGGCCCGCCGCCGTGGAGGGCGGCGCTGATTTCCGCCAGGGCGCGCGCCTGCTGGGCGTTCATCGTCAGGCTTTGGGTGGGCAGGATGGTTTCCCGGGCGTACGGGTCGCGTTCGGATATTTTTGGGGCAATGGCGAGCAACCCCTTGTCCTCCAACCGCCGCACGGTTTGGCCGGCGGCGCCGGTGGCGCGCAGCAATTCCTGCAACGGCGCCTCCGCCTGGGCGCGGGCAAATTCCAAAATCTCCTCCTGTCTGCGGCTCAACTTTGGGCCGGGGCCGTGCTGCGGCAGGGCGCGCACGAACAATTGTTCGCGCCAGCCGGCCTTCTCCTTGCGCACCGCCTCGGGCAGGACCGTTTTCAAGGCCGCTTCCGGCCCGCAGCAGTAGTATTCGCCCATCCAGCGCGCCAGCCGCAGGATGGCCGGGCTGACATGCGACTGGCGTCCGATCACCTTGAGGAGCGGGCGCAAGTTGGGATGGGGCGAGGATTCGAGCAGGGCGGTGACGCAGCCGAGGACCTGGCGATGGGCAAAGGGGGCCTTGACCCGCGTGCCCACCTCCACTTGCGCGGCCAGCTCGGCGGGGATGAGGTAATCGAACTCTTTGCCCAGAGCCAGATCGAGGGTGACACGAGCGATCATGGGGAAATGCTAAAGGCAAAAGGGTGAATGCAAAATGCAAAATGCAGAATGAAGAAGGGGGTTTGAACAGGATCCACCTTCGCCGAGGCTACGGAGACGAGGAGCACGGAGACCGGAAAAAGAAAGCCTCAATTTCGGTGCTGTTCCGTTCAGGAACTTGCCGAAGGCAAAATCATGCGGGGCAAGATCATGGGGAAGGGACAGAATCATGGCCGGACAGGATCATGCAGGGCGATGTCAGGCTAATGGTTGTCAAGGGAATGGGAAACTGAAGCGAGAATGGACGGTTACCCCCTCCCCGAATGCGAACAGAAGGCACCGAAGGAATTGCCCCTCTTCGTTTCCTTTGTTTGCTTCTGTTCCAAAAAAGTGCTCATGGGACGCGTAAAATTGGGCGGGCATCAATCCGCAAGAGTCTGAGCGGCGCACTGCGGCAGAGGAGTTGTTTTCGGGCCTCCCCGCGTGGCGTAAATAGGACAAACAGTTGACCGCGCCTGGGGTTTCCTTGTCAACCCATAATGTGGCAATGCCCGGACCCCTTTCTCGTCCGCTTTCTCGTGAAGGATGCGCCTGATAATCCGGCATAAGCGGGTTAATGCCGCTGCCATAATCATTTTGGGAGGGACGATCGCTGGGCAATGCGGCTTGCCAAAAGCAAATTTTGCCGGATAATTAAACCATGAGTGCGTTTGAAATCATTGAGCAAATCAAGGAATTGCCCGCGAACGAACAGGCGAGAGTGGCAAAGTTCATCGCAGAAAACGGCGGTTCGATGACGTGCCACCAATTTTCCGTCGGCACCGAAGGCGACGGCCTGCCCGTCATCCGCGCCCAGGGCGGAGCGATCACTTCGCAGCTCGTTCACGAGATTGAAAGCCGGACGCCGTGACCCGATTGCTGGATGTCAACCTGCTCATGGCGTTGCTTTGGGAAAATCATGAGCATCCCACCAAGGCCCGTTCGTGGTTCAAGGGCGTTTCCGCGTTTGCGACCTGCCCGGTTGTCCAGCTTGGTTTTGCGCGCGTCTCCTCGCATCCGCTGCTCGGTTACGGCATGACGCCCGAACTGGCCTTTGGCGTTCTCCGCCAATTCATCGCCGACCCGCGCCATGAATTCATTTCCGACGACTTGAGTTGCACCGACGGCGTCGTGCGGACGGAACTGATGGCTGGAGCAAATCAGATCACCGACCGCTATCTGGTCGCGCTTGCACGGCAACACGGATTCAGTCTGGCAACGCTCGATCAACCGCTGGCAAGAAGTTTTGCAGATGAAACGGGTCTGGTGGAACTGCTGCATTGAAAAGCGCGGCTTAAAAGCAGGTTGGGAAGAGGGCGGATGGCGGACTGGGGACGCCGGCGGGAGAGTTGGGGCGGCAATCGTCCTTCGCCGAGAGCTTCCGCCGCCGCAGGAGGCTTCCGCCCTCGCCAGGCTCTGGCGTGACGAGTTGGCGGGACAAGTCAGGGCGACCTGCCGCAAGGGTCTGAGCGGCGCACTGCGCCAGAGGAGTTGTTTTCGGGTGGTCCGGGACTTCGTAAAAGTGAAAAGTTATAGTTTGACCCCTGCCTCGTTCATCCATTTTTCTAACTCGGCAAGCTTTGTTTTGTCCCAATCCAATCGTTTCGCAAAATCATCGGTCGTTTTCAGAGGAACAAAGTGGTCGTCAATTCGCGGGTAATAGGTGGCAACCTCCAGCCCCCCGCCTGCGTTGTAAAAGAACTCGGCGTAACCAATGTCGCCTACCTCGTAAAAGTCTCGGTGGCTTTCATTGCGCGATTGGTAAAGCCCCATGACATGCTGAAAATCGCTTATGAACAACGGCAGGACGGCATTGGTGGGAAAGGAGGGTTTTTCGTGCGGCTCCCCAAGTGCAATGACCTTCTTGGGCGGGCCAAATATCTTTGAAGGGTTGCCACCTGCCAGCTTAAGTTTCGCCCACATGAATTGCTCGAATTCGCCGCTGACGGCCTTCAGTTCAGGCCTGTCGCGCAGCGATTGACGAGCTGATTCGTCGTCTTGAGGCGCTTTGATCCAGAACATGATGCTGGCCAAGCTCGAAACAGATAGCGTGCAAATCAACAGCGTCCAGACTTTTGCACGTTTTGCCTTGCTCAATACGTTTGTCATATCTCTCATGCTGCCGATTTGCAGCCGCTGCACCGTTGAAGCAAACGGGTCCTCAATTGTCGGACTCGAACTGGTGTGACCTTGAAGCTGACGGCAGCTTCGGCTGTCGTGATCGGTGCCACTGGTCGGGTATTATTACAACCAATATCGGGCGGCGTCAATGATGCACCCCTTTTTTCAGCGATTTCGCAAGGTGGTTTGGATTTGTGGTTTGAGCAGACATCCGATCTTTTGGCCGGGCGGCAGTGCTGCGTCTGACCTTCCGGCCTCCCTGGGTTTGGGACAAAGCATCGCTCTAAGGGTCGCTGGTGGCGATCCTTTCGGCGGCCTGGATTTCCAGGCTTTTTGGCGTTTGTCAGTTTGTCTGTGTTTGCTTTCTATCCGCTGAAAAAGGGAGTCGGCTAGCCACAGAGCAACGAGCGGTAAATCTGCTTGCGCAGTTCCTGCATCGTCACCTTGCCCAACCGGAAGAGTTTGCCGTGCAAAATGGCGAAGGCGTGAAAGAGGGTGAAGGCGATGATCTTGATCCACAGCAGCGCCATCACCGCCACCGGATGGTGATGGGCGCAATGGGTCAAGTGCCAGTGCTGGGTTAGTTCGCCAAAGGCGTTGTTCTCTATCTTCCAGCGCAAGTGTCCCATGTCCCGAATGGCGGCACCGTCATAGCCATCCAAATCTCCCGCCACCACCCAAATCCAGTTCTGTTCCTTATGCTCAGTTTTCCATTCCCGGTCCACCCGCTTGCGTTCGGTCCGCTGCTCCCGCACCCGGACGACCCGAACCGGTCCGGGATAGGCGTCGGTGAAACGCACCGAACGCACGTCCCAAATCTCCACATGGCGTCCGTCCCGCTCCACGACTTGGGTGGGCTTTTGCCCCTCAGTCAGGGCCAGCGCCTCCTGGTGGGCTTCGCAGCGTTCCTGTTTGAGCACCGCGATGACCGGCCAGCCCAATTCCTCCGCCACGGTTTTGAGAAACGGTCCGTTGGCGTACCAGGAGTCCACCACCACCACGTCCAAGAATCGCGGCCCGTACTGTTGCCGCATCCGGCGCAGCAGACGCAGGGCGGCCGCGCATTCCTCTTCGCCCTGGCGCATCGGCTCCACGTCCAGAATGACGCTCAACTCCGGCCCGCTCAACTGCGCGCAGACTTGTTTGTGGTAATACTGGGTCTTTTTGAACTCGTGGCCCTCGGCGTCTTTGCAGGTCACTTGCCGGGTGAAGCAATCGTCGCAAGAGCGGCTGTCGCTGCAAAACTCTTCGTTGGCGTCCAGGCTGACCACCAGCAGGCCGTTGATTTTGCCGGCCTCAAACGCCTTGCCTCGTTTGAGCTTGTGATTGATCCAAATCCCGGCCCGGCGCAACTGCTCCGGGTCCAGGCGCTCGCTGACATAGCCAAAAGTGTCGTGGCTGATCGGGTGCGGGTAGCCCACCCACTGCTGCCATTGGGGCACTTTGGTTTCCTCCTGTAATTGCAGCAAGCTGGGGATGTGAACCACTTCGCCCAGGACCAAACTCAATCCGACGGCGCGGGAGGGAATGTCCGGCTGGGGCCGGGCGTCGGCGAAGCAGCCCGCCAGCAAAGAGAGATTAAAACGCTTTTGCGCGCAGGCCACAAACCGGCTGAGTTGGGTGAAGTCAGGATTATTCACGGGTGAGATCTTCGCCCCGGCGCAGCAGTTCGGCATTGATTTGGGAGAGTTCCTCGATCTGATCGTGGAGTTGCCGGTAATGGGCGATACCGTCCTGAGCGGCTTGTCGCCGGGAGGGGGTGGGGAGGAGGAACTTGTTGATTTTGCCGACGGCCAGGCATTGGGTCAGGAAATAGAAGGGGCCGTGTTTATCGCCGCCCTGATGACAGTGACAGTTGGCTTTGCCACAGCGGGCGAACCGCTCGACGAAAGAGGCGCGCAGGCAGTCGGGGAAGATCTTGAGTTGAGAGACCAAAAAGCGTTTGCGCTGTCGCAAGGCCAGCGTGGACTTGCAGGTGGTGGCGTATATCTGTGCCATATATAGGGCAAGGATACAAAAACGGCGGAGAATGTCAAAGAAGAAGAAAATGCCTTGGAAATGCGAAAGTGCCTAACCTCCGGCAGGCGTGTGAGTTGCGCTAATTTTCACGTCACCTTTACGAAATCGCTGTTCACCGCTTTGTTGCCGGCCGCTGAGTCCGGGCGGGTTGTTGATGAAGCGCGACCAACCCGTTCCACGGGCAAGCTCTCCATTCAAAACGCCCAACGATCTTGCAAAGAATTCTTGCGCTGCGCGCCGGACGGCATTATGTTGCTTGGATTAACCCGAATTATCCTGTTGGCCTGAGCGGGCCATAACCATGCCCATGAAATGGAATGTTGTTTTTCCGAGCACCTTGCCGGAAGGAGCATCATGAAAAGAACGTTGCATTGGAAAAAAAGCGGCTCCGCCTTCACCCTGATCGAACTCTTGGTCGTGATCGCCATTATCGCGCTGCTGGCGGCGCTGCTCCTGCCGACGCTGGCGGCCGCAAAACTAAGGGCGAACAGGATCAAATGCGCCTCCAACCTGAAACAGCTTGGGGTGGGCTTCGTCCTTTTCGCCGGCGACAACGCGGACACGTTCCCGGCGGCCGCGTGCGACGGCGCGGATAACTCTCAATATACTTGGGACACGGCCCTCCACCCCTATATAGGCGGAAATCCCAACCTGAGCCAAGCCCAGGCGGATAGCGGCGCCGTGGACCAGACTCTGACGCCTCCCATCTTGCGTTGCCCGTCGGACATCGGTCCTGATTCGTATTGGGTGGCATCGCAACCCACCTTGGGGAGGAGAACTTACGCCATGAACGCGATTGGCCCCGAGTACTACGCCAACTTGGGGTCGCCGCTCCCTCCCCCTGTGGACGGGGTGGGCATTTACTGGACGGCCCCGACCACAACAAACAATGCGCCCGGTTACAAAACCACCGTGGTCATTAGCCCCGCCGGAACGATCAACCTTGTGGAAGAACCCGCGGGCGACAATGTCTGTGGAAATGTCTGGCCCTCCTTCTGCCTCGCTCCGGCCAGCGCCGGTGGCGGCCAGGGTCTTGGGGAGTGTTTTCAAACCGATCCCAACGACCCGAACAATCAAGGATTGGCGCTTTATCAACTGCACGGGAATCGCTTCGATTATCTCTTTTTTGACAGCCACGTCTCCACGCTCACGATGCAGCAAACCGTCGGGACAGGAACGACCAACGACCCCAGGGGAATGTGGACGATTGCGCCGGGGGATTGACTTTTCTGACGCAGGAACCAGCGGCGCTAGCGCAATTTCATGAAAATTGTAGCCGCACGGAAACCGACCAAACGGCCTCCTCTCCCCGGCCCTCTCCTCCTGAGGAGGAGAGGGAGGAGCTTCATTTTGGCTACATCATTTTTTAATCCGCTCTAGCGCGGCGGGAGTTGCAGGCGCAGGAAGCGCGGCCAGTAGAGCGACGGGTCGTTGAACAAATCCCAGAAATTATTCGAATTGACAGCGTAGGTCACGATCAATTCGCCCGGACCGCCCAGTTCCGGGTGCGCCTTGCCCGCATAACAAAAAAGCGGCTGGGACGGTTTTGCTTCGGGACAATGATAAATCACCCGGCGCCCGCTCCACGGGCCGGCCGGCGTGTCCGACTCCCGCAGCACGATGTCGCCCGAAATGTCCGGCGAATAGACCGCGGCAAACCGGCCCAGCGCCGGCACCCACCGCACCGTGCCTTCCGGCGGCGCGTCGGAAAAAATGGCCGTGGCCGCGCCCGCGTCCTCCCGCCATTGGCCCGCGCTGTAAAAGCGCCACTGCCGGAAATCGTCCAGGGACTCTTCCGCCACCCGGGCCACGGTCGCGCCACGGGCGCGAGCGGCGGTTCCATAGACGTAAACATAATCCTGGTTCTTGACAACCGACCAGCCGCAGGCCGTGGCCGGCTTTTTGGAAAAGTCGGCAAATGGCTCCTTTTTCACCGTGATTTTCCAGGACGCCGGCGGGTCATCGGGATTGGACACGAACGCCAGCCATGCGGCAAAAGCCTGGAAGCCCCAGACCGAGTTCGCATCCGTGTGCCGGACTTGGCTGAGAAACACAAACAAACCGCGCCGGGTGCGGATTCCGTCCCACGGCCAGAAGAAACTGTTGGTCGAGTCCGGCGGCGTGAAGACGGCGGCCGGCTCTCCGCGGCTGTTGGTGCGGTAGAAGAATTGCGGCGGGCCGCCGATGGGTTGCAGGGCAATCGAATTATTGATCATTTTCGCGTTGCGCCTTTTGCCGTCGCGCACCTCGCCCACGAAGCTGTCGCCAAAGAGCCACAGCGTGGTGCGGCTGTCCAGCGGAACGGAATAATCGGCGTCCGCGCCAATCCAGCCGTTGGTGCGCTGGAACAGGGCGTCCAGCTCCGGGGCGGGAGTGGCAGGCCCGGCGGCGGCGTGGAGCGCCAGCGCCCCGAAGAGCCATAACAGGCCGCATCCGATTCCTTTCCATCCTTCGCGGCTCACGGCCTGATAATCAGCCCTTGCGCATTCGATTCTTCGTTGCCGTGGCATGAACATGCTCTGCTGAAGGTATTTTTAAATCGGCCGGGCCAGCCTGGCCAGCAGGAGGCGCGGCGTGATGATGTCAATTCCAAAAGGCTTTTCCAGCGCCAGCAAATCGTCGTCGCGCGAGACAATGACTTTCGCCCCCGCCGCCAAGGCGCACGCCAGATAAGGATCATCCTTGGCATCCCGGCTGCGCGGCTTGCCCCGCGGCGACGGTTCCACCAGCCTCACCTGGTCGTAATACCACGTCAGCAGATTGGCCGGGGGATATTGGGATTTGTCTCCCCGCACTGCCACCAAGCCCCGGACCTCTTCCAAAATTTCCGGCGTGGCAAAAACGGTGATTTGCCTTTTGGCCATCGCCACCAGGCAATGGTGCGCCTCGCCGCGCCAGCCCACGCCGGCAAACACCACGTTGGCATCAAGAACGACGCGCACGCCTTTTCCTCTCAGCACGGAGGCGATGCTGGGTTTTCACGATCTCGGCCATTTCCTCATCCGATGGATCGCCCAGGGGCGCGCCCTCGATGGCCTTTTCCAAAAACGCCACGTCTTGCTTGATTTGTTCCTGCCGCCGGTTGCGGATCAGCGCGCGCATATATTCGCTCATCGAGTCAAACGCGTGCGCTGCCGAGTCCGACCGGGCGAACTCCGCCAGCTCCGGGTTTAACGAAATATTTATGGTGACCGCTTTCATGTCCTCAAAATAACGCGTTGGCAATGTATGTCAAGGCTTGCCAAGCCGGTTCCAAGGGCGCATTCCCCCTTTTTTGTGACGCTTTCCGTCTCCTTTCCTGATCCTGATCGGCCCCCGAATGGTTGGAGGCAACGGATCATCAAGATCCTGTTTCGACGGGCCGGAGGAGGAGCTTCGGCAGTGCGTGGAGATGCGGCCATGCCGAGCCCGAGGCTTGGCGAAAGCGGGCCTGCCCTCCGTAGCTTCAGCGAAGGAGGGTTACCCCCTGATCATTAACGATAACGCCCAGCTTCCCATTTTGCATTCTGCATTCTGCATTTGCGCTCCACGGCCTGTCGCAATCACTCGCCATTCCCAATCCGGCATGATAGGCTTTGGCTCATGGCAGACGATTATCGTCCCGATCCCGATGCGTTGCTGGCCGCCATCCAAAAAACCGAGGCCGCAAAAAAACGCGGCAAGTTCAAGGTCTTCCTTGGCATGGCCGCCGGCGTCGGCAAAACTTACTCCATGCTCCGCGCCGCCCAGCGCGCCCAGCGCGAGGGACGCGACGTCGTCATCGGGTATGTCGAGACGCACGGACGCAAGGAGACCGACGCCTTGGTGGCCGGGCTGCCCGTCATCCCGCGCCGCCGGGCGGAGTATCGCGGCGTCATGCTGGAGGAGATGGACCTGGACGCGCTGCTGGCGCGCCGCCCGCAGTTGGCGCTGGTGGATGAGCTGGCCCACACCAACATCCCCGGCTCCCGTCACGCCAAGCGTTACCAGGATGTGATCGAATTGCTCGATGCCGGCATTGACGTGTTCACCACCATGAATGTGCAGCACGCGGAAAGCCGGGTGGACACCGTGCGGCAGATCACCGGCTCCACCGTGCATGAAACCGTCCCGGACAGCGTGCTGGACGGGGCCGAGATCGAGTTGATTGACCTGCCGCCCGACGAATTGCTCCAGCGCCTGGATGAAGGGAAAGTCTATATGCCGGAGCGGGCGGAACTGGCCATGATGAATTTCTTTCGCGAGGGCAATTTGAATGCACTCCGCGAAATGGCCCTCCGCCTGGCGGCGGAGCACGTCGGCCAGGAGGTGCATGATTATTTGCAGGCCATGCAAATTACCGGGCCGTGGAAATCCGGCCACCGCCTGCTCGTGGCCGTCAGTGCCAGTCCCTATTCCCCGCACATGATCCGTTGGACCCGGCGTTTGGCCGACAGCTACGACTGCCCGTGGCTGGCCGTTTATGTCGAGCAGCCGCAGTCCTTGTCCGAAGAGGACCAGGCCCGGCTGACCCGGCATCTGGCCCTGGCGCGGGAACTTGGGGCCGAAGTGGTGACCACGGCCGACGCGGACATCGCCCGCGGACTTTTGCGCGTGGCAGAACAGCAAAACGCCACCCAAATCATTGTGGGCAAGCCGGGCGGGGGCCGGCTGTTGGACCGCTGGCGCGGCGCCCGCCTGCTCCGCCGCCTGGTGCGGGACAGCGGCCATATTGACCTGCATGTGGTGCGGCCCGAGGCCTCGGAAATCACCCAGACCGCCCGGCGCGGGCGGGGGCTGGGGTTGGAACACTCCCCGCCGCAGCAGTACCTGGCCGCCCTGGCCATGGTGGGCGGCTGCACCGTCTTGAACGCCGTTCTGCAAACAGCGCTCCGGGTGGAGACGCAGGCCCTGGCCCTGGTCTATTTGCTGGGGGTGGTGGCGCAAGCCTGCTTTGTCGGGCGCGGCCCCACCTTGCTCACCGCCACGGCCAGCGCGCTGTTGTGGGATTTCTTCTTTACAACGCCCCGGTTCTCCCTGAAAATGACGCAGTTGACGGACGTGATGATGTTTGCCATGTACTTCGTGGTGGCCATTGTCATGGGCCAGTTGGTGGCGCGCCTCCGCTGGCAGGAACGGGCGGAGAGCCGCCGCGAGGAACGCTCCACCGCCTTGTACCTGCTGACCCGCGACCTGGCCGCCGCGGCGGACGTGGACGACATGGCGCGAAGGCTGGTGCGCCAGGTGGCCCAGGCTTTTAAAAGCGACGTGGCCTTGCTCTTGCGCGACGCCACCGGCGGCCTCTCCCGCACGGCCCATCCCGCCAGCATGTTTTCCATTTCGGAAAAAGAACACGGCGTGGCGGCGTGGGCCTTTCGCTTCGGCAAGGCGGCCGGCCGTTTCACCGACAACCTGCCCTCCGCCGGGGCGGTTTACATGCCGCTGACCACCAATCGCGGCGCCGTCGGCGTCATCGCCGTGAATCTGCCGGGCGAGCAGCCGCCGACTCTGGAACAGCGCGATCTGCTCGACGCCTTTGCCCGGCAGACGGCCCTGGTGCTGGACCGTTTCCGCCTGGACGCCGAGGCCGAGCAGGCGCGGTTGCTGGCGGAATCGGAGAAATTGAGCAAGGCCCTGCTCAACTCCATTTCCCACGAGCTGCGCACCCCCATTGCCGCCATCACCGCCGCCGCCAGCACCCTGGCCGCTTTCCAGCCCGGCGGCCAGCCCGCCCTGCAAAAAACCCTGGCGGGGGAAATCCAGGAAAGCGCCGCCCGCCTCAACCGCCTCGTGGGCAATTTGCTTGACATGACCCGCCTGGAGTCCGGCAAGGTCAAGCCCCGCCTGGAATGGTGCGACCTGACGGACCTGGTCAACGTCGCCTTGCGCCGCAATGAAACCGAACTGGCCCGGCACCCGGTCAAGGTGCAACTGCCCAAGGGGCTGCCCCTGGTGCGGATGGATTTTGTCCTGATGGAGCAGGCCCTGAACAATCTTCTCCTCAACGCCGCCGCTTACACCGCCGGGGGAACGCCCGTGGAAATCTCGGCGGCGGGCGGGGCGGGGGAAGTCTCCCTCACGGTGGCCGATCGCGGGCCGGGGCTGCCGCCGGAAAGCCTGCCGCACGTTTTCGAGAAATTCTATCGCGTTCCCGGCGCGCCGCCCGGCGGCACCGGCCTGGGATTATCCATTGTCAAAGGTTTTGTGGAAGCCCACGGCGGCCGGGTCGAGGCCCGCAACCGGGACGGCGGCGGCGCCCAGTTCACCATTTATTTGCCGGTGGAAAGCACCCCCGAACCCAGCCTGGAGCCGGTCGCATGAGCGAACCCCCCCCTGCCACCCACTCGGTCCTGATTGTTGACGACGAAGTGCAAATCCGCCGCCTCCTGCGCGTCACCCTCGAGGCCAACGGCTACCGCGTGCTGGAGGCGGCCAACGGCCCGGACGGCCTGGCCGAGGCGGCCCAGCGCAATCCCGATGTCATCATCCTGGATCTGGGCCTGCCGGGCATGGACGGCCTGACCGTGTTGAAACGCCTGCGCGAATGGAGCCGCGCCCCCGTCCTGGTGCTCTCCGTGCAGGAAGGCGATGTGGACAAGGTTTCCGCCCTGGACAACGGGGCGGACGATTACATGACCAAGCCCTTCAGCACCGCCGAGTTGCTGGCCCGCCTGCGGGTGGTGCGGCGCCGCGCCCAGCCGGAGGCCGACAGCGCCGTGTTCCGCTCCGGCGACCTGGAGGTGGATCTGGCGGCGCGCCGGGTCACGCTCAAGGGCCGGGAAATCAAAATGACGCCGACGGAGTATTCGTTTTTGCGCCTGCTGGTGCGCCACGCCGGCAAAGTGGTGACGCACCGCCAGATTCTCAAGGAGGTGTGGGGGCCGGCCTACGGGGAGCAAACCCATTATCTGCGCGTCTATGTGGCCCACCTGCGGGAAAAGCTGGAAGCCGATCCGGCCCGGCCTGAATTAGTATTGACAGAACCCGGCGTGGGCTACCGCCTGGTGGCCGCCCCGTGAGCGTGGTTCCTGCGGCCCGGCTCTATTTCCGGCCGCGTTTTCCCAGGCGGGCCAGTTGGCGCGGGGTCAGCAGCCAGCACAGACTGGCGCAATCCCCAAAACGCAGGTCCTCGACGCTCAGCTTGCACAACGCCGCCTTCTTAAAATCAATCTTCATTCCAGGCTCCCCGCTGAGCAGAATGGAGATCAAACCGCTCAAAAACGGCTCGTGCCCGACCAGAACGATGTTTTCCAGGGTGGCGAAGTTTTCGTTGATTTCCGCCACCACCTGCCGCGGGTCGGCGTCGGCCGCCAGATGGTTGGTGACAAACAGCTTTTTGGAATCGAAAGCTTCGGCCAGGATTTCCGCCGTGCGCAAGGCCCGCAGGTAAGGACTGGCCAGAATCAGGTCGAAGGCCAAATCCTGCCTCTGAATGCCCCGGGCCACTTCGCGCAGGGTTCTTTCCCCTTCGCGCGTCAGCGGACGCTTGCTGTCCGGGCGGTATTTGGGGCCGCGGGGACAGGCCTTGGCGTGGCGGAGGAAAAAAAGGTTCATGGCAGCGGCAGGTTGGCTTCGTGGCGGATATCGCGCGCCTCGCACAGATAAACGACCTCCTCGGCGATATTGGTGGCGTGGTCGGCCACGCGTTCCAAACTCTTGGAAACGGTCATCAGGTTCAAACAGCGGGTGATGGTGGCCGGATTCTCCACCATGAAGCTGGACAGTTCGCGGTAAAGCTGGCGGTTGAGAGCGTCCACCTCCTTGTCGCGCGGGATGACGGTGCGGGCTTTTTCCGGTTCTTTGTTGACAAAGGCATCCAGCGATTCCTTGAGCATGCCCAGGGCGATGGCGGCCATGCGGGGAATGTCAATGTAGCTCTTGAGTTGCGGCTCGCCGTTCAACTCCAGCGCGCGCCGGGCGATGGTGGTCGCCTCGTCGCCGATGCGCTCCAGGTTCTGCGAGATCTTCATCGCCACCGTGATCAGCCGCAGGTCCGTGGCCAGGGGCGCCTTGGCCAGCAGGTTGATGGCCATGTCGTCAATCTCCATCTCATACCGGTCCATGATGTCGTCGTTGTGCTGGACCTGCTCGGCCAGCTTGTCGTTGCGGTCGGTCACCGCCTGGATGGCCTGGCCGACGGAACTCTCCGCGTAACTGCCCATGGTCAGCAGGGTTTCCTTGAACTTGGCCAGTTCCTCGTCAAAATGTCTTGTCATAATCAATCCTCACCCTGGCTCAACCAAAGCGCCCCGTCACATAATCCTCGGTTTGCTTTTGTTTGGGGTTGGTGAAAATCCGGTTCGTCTGGTCAAATTCAATCAACTCCCCCAGGTAAAAGAAGGCGGTATGGCCGGAAATGCGCGCGGCCTGTTGCATGTTGTGGGTGACGATAACAATGGTGTAGTCCTGTTTCAACTGCAGAATCAATTCCTCGATCTTGGCCGTGGCCAGCGGGTCCAGCGCCGAGGCCGGCTCGTCCATGAGCAGCACTTCCGGTTCAATCGCCAGCGCGCGCGCGATGCACAAGCGTTGCTGCTGCCCGCCGGAAAGGCTCAAGGCGTTGGCGTTGAGCCGGTCCTTGACTTCGTCCCAAAGCGCCGCCATGCGCAGGGAGCGTTCCATCCGCTCCAGGAGGAGGTCCTTCTGGCGCAGGCCGTTGAGCCGCAGCCCGACGGTCACATTTTCCGCGACGCTCATGGTGGGGAACGGATTTGATTTCTGGAACACCATCCCCACCCGCCGCCGCACCAGGGTCGCGTCCACGCCCCGCCCGTACAAGTCCTCGCCAAACAAGGTGATGCGGCCTTCCACCCTCGCTATCGGCACCAGATCGTGCATGCGGTTGAGGCTCCGCAGAAAAGTGGATTTCCCGCAGCCGCTGGGGCCAATGATCGCCGTGACGGCTTTGGGCAGGATTTCCAGCGACACGTTGCGCAAGACATGATGGCTGCCAAACCAGACGTTGAGCTGCCGCACGTCAAAGGTCGCGGCCGTTCCCGCCGCCGCGGCCTGGGCTGCGGGCGGAACCGGAGCCGGGGCCGGTGGCGCGGATTTCAACGCGGGCAACTGGGTGTCTTTGGTCATGCAATTCTTATCTTGCCAGATGGGGTGCGCTGCCGCGGGTCATCAATCTCACCCCAATATTGAGGGCCAGGACGAACAGAATCAAGACCAGCGCCCCCGCCCAAGCCTGCCGGACCCAGTCACCATAAGGCGAAGTGGCATAGATGAAAATCTTATGGGGCAACGCCTCAATCGGCTGGGAAAGATTGTGGCTCCAGGAATCGTTGCCAAGAGCCGTGAAGAGCAGGGGCGCGGTTTCGCCCGCCACCCGCGCCGCCGCCAGCAGGATGCCTGTAATAATTCCCTTGCCCGCCGTTTTGAGGACGATGTTGAGCACAATTCTCCAATGCGGGATGCCCAGGGCAAAGGCCGCTTCGCGGTAGCTGTTGGGCACCAGCACCAGCATTTCCTCGGTGGTGCGGATGATGAGCGGGATCATCATGAAACCCAGCGCCAGTCCGGCCGCATAAGCCGAATAACCGGTAATCGGCAGCACGACCAGGGCATAGACCACAATGCCCCAGACGATGGAGGGCGTGCCATTGAGGATGTCCGCCGCGAAACGAACCGCCCAATTCATCCGCGGCGACCCGAACTCGGAAAGATAAATACCCCCCAGCACTCCAACCGGGATGCCGATCAGCCCGGCCAATCCGAGCAAGGTCAGGCTGCCGAGGATGGCATTGGCCATGCCGCCGCCGGATTCTCCCGGGGGGTTGGGCAACTGCGTGAAAAAGGCAAGGTCGAGCGAACTGGCCCCCTTCTTCAAGCAGTCAAAGAGGACGAAGGCCAGCGGCGCGATCACGACCACGGCACAAATCAGGCACAGCGCCGACACGCCGGAACTTTTGATCTTTCTCCAGTGATGATAGCAACGGTTCATGGCGCTCAGGTTGCCGCGGTTTGGCGCGCCCCCATCGCGCCGATCAACAGGCGCGCCAGGATGTTGGTGACCACCGTGACCAGGAGCAACATCAGCCCCAGTTCAAATAGCGCGCTCAGATTAATGCCCTTATTGGAAAAGGCCGAAGTCTCGGCATATTCATTGGCAATCTTGCTGGCCAGGGTGTTGCCGGGCGAAAGCAGCGAGGTCGAGATGACGTCCGCGTTGCCGATCACCATCGTCACCGCCATCGTTTCCCCCAGCGCCCGGCCCAGCCCCAGCATGGCGGCGCCAAAGATCCCGCGTGTCGAATACCGCAAAACAGCCAGCCGCGTTACTTCCCAGCGGGTTGCCCCCAAGGCAAAGGCCGCTTCCCGCTGTGAATCGGGCACGGCGCGGAGAACCTCCCGCGAGATGGAGGTGATGATGGGCAGGATCATGATCGCAATGATCGCGGCCGCCGTGAAAATGCAGAATCCGGTGGTCGGCCCGCCGAAGATCCGCAGAAAAGCAAAATGCTTCAGGAGGAGCGGATACGGGCCATCCCGCAGCCAGGGCACCAGCACGACGATGCCCCAAAGACCGATGACCACGCTGGGAATGGCAGCCAGCATCTCAATCATGGAGATGGCCGGTTGCCGCACCCAGCCCGGGGCCAGTTCGGTCAGATAAACCGCCGTCGCCAGGCTCAGCGGCAGCGCGATGAGAAGCCCGATGAAGGAGGAGATAAACGTCCCGTAAATAAACGTCAACGCCCCAAAGTCCCCGCTGACCGGGTCCCAGTTGGACCGATTAAAGAAATGCCAGCCAAACTTGGTCATGGAAGGCGCCGAGCCTTTACAGAGGGTCCATCCCACCAGCGCCAACAGCACCAGCACCATCATCGCCATCAGCCAGGTCAGCAGCCGGAAGACCTTGTCGCCGGCCTTGCCCGGAGGGGCCAGGGCGATCCTCGCGGACGATCCGTTTTTGCCTGAAACTGCGGCTGAGTTCATAAGACTGATTTCTGCCTGCGCGAGCGGCGCTTTTCCCGATCCCAACCACCGGCACCGCCCACCGGGCAAACCCTAAATTCAATACGTGATCGAATCAATCTCTTTGAGAACACGCTTGGAAAGCTCGTCCGGCAACGGGGCATAATTAAGCGGCGGGGCCATGGCCTGACCCTTGGTTTCCGCCCACTTGAGAAACTCCACCAGTTTCTTTCCCTTTTCCGCGTTGGCCTGCTTCTGGTAAACCAGCAACCAGGTCGTGCCGGCAATCGGATAGGCCTTCTCCCCCGGCGGATTGACCATGGAGAAACGGAAATCCCCGGGAATGTTGGCCGTGGCCAGCGCCGCGGTGACCGACTCGATGGAGGGGACGACATAATGGCCCGCCGCGTTTTTGACGCTGGCGAAGGGCAGCTTTTGTTGGACGGCATAAACCAGTTCCACGTAGCCGATGGAGCCTGGCATTTGTTTGACTTGTTCGGTCACCCCTTCGTTGCCTTTGGCCCCCTGGCCGGCCGGCCATTTTACCGCCGTGCCCCGGCCCACGCTGGTTTCCCATTCCTGGCTGATGCTGCTCAGGTAATCCACAAAAATGAAGGTCGTGCCGCTGCCATCCGACCGATGCACCACCACAATGTCCGTGGCCGGCAAGGTTGTGCCCGGATTCTGCTCCGCGATTTTGGCATCGTTCCACTTGGTGATTCTTCCCAGAAAAATGGCGGCGATGGCCGGCCCGTCCAATTGCAGGGGCGGATTGCCGGGAAGATTGTAAGCCAGCACGTCCGCCCCGGCCACGGTCGGTATGTGCAGGATTTTTGCCGGCGCCTTGGCCAGGCTTTCGTCGCTCATCGGGCCGTCCGACGCCCCAAAATCAACCGTCCCGTCCTGGATTGATTTCTGCCCGCCCCCCGAGCCGATGGACTGATAGTTAATGCTGACGGTCGGATCCACTTTGCGGTATTCAAAGGACCACTTGGCATAAATCGGGTACGGAAAAGAAGCGCCTGCCCCGTTGATGAGCAACTGCTCGGAAGCCTTTTGGCCGCAACCCGCCAGCAGGGCGATTCCCAGGATGGCGGCCAGAGTTTTTTGATGGGTCATATTTTTTATGGTTTTTCTACTGACAGCCACGATAGGCCGCCGGCTCAATTTTCGTCAACGCAAGCACTGTGACAATTGGGTGACAGAACCGCCTGTTCTCCGGTCCTGGCGCGGGAGCCCTGCCAGGCCAACGGCGGACCAGCCAGCCCAGGCCCTTCTTCTCCTCCGCCCGATCTGATCAAAGAAGGAACTGTGATCCGGATTTTTTCAGGCCTGCGGCCTGTTTTCATGAATTAGAATTTCCAGGTCACATCCACCTGGAGGACCTGGTACTTGTTGACCGGGTTGGGCAGGGGCAAGTCGGCATTGTAGCCGCCGGTGCCCAGGTTCTTGTTAATGCGCTCGGCCCAACCGTAGCGGACCGTGCCGATGACCGCGTCGGAAATACTGTAGGCGAACGCGGTGTAGAGGCCTTCCAGGTTGCCGCGGCCTTCAAAGAAGTCCGAATCCAGCAGGTTGGGGTCCAGCGCGTATTGCTCGACATGCTGCCAGTAGGCCCGCGCCTCCCATGTCCCCTTTTTCGCGGTTGCGCCATAAGCCAGGCCCAGATTATTGCCCACCGCCAGGCCGGCCTGGTAAGCCTTGTCCTGGCCCAATTGCACGCCGCCGGGGAACGCGGCGGGGGCGCCGTTGAAAGCCGCCCTGGCCCGTTGATCGCCCTCCAGGTTCACACCGAAATCGCCGAACACCCTGGCATCCAGCGAGCCGAGTTTGAAGTTCACTTCCTCGGGCAATTCAAGAATAAACAGGTTGTTAATACCGGTCTGGTTGTAGCTGCCCGCCGCCAATCCAGGCAAGGTGCTGGTGCCGGTCGTCAGGCTGGCGAACTGCAGCCCGTTGGGTTCGCCCTGCCCGACAAACGGACCATAAAACCCGGCGCTGCCGCTCCCATGCCCCACATAACTGTAGAGAACCGGCGCGATCTTGGCGGAAACATCCTTGTTGATGTGGTAGTTCACGCCCGCCTGCCACGACATCAGGTAGGCGTTGTTATCCGAATTTGGGACCGCGGTGCCCAGAATCGCCGAACCGCTGCCCGGCGTGGTGTCCTGATACACCAATTGTCCAAAGGTGGCGAACAGATCGGCCTGGCCCACGGTGAACTTGAGCTTTTCCACGGCTCCTTCCGGGGTGTAATCCGAATCCCACACCATCGGCGTCGTATAGAACGGTTGCGGCACCCGGCCGATGGAGACATCCAGCCACGGGGTCGGACGCCACCCCAGGTAGGCCAGCCCGATGAAAAGGCTGTAGTTATTGGCCTTGCTGAACGGTCCGTAATAGGGGGACTGGCCGCCGCTGGCGTTGCCGAGCGTATTCCACGTTGACCGCTCATTGGCTCCGGTCTCCAGCCGCAGCCCATAGTAGAAATCATCGGTCAGATCGCCGCGCAAGCCGATGCGCAGGGCGTAACGCCAGCGGTTGGCCGTGTCGTAGTCTCCCGCGTGGGTTGTTTCCGGCCCGAGCTGGGCGGTGCGGTATTCATAACGAAACCGCAGATCGCCGAACAACTCCATGCTCTTGATGGCATTGCTGAGCTTGAACTTGTTGCCTTCCGCATTATTGGTGAGACCTTCCTCCTTGAGTTCCGCCGCCTCGTCGGCTTTCAAAATGCCCCGCTCCACCAATTTGTTCAGCAGCGCGTCCGCGGTTACTTGGGCCGCGCCCGGGGTGGCCAGCGCCAGGCCCGCCGCCGTTCCGGCCAAAATGACCGCGATCTTCCTTTTTAGATTCATGGTTTTTATGGTTATTAGATGTGCTTGACGAATTATTTCCACCTTTCTAAAGGCCTGATGTTACAAATCAAGGTCGGTGGTGTTACAATTGTGTGACAAACGCCCGCCGCCTCCCTCCTCCTCCCGGCCACCTCATGCTCCCGGCCTCCGCAAAATCGGATTCATCCGCCCGTTTTCCTGTCCAATTCAGGGATGAAACAGGCGGGTGGAGCAAAAAAGGAGGCGGATTCTGTGCGAATTAGATGGCGGGGTGTGATTAGCTCTGGTAATTTATGGAGTTGATGCCATCGCGCGAATCGCTTGTGACGTCGTCATTGAAAAAAACCGGGATTCCCGCCTCAACAGGCGGGGCGGCAAGCGGCTTGCGTCTGGAATTGAACGCCCTCCTTCACCATGATAAATTCACTTGATTTGTTCCGCCTGCGTCCATTGTTCCGCCTTTGGTTTCTGTTCGCCGCCCTGGCGGCCGGCCTTCCCGCCGCGCGCGCCGGGGTGACGGTAGATCTCCATCTTTACAACAACAACAACTTTTATTTTGTTTTCGCGTATCTGAGCGCCAACAACGCGACGCCCCCCGGCGGTTTGCCCGTCGGGACCTATACCATTTCCACTCCCCAGTCCGCCGCCGCCGGAAGCACCCTCCAGTACCAGTCCGACGGCACGAACGTCAATTATATCGGTGGCGGCGGGACCAGCACCAGCGACTTTGCCACATTGATGCAGTCCATCACCAATGGCAACTGGACCCTGGTTGTCACCAACGCAACGAGCACGAACACTTACACCTTCACCGTGAGCGCGCCTGTTCTGCCCGCCGATCTGCTTCCTGAGGCGGTGATC
Organism: Verrucomicrobiota bacterium; assembly: GCA_049513975.1. GTDB lineage: Bacteria > Verrucomicrobiota > Verrucomicrobiia > Limisphaerales > Palsa-1400 > JBEKOF01. Next base: position 6,703 of record JBEKVM010000050.1, on the reverse strand, counting down.
ACTTTCCCAACGCCAGGATCATCCAATGTGGCAAGCCAACCGAATTTTACCTGGCAAGGGCCCTCGGCGTGGACGGGATCGCTCACCGTGAGGGACTTCACCAACGACGCCAGCGGCACCGGCTATAACGTGGCCACAGCGGCACTGCCCCCGGCGCAAACGTCATGGGTCCCCCCGGTGGCGCTTCCCAACGGCACCAACACCTTTGGCGTCAACTACACCAGCAACGCCACCGCCCTGGTCGTCGCCTCCACCCCGCTGGACGGCTCCTCCCAACCCATTCCGGGATGGGTTTCCACGGCCACCTTGGAAACCTACAATGGCTCGGAGTTCTCCATCGGCGGAGGCTCGACCGGGACGGGCCCCGGGACGCAAGGACACACTCTGGTTGCCCACTACACGTTCGACCATGGTGATGTGTCGGGCACGGATTCTTCCGGAAACGGCAATAATTTTAACGGCAACGCCAGTTCTTGGGGCAGCGGCGTCTTCCAAAGCTCCAGCACGGATGCGGTCGCGGGAGGGGGAGCCATCCAGTTTTACGGCTACAGCAGTCTGGCAGCCTATTACACCGACCCGGGGAATCTCTTCGCCAATTTGGTTTCGACGCTGGCCGGCAGTTTTTCCGTCTCGCTCTGGCTCAACACCGCCAACCTCACGGGCAACGACGGCGATAACGCCCAGAACGGGTCCATCGTCATCTATGCCTTCAATGCCGATTCCCAGGCCGATGGAGTAATTCCCGTGGCGATCACGGGAAGCAAGCTGGCGTTCTATACCGGCGATGCCGCCGGCCAGGGCAGCACCCTCCATTCCGTCACCTCTGTGGTCAACAATAACAACACCTACGTCCATGTGGTGGTGACGCGGGATCAAACCACCGGACAAAAACTCATCTATATCAACGGGGCGCAGGACGCTTCCGAGACGGGCAGCCTGGACTTCCTGAACGGCGACACCGATTATTTTTCCATCGGCGGCGTCCTGGGCGACAGCTACACCGGGTTGCTGGATGACGTGCAGATTTATTCCGGCGTTCTGTCCGGCCAGGAAGTGGCTTATCTTTTACAAAACCCCGGCCTGACGGTGGGCAACTACTCCGGCAGCGGCCTGGTGGCCTACTACGACTTTGATGAAGGCGTCGCGACGGCGGCCGATGTCTCCGGCAACGGCAACAATCTGGTGCTGGCCGGTTCTTTTGCCGGCGGGGCCGGCCCCGCCATCAGCTCGGACAGCGTGGCCGGGGCCGGTTCTGTCTCCTTCGACGGCGGCAGCTTTCTGTCCGCCCCCGCCAGCCTGTTGCCGGTCGTGGCCTCCAATTTCTCGATCTCCCTTTGGGTCAACACCGGCCAGGACATGGGTTCGCCCGGCAACGGTTTCCTCGGGGGCGGCGCCGGCATCGTCGCGGCCGATGTCCCCGGTCTGGCCTACGATTTAGTTCCGGTGGGTTTGAGCGGCGGAGTGATCGTCTTCAACACCGGCGGAACCAGCGACGACCCGTTGTACTCTGCAACTTCCGTGAACGACAACTCCTGGCACCACGTCGTGGTGACGCGGGACCAGTCCTCCGGTTTGAAACAAATCTTTATTGACGGTTCGCTCGACGTGTCGGATACGGGCGTGACCGGCTTGTTGAACGCCCCTCAGTTGCTTGTCCTGGGGTGCGTCACCGACTCCAGCAATCCGGACCCGTCGAGTCCGGCGCAGAATGGCTACGACGGATATGTCGGACTGCTGGACGACCTCCAGATTTACAACCGGGTTTTGCGCCAGGACGAGGTGACTTATCTTGACAACAATCCCGGCCTGGCGCTGACCAACGCCGCCTTCCTGGGCAGCTACAGCCCGGTTTCGGTGGATCTGACCCTGGCCATTACCCGGGCGGAGGATCCGATTTACGGCGAGTATTATCTTCTCTTTCCTTCTTTTAGCGTGGCCACTCCCCCTCTCCTCACCACCAATAGCGTCAGTTCGCCCACTGGACTCTTCTATTCAACCCAGTCGCCCTCAAGCGGGGAATCCAGTTCAGTAGAGATGGGCACACTGGATGACGTCATCAGCGAATGCACCAACGGCCAGTGGCAGCTTTACATCAACAAAGGCGACCCCAGCCAGCAGTTGTTCACCTTCACCATTTCGATCAGCGGACTGACCACCAATACCCTCCCGCCGGTCACGATTATTTCGCCCACCAGCGGCGCTGTCAACATCGCCACCACTCCGGCCTTTTCCTGGGCTGGACCTGCCAATTTCTCCTCTGTCTTCGTCAATGTTTACGTGCCGGGCGGGGCGAACGAAGGAAACACGACCTTGCCGGGAACAGCCACCACCTGGCCCTCGCCGCCGGCATTGAATTCTGGAACCAACCGTTTTGAAGTTACCTTCAACACCAACGACCTTCCGCAAGCGGCCTTCGCCACTCCCACCAACCAGGTGGGAACGCCCATGGCCACCTTCACCACTCATCTGAATTTGAGTTCCTTCACCTACTCGCTGTTCTTGGTTGGAGCGCCGCTGGCGCCGGTGCAATTGATCCAGGCGCAGGCGGCGGGCGGCACCAACCAATTTCAGTTCCTTTCCCAAGTCGGCGTTATCAACACCGTCCAGTCCAGCACCAACCTGGCTCCGGGCGGCTGGCGGCCGCGCGCTGACATTCTCGGCGACGGGACCCTGAAAACCGTGAACATCCCCGCCACCAACGGCCCGGTCGAATTCTACCGCATCCTTTCGCATTATTGATCGCGGCCCCGATCTCCGCTGTTGCGGGTCACCGGCTGAGGCAGTCGGATTTGGAGTGCGGGAGCTTGCTCCCGCTTTCCACAGCGGCGGCAAGCCGCCGCACTCCATAGACTATGCAAATCCCGGGGGTCGTGCTCTTACGGTAGCCGCTCGCTGATTGAGGTTAGAATGGCGGCCACCACTTCGGCCTTGGGCTTGGCGCCCTGGTTGCCTTTGCCGTGGACGCGCACGCTCACCTGGCCGGCCTCCAGGTCGCGCTGGCCAATCACCAGCATGGTGTGGACTTTCGCCTCCTCCGCCCGCTGGATTTTGCCGTTGATTTTGTCGGTGCCGAAATCGCCCTCCGCCCGGACCTGTTTGGCGCGGAGTTCGGCTATTATTGACTTGGCATAAGCGACGATTTTTTCGTCGTCGCCGATGGTCAGGACGCGCACTTGTTCGGGGGCCAGCCACAAGGGGAAATTGCCGGCGTAATGCTCGATGAGGAAACCGATGAAACGCTCGTGCGTGCCCAGCGGAGCGCGGTGGATGCAGAGCGGCGTCTTGTCGGTGTTGTCCTTGTCGCGGTAGGTGAGGCCGAATCTGGCGGGGACGGCGAAATCCACTTGGTTCGTTGCCAGCGTGAATTCGCGGCCGATGACGCTCCAGACTTGCACGTCAATTTTCGGCCCGTAAAAGGCCGCTTCGTTGGGGACTTCGACATAGGGGATGCCGCTGTTTTTAAGCACGTCGCGCACCATGTTCTCGGTCTGAATCCAGAGGGCCGGTTCGTTGACGAATTTCTGGCCGAGCTTGGCCGGGTCGTGCGTGCTGAAGCGCATGACGTGTTTTTCGATGCCGAAAATCTTGAAATACTTGAGATACAGTTCGTTGACGGCGTTGAACTCCTGCGCGAATTGTTCCGCGGTGCAGTAAATGTGGGCGTCGTTCATGTTCAACATGCGCACGCGCATCAGGCCGAACAACTCACCGGATTGCTCGTAGCGATAATTGGTGCCGTATTCCGCGAGGCGCAACGGCAAATCCCGGTAACTCCGCGGCTCCGCCGCAAAAATGCGGTGGTGGTGCGGACAATTCATGGCTTTGAGGTAATAGCGCTCTCCTTCCGTTGGCATCGCAGTTTCAATAATCTTCCAAAGAAAATCTGATTCAGCACACTTGTGAAGCCTCGCATGGTATTCGTCTGGCAAATCTTCTAACTTCTTCCTGAGAAATTTTTCCACTTCGTCTTCCGATACACCCGGTTTAATAAATGATTTCAAGTCGGGCGCGACAAAATCCGCAACCTTTTGCGAGTAATCTTGTTCCAATCTGTGTTGTGCATTGCTTGACCAACTTTCTTTGGAATTTTCCACCAATTTCATCGGCGGAAACATCGAATCCGCATAAAGCAGAGGCAAATGCCCGGAAGTCAGATACATTTTCTCTTTCGCTATGTGCGGGGTCTTTACCCGCACATATCCCGCCGCAAACTCAGTTTCCTTCGCCAGCTTTTCCAACTCCTCCAAAATCGCGGTGCCTTTTGGCAGCCAGAGCGGGAGGCCGGGGCCGACGTATTCGGCGTCCATCGCGAACAGGCCCATTTCCTGGCCGATCTTTCTGTGGTCGCGCCGCTTGGCTTCTTCCACCATCGCGAAATAGGCGTCCATCTCGGTCTTGTTTTTGAAGGCCGTGCCGTAGATGCGCTGGAGCTGCGGATTCTTTTCGTCGCCTTTGTAGTAGGCGCTGGCGACGGTGGTGAGCTTGAACGCCCCGATGTTGCCGGTGCGCATGACGTGCGGCCCGGCGCAGAGGTCCAGGAAATCGCCGTTCTTGAAATAGGTGATCTGCTCGCCTTCCGGGATGTCCGCCAGATTGCCGATTTTGAATTTGCTCGGCTGGCCGGGCCGCTCGGCCAGCGCGCCGAGGCGTCCGCTTTCCGAGTCGCGCAGGGCCTGCTCGCGGGCGACGGTCATTTTCTCGAAAGTGTGGTTGGCCTTGATTTCCTTTTTCATCTCGGCCTCGATTGTCGAAAAGTCCTCCGGCGTGATGCGGTGCGGCAGTTCGACATCGTAATAGAAACCGTTTTCGACGGGCGGCCCGGCGGCGAATTGGGCCTCGGGCCAGAGGCGGAGGATGGCGGTGGCCATGACATGGGCGCAGGAATGGCGGAGGCGTTCCAGGTCGGTCATCTTCTGGCGGTCGTCGGGCGATTTGTGTTCGTTATCCATAAATAAATTTCATCCGCGAATTTTGCGAAGCATTCCGGGGAGCACACGCGCCCTCGCGTGTGCCAGTCGGCGCCCTCGCCGACTGCTTTCCGCCGTTACAATTCGCGTTAATTCGCGAAATTCGCGGATTGAACCCTCTTCTGGTAACTCACTCCCCTCCCAAATTCAAGTCCCTGGTCTGCCCGTTCCATTCCACGGTCACTTTGTTTTGGGTGATGGTGAGGATGCGGACATCGCCGATTTGTTCGTTTTGCGCGCGGATTTGGCCGTTGATGGCCGCTTTCGGATTGGTGCGGTTGTAGTAAATGCCCTGCAGTTTCAACTCGGGAAACGGCAGGGGCGCAGGCGCTGGAACCGGAACGGGTTCAGGCTGGGCGGGCGCGGGCACAGGTGGCCTAGCCGGGACGGGAGCGGGATCAACCTTGGGCGGCGGGGGCATCACCACCACGGGCGGGAGCTCCTTCACTGAAGCGACGAAGGGCTGGGGATTGGCGCGATGAGGAAAGGAACGCCAAACCAACCAGCCTGCCATGACCAACAAAATAAATATGCAAACCCCGGCCAGCGCCGGGACAAGGGAACGGCGGGACTCAGGCGCCGGCTGCATGGCGGCGTGCGCGCCGGGGTCGCGCGGACGGTTTTTTTCGGACTGGCTGGCGCGCTTGAGCGCGTCGTTGATCAGGCTCATACCTTGATGCGCCCTTCCAATTCGCGGACAGCCGTGCCCACCATGCGGAAATCAATTTTGTCCCGCTGCTGGACGTAGCCGGCCAGCAGGCATTTGTCGCAGACGGTGTTGATCAGGCGGGGGATGCCGGCGCTGTAGCGGTAGATGCGCCAGACGGCCGGGCCGGTGAAATAAGGCGCGCCGTTGGCCCCGGAAACTTGCAGGCGGTGCTGGATGTACTGGCTGATCTCGCCGTGGCGCAACGGATGAAGATGGTAGCGGATGCTGATGCGCTGGCGCAACTGGCGGAGGCTGTGCTCGTTGAGGCGGTCGCGCAATTCGGGCTGGCCCATCAGGACAATCTGGAGGAGCTTGCGCTCGTCGGTTTCCAGATTGGAAAGGAGGCGGACCTGTTCGAGGAGTTCGCGGGTGAGGTCCTGCGCTTCGTCAATAATAAGGACGGTGTCCTTGCCCCGCTCCACCTGCTGGAGGAGGAAGCGGTTGATCTCGGCCACCGTTTCCAGGCGGTCCATTCCCTTGACCTGCAATCCCAGTTCCATGGCGATGGCCTTCATGAGCTGGTCGGCGTCCAGCACGGGATTGAGAATGAGGGCGGTGGAGAACTGGGGGCCCAATTGCTCGAGCAGCGCCCGGCACAGGGTGGTCTTGCCCGAGCCAACTTCCCCGGTCAACTGGACAAAGCCCTTGCGCTCGCGAATGCCGTAAAGCAGATGATTGAAGGCTTCGCGATGCTTGGCGCTGAAAAACAGGAACCGCGGATTCGGCGTAATGTTAAAAGGCGGTTCCTTCAGCCCGTAAAAGTCCAGGTACACGGCATTTACTTACCATAAACCGGGCGGCCAGGGAAGGAAAATGCCAGGATGACCCGCCAGTGACGGCGGGGTAAAATGGTGCAACTCTCGATTCCAAAACCTCCTGGCGCGCAAGGTCGCGTTGCGCCTGGGGCGCTAGCAGCCTGTCGGAATGGAATTTGACTTTGCCTGTTGAGGTATCGAAGTGAGACGGGCGGCAGCGGGTTTGCGTTCAAGAAAAACAAAAATTTCTTTTGACTCGATTTCACCGGCTT